>NZ_JADBGB010000001.1:1573750-2312500 GCF_015220045.1 Marivivens aquimaris | reverse complement strand
CCGGGACCCTGCGTGGTGGGTAGTTTGACTGGGGCGGTCGCCTCCCAAACAGTAACGGAGGCGCGCGAAGGTTGGCTCAGAGCGGTCGGAAATCGCTCGTTGAGTGCAATGGCATAAGCCAGCCTGACTGCAAGACTGACAAGTCGAGCAGAGACGAAAGTCGGCCATAGTGATCCGGTGGTCCCGAGTGGAAGGGCCATCGCTCAACGGATAAAAGGTACGCTGGGGATAACAGGCTGATGATGCCCAAGAGTCCATATCGACGGCATCGTTTGGCACCTCGATGTCGGCTCATCTCATCCTGGGGCTGGAGCAGGTCCCAAGGGTATGGCTGTTCGCCATTTAAAGAGGTACGTGAGCTGGGTTTAGAACGTCGTGAGACAGTTCGGTCCCTATCTTCCGTGGGTGTAGGATACTTGAGAGGAGTTGCCCCTAGTACGAGAGGACCGGGGTGAACGATCCACTGGTGGACCAGTTGTCGTGCCAACGGCAGTGCTGGGTAGCTATGATCGGACAGGATAACCGCTGAAGGCATCTAAGCGGGAAGCCCCCCTCAAAACAAGGTATCCCTGAGGACCGTGGTAGACCACCACGTCAATAGGCCGGAGATGTAAGTGCAGCAATGCATTCAGTTGACCGGTACTAATCGTCCGATAGGCTTGATCTGTTCCAGAAACAGCAACGCTTCAGAAACATACTAAAAACGTACTTCACTTGGAAATCTTGGTTCTTTCTCGGTCTGGTGGCTATAGCACGAGCAAAACACCCGGTCCCTTTCCGAACCCGGCCGTTAAGTGCCGTTGCGCTGATGGTACTGCGTCTTAAGACGTGGGAGAGTAAGTCACCGCCAGACCTAGTAAGAACCAAATTCTCTCTAAACATATCAATCTAATATCCCCATAAGCAGCTTCGCTAAAAAAGGGATAAGTGTTTACACACCCAACGCGGGGTGGAGCAGCCCGGTAGCTCGTCAGGCTCATAACCTGAAGGTCGTAGGTTCAAATCCTACCCCCGCAACCAATGTCTAACACATGTAGCACATCGCGTATCCCGAAGAACAAAGGGAACGCCTTGGATCGTTCGCACCTCAATACTTTTGGCGCGCGGGACCCGTGTACTTCTCAGTCAGTTCGGGATCTACTTCGCTACCGTCCACCAGAAACGGCAGAATACCGCGGCGGAGCGAACGGCCGCGTGCGGCCTTTATGTCGGTATCTGACATAGTGACACGTTGGCACATGCGTCGGCCCCATTGCCCGAGGTAGTCATAAAGGCGCGCAATCTGGTCAGCATGGTCAGCCACTTCGCCAAGGTCGTTCACCTCACGCGGATCGTTTTCCAGATCAAAGAGCATCGGACGGAAGCCGCCCTCGAAGTGGATCATCTTCCAGCGGCCGTCAAAAACCATCATCATGCGTGCATCGCGAGGCGCTACGCCCAAAGCCTCTGCACGCGGAGTGACCGAGTAGTCGTATTCGCTGATGACAAATTCCCGCCAATCTTCAGGCGCTTCGCCATTGATCCAAGGCATCAGTGAGCGCCCCTCAATGATGTGATCAGGCACCTTGCCGCCCGCGGCCTCAACAAAGGTTGCGGCGAGGTCAATCGCCTCTACCAGAGCATCGCAGGTTGTCCCGCGCGTCGGATCGGCACTGCTCCTCGGATCGCAAATGATCAGCGGGATCTTAACCGACGCTTCGTGGAAGAAGTCCTTCTCGCCGAGCCAGTGATCACCTAGGTAGTCGCCGTGATCCGAGGTCAGCACAATCATCGTGTCGTCCGTCTGACCTGTCTCTTCGAGGTGATCCAGCAAGCGCCCGAGTTGGTCGTCGCATTGTTTGATCAGGCCCATGTAAGCCGGAATAACCTTTGCCCGCACGTCCTCACGCTGAAATGCCTGCGCCACCTTGGTGTCGTGGTATGCCTTCAGTACAGGATGCGGGTTTTCCAGTTCCTGCGAACTCCGCACAGGCGGCAAGATATGCTCTGGCCCGTACATATCGTGGTAGGGGGCTGGCACGATGTAGGGCCAGTGCGGTTTGATAAAGCTCACATGAGCGCACCACGGCCCCTTCGCCTCGTCGATAAAGCGGATCGCTTCCAAGGTCAGCCAAGGCGTTTCGCTGTCTTCCTCTCGGATGTTGGCGGGCTTGTCCGCGTTCACGAACATCCAGCCGCTGGCAATCTGGTCGTCGCTGACGCCCGCGTTTGCGTAGTCCGCCCAAGGGTTATCGCCGTCATAGCCCTTGGATTTAAGATATTCGTTGTAGGGCGAACGTTTTTGGTCGTAATCGCCGTCCGGTCCCGTGCCCCACAAGCCGTCGTCGCGGATCCAAGCGTCAAAGCCGCAGTCTGCCTGACGCGCTCCGATCAAGCTATCGGGGGAAAGGCCCAGCCGCGCCATGCCTTTGGCATCGGCCTTCATGTGCGTCTTGCCAAGAAGCCAGCAATCCATGCCCAGATCGCGCAGGTGATCGCCTAAAGTCATCTCACCTACCCGCAACGGGAAGCCATTCCACTGCGCGCCGTGAGAGGACGCATAGCGCCCCGTATAGAAACTCATCCGCGAGGCGCCGCAAATTGGCGATTGCACGTAGGCGTTGGTGAAGCGCACGCCCTTCGCAGCAATCCGATCGAAATTCGGCGTGTGCAGATGTGGATGACCTGCGCAGCTGAGGTAATCAAAACGCAGCTGGTCGTACATGATGAATAGGATGTTCATCGCAGGCTCCTCCGGTGATCGGCAGGCTCTATATGTCATGCAAACGGCGGTGGATTGCAAAGGCCGCTGTGTCAGAGCCGGATAACGTATTCCTTGGTCGTCGTCTCCACGACTTCCCACGTGCCGCGAAAGCCCGGTCGCAGAACAAAGCTATCGCCCGCGCGGAGCTCCAAGCTGTGACCGTCATCTTCGGAGATGATCGAAACGCCTTCGATGATGCGGCAGTATTCCCATTCGTCGTACTGGATGCGCCACTTTCCAGGGGTCGACCGCCAAGTCCCGCAATAAAGACCGTCACGATCTTCCACGTTCCAAGTGGTGAACTGAGGCGATCCGGAGATGACACGATCCGCAGCGGGCGCGTCATGTTCGACCTCTCCGAGGGTGGTGATACGGAACAGGGCGTCGCTCATCGGGAATTTCCTTGCAGTCTGGATATGGCCTTCGCCGCCAAGGTGATCGACCGCCCCGTACTTGTCCATCCCTGCGTCCCTTGCGACGAACGCAGTTGGTTCTACTCCGATGAAGTCAGCTAATTAGGTCGGAGTGCTGCCTAATCCCACGTCGATAAATTCGTCCATGAAAAGCGACATGAACTCGACGCGCGATGTCACGCCTGCCTTTTGGAACACATTGTGCGATTGAACCTTCACCGTGCCGACACTGGTTGACCGCATCTTTGCGATGTCAGCGGTATTCAGACCCCGAAGCAGCAGCAATGCCACATCGCGCTCCGCGCCCGTCAGGCCCCATTGTTCGAACCTGCGCACAATGAGGTCGTCGAAGTCTTCCTTCAACGCGGAAAGCTGGGTCTTCTTACGCTCGTTCTCTGCGGTGAGCATCGCCGTATACTGACGCATCGCCAAGATTCCGAACAGGAGGACAATCACGGCGATGGCCTCGAAAACGAGGTGAATCAGTTCACCGTCAGAGTATCCCTGACCCGAAGCGAAATGATCTCGCAGGTCGACAACCACGTCCTGAAAGAAGAACAGAAAAGACAGGACCATGCCGGCCAGCAAGATGGCCAGAGCCTGCGCGTTTTTAACGATATTTTGCAATGTATCCTCCAGTTCAGGTTACAATAGACCTGTCACGGGTGGCGTAAACTGCCCATAAACCGTGGTTATACGCGTTGTTTTAAAGGCGCTATATGCCCCAGTTTATGGACCGGAGGGGTTTAAGCAAACATCCTGGCTGCAATGTAATCAGGAGGCTCCCATGAAATTCAAACTACTTTCGACCACCGCGTTTCTGCTCGCCGCAAATGTTGCAATGGCTGATGGCGTAGATACCGCGATCAACACCTTGGCTCTGGATGGTTATACCCATTTCGAACTTGGCCGCGGTGCGACCCAATCCAAGATCGAAGGCTATGCGGCTGACGGTCGTAAGATCGAGATTGTCGTCGACAACACAACCGGCGCGATCCTCCAGCAGTATGTCGAAGTTGTCGGGCAAGACGAAAGCAACGACATGATCGATTCCATTCAGTCGCGCAGCGATGACGACGATCGGGGTAACGACAACCATAACGACGCCGATGACGACGGTGTGGACGACGACGGTTATGACCACATCGACGATGACGGTACTGATGATGATCATGTCAATGATGACCACGGCCGTGACGATGACATGGACGGCTCGGATGACGATCATGGCGCCACGTCAGGTTCCCATGACAGCGACGATGCTTACGGGTCTGATGACGGCATCGACGATGACCATGGAACCGACGACGATCATAACACCACGTCGGATACGGGCTCTCACGACAATGACGATACCGGTGGCTCGGACGACAATGACGATACCGGTGGCTCGGACGACAATGGCACCGACGATGACCATAGCTCGACTTCAAGCTCCAGCTCGCACGATGACGATGACAACAGCAACGACAATGATCGTGAAAATGACCGTGACGACGATCGCGATAACGATCGCGAGGATGACGACGACGATCACGAAGAAGACCACGACGACGACTGATCTTCTTGGCGTCTTCGCATAAATAAAGGCCACCGTCCTAACCAAGGGCGGTGGCTTTTTCGTGTTTGCAGCTAGTCCGACCCTGGTTCCGCAGCCAAATTATTCGAAAAAGTCGGCAAAGGTTTCTTTGATCGTCGGCAAATCGCGGATCAACCCGCGTAGATGTTGGCGCATGTCGGCTTCCGCTTGATCGGGAGAGCCCGCCTTGATCGCATCGACGATACCGATGTGCTGAGCAATGACGTTGGCGCGGGGGAAGTGCTGCGAGGACAGGTGACGCACGCGGTCCAGTTGGGATTTCGTACTTTCGACCGTCTCCCACGCGTGGACATGTCCGGCGGCAAGCGCGAGGCGGTGGTGGAAGCGGTCGTCGATCGCCATGAACTCTTCGACCTTGCTGTCGGCAGCACGTTTCTGCGCGGCAACCAGTTCTTCCAGATCGCGGATCACATCGTCATCAGGCGTATTTGCCACGATGCGCACAATGTCCGCCTCGATCGCTTCTCGAACGAACCGCGCATCGAGGACATTGGCGCTGGAGATCTTGCGGACAAAGCTGCCGCGCTGCGGCCGGACTTCGATCAGGCCGTCCTCGCGCAGTTTGATGAACGCCTCGCGAATTGGTTGACGACTGACGTCGTAGTCTGCGGCAACTTCCGACTCCGACAGGCGCTGGCCCGGTTTCCAGTCATTGTGGATGATCCTGCGGCGGAGCGCATTGACCAACTGCGGACCGATCGGCTTGGTCGAATCCAGTCGGGGTATGTCAGGTGCGATCGTCATATTTGTCTCCTGCCATACTATTGGGCGGGAAAGGGCAATGATCAATCGGCTTTAGAGTGCATCCATCGGGATCAGCGCACCGTGGTGCATAACAACCTTGGCCGCCATCGCATGACCTGCATGGACGGCGCTGAGGATCGACTGGCCTTGCAAAAGCGCGCCAAGGAACGCTCCATTGAAGCTGTCGCCTGCGCCCGTCGTGTCGACAGGGTCGACCATTTCCAGCCCGTCGATGGGGAAAGATTTGCCGTGGTCATGCACGATCATGGTGCCGGAGCCGTTCTTGACCACGACTGTCGTTGCGCCTGCATCTATATATCGCTGGCTGGTCTCTTGGGGCGAGGCGTCGCCAAACAAGGCGGCTTCGTCGTCAAAGCTCGGCAGGATGATATCGGCGGCTTGCGCGGCGGCGGTAATGGTTTGCTTCGCCGTTTCAGCATCTTCCCACAGGCGCATACGGATGTTCGGGTCGAGCACGATTTTCGTGCCCTTCGCGCGGCAGTCCAGCAGATGTGCAATCAGGTTCTGGCGCCCTTGGACGGACAGAATGGCGAGCGTGATGCCAGACACATGAACCATCTCCGCGCCTTCGGTCATGGCCTCGAGCATCGCGAGATCGTCGGCCAAAGTCTTGGCCGCGGAGGTGTCGCGCCAATAGCTGAAGCTACGCTCCCCGTTTGTCAGGCTAATCGCATAGAGCCCGATGGAGCGGGTCGGATGCGTGAACAACGCGTCGGTGTGCAGGCCATTCGCGGTCAGGAATGCTGGCACTTTGGTCGAGAACGCATCGCAGCCAATGACCGTGCCATAGCTCACGCGCCAGTCGTCTGGCAGCGAGGCGCGAGCGTACCATGCAGTATTCAAAGTGTCGCCCGCGATGCCCATGCGCCATAGATCATTGGTGCCGCCCGATAGTTCGACCATGCATTCGCCGATGGAGACAAAGCGTTTCATCGCGCAGCTTCCGCCTCGATCACGGCGGTCATCGGTTCTGCCAACATACTCGCCAGGATCTCAGTCACTTCCGCCCAGAATGCGTCATCAGTGGCGACGGTCTCGCTTATGAAACCGGATTTGCGGATGTTGGCAACGATCTCTCCTGCGCCTTTACCGCGCGCCATTTCGCTCAGTTCCGCCGCACGCGGGTCGCGCAATTCGTAAGACTCGCAATCATGCGTGGAGCCACTGATGTGCCGCAGCCAAGCGGCGGTCGCAAAGGCAAAGGCGCGGGTTTCGATCTCGCGGGACCGCGCATCGGCGAGGGCCGAGAAAATGCGCTGCGGCAGTTTTTCCGAGCCGTCCATCGCGATCTGGAAGGTCTGGTGCGCAATCTCGGGATTGCGGAATCGTTTGATCAGCGCGTCGGCGTAATTGCCCGTGTCGATGCCTTCGATCGGGGGCAGGGTAGCGGCAGCGGTATCCAGATGGCGGCGTACCAGTTTGGCAAGCGCTCGGTCTGCCATGACATCGCGCACATAGGTGCGGCCCGCGTGGAAGCCTGCGTAGGCGAGCATCGAATGCGAGCCGTTGAGCATCCGCAACTTCATTGCCTCGAATGCAGCTACGTTGTCGGTGAAAATCACGCCTGCTGCTTCCCATTTCGGGCGACCGAGGGGGAAGTTATCTGCGATGACCCACTGGTAGAACGGCTCGGTCTCGATTGCGGCGAGGTCGGCTACGCCGAGCAGCGCTTCGGCGTCTGCCAGCGTTTTCGCGGTGGCTGCGGGCGTGATGCGATCCACCATCGTCGATGGGAAGGAAACATTCTCCGCAATCCAGCCCGCAAGTTCGGTATTGATATCGTTCGCAAAATCGATGGTCGCGCCGCGTAGAAGGTGGCCGTTGTCCGGCAGGTTATCGCAGCACAGCACGGTGAATGGCGAGATGCCTGCTTGCCGGCGCATATCCAGAGCGCGAACCAGCATTCCCAGAACGCCGTGCGGTTTATGGGGCGATTTCAGATCTGCGGCAACAGCGGGATGGTTGCGGTCACATCCACCGCTCGCACGGTCGAGGCCGTAGGCTTTTTCGGTAACGGTGATCGAAACGATCTTGGTTGCCGGATTGGCCATGGCATCCAATGCAAGGGCCGGATCTTCTGCCGAGCAGATCGCTCCGGAAATCGAGCCGATAACGCGGGCGGAGGTCGAAGCGCCCCGTTCGATCAAAGTATAAAGGCCGTGCTGCGGGGCCAGCTCGTCCGCCGCCTTGGGTGAACGAAGGGAAACACCAAGGATGCGCCAGTCGCCGCCCGATGCCGCAATGGCAAGCTCGGTCAGCGCGGCTTGGTGCGCTTTGTGAAACGCGCCGAGGCCGATGTGGACGATGCCGACGCCATGCGCGGATGGATTGTAAGCAGGGCGAAGAGACTGCGGAACTTGGTCGAGCGATGTCAGGCGCATGGTCATTCGGCAGCCGTCATACGTTCGAAGCTGCGATATACACCGCGCAGTTCCGCGAGGCCCTTAAGGCGGCCGATGGCGGGATAACCCGGCTGCGCATCGCGGCCGATGTCGTCCAGAATGTCCTGACCGTGGTCCGGGCGTACGGGGATCGACCAGTCGTCGCGGCCTTCATCTTTGCGGCGTTTTTCTTCGGCGACAATGGCTTGGATCATGCCGATCATGTCGGTGTGACCCGAAAGGTGTTCGTCCTCGAAAAAGGAGTTCTTCACCTCGGTGCCCTCGATATTCACGTTCCGCAGGTGCAGGAAATGAACGCGGTCGGCGAGGGCTTTGAAAATTTCGACCGGATTGTTGTCGGGGCGCGCACCCAGTGATCCAGTGCAGAATGTGACGCCGTTCGCAGGCAGATCGACGGCGTTCAAAACGGCCTCGTAGTGGGCCTGCGTCGACATGATGCGCGGCAGTCCCAGCAGCGGGAAGGGCGGGTCGTCGGGGTGGCAGCAGATGCGGACGCCCAGCTCTTCGGCGAGCGGCGTGACCTCGGACAGGAAGTCGATCAGGTGGCTGCGCAGGCGGTCTTCGCTGATATTGTTGTACTCGGCGAGGTGTTCGCGCACGTCTTCGAGCGTGAATTTCTCGGCAGCACCCGGCAGGCCGAAAACCACGTTGCCCGCGATCTTCTCTTTCTGCTGATCGGTCATCTCGGCAAAGCGGCGAGCGGCTGCTTCGACGACGGCTTCGGGGAATTCCTCTGCAGCGCCTGCGCGCTTGAGGATATGGATGTCGAAAGCGGCGAAGTCGGTCAGGTCGAACCGCATACAACGGGCGCCATTGGGGCGTTCCCACGCAAGGTCGGTGCGCGTCCAGTCGAGGACCGGCATGAAGTTGTAGCAGATCACTTCGATGCCGCTGTCGCGCAGATTGCGCATCGACAGCTTCCAGTTCTCGATGTGGGTTTTCCAGTCGCCCTGCTGCTTTTTGATGTCCTCGGACACGGGCAGCGATTCGACGACATCCCATGTCAGCGGAGACGGGCGACCGTCCTTGCGGGTTTTGATCGCTTGATGACGGGCCGCGATTTCTGGGGGGGTCCAAACCGCACCCGTGGGCACGTGATGAAGCGCCGACACGACGCCTTCGACGCCTGCCTGCATCATATCGTCAATGCTCACGCGATCCTGCGGACCGAACCAACGCCAGGTTTGACGCATAATCTCCTCCCCCGATTTCCTTCAGCAAACGCCGTTTTGTGTCGAACTTCAATATCACCGTAACTCGATGTTGACTAGTATGGAAGTATGTATCAGTGTGTGCGGCAGGAGGAGACGATGGCTATATTAATGCAACAGCCTGCTACGTTAGACCCGACCGTGCCGGTCGGGCCCCAGCTGTTGCGCGTATTGCGTACGGCCATTGTCTCCAACGAACTCGAGCCGGGTGCGCGCCTGTCCGAAGCCGAAATCGGCGCGAGGTACGGCGTGAGCCGACAGCCTGTCCGCGAGGCTTTCATAAAGCTCGCCGAAGACGGTCTGGTCGAAGTGCGCCCCCAGCGCGGCACCTTCGTTCGCAAGATCAACATCGGCGCAGTCCTCGACGCCCGTTTTGTGCGTGAAGCCGTTGAGGCTGACATCGCCGCCGCTTGTGCAGAGCGCGCAGACCCCGCGTTGGTCAGTGAGTTGAACAAGCAGATCGAAGTGCAGCGCGAAAAGGCGCCGTCCGATCCGCGCGGCTTTATTGAGATGGATGACCTTTTCCACCGCACGCTTGCGGATGGGGCGGGGCACAGCAATGCGTGGGGCGTTGTCGACGGGATGAAATCCCAGATGGACCGCGTGCGTCAGCTGACGGCGACCCGTCTGCCGACCGATCACCTCATCAAGCAGCACGAAGCCATCGTTGAGGCCATCGCAATGAACGATCCGGCCGCTGCGAAACTCGCGCTTCGTGCGCATCTGAAAATGATTTTGGCGGACCTGCCAGCCATCCAAGAGGCTTGTCCGCAGTATTTCGAACCTCGGGCCACGGCCTGAACCAAGCGATCTTTAGGGAGGAAACCATGATCGTAGCCAAGACTCTTAAGACTGTAATGCTCGCCGGTATCGCCACTGCCGCGATGACCGTTTCGGCATTTGCTCAGGACGTGACCCTCAAGCTGGGCCACCCCGCCAACGAACAGAACACTTGGCACCTCGGTGCGGTGAAGTTCGCCGAAGAAGTGTCGGCGTTGACCGATGGCCGCGTTGCTGTCGAAGTCTACCCGAACGAA
This sequence comes from Marivivens aquimaris, assembly GCF_015220045.1. Classification (NCBI taxonomy): domain Bacteria; kingdom Pseudomonadati; phylum Pseudomonadota; class Alphaproteobacteria; order Rhodobacterales; family Paracoccaceae; genus Marivivens; species Marivivens aquimaris. The sequence continues at coordinate 2,302,329 of NZ_JADBGB010000001.1, read as the reverse complement.
ACGCTCGGCAAGGAAATGGACGTTATCAACGGGATGCAGCTCGGTACCGCCGACATGACCATCACCGGTGAATCGCTCCAGAACTGGGCGCCGATGGCGGCTCTGCTGGTTGTTCCGTACGGCTACAGCTCGCTCGAGCAGATGGACGAAGTCGCATCGGGCGAGCTTGGTGATCGCATCGAAGCCCAGATCATCGAAGCCGTAGGCATCCGTCCGATCGCCTATTTCGCGCGTGGCCCGCGTAACCTGACCTCGAACCGCCCAATCACCAATCTCGAAGAGCTGGCCGGTCTGAAGATGCGCGTTCCGAACGTGCCGCTCTTCCTCAATACCTGGCAGGCTCTGGGCGCGAACCCGACCCCGATGGCATTCTCGGAAGTGTTCACCTCGCTCCAGAACGGCACCATCGACGCGCAGGAAAACCCGCTCGCGTTGATCAAGTCGGCCAACTTCAACGAGGTTCAGGGCTACGTCAACAAGACCGAGCACGTCCGTTCGTGGATCTACCTGACCATCTCCGAAATGGCTTGGGAAAAGCTGTCGGAGGAAGATCAGGCTGCGGTGATGGAAGCCGCTGCAACCGCGCAGGCCTACGAGCGTGAACTGTTCAACGCGCAAGAAGCCGAACTGGTCGCAGAGCTTGAATCGCTCGGCATGGAATTCGTCGAAGTCGACGGCGCTGCATTCGCCGCCGCCGCTAAGGACGCTGTCCTGTCGTCGGTTTCGGACGAAATCCGTCCGGAAGTCGAAGCACTCTTCGCCAACTAAGCCCATTTTGACAAACTGCAGAGGGCGCAGATGCGCCCTCTGTCTGCATTTTACCAACGGGTCGTCCGATGAAAAATCTCGTCATCCGCATAACGCACTGGTGCACCCTGATCGCCAGAGCCGCGACCGGTGCTGCGTTTCTGGTGATCATCGGGGCGGTCGTCCTGCAACTTCTCGGACGTTCGGGCATGATGAAGACCGTCATCTGGACCGAAGAACTCACCCGCTTTGCACTCCTCTGGCTCACCGCTTTCGGTGCGGGCCTCGGGCTGCGATCGGGTGATCTGGTGAACGTGGATATCCTGTCGGAATCTCTCCCCGGCCGTTTCCCTTGGGCGTTCCGCCTGTTCGGTGCGGCTGCGACGGCGGTATTCGCGTTCATCCTGATCGAACCGGCACAATTTTTCACAAAGATCGGCGCGCGCCAGACGGCACCGGCGCTGGGCATTCATATGAACTGGGTCCACGCAGCATCGCTCGTGATGCTTCTGGTCGTGGGCATTTTTGCGGCTCTGCGCGTCATCTCGATGCTGCTCGGAGCCGAAGACGGTCTGCCTGTGACGCGGACGGAGGAAGACTAATGGGACTGGCGCTACTTCTCGGCCTGTTCGTTCTGGGGCTGGTGCTCGGTATTCCCGTCGCAATCACGCTCGGGATTGCGTCGATGGCCTACCTGCTGGAGGCGGGCATTCCGCTCGTGACCATTCCGCAGAAGATGTACGCGGGCATTGATAGCTTTGTTCTGCTCTGTATTCCGGGTTTCATCCTCGCCGGTAACCTGATGAACGAAGGTGGGATCACCACTCGCATCGTCCGGCTTGCGCAAGCGATGGTGGGCTGGATGCGCGGCGGCCTTGGACTGACGAACGTTGCGGCTTCCATGCTGTTCGGCGGGATTTCCGGCACTGCGGCGGCGGACGCGGCGTCCATCGGCGGCATGATGATCCCCGGCATGAAGAAGGCGGGCTATCCCGTGCCGTTCTCCGCCGCGATCACGGCTGCATCGTCCACCGTGGGGCCGATCATTCCGCCGTCGGTGCCTATGATCATCGTCGGCACGCTGTCGGGCATTTCGGTCGGTAAGATGTTCATTGCAGGCGCATTGCCGGGCCTTCTGATGGGCGTTGCGATGATGTTCACCGCCTGGATCATCGCCAAGAAAAACGACTTCCCACGCCAGCCGTGGCAAGGGTGGGGCGAGCTGTTCCGCGCGTTCGGCGGCGCATTCTGGGCGGTCATGATGACCGTTCTGATCGTCGGCGGTATGCTCAGTGGTTTCGCCACCCCGACCGAGACCGCCATCGTCGCCTCGATCTATGCGTTCGTGGTCGGAGCTTTCGTCTACCGGGGCCTCAAGCTGCGTGACGTCCCGCGCATCCTCATCGATAGCGCGGTGTCTGCTGCCGCGATCCTGATCCTCGTTGGTCTGGCCAACGTGTTCGGCTGGATCCTCGTGTCCGAGCGCATCCCAGAGATGATTGCGGAATCCGTTCTGTCGATCACCACGAACAAGTTCCTCGTCATCCTACTGATCAACCTTGTCCTGCTGTTCGTCGGCATGTTCATGGAGACGATTGCCGCGCTGATTATTCTCTTCGTGCCGCTTCTCGCGCTGGCAGAGGGTGTTGGCATCGACCCGCTCCATTTCGCGACCTTCGCGGTGCTGAACCTGATGATCGGCCTGACCACGCCTCCGGTGGGTGTCTGCCTCTTTATCTGTGCCAACATCGGACGCATTTCGCTGGTGCAAATCACCAAGGCGATCTGGCCCTTTATCCTCACCAACATTATCGTGTTGCTGCTCGTGTCCTACGTGCCGTTCTTCAGCACGTGGCTCCCCAACCTCGTTTCCCAATAAGGCCTTCCCATGAACCGTATCGTTCGACTGCACGGACAACATGATCTTCGTCTCGAAACGGAGGAGCTTCCGACCGCTGGCGAAGGTCAGGTCGTAGTGGCGATCGGAGCTGTGGGGTTCTGCGGCTCTGATCTGCATTATCATTCGGACGGCGGGATTGGCACGATCCGTGTTCGCGAGCCGATTATCCTTGGCCACGAAGCGGCTGGCACGGTCATTGAGGTCGGTGCAGGCGTGACCCGCGTTGCCGTCGGCGATGTGGTCGCCCTCAACCCGTCGCACCCCTGCGGCTCCTGCAAATTCTGCGAGGCGGGCGAGCGTCACCACTGCATGAACATGCGGTTCAAAGGCTCGGCTATGTTCCTGCCGCACGAGCAGGGCTTCATGCGCGACCGCGTCGCGATTGGTGAGGCGCAGTGTTACAAAATCGCCGACGGGGTCCCGATGACCGAAGCGGCGTTGGCCGAGCCTCTGGCCGTTTGCCGCCGCGCCATGACCCGCGCCTTTGACGTGGCCGGTGATCTGTCCGGCAAGCGTGTCCTCGTGACCGGCGCCGGTCCGATTGGCGTGCTCTGCGTTGCGCTGGCGAAATACTTCGGCGCGTCCGAGATCGTCGTGACCGACCTTCAGGACGCCACGCTGGCCGTCGCCAAGGAAGTCGGCGCGACCGGCACCGTCAACGTCCTGTCCGACCCCGAGGGCCTGAAGCCTTACGAGGCCGACAAAGGCCAATTCGACATCGTGTTCGAATGTTCTGCCGCACTGCCTGCGCTCCGCAGCGCGCTGACCTGCGTCCGCCCGCTCGGCACCATCGTTCAGGTCGGCGTGATGGGAGACACCGCGCTGCCTTTCAACATGCTGGTGGCGAAGGAAGTGAACCTCGTTGGTACGCACCGCTTCGACAAAGAGTTCGGACAGGCCGTCGGGTTGATCAATGATCGCGTGCTGAACCTCGGCCCCGTAGTGACCGATGTTTTCAACGGCAGCGATGCCCTTGAGGCGATCAAGGTCGCCTCTGACAGAACCCGCGCGGTCAAGGTCCAGCTGGTTTTCGACCAGTAATTACATCTGTTTGTAAGGGCCGGTCAGCTGCCAACGGATGTTGAACCGGTCCTTGAACGCCACGAATGCTTCGGTCCAGAACTGCGGTCCGAAGGGCTCCTGAATGTCGGCTCCTTCGATCAGCGCGTCATAGGCGGACTTGGTTTCTTCGACGCTGTCGAATTCGACCGTCAGCGAGATGTTCGAGGTGGTCGCCGACGTGCCCTGCCAGTTGTCGGACGCCATGATGCGCGTGCCGTCAGGCATGGTGTAGAGCATGTTCATCACCATCTTTGCCACATCGTCGGGCAGCGGCGGGTCTTGGGGCATGTCGCCCATCCGCATGATGCCCGAGATCTCGCCGCCGAACACGCGGGCGTAGGTCGTCATGGCTTCTTCGCAGTTACCGTTGAAATAGAGATAGGGGACGACAGCCATGGCGGGTTCCTCATTGGCAAAATGTCACTGTTGAATTTGGTAGGAGCCGCCATCCCTTGCGTCAAGCGCGCCGGTATATCGGCGCTACCCGTTTGCGCGCGATCCAGCAGGATCGCCGCCGCGTCTGTGCGCCAACATTACGTTGTGGTTATGCGGTAAGTTCCGATAGGCTCTGCCCAAATTGAAGAGGGGTGGACATGGAACTCATTGCAAAAGCGACTGCCGTTGTCGGCGGCACCGTCGCATTTATTCGCCGTCTCGGCTCGCCGTCGCATCAAGCGTTTGGCGCAACGCCGGATATTCCCGAGGCCAAGAAGCAGGGCATCATGACCCTGAAAATGCCTGCGGCCGAAGGCTGGAAAGACGGGCATCTCCCGACTTGCGCGCCGGGGCTAAAGGTCAACGCGTTTGCTTCTGGCCTCGATCACCCGCGCTGGATCGAAGTGCTGCCAAACGGTGATGTGCTCGTCGCTGAATCCAAAGAACAGGCCGGCCCGCCGAAGACCTTCATGGACCACGCCGCCCAAGCCACGATGCGCCGCGTCAAAGCCATCGGCAAAAGCGCCAACCGTGTGACGCTCTGGCGCGATGCGGACGGCGACGGCACTGCGGAAATCCGCGAAATCTTTGTCGAGAACCAGAACCAGCCCTTCGGCATGGCGCTGGTCGGAAACCGTTTTTACCTCGGCAATACAGACGGCATTCGTGTCTTCGATTTCGCGGTCGGTGACACAGCGCTGCAAGGTGAGGGCGAAAAGCTCGTCGATTTCAAACCGCACGGCCACTGGACCCGCAGCCTGCTCGTCTCGCCCGATCAGACCAAGATTTACGCTGGCGTCGGCTCGCTGACCAACATCGCCGATCAAGGTATGGAGGCCGAAGAAGGCCGCGCTGCAATCTGGGAGTTGGACGTCGCGACCAACGAGGCGCGGATCTTTGCCTCTGGCCTGCGTAACCCCGTCGGCATGGCGTGGGAGCCGGTGACCGGCAAGCTCTGGACCGTGGTCAATGAACGCGACGGTCTGGGCGACGAAACCCCGCCAGACTATCTGACTTCGGTCGAGGATGGCGGCTTCTATGGCTGGCCCTATAGCTACTGGGATCGCATCGTTGATGACCGCGTAGAGCAGGACGTCCAGAAGGTCGCGAACTCGACCAAGCCCGACTATGCGCTGGGCGGTCACACCGCGTCGCTTGGCCTCTGCTGGATGCCGGAAGGCACGCTGCCCGGCTTTGGGGACGGCATGGTGATCGGTCAGCACGGCTCGTGGAACCGCTCGAAACTCAGCGGCTACAAGCTGATTTTCGTTCCTTTCAAGGACGGCAAGCCGAGCGGCCCGTCGCGCGATATCCTGTCGGGCTTCCTGTCCGACGATGAAAAGCTGGCCTATGGCCGCCCTGTCGGCGTGACCATCGGTCCGGACGGTAAATCGCTGCTGATGGCCGATGACGTGGGTGACATCATCTGGCGAGTCACTGGCGCCTGATAAATGGGGCGGGCCTGAAATGGCCCGCCCTTATCGTTTGGCAAGCTTGCCTGGTGCGGTGGGTGCGAGGTCAAATCCCGCCAGCCGCGCCATCTGCCAAGCCAGCGCGAGGTTGCTGCTGATCACAGGCAGTCCGAGTTCGGCCTCCACCCCGTCGATCGCATCCAACGTGCGTAGGTTGGTGCAGGACAGGAAAACGGCCTCGACTTCGAGGTCTCGCACGACGTCATGCGCAGCGGCGCTGATGGAGGCTTGGTCGATCCGCACAACGTTTGCCTCGACCGCCTCACCGAATGAAAGTGTACGCAAGACGTTGATGCCAGCGGCTTCGAATGCAGCACGGACGGGCTCCGCAACCTCGGGCACATAGGGCGACACGATGGCGAGCCGTTTGACGCCAAGAGCCTGCATCGCCGCAATGGCCGCTGTCAGCGGGTTCGTGACAGTCGCCGTGGTGCAAGCACCACCGACCAGTTCCGCGACCCGCTCCGGCCCGATCTGCGCCGAGGCTGATGTGCAGGCATAGGCCACAACGTCGAAATTGGCGGCGGGCGGCAACAGCGCGGCAGCGGCAGGAAGTCGGTCCTCCATCGCCGCAATGGTTTCGGTTCCCAACTCGTCACCTGACTGCACGCGAGATACATGCAGATAGACCTCATCCGGCAGCAAGTGGCGAAAGTCGTGTTCGATCGTCTCGTCCACACTGAGCACGATCAGGCCAAATGTCTTCTGCGCGCCCGTATCTACCAACTCATACGGAAATTCGCCCATTATCCGATCTCCGGCATGTCATAGGGCGCGCGTTCGGACAGCAATTCGCAGCCGTCGGCGCGCAGGACGATGTTTTCTTCGTGCACCAGAATGCGGTCCTCAGTGACCCACGCACCCGGCTCGATCGTCAGCACCATATTTTCGCGAAGCGGCGTGCGGTCTACGGGAGAGAACGAGGGCCATTCGGTCAGGTTGATGCCAAGCCCGTGCCCGAAGCGCCCTCCGGACGGTTTGGCGCCATAGCGGATCAGCGTGTCCGATAGGATGCGGTGAGCGTCATAGGCGAGCATCCCCGGTTTCAGTTCCGACATCAGTTCATCGGTCGCTTGCCAAAGAGCATGATGCGCCTTGCGGGTCGCGTCCGACACCGGTCCGAGGGAAAAATTGCGGTCGAAGTCGCAGAAATAGCCGTCACGCACCGCGCCGGTATCCAGCATGAGCACATCACCCGCCTGCAGCGGTTTCGGTCCCGCAGGAGAGATCACGTCGCCATATCCATGCTGCTCGGCCCCGCCTGCAACGTAGGACACCCAGTCCGCCCCCTCGTCGAGAAGCGCGATCTGGAAGTCGCGGAACACGCGGTCCAGCGGGCGACCGATATTGGCAAACTCCGGCACACGGGCAAAGGCGCGGTCGGCGATCTCGCAAGCGGTTTTGATCTTGGCGATTTCCGGCTCGCTTTTGATCTCTCGGGTCCGCTGAATGGCTGCGGTGCCGTCGGCAAAGGCGCGCGGGGCAATCAGTTGCTCGACCTTGCGCAAGTCGGCGATTGGCATTCGCGTGTGCGTTTCAAGGCCGCTCGGGATACCGATACGGGCCGACGGTCCCGTCACGCCTGCAATGGTGTCGGAGAGCAGCGTCACGCCGTCATCGTCTGGATTGGGTGCGTCCCATCTTCGGATATCCTCGATCCAAGTCCGCCCCATGAGGTCAGCACCAATGCGCGGAATGACAGCGATGGGATGCCCGCTGGAGGGGATGACAATGAACCACGGACGGGCAGGGCTCTCCCAGAAACGGGTCAGAAACCCAGTGACATAGAAAATGTCGGCGGGCGTCGTGAGCAGTAGCGCATCAAGATGGCTCACTCCCATCTCGCGTTGAAGTCTGTCGATCCGTGACCGGTATTCCGCGGACGGAAAGATCAGCGAGCGGTCACTCATCGACGGGTCCTTCGGAGATGAATGACAGAACGCGGGCGTCGCTTGGCAGTTCAAGACCGCAGAGCAAAGCAGACAGCCCCGCGCCGCCTGACGGGGAGGTCTCGGCACCCATTCCAGCCAATTGCGCGATGGCAGCGGCAACTTCGTCCTCGCCCACAGTCACGAAGCGGTTCGCGTCGCGGGCTAAGCCGGCTAGTGCGATCATGGACGGCGTCTTGCAATCGAGGCGGCCCATACTGGAAACGGGGCCCTCGGTGTCGACGACCTTGCCTGCGGCGATGCTGTCGATCAGGGCAGGGGCGGCGTCGGGTTCGACAACGATGATCTCTGGTGCATCGCCCCATGTGGCGCGGGCGTGGGCCGCGACAGCAGCGGCGAGACCTCCGACACCCGCCTGCAACAGGATATGAGTGGGCGGCTCGGGGATCTGGCGCGACGCCTCCTCAGCCATAGCAAGGTAGCCTTCCATCACGCGGTAGGGCCAGTCGGTGTAGCCAGGCCAAGAGGAGTCCGACAACAAGGTCCATCCGTTGTCGACCGAAGCCTTTTCGGCAGTTGCCATGCTATCTTCGTAAGTCGCACCTTCGCGGACCGGCTCGGCGCCGAATGTTTTCAGGCGTTCGATAAAGCTCTGTGGGGCGGCTTCGGACAGGTAGATAACCGCTTTCGCGCCGAACACGCGTGCACCTGCGGCGACTGACATGCCGTGGTTCCCGGCGCTTGCGGTGACGAAGGTATGACCCGAAAGCGCAGTCCCCCAGTCTTCGCCGCTCACCTTTCGAGACGCGCAGCGGGCGATGGCGTGCGATGCACCCAGCGCCTTAAAGCTACCAAGGCCCATCCGGCCGCGTTCATCTTTGGCGTAAATCCGAGCCACGCCTACATGTTTGGCGAGGTCATCCAGTTCCAGCAGTGGCGTTTCACTATGAGCAGGGCACTGCGACAGCAGCTGCGTAACGGCGGAAGCGTCCGAATGTGGAAAAGCGGTCAGCCCCTCAATGCCCTTCCCGCGCCAAGGGTTCTCCAATTGCTTCAACATGAACGCACTCTCCCACCGCAATGATTTCCAGACACAGCTGTGCCGGTTCTCGAACTCAATCCGAAGTGACTGCGTCTGGCAATGAATCTCGACGGGTATGTCGGACGTCTCAGACAGGTAGGGATGTTGGCGACCGCCGAGGGGGTGCAATTATAGGCTGTGCACGTTTTTAAGGCGCGCGGCGTGTGGGTTGGATGAGGCTCAGTGGCGTGGGGGCGCAAAACCTTTGAAGCACGGCAAAACGCTGGATCGCGCGATGCGCCTCGACCTAACGAGCAAATTTGCCAGAAAATCCGAACACTTCGGTACGTGGGCGTCGACGCTTTCGTCTTCTCCCGTTGGGCAAGCCCGCAATTTCTGCATTGAAGATACATGATTTCATGGGCTTAGAAACATGTAGATTTTCGCATTTTCAAATCTGTCAACGGAATTTACCCGTTTTAGTGCTGTGTATTCCGATGCTTCAACCATGTTCTTCAGGCCGCAAAAACTACCCATCTGAGCAAATGTCGCAACGCAGCAAGAAGAGTAACTCGTGCTCTGATTGTCTATTTGCCAAAGGGCCGACTCAGATGCGCCGTGTCGTTAATACTCTCTTCTCTCTGTTCCGAGTGCTTGTTGTTCTGATTGCTTCCACAATCGCAACGGTTGCATCTGCCGAACTTGTCTCAGTGCCTTTCAAAGAAGGTTTTGTCGGTACCATCGGCAGCTCCAACCGTCAGGCGCTGAATATTCGCACTTTTGCCGCGCTGGGCATCGAGGCCAGCCTCGTCCAGCAGAATTCGAGCACCTCGCAGTTCGAGTCGCCGACGGGCAACGACATTCCTGTGGACCTCGTACTGATCCAAGGCGGGACGACATTCACTATCCCTGGCTCGGTGAGCTGGAAGGTGAAGGACGGCGGCGCGCTGCAAATCTTCGGCTTTACTCCCGACAGCAGCCAGCCGACCTATCAGGATATCACGCTGACCATTCCGGGCGGCGGTACCTATAGCCTCGTCGGGTCGTCGAACTACGGTGTGGTGAAGACGTCGACCACTCTCGCGAACCTCGGCATTGTCGATGGTCAATCCAGCGTCTCGGGGTCGAACGACCCTGTGAACCTTGCCGACCTGAACGACTATCTCGATGACGTCCGCGCAAGCCGTCCGTTTGGTCCGATCACCACGGACAGCCAGACCGTCTACGCGACGCTGAACGGTGGCAGCTACACCTCGCAGCCGACCATCACGGGTGAAGCCTGTATCGTCACCGCGAGCACCACTTCGGCTGGCACCGAGCGTATCGACGTTGTTGTCGATGGCACCGGCTACACCAATGTGTCTTACACCGTTCAGGGTGACGGTCAGGTCGGATCTACCACCTGTGACACCGACGCGACTGACGGGCTCACCATCGAAGCGGTTACCTGGTCGCTCGACCTCAGCGCCCAATCGCCCGCCCAGTCGGTCACGCCCGGCACCTACGATATTACTGCGAGCGTCGTCACGACCGCTCCGATCTATAACGTTCTGACCGACAGCACGAGCGGCGAGCTTGAGGTCGTTTATGAAACCCCCGAGCTGACGGTCACCAAGACTGCAACGCTCGACAAGACCGTTGCAGGCGGCGCGACCTCGGTCGATGTGGGCGACGTGATCGATTACCAGATCTCGATCGAGAACACCGGGAATGTTGCGATGGCGACCCCGTCGTCGCTGACCGACACGATCACCGCTTCGGGCGCGTCGAACCTGACGCTCACCTATGCGTCGGGCGATACTGGCAGCGACAATATCATCGGCGTGGGCGAAACTTGGGTCTACACCGCGTCCTACACGCTGGATTCCGGTGACCTCCTGACCGGACAGGTCGACAACATCGCAGAGGTATCCGCGACTTCGTCGTTCGGTACTCCGATCACCGTCCAGTCGTCGGCTACCGGCAACACGACCTCGACCGGCAGCGTCACCACGACGACTTTCTCCAGCCTGTCGTCGCTCTTCATTTCGAAAACTGCTTCGCTTGATACCGAAGTCGTCGGCGGCGCCAATGACACCAGCGTCGATGTCGGCGACCAGATCACCTACACCGTCACGGTATCCAACACCGGCAACACTGTTCTGACCAACGTTGTGGTCTCGGACACGCTGAGCCGTGTGGCTGCGGACAATACAGCGACCACCGTAGCGTCGACTTCGACCACGCCTGCGCTGCTCGGCACTGCGACCGACAATGACGGCACGACATCGGGCTCGACGATGAACCCGAACGAGCAGTGGGTTTACACCTACACCTACACTCTGACGCAGGACGATATCGACGCAGGCCGCATGTCGAACCTCGCTTCGGTGACCGATGGCTCGCTCTACGTTGAATCGACGACTGCGGGTAACACCGACACTTCGGTTCTGCCCAGCGCCGCACCGAGCGGTTCGCCGACCGTCACTTCGCTCACCCAATCGCCGGAAATGCTGGTGAAAAAGGTGACCGATCTGACCGTTACGGGCGCGACGTATCTGACGGGTAATAACGCAGACATCGTCGATCAGGATGCCAGCGGCACCGTTTCAGTAGGCGACCGCGTTTACTTCACCATCACAGTCAAGAACACGGGCAACGTTACGCTGTCGAGCGTTTCGCTGGCCGACACCCTGACAACGAACGAAGCCGCACCGACTACGCTGTCGATGACCTCCGGTCCGACCCTGACCGCCGATACCGGCACCACTGGCGATGCGATCCTCGCCGTCGGCGATCTGTGGACCTACAGCGGCTACTACACCCTGACCCAGAACGATATTGATCTTGGCGTCGGCATCAAGAACCTCGCAACCTTCACCTCCACGCCGCCGAGCGGTACCGGCATTTCGACCGGCAGCACCGCGGGCGGCAACACCTCCGGCGCAGGTTCGGCAATCGTTGTGAGCCTTGAAGGCACCGCTGCGATCACCGGCATCAAGACTGTTGCGATCACCAATGATACCGGGGCGACCGGCCTGTCGCTGGGCGATACGCTGACCTACACGATCATCGCGACGAACTCGGGCGACGTAACCCTAACCGGCGTGGGTATCTCGGCCGAAACGCTGAGCCGTGGTACGACTTCTCTGACCGCGATCTCGGGCTTCGGTGCGACTGACTTCACGACCTCGGACAGCACCACGCTGGCTCCGGGTGCGTCGGCGACCTTCACCGCGACCTATGTTGTCACTCAGGACGACATCGACGCGGGCGGCCTGTCGAACACCGCGACCGTTGAGGGCACCGCCCCCGACGCCTCGACCGTGGATGACGTGACCGACGACGGCGACACTGGGGCGGGCGATACGGGCGCTGATCCGACCGTTTCGGTGGTTGCAGGCACCGCTGCGATCACGGGCATCAAGACCGTTGCGATCAGCAACGACATCGGGGCCACCGGCCTGTCGCTGGGCGATACGCTGACCTACACGATCACCGCGACGAACTCGGGCGATGTGACCCTGACCGGCGTGGGCATCTCTGCCGAAACGTTGAGCCGTGGCACCACGTCGCTAACCGCGATTTCGGGCTTTGGTGCGAGTGATTTCTCGACCTCGGACAGCACCACGCTGGCACCGGGCGCATCGGCTACCTTCACCGCGACCTACGTCGTCACTCAGGACGACATCGACGCGGGCGGCCTGTCGAACACTGCGACCGTTGAGGGGACTGCTCCGGGCGGATCGACCGTGGACGACGTGACCGACGACGGCGACACCGGTTCGGGGGATACGGGCGCTGATCCAACCGTTTCGACGGTTGCTGGCACCGCTGCGATCACCGGCATCAAGACCGTTGCGATCACCAATGACACCGGGGCCACTGGTCTGTCGCTGGGTGATACGCTGACCTACACGATCACCGCGACGAACTCGGGCGACGTGACTCTGACCGGCGTTGGCATCTCTGCCGAAACGCTGAGCCGTGGTACGACCTCGCTGACCGCCATCTCGGGCTTCGGGACGAGTGATTTCGCGACCTCGGACAGCACGACGCTGGCTCCGGGCGCATCGGCAACCTTCACCGCGACCTATGTCGTCACTCAGGACGACATCGACGCTGGCGGCCTGTCGAACACTGCGACCGTTGAGGGCACTGCTCTGGGCGGATCGACCGTGGACGACGTGACCGACGACGGCGACACCGGCGCGGGGGATACGGGCGCTGATCCGACCGTTTCGACCGTCAGCGGCACCGCTGCGATCACCGGCATCAAGACCGTTGCGATCACTACCGACACCGGAGCCACTGGTCTGTCGCTGGGCGATACGCTGACCTACACGATCACCGCGACGAACTCTGGCGATGTGACCCTGACCGGCGTCGGCATCTCTGCCGAAACGCTCAGCCGTGGCACGACCTCGCTAACCGCGATTTCGGGCTTCGGTGCGAGAGACTTCACGACCTCGGACAGCACCACGCTGGCACCGGGCGCATCGGCGACCTTCACCGCGACCTACGTCGTCACCCAAGGCGACATCGACGCGGGCGGCCTGTCGAACACCGCGACCGTTGAGGGCACTGCTCCGGACACCTCGACCGTGGATGACGTGACCGACGACGGCGACACCGGCGCGGGCGATACGGGAGCTGATCCGACGGTTTCGACGATCACTTCGGCACCCGCCATCGCGATCCAGAAGACTGTCGACGACAGCGCGCTGGATGACGGCGTACGTGCGGGTGACGTTCTGCACTACACAATCACCATCGAGAACATTGGTGACGTGACGCTTCAGAATATCGCGATCACCGACAACCTGTCCGACATGGGCGGTACTGCGCTGAGCCTTGATGCGGCACCTGCGAAAACGTCGGACACCGGTGCGAATACCGCCGATGCGATCCTCGAGATCGGTGATGTGTGGACCTACACAGCCGACTACACCCTGACTGCCAGCGATATCGCGGCAGGCGGCGTGGAGAATATCGCCATCGTTTCTGCGGAAACGCCGAGTGGCTCGACAGTCACTGCGGAAAGCAAGACCTCCGGCAACACGTCGAACGACGGTGATGGCGCACCGACTGAAACCGGCTTCCCCGGTGAAATCAGCGGCACCGTGATCGAGTATCAGGCAGGCGTGCAGGGCGTCATCGTATACCTACTCGAAGAAACCTCGTCGGGTGTTTACGACTACGTCGACGATCCGCAGAACCCCGGTACCCGTCTGTCGACGACGACCGATGCGAACGGCAACTATGCGTTCGTCGGCCTTCCGCCGATGACCTATGGCATCGAGTTCTCGAACCCGAATTCGGATGCCGTGCCGACCGCATCGAGCGCGACGCACTCCGAAAGCGGTAACCGTATCCTCGGTATCACCGTGGGCGCGGGCGCTGTCGAAGTCGAACAGGACGCATTCCTGATCGACCCGAGCGGCGTGGTCTACGACTCGTCGACGTTTGCTCCGCTCAGCGGCGCGACCGTGACGCTCTACTATCAGTCGTCGGCGGGCGCTTCGGCGCGTATCGTCCCCGATAGCTGGCTCGACACCGATCACGGCGACGCCAACGGTGTCGTGACGGGTTCGGACGGCAAATACGCCTACTTCCTGAAGTCAGATCGTGCGCGTGACGGCATCTATACGCTGGAGGTCGAGAAGGCGGACTACCTGTTCACATCCTCGGTCATCGTTCCGCAGTCGGGCAGCTACAATGCGGGCCTCGGCGGACGCGTTGTGCCTGTCACTGCTGACGCAACCCCGCATGCTGCCATGGACACGACCTACTATCTGGCGTTCGAGATGGTCTTCACCGGATCGGCTGCGACCTCTTCGAACGGCGTTGTGCACAACAACATTCCGCTCGACGCGATCCCGTCGCTCCTGCTGGAAATCGAGGACGATCTTGTCCAGATCCTGAAGGACGATCTGTCAGCCACGATGACCCAGCAGGGTCAGGAAATGGCAGGCTTTGCGGCGGGCGCGCTTGATCGCCTGAAGCAGCGTGACAGCAACAGCTGTGCTTCGGATGTGGCGAAGGAACTTGCAGACAACCCGATCCGCTTTGCGACGGCTTCTGCGGTCATCCTGCCGGAGAGCGAAGAGACCCTGAACCGCATCGCTGCGCTTCTGGCGACGTGCCCCGAAGCGGCGTTCGAAGTGGCGGGTCACACCGACGATCAGGCTGACGCGGACTACAACCAGCGTCTCAGCCAGTCGCGTGCGGCCAATATCGTCGCAGCCCTGACCGCTCGCGGTATTGCTGCGGAGCGTCTGTCGGCTGCGGGTTACGGTGAAAGCCGTCCTGTTGCGGACAACGCCACCGAAGAGGGCCGCCTGCTCAACCGCCGTGTGGAGTTCGTTGCAGTCGATCTGCTCGCAACCGAAGAGCCGTGCCGCAACACCCAGACCCTTGTGCGTGACCTGAACATTCAGGGCGACGACGCTGGCCTGACTGCGGAAGGCAGCTTCAACAGCGAAGTTCGCGACTGCGCAATCGATGGCTGGCGCATCTTCTCGGGCGCGACCAGCTACCTCACCGACGATGGCATCTCGCAGGGCATGTTCAAGCTGAACTACCGTGTCGAGCGCTTCGTCACCAACGACCGCGTGTCGGGCTGGTTCGCAGGCATCTATGGCTCGGACGATACCATCAGCGGCTCGGCCGCCGGCAGCATCAAGGGCTTCGGCGTGAACGGCGGGCTTTACGGTGCGGCGCGTCTCGATGCGAACCTCTTCGCCGACTACTACCTCGGCGCGGCGGCGGGACGTCACAGCTTCGACCTCGATTTCGAGCGTGCACAGGGCACCATCAATGCGGAAGGCTCGTATGACTACTACGCGCTCTTCGCCGGTGCCGCGCTGTCGGGGGAGTTCGACGTGAACGACTACGTGCTCGCGCCGCGCTTCGGTGTCGACGCAGCATGGTCGCCGGGTGGTGAGGCTTGGGTCACTGCCAGCCGTGCAGGCTTTGAAGAAAGCGGTGCGCTCTCGACGGGCGAGGTTTCGGGGCTGCGTTTCTTTGGCGAACTGCGCGTCGCCGACCTGCTGCTCGACGATCCGGCTGTCCTATCGATCACGCCGCGCTTCTTCTGCGAACGTGCGATCGGTTCGGATGACAACACCTGCGGTATGGGCGCGAAGCTGTCCTATGAAAGCCGCAACGAGGTCACCGGCGATCATGTCGGCTTCGAGCTGGATATCGATGGGGCCAAGGGCCGTCAGTACTACTCGGTCGGTGTCAATGTCGGACAGCCGATGTTCGGCGGTGATGTCGAAACCAACGTCGGTGTCGGTGCGAACAGCAGCGTCGATCTGGGCCTGACCTACACCGCAGCATTCTGATCGCTGAAAACCAAAAAGCCCCGCTCTTGAGAAAGAGCGGGGCTTTTCTTTGGCCGTTGGGCTTAGCCCTTGCCGAGCACAGTTTCGACGGCTTGCACCACACCGCCGACAATCTGGTCAACCTCGTAACGGGTCAGGCAGAACGGCGGAGCAAAGCCGAGGATGTCACCCTGCGGCATAGCGCGGGCGATGATCTTGGACTGCTCCAGCAGGGTCGCTGAGATACGCGGGCCGACCTTTTCGCTGGCATCAAAGAACGTGCGGCTGTCCTTGTCTTTGACGAACTCGACTGCGCATAGCAGACCTTTACCGCGCACGTCGCCGACGTGCGCATGATCGCTCAGAGCCGCCTTCATCTGTTCGTTGAGGTAAGCGCCAGTGGTCTTGGCGTTTTCGATCAGGTTCAGCTTGTCCAGCAGTTCGAGGTTCGCAACACCCGCAGCCGCACCGATGGGGTGGGCGGAGTAGGTCCAACCGTGGCCGATGGGGCCGTTTTCGTCAGTGCCTTGCTCCAGCACTTTCCAGACCTTGTCCGACAGGATCGAACCCGAAAGCGGCGCGTAGGCCGAGGTCAGACCCTTGGCGATGGTGATGATGTCGGGCTCCATGCCGTAGTGGTCAGAGCCGAACATTGTGCCGAGGCGACCGAAGCCGGTGACGACCTCGTCTGCGATCAGCAGGATGTCGTGCTTTTTCAGAACCGCCTGGATCGCTTCCCAGTAGCCAGCGGGCGGTGGAACGATGCCGCCAGTGCCGAGGGCGGGCTCACCGATGAAGGCCGCGATGGTATCCGCGCCTTCGCGTTCGATCAGCGCTTCCAGTTCGGCAGCGCAATGGGCCACGAACTGCTCTTCGGTCTGGTCGAGGTTCTGGCGGCGGAAATAATAGGGCGCTTCGGTGTGGATCACCTGCTCGATGGGCAGGTCGAATTTCTTGTGGAACAACTCAAGGCCGGTCAGCGAACCGGTCACGAGGCCCGAGCCGTGGTAGCCGCGCCAACGCGAGATGATTTTCTTCTTCTGCGGACGGCCGAGGATGTTGTTGTAGTACCATACCAGTTTGACGTTGGTCTCGTTCGCATCCGATCCGCCAAGGCCGAAGTAGACCTTGCTCATGTTCTTGGGCGCGCGGTCCAGAACCATCTTGGACAGGGTGATCGACGCTTCAGTGCCGTGGCCGACATAGGCGTGGTAGTACGCCAGTTCCTTGGCCTGAGCTGCAATCGCATCAGCGATCTCGGGGCGGCCATAGCCGACGTTCACGCAATAAAGGCCCGCGAAAGCGTCCAGAAGTTTATTGCCGTCGCGGTCTTCGATGAACACGCCCGATGCGGTCTTGATGACGCGGTTCGGGCTTTCGCCGCGCGCGTGCTGCGCAAGATGGGTCGACGGGTGAAAGAAATTCTCGCGATCCCATTGGTCGAGTTGGTCGTTTCTCAGCATCGGCGGTCCTTTTCAGAAAGCGTGAAACATCGTCCGGTGAAGCCACAGGCTTCCGGTATGCCTGTCTACATGGCGTATTTCGGCAGAATTTCTGGCTGAATATCCCGCAGGCCGCAGAAAATTCAGCTGTCCTTGAGCTGCCCGAGAAGCAGATCCAGCGGGGGCGTGCCGTTCCCTTTGACCGGTTTGGTCACGATGTAGGTGAAGTAACGGCTGAGCCCGATCCGCGCCTCCAGCATATCGTCGATCAGTTTCTGATAGCTGTCCACATCACGCGTCACAATCTGCATCAGGTAGTCGAACCCGCCGCCGAGCGCCCAGCAGGCTGTCACTTCGTCGTAGCGCTGCATGGCCGCTTCGAACGACCGGAAACTCGCAGCCGTGTGGTCCGCAATTTCCGCGACTACGAAGACCGTCACGTGGGACGCCAGTTTCTTGAGGTTGATGCGGGCGCCGTATCCTTCGATCAGGCCTGCATTCTCCAGCTTTTTCAAGCGGTCCCAGCATGGGGTGGGGGACAGGCCGATCTGTTCTGCCAACGCGGATTTGGTGATCCGCCCGTCTCGGGACAGAACTTTGAGGATCTGTAAATCGCGGTCATCCAGCAGCATGTCGGCAGTGTCTTTTGCTGTAGCGGTGGGGTCAAGTAACCCGCTGCTTCTGCGGCTCTTTTCCTGCTCTGTCCACGGGGTGCCGTAAAAATTAGCCTGACGGATAGGCGGCGATCACATCAGGCGAGATATCGCAGTTGCGATCTATCGTGTCGCGAATGAACCTTCACGTGTCTCATCCGCTCTCCTAGGCTCAAGGAATGGATCGCCGATGCGCGACCGCAATCCCTAGTCAGAGTCGTTAACACCATGCCCATTGAAAACGCCGCCTTTAGCTTGCCCGAATATGAAGCCCGCATCGCCAAGACCCGCGCGGCTATGGAAAAGGCGGGTATCGACCTGCTCTTCGTGACCGATCCGTCCAATCAGGCGTGGCTCACGGGTTACGACGGTTGGTCGTTCTACGTGCATCAGGGCGTGCTGCTCCCGATGGAGGGCGAGCCGATCTGGTGGGGCCGCGGGATGGATGCCCAAGGCGGTAAGCGCACTTGCTGGATGTCGTTCGACAATATCCACGGGTACGCCGACAACTACGTCCAATCGACCGTCCGCCATCCGATGCAGGACCTTGCCGGACATATCCGCCGTCTGGGTTGCGAGGGCGCGCGGATCGGTGTCGAGATGGAGAACTACTATTACTCTGCCAAGGCCCACGCCGTTCTGACCGAAGAGCTGCCGAATGCCACCTTCGTCGACGCGACAGCGCTGGTGAACTGGCAGCGTCTGGTCAAATCTTGTGAAGAGATTGCCTTCATCCGCAAGGCCGCGCGTATCTCTGAGAAGGTCATCCAGACCGCGATCGACAAATCCGCCGTTGGCGTCCGCAAGAATGATGTCGTGGCAGAGATCATGCACGCGGGCATCACCGGTGTTGACGATATCTGGGGCGATTACCCTGCCATCGTGCCGCTGACGCCCTCGGGACTGGACGCGACCGCCGCGCACCTGACGTGGAATGGTGCGCCGATGAAAGAGGGCGAGGCGACGTTCTTCGAGCTTTCGGGTTGCTACCGCCGTTACCACGCGCCACTCTGCCGGACAGTGTTCCTCGGCAAGCCGCCGCAGTCCGCGCTGGACGCTGAGAAGGCGCAGGTTGAAGGGATTGAGGCCGCACTGGATGCCGCCCGTGCTGGCAACCGTACGTGCGATATCGCGAACGCATTCACCAACGTCCTCGCCAAGCATGACCTGAAGAAAGAGGGCCGCATGGGCTACCCGATCGGCCTCAGCTACCCGCCGGACTGGGGCGAGCGCAGCGCGTCGATCCGCGCCGAAGACCAGACCGTTCTGGAGCCGGGAATGACCTTCCACTTCATGCCCGCGCTTTGGATGGACACTTGGGGGCTGGAGACGACCGAGACGATCCTCATCACCGAAAACGGCCCCGCAGAGGCTGTCTGCAACGTCGAGCGCAAGCTGTTTGTGAAGGACTAAGCCGTGTCACTGATCGACGACACCAAAGATATCCTCGCTGAGCTGATCGCTTTCCCGACCGTTTCGACCGACAGCAATCTGCACATGATCCAGTGGCTCGCGCAGCGGCTGGGCGACCTCGGGGCGCAGGTGGAGATCTGGTACGACGGCTCCGGAAACAAGGCGAACCTGTTTGCGACGATGGGACCGATGCGGGACGGCGGTATCGTTCTGTCGGGCCATTCCGATGTCGTGCCCGTCGCCGATCAGGACTGGACCACCGAACCCTTCGAAATGGTCGAAAAGGACGGCAACTGGTACGGGCGCGGGGCCTGCGACATGAAGGGGTTCATCGCTGCCGTCATGGCGATGGCCCCGCGATACGCTGCTTTGGATTTGCAACGCCCGCTCCATTTCGCGTTCACCTATGACGAGGAAACCGGCTGCCTTGGTGCTCAGGCGCTGGCCGAGCAACTGGTGGAACAAGACATCCGCCCCGCCGTTGCGATCATTGGCGAGCCGACGATGATGAAAATCATCGAAGGGCATAAAGGGTGTTGCGAATACTCGACGCATTTCACGGGGCTCGAGGGGCACGGGTCGTCACCTGACCTCGGCGTGAATGCCGTCGAATACGCCGTGCGGTTCGTTGGTCGCCTGATGGAGCTCAAGGAAGAACTAAAACCGCGCGCACCAGCGTCCAGCCGCTTCGATCCGCCTTGGACCACGATCAACACCGGCGCGTTGATCGGCGGCGTTGCGCACAACGTCATTCCGGGGAAGGCGCGGGTGGACTGGGAAATGCGGCCCGTCCAGAAATCCGACATGACCTTCGTCAAGGATGCCGTCCACGACTACGTCACGCGCGTTCTTGAACCTGCGATGCAGGAGGTCTGCCCCGACGCGGGAATCGAGACGGAAGTCATCGGCGAAGTCGGAGGTCTTGAGCCGATGGAGCCCAGCGAAGCCCGCGAGCTTGTCAGCGCGCTGACTGGCGGTAATGATGTTGGCGTCGTGCCCTTCGGCACCGAGGCCGGTATTTTTCAGGATATCGGGATGAGCGTGGTGGTGTGCGGGCCCGGCTCTATCGCGCAGGCCCACAAACCGGACGAGTTTGTCTCGATCGACCAGATGGAGCAGTGCCTCGATATGCTCGAAAGGCTCTGCGCCAAGCTTGTCTGATCAGCCGTTGCGGACCGTGTCGATCATCAGCTGAACGTTCTCGGGGTCCGCATCCGGCGTGATCCCGTGACCGAGGTTGAAGATGTGCGGGCCGTTCGACAGCGCATCCACAACGCGGCGGGTCTCGCGGACGAGGTCTTCGCCGCCCGTGACCATGTGCGACGATTTCAGGTTGCCCTGAACGCATCCACCGGTCTGGACATTGGCCGCGGCCCACTCGGGCGTGACGCCATCGTCGAGTGCGATGCAGTCCGCGCCGATCTTGTCGTGTAGGCCGACGTAACGCTCGCCCGCGCCGCGCGGGAACGCGATGACGGGGAAACCGAGGTAACGCGATTTGATCGCAGCGGTGATCTTGCGGGCGGGTTCGACGGCGAAGTCCTCGAAATCCTGACCTTGCAGCGATCCGGCCCAGCTATCGAAGATCTTCACGACCTCTGCGCCCGCTTCAATCTGCTGGCACAGGTATTCGATCGTCGCATCGGTGAGCAGGTCGATGATGCCTTTGAACGTTTCGCGGTCGGTATTTTTCAGCGCATGGGCAGGGCCCTGATCCGGCGTGCCTTGGCCTGCGATCATATAGGTCGCCACGGTCCACGGCGCGCCAGCGAAACCGATCAGAGTCGTTTCTTCGGGCAGTTCGCGGCGCAGGATGCGGACGGTCTCGTAAACTGGGTTCAGCGTGTCGTGGATAGCGTCGATGGGCTTCAGCGCGGCCAGCTCGCTCGCCGTCGTGGTGGTGGTCATGCGCGGGCCTTCACCCGTCACGAACCACAGATCGACGCCCAGAGCCTGCGGCAGCAGCAGGATGTCGGCAAAAAGGATCGACGCATCGAACCCATACCGGCGGATTGGTTGAAGGGTCACCTCGGCCGCCAATTCGCTGTTATAGCATAGGGAAAGGAAGTCGCCTGCTTCGGCGCGGGTTGCGCGGTATTCGGGCAGATAACGGCCCGCCTGACGCATCATCCAGATCGGCGGAGTGGGCAGTGTTTCGCCCGCGAGGGCTCGCAGGATGGTCTTTGTCATGGCAACTCCTTTGGCTGGGGTTTAGGTCGCCAATGCCGCAGGGCAAGTCAAGCCATTGCTGGCAGAGTTATCCGCGGCTAGAAAGCGCATATGACATTGAACCTGCCCACCCCCGCTGAACCGCTCAAGATTGGCACCCGTGGCTCGCCGCTCGCGCTGGCGCAGGCATACGAGACGCGCGAACGCCTGATGGCGGCGTTCGACCTGCCCGAGGACGCGTTCGAAGTCGTGGTCATCTCGACCACCGGTGACAACAAGACGCTGATCGACGCGGACCGCCCGCTCAAAGAGATCGGTAACAAGGGTCTGTTCACCAAAGAGATCGAAGAGGCCATGCTCGACGGCCGTATCGATATCGCGGTGCATTCGTCCAAGGACATGCCGGTGGAACAGCCCGAGGGCCTGATCCTCGACGTTTTCCTGCCGCGCGAAGACGTCCGCGATGCGTTCGTGTCGATCAAGTATAAAAGCATCGCCGAACTGCCCGAAGGCACCGTCGTCGGCACATCGTCGCTTCGCCGCAAGGCGCAGTTGCTGTCGCGCCGTCCCGACCTGAAGGTCGTCGAATTCCGCGGTAACGTGCAGACCCGTCTACGCAAGCTGGCCGATGGCGTGGCCGAGGCGACCTTCCTCGCGATGGCTGGCCTGAATCGCCTTGGCATGTCTGATGTGCCGCACGCTGCGGTCAGCGAAGACGACATGCTGCCCGCGATTGCGCAGGGTGCCATCGGTATCGAACGCCGCATCGACGACGAGCGCGCGAAGGGGCTGCTTGCCGCGATCCATGACGAGTCGACCGGTCAGCGTCTCGCGGCCGAACGCGCATTCCTCGCGGCTCTGGATGGCTCCTGCCAGACCCCGATCGGCGGGCTTGCGACGATCGACGGCGACACCATCCACTTGCGCGGCGAAATTCTGAAGACGGATGGTACGGTGACATACGCTGATGAAGCCAGCGCTCCGATTGCCGAAGGGGCCGAACTGGGCCGCTCTCTGGCTGAGAAACTGTTGGATCGTGCGGGTGCTGATTTCTTCTGATTTCAGGGTCTTCCGCGATTTTCCAAAGGGCGCCCCACGGGGCGCCTTTTTCATTCCGGTTGGTGCCTCGCAGAAATTTTGAGGTAGGGCTGAAAAAGTTGCCGCGACTCTATTGACCCCTCCGACGGGAAACCGTAAATGCCCCTCCACACACACCGTGGCGGTGTAGCTCAGTTGGTTAGAGCAGAGGAATCATAATCCTTGTGTCCGGGGTTCGAGTCCCTGCACCGCCACCACTTCTCCCTGATAGTTCAAATGCATATGCCCGTTCAGCGGGATGTTTTGCGTTTCAGGTTGCATCTGCAAGGCGGTGCTCTGCTACCCTCGGAGTCTATTAAGGGCGGGTTTACAACTCAAAAGAGTAGGGTCCGTTAAAACTTCCTTCATCCCATATTATTAACTTCGCAAACGAACGGCACGTCGCGCGTGAATTCGTTGTGTTTCACGGAACGACTGACCGGACCTAAGGCCACGGCTGCTTCCGGCTTGTGGAAAGTGAAATGGTATGGCTGACGGCACTCTTCAGGAATTGGCGGATTTCCTTGCGACCGGCTATTGGGATGCAGCTGGTTCTTTTACGCGGCGGTGGAACCTGACGGACACCGGCCCCGGTGCGATGAACGGTCAGATCACCTATTCTGTGTCGGGCAACTGGGTCGATAGTGACGGTATCTCTTCCACGCACGCCGATCTCGTACGGACCGCGTTCCAGTACCTCGAAAACATCACCGGCATTGATTTTGTCGAGACGACGTCGACCGGCTATGACGAGGTGAATATCGCGTTCGGCAATAACTATTCCGGTGCGTATTCGTACCTTGATAACGGCTTTTGGGATGTCTACCCAGACAGTGCTATCGCGACCCATGCGGTCGTGAACGTCAGCCCGACTTGGTACAACGGCGGCGCGAATGTCGAGAACGACTATGTTCTCCAGACCTTCATCCACGAGATCCTGCACGCGCTCGGGCTGGGTCACCAAGGCTATTATAACGGGTCGGCCAATTACCCGACCGATGCCGACTTCGACAATGATAGCTGGCAGAACAGCATCATGTCGTACTTCACCACGACCGAGAATACGACGGTCGACGCCGATTTCGCGTTTTTACAGTCGGTCATGGCAGCCGATCTTCTGGCGCTCGATGCGCTATATGGATCGCAGAGTTACAACGGCACCACTTTTGGCACCGGCAGCGCGTTTCTGGGTGACACCGTTTACGGCTTCAACACCAACATTTCGTCCGGCACCGACAAGCTCATGGCGAACCTCGGGACCTACAGCTACGACAATGCCTACTGCATCGTTGATGCGGGCGGCATTGATACGCTGGATATGTCGGGGTGGAATTATGACCAGCTGCTGAACCTGACGATCTCGTCGTCCACCGACACCGCGCCGAGCGTGTCGAACATCGGCGGTCTGACTGGCAACCTCACGCTGGCCGTAGGCACGGTCATCGAGAACGCCATCGGCGGTTCGGGCGACGACCTGATCTACGGCAACAATGCGAACAATTTCCTCGTCGGCAACTCGGGCAACGATAGCCTTTATGGCGACGATGGTAACGACGACCTCTACGGCTCGGCGGGCAATGACTACCTCGAAGGCGGGGCAGGCATTGACTACCTCGTGGGGGCCGAGGGTGACGATACGCTCGTGGGCGGCTCCGATGCGGATACCTTCCTGCTGACCTACCAGTGCGGCTCCGATGTGGTGCTGGATTTTGAATGGGGCCTCGACAGCCTCTACTTCTACGACGCGGACGGAGAAGTTTTCTGGTCCGAGCTGACACTCGGCTACAACCTCGACGGCTTCCGCCAGTTCCTCATGTCGGGCGGTAGCAGCATTGCGCTGTCGGGACTGGTGAACTTTGACCCGACGGGTTCAGTGGTGATTTCCGGCACTGAAGAGCGCGGCGAGACGCTTTCTATCGTCAACACCATCGCCGACGAAGACGGCCTTGGTGCGTTCAGCTACCAGTGGCAGCGGGATGGGGCCGACATCGGGGGTGCAAACGGCGCGACCTATATCCTGACCAATAGCGATGTCGGAAGCGCGATCACCGTCATCGTGAGTTACACCGACGATTTTGGCACAGCCGAGACCGTGAGTAGCGCCGCGACCGCGCTCATTACGGGTTCGAACTCCGCTCCGACGGGGTCGATTGTTATTGAGGGCACGGAGGCGGAGGGGGCGGTTCTGTCCATCCTCAACACGCTTGTCGATGCCGACGGCCTCGGAGCGTTCGGCTATCAGTGGAAGCGCGATGGCGTCGCCATTTCAGGGGCGACCGCTGCGACTTATGCGCTGACCCAAACCGATGTGGGCAAAGGCATCTCCGTGACTGTCAGCTATACCGACGGCTACGGCACGACGGAAAGCGTGACGAGTGTTGCAACTGGGGCAATCGCGAACGTAAACGACAGTCCGACCGGAGCCGTCTCCATCATCGGCCCGGAACAAGAAGGCGCAACGTTATCGATCATTAACACGCTTGCAGACGAAGACGGCCTCGGCGCGTTGAACTATCAATGGAAGCGTGATGGCGTGGCCATTTCTGGTGCAAACGCTGAGACATATGCGTTGACGCAGGACGACGTAAGTAAGGCCATCACAGCGACCGTTAGTTACACCGACAGCTTCGGGACGACAGAAAGCGTAACGAGTGCCGCTACTGGGGCAATTGCGAACGTGAATGATAGCCCGACCGGCTCGGTGGCCATTGCGGGAACTGAGCGCGAGGGTTCTACGCTTTCCATTCTTAATACGCTTGCCGACGAGGACGGCCTCGGCGCGTTCAGCTACCAGTGGAAGCGCGATGGCGCAGCTATTTCGGGTGCGACCGCGACAACGTATGCGTTGACCCAAGCCGATGTTGATAAGGCTATAACCGTGACCGTCAGCTACACCGACGGCTACCGCACGACGGAAAGCGTGACGAGTGCCGCTACTGGCGCGATCATGAACGTGAACGATAGCCCGACCGGTTCGGTCTCGATAATCGGGGCGGAACAAGAAGGCGCGACGCTTTCGGTCCTCAACACGCTTGCAGACGAGGACGGTCTTGGCACTTTCGGCTACCAGTGGAAGCGCGATGGCTCCGCAATCCCGGGCGCGACAGCCTCGACTTATCTTTTGACCGAAGCCGACCTCGGGGCCGCGATTACCGTGACAGTGAGCTATACCGACGGGTACGGACAAAGCGAAAGTGTCACCAGTTCAGCGACCGATCCAATCGCGTACCCCGCGACGCTCTACCGCGATGCATCCACCGCGCTGCCCGAGATTGACGGTGTTCTCAACCTTGTGTTGACGGGAGCCGCTGCAATCGATGGCTACGGTAACGCGCAAGATAATATCCTCAGCGGAAATGCTGCGGATAACACGCTGTCGGGCCTCGCGGGCCACGATACGATATACGGCGGAGATGGAGCGGACTGGGTCTTTGGCGGCGTCGGGGACGATGTGGCATACGGCGGCGAGGGCGATGATGTTTTCTACGCCGATGCGGGCAATGACAACATTTACGGCGGCTTCGGGGCCGATTGGTTAATCTTTGATGGTGAGGCCGATGTAGCGCTCAGGATGTCTTATCGGGGTGAGCAGGACACAGGCTACGGCGTGGACACTATTCGCGGGATTGAAAATGCGATTGGCGGATCGGGCCACGATCACATAGTCGGGACAGGCGGGAATAACGCGATTTCCGGCAATGACGGACTGGATCGGCTGATTGGCCGGAAAGGCGATGATGTGCTCGTCGGCGGCGCGGATAACGATGTGCTGATCGGCAGCGCTGGCCATGACAGGATTTTCGGCGGCAAAGATGACGACCTGCTGAAGGGCAACTCCGGTCAGGATATTCTTCAAGGTGACCGTGGTCAGGACGTGCTAATCGGTGGGGCGCAGGCGGACGTGTTCGTGTTTACCAAAACGGCCGATAGCAGCAAAAAGATTACGAATGCGGACCTTATTCGCGACTTTCAGCAAGGGCTCGACCTGATCGACCTGTCGCAGATCGACGCCAGCACGGTCTGGAGTGGAGAGAACACTTTCAGGTTCATTGGAACGGACGATGCTGGGACGGGGAATGCTGGCACGGTGTCTTATGAGGTCTTCGACTATCGCGGTCGGCGCAATGATATGACGGTCATTTCTATCGACACCGACGATGATCGCGGGGCGGAAATGGTGATCAAGCTCAAGGGCGTCTACGACCTCACGGCGGACGATTTCATCCTCTAGGCAGGATTGGTCAGGAAGTGCGGGCGCGCTATTTGCGTGGTAAGTTATTTCCGGAAAGACCTACTATGCTGAACGCCTATATCACCCGAAACAACCGTCTCGTGGCGCTTGGGCCTGATGACGATCTGGGGTCGGCGATGTGGATCGATCTGTTCAGCGGAACGCCCGAACAGATCGCACAGGTCGAGGCGCTGGGCATCTCTGTTCCGACGCTGGCCGAGATGGAAGAAATTGAGATCTCGAACCGCCTCTACCGTGAGGGCGAAGTCGACGTGATGACGGTGGTACTGCCCGGTCTGTCTGAAGGCAGCACGCCCGTCGCCAGCCCCGTGACGTTTATCCTGACCCCGCAGCAACTGGTCACTGTCCGGCACCGCATCTCGCGTCCGTTCGAGACCTACCCGCAGCGCCCCGAACGGACGGCGGTCGGATGCGCGACGCACGAGCGGATATTCCTCGGCCTGATTGAAGAAATCGTTGGGCGACTGGCTGACCTCCTCGAAGGGATTGGCATCAGCGTCGATGACATGTCGGCGAATATCTACCGTAATCCGGAGGCGCCGGACTCTGACGAACTGCTCGAAGTACTGCGCCAAGTCGGGCGGCAGGGCGACCTTCTGGGGCGTATCAGGCTCGGTCTGACGACCTGCGAACGGATGCTTAGCTACTACGTCCAGAACCTCACGACGCGCGAGGACACGAAGGCGCTGAAACACGCCGCCAATGCCCAGACGCGCGATATTCAGGCGCTTGCCGTTCATGCGGATTTCTTGGGAAGCCGGATCGGACTAACCACGGATGCCACGCTCGGCATGGTCAATCTGGCGCAGAACGCGACGGTGCGGATCATCTCGGTGGTCGCGGCGCTCTTTACGCCGCCCACACTGATCGCTTCTATCTACGGGATGAACTTTGCCAACATGCCTGAACTTCAGGTGCCGTGGGCCTATCCCGTGGCCCTTGCCGCGATGCTGACGTCAGCGGTCGCGACATGGGCATATTTCCGGTGGCGCGGCTGGCTTTAAACCACGCGGGCTTCGAAACCGGCGCCTACCAGAGTGTTCAGAATGTGCTGTTGACCACGGGTGGTTTCGACGTCGACTGTCTTTGAAGCAAGGTCGACTGAAACCTTGGCATTGCCGTCAAGGTTATGAATCGCGTTTTCGATTGTCGCTTTGCAGTGGTTGCACGTCATATCGCTGACGAGGAATTTCATCTCAATCTCCATTGTTTGGTAGATATGTTGTGGTTCGAAAAAGGATCGTCAATACTATCCTTGACCTTCCAGTAACTGGAATGACTAGGTACCTTTCAAACGGAAAGGCAGAACGATGTCAGATGAAGTCATACTCAATATAGAAGGCATGAGCTGCGCCTCCTGCGTGTCGCGTGTCGAAAAGATCGCTGGCCGCGTGAACGGCGTCGAAGCGGTAAGCGTCAACCTCGCGACGGAAAAGGCAAAAGTCCTGATGGACGGCGGTCGGCTCGATGATGTGATCGAGGCGCTGACCAATGCAGGTTTCCCCGCATCGAAACCTGTGGACGAACAGCCAACGACCTCCAGCAAGAAAATGAGCGAGTCGCGCCAGATGGCGCTGCGCCTCTTGGTGGCGGCGGTACTGACGATTCCCGTGGCCTTCGTGGAAATGGGCGGCCACCTTTATCCGCCGCTTCATGAGGCGATCATGGGTGTCGTCGGGATGCAGAACCTGCGGCTTGTAGAGTTCGTCCTGACGACCCTGCTCATCCTCGGCCCCGGTCGCGTTTTCTTTGCAAAGGGCATCCCCTCGCTGCTGCGTGGCGGCCCGGAGATGAACAGCCTCGTCGCGCTGGGCGCAGGGGCTGCGTACTTCTATTCCATCGTCGCGACCTTCTGGCCGAGTGCGCTGCCGGGTGAAACAAATAGCGTCTACTACGAGGCCGCGATGGTCATCATGACGCTGATCCTGCTGGGCCGCACGCTAGAGGCCCGCGCCAAGGGCCGCGCGGGTGCTGCTATCGAGGCACTGCTCAACCTTGCGCCCGAAACGGCCATTGTCGTGAACGGCGACGAGGAAACCGAAACGCCCGTTTCCGACATCCGCCGCGGTCAGATCCTGCTCGTGCGTCCTGGGAGCAAGTTCCCGCTGGATGGCGAGGTCATCTCCGGCTCGACCTTCGCCGACGAGTCCATGATTACGGGCGAACCGATGCCTGTTGAAAAGGGCGTCGGAGATACGCTGGTCGGCGGCACGATCAACGGCATGGGCGTGGTCCGTATGAAGGTCACTGCGACTGGCAAGGACACCGTCCTCGCGCGGATCGTGGCGATGGTGCAGGACGCGCAGAGCGCCAAGCTCCCGATCCAGACCCAAGTCGACAAGGTGACCGCTGTCTTTGTTCCGGTTGTCATCGTCATTGCGGCGCTGACTTTCCTGACGTGGCTTATCCTTGGCCCGTCGCTGCAATACGCGCTGGTGGCTGGTGTGTCGGTGCTGATTATTGCGTGCCCCTGCGCGATGGGTCTCGCGACACCGACGTCGATCATGGTCGGCACGGGTCGCGCGGCTGAACTCGGCATCCTGTTCCGGCAGGGGGATGCGCTGCAACGGTTCGCGGAAGTGACGACCGTTGCCTTCGACAAAACCGGCACGCTGACCAAAGGCAAACCGGCGCTCGTCACCATGCTTAGCGACAACCGCGCCGATGCGATCAGCATCATGGCAGGGGTCGAGCAGAACTCGGAACACCCGCTGGCTCACGCCATCATGGCAGAGGCCAAGGAAAACAGGATCGAGCCTGCGCGGATCACCGATTTCCGCACGCTTCCCGGCCTTGGGGTTGAGGGCAATATGGAGGGCCGCCGCGTCCTTGTCGGTTCCGAGCGGCTGATGCGTGAAAAGGGTGTGGAGATCAGTGGCTATACCGCACGGTCGAGCGCGATGGCGCTCGAAGGTCAGTCGCCTTTCTTTGCGGCCGTCGATAACGAACTGCTTGCTGTGGTGGGCGTTGCCGATCCGGTCAAACCGGAAGCGGGCGAGGCGATCAGCCAGCTCCATGATCGTGATATCTATAGCATCATGATCACCGGCGATAACGCGGCGACCGCGAGCGTCGTGGCCCGCCAGCTCAACATCAACCGCTTCGTTGCCGAGGTCGCTCCTGAGGGCAAAGTCGGCGCCATCCGCGATGCGCAATCTCACGGTCCGGTCGCCTTTATCGGTGACGGCATCAATGATGCGCCCGCTTTGGCGCAGGCGGATGTGGGCGTCGCTGTCGGTTCTGGCACCGATGTTGCTATCCAAACTGCTGACGTTGTGCTGATGAGCAACGATATCCGCCTGGCCTCTGCCGCGTGGCGCATGAGCCGCGCCGTGATGCGCAACATTCGTCAGAACCTGTTCTGGGCCTTTGCCTATAACGTGGTGCTGATCCCAGTCGCAGCGGGCGTCCTTTACCCGACCTTCGGCATCATGCTCTCACCGATGCTCGGCGCCGGCGCGATGGCGTTCAGCTCAATCTTTGTTGTTGGCAATGCACTGCGCCTGCGCAGCTATTCGGCGGGGCGTACGGCATGAATATCAAGGAAGCTTCCCGCTGCACCGGCCTGCCTGCGAAAACCATCCGTTATTACGAGGACATTGGTCTCGTGAAGCCGGATCGCGACGACAACGGCTACCGCAGCTTCAGCGATCCTGTCTTGCACAAGCTCGCGTTCGTCGGGCGGGGCAGGGCGCTGGGCTTTTCCATCAATGAATGCCGCAGCCTGCTGGAGCTGTACGAGGACCAATCCCGTGCCAGTGCCGAGGTGAAAACCATCGCCGCCGCGCATTTGGCCGAAGTCGACAAGCGGATCGCCGAAATGACCGAGATGCGCGATACGCTGGCCGAGCTTGTGGATTGTTGCAAAGGGGACGAACGCCCCGACTGTCCCATTCTGTACAGCCTTGCGGGGCAGGATTAGAGCGTCACCGTGAACGGCGGCACATCGACTTCTTCGAGGTTCGGTGTGGCGCCGATCCTGTCGACGACCGCAAATAGCCCCGGCTCATGCAAGGGCGTCAGAACGCCGTGCCACGTGCCGCGATGGAAATTGATCCCCTGTCCGGCCTCGCTGATAAACGCGGCAGGCGTTCCCGGTTTGCCGCCATCATCGGGCGCGACGATGATCAGGAACTGATCCATGCTCATGGGAATGAACGCCTGACTGCCTTCGGGGTGCCGCTCCAGCAGGTCGCAGATATAAGGCATTTCGCGCGGGATCGCCTTGAACAGGCTGATGCCTGCGCGACCCTCTGGGCCGAAGTCCAGTTCAGCACGATCATGATAGCGACCGCACATACCGCGATTGATGATTTTGTCCGGATCGCCCGCAGTATCCAGCACATCGCCGAACGGCGCAAACGCCTCGCGGGTCAGGGGGAGAGCTTTGATTTCCATGAGTTCCTTTAAGTGGTCGTGCCAGCGAACCGGCACGACCACCAATAGCCACCCTTCAGAGCGTCAAAGAAGGATGACGATTAACGTCCTTATACAGCAAATATCTAAAGGGAACATCACCCGTTGCAATACAAGCTTGCGGACAGAAGGCACGAAGCCACATAAAATCGCCGGGGCCAACATCAACCCAGCGTTCGTTGAGCAAATATTTGGCCGTCCCCTGCAAAACGTAGAGTCCATGCTCCATCACATGGGTTTCCGCGAACGGGATTTGCCCGCCCGGTTTGAAGGTAACGATGTTGACGTGCATGTCGTGACGCAGATCGTCGGGCGAGACGAAGCGTGTGGTGCCCCATTTGTCCGTACCGGGCATCCAGTGGACTGGCTGGTCCGCGTCGGACGTCACAAATGGACGCGGATTATCGTAGCCGTCCACGTGAACGTAGCGGCGGCGGATCCAGTGGAAACGCAGCTTTTCGTCGCTCGCATTGCGCAAGGTCCAGCGCGTCGCGGGCGGGCAGTAAACGTAACCGCCAGTGCCGACGACGTGGGTCTCGCCTGCGATGATGATCTCCATCTTGCCTTCAGCGATGAACAGGACACCCTCGGCATCGCGGTCAGGCTCGGGTTTGTCGCTGCCGCCGTTCGGTTCGATTTCGACGGCGTATTGGGCGAAGGTCTCGGCAAAGCCGGTCATCGGGCGGGCGATGATCCAGCAGCGTGTTTTGACCCAGTTCGGCAGCAGGCTCGACGTAATGTCGCGCATGGTCGACGCGGGAATGAACGCGTAACTTTCGGTAAAGTGCGCGCCGTTCGAGGCCGGATCTTCGGTCAGCGGAGGCATCCCGCCGGGCGGGAAAGCGTAGGTCATGGCAATAGTGCTTTCAGTCGGTGCAGCGCGATCCGTTCGACCTGTCCGCAAGCCGTTTTAAATTCGGTTTCGGTGTCGTTCGAGACGCGCTCTTTGAATGCGTTCAGAATACCCGCCTTGTCGTGATCACGCACGGCAATGATGAACGGGAAGCCGTGCTTTTCCGTATAGGCGGTATTCAAACGGGTAAATTCCTCGCGTTCTCCGTCGGTTAGCGCATCGAGCCCAGCACTTGCCTGTTCGGAGGTGCTGTCGGCAGTGAGGCGTTTGGCGGCGGCGAGTTTGCCCGCAAGGTCGGGGTGGGCAGTCAGAACGCCCATCTTTTCGTCGTCAGTGGCCGAGCGGAACATACGGCAGAGCGCATTGTGCAGCCCAACCGCGCGGTCGTGCGCGGGGCCAAGCTCCAGATCAAAGGCACGTTCGGCGATCCACGGCGAATGCTCGAAAATGCTGCCGTAGGTGCTGACGAAAGTGTCCTTGTCCATTTCGGTCGGATGGTCGTAGCGGACGTGGGGGTGATGTTCGGCCCAGTGGTTCGCGATATCGATGCGGCGGGGGAACCAGACGTCATCAAACTGCGCAACGTAG
Source organism: Marivivens aquimaris (assembly GCF_015220045.1). Taxonomy (NCBI): domain Bacteria; kingdom Pseudomonadati; phylum Pseudomonadota; class Alphaproteobacteria; order Rhodobacterales; family Paracoccaceae; genus Marivivens; species Marivivens aquimaris. The sequence continues at coordinate 2,269,633 of NZ_JADBGB010000001.1, read as the reverse complement.
TCGAGGAACTTCTTGAGGCCCGCCATCTTGCCCGGACGGCCGATCAGACGGCAGTGAAGGCCGACGCTCATCATCTTCGCGCGGCCCGCTTCGCCCTCGGCATAAAGCACGTCGAAGGCGTCTTTGAGGTACTGATAGAACTGCTCGCCCGTGATGTAACCGGGTGCTGTCGCAAAGCGCATGTCATTGGCTTCGAGGGTGTAGGGGATCACCAACTGATCGCGGTCGCCTGCCTCCAGCCAGTAGGGCAGGTCGTCGTCGTAAGTGTCGCTGATCCAAGGCAGACCCAGCTCGGCAGTCAGGCGCACGGTGTTCAGCGAACAGCGGCCCGTGTACCAGCCGGTCGGCGGAGTGCCGACGACTTCGGTATGCAGGCGCACCGCTTCGGCGATCTGGCGGCGCTCCTCTTCTTCGGGCATATCCTTGTGCTCGACCCACTTGAGGCCGTGCGAGGCGATTTCCCAGCCTGCATCCTTCATCGCGGCCACCTGTTCGGGGCTGCGGGCGAGGGCTGTCGCGACGCCGTAGATCGTCACGGGGATGTCCCGCTCGGTGAAAAGTTGGTGCAGACGCCAGAAACCTGCGCGCGCACCGTATTCGTAGATCGACTCCATATTCCAATGGCGCTGCCCCGGCCACTGCGCGGCGCCCGCGATGTCGGAGAGGAATGCTTCGGACTGTCCGTCACCGTGCAGAATGCAGTTCTCGCCGCCTTCTTCGTAGTTCAGAACAAGGCTAATGGCGACTTTGGCCCCACCGGGCCATTTGGCATCTGGCGCGTCCGGCCCGTGGCCGATCATATTGCGCGGATATCGGTTCATGCTTGCCTCTTGAGCGTTTGGTCAAATTTATGGTGTTGTGAAAGGCAAAGTTTGGCAAGTGACGTGCGGTTGATCACAACACGCATCGACATTGTGCCAATGAATGCGGCACGTTGATCACAAATGATAACGGAGTAATCAATGCCGGGCGGCTATTTAACGACCCATGTTCTGGATACTGCACGCGGAATGCCCGCAGCCGGAATGATGATCGACCTCTTCCGCTTTGATGGAAGCCAGCGGTTTCACATCGGTTACAAGGTCACGAACGACGATGGCCGGACCGATGGACCGATCCTTCCCAAAGAACAATTCAAAGCCGGAACCTACGAGCTGGAGTTCCGCGTCGGAGCCTATCTGAAGGCGACCGGTCAGGAATTTCCCGAGCCGTTCTTTCTCGATGTCGTCCCGATCCGCTTCGGCATGAGCGATCCGATGGCGCACTATCATGTGCCGCTTCTGGTCTCGCCGTTCGGTTACTCCACATACCGCGGGAGCTGAGATGAACCCCATTCTGCTAGACTGGATTGAATTCGCCGTCCGCTGGACCCACGTCATTACGGCCGTGGCGTGGATCGGTTCGTCCTTCTATTTCATCGCACTCGACCTTGGCCTGCACCGCGATCGCAATCTGGCGACCGGAGCGGATGGCGAAGAGTGGCAGGTCCACGGCGGCGGGTTCTATCACATCCAGAAGTACCTCGTTGCGCCTGAGCAAATGCCCTCCGACCTTGTGTGGTTCAAATGGGAGAGCTATTCGACGTGGCTGTCGGGCTTCGCGATGTTGTTCGTGGTTTATTACATTGGCGGCGACCTTTTCCTGATTGACCCGAACAAGCTGGATATCCCCGTCTGGCAAGGCGCGGTGATTTCGATGGCGTCGCTTGGAATTGGCTGGGTGATGTATGACCAGCTTTGTAAGACGAAGTTCGGGGATAACAACACCCGCCTGATGATCCTGCTCTACGTGATCCTCGTGGCGATGGCTTGGGGCTACAATCAGGTGTTCACGGGCCGCGCGGCGCTGCTGCACCTCGGTGCGTTCACCGCGACGATCATGTCGGCCAACGTGTTCTTCATCATCATCCCGAACCAGAAGATCGTGGTGGCCGACCTCATTGCTGGTCGCAAACCCGATCCGAAGTACGGCAAGATCGCCAAGCAGCGGTCGACCCACAACAACTACCTGACGCTGCCCGTCATCTTCCTGATGCTGTCGAACCATTATCCGATGGCATTCGGCACCGAATACAACTGGGTCGTGGCCTCGCTGGTGTTCCTGATGGGCGTCACCATTCGCCACTTCTTCAACTCGATGCACGCCCGCAAAGGCAAGCCGGGTTGGACGCTGGCTGTGACCGCGATCCTGTTTGTGCTGATCATCTGGGTCTCGTCGCTGTCGCGCTGGGAGTACCAAGAGGACGCCGCGCTGTCGCAGACCGCACATAAATACGCGGCTGCCGAGGGGTTTGATGACGTGGTCAACATCGTGATGGGCAACTGTTCGATGTGCCACGCAGCCGAACCCGGTTGGCCGGGGATCGCAGTGCCGCCGAAGGGCGTGATGCTGGAAATTCCCGAACAGGTCGCCATCCACGCCAAGCAGATCTACCTGCAAGCAGGGCGGAGCCATGCCATGCCTCCGCCCTCTGCGTCCTATATCCTGCCCGAAGACCGTGCAGAGATCGTGAAGTGGTTCGAGAGCGTCAACGGCTGAAACGCCACTCGCTCTCCTGCGTCCAGACACCACCGGCTTTGAGCACGATCTTGGGAAAGTCCGGTTCGTGCGGCGCGTTGGGCCAATACTGCGGCTCCAGCGCGAGGCCGGCGTAGGGGGCAAATCCCTGCGCGTCGGTATCACGGCCATCATAGACCTGAAGCCCAGGCGCATCGGTCGCAATCGTCATCGTCACATCGCCGCCCTGAAGCGTCATGACCTCGCGCATGTCCATCTTGATGCGCGACAGGCAGAAATTGTGGTCGAGGTCAGGCTCGCCCGGAACGACAGGGCGGAGTTCGCGGAAGTCGAACGGGGTGCCTTCCACGTCGTTCGGCTCGGTCGGCAGGGTCTCATCGTCAACCGGCAGATACTGGCGCGCAGCGATCTGCATCTTGTGGTTGGTGATGTCCTTCTCGCCGCTGAGGTTCCAGTAGGCGTGATTGACCACGTTGACCCAAGCATCCTCGTCGGTCGTGACGGTCAGCTCAAGCCGCAGGACGTTGTCGGCTTCGATGCTGTAGTGCGCCAGAACGCGCTGGTTGCCAGGGAAGCCCGCGTCGCCGTCGGGCAGAGTCACGGACAGGGTGATCGAGCTATCGGTCAGTTCTTCGAGCGTCCAGAGCTTGCAATAGCTACCCGCCTCGGCCGAGTGCAGGGTGTTGCGGCCCTCGTTCGGGGTCAGCATATGCTCGATCCCGTTGAGGCGGGCGCGGGCGCCTTTGATGCGGTTACCGACGGGACCGATAAGGGCGCCGTAGTACTTCATCTTGACGTAGTAGTCTTCGAGGTTGTCCGAGTTCAGTGTGAGGTTGTAGTCGAGGCCCGCCAGACGCACCTCGTGCAGGATCGCGCCGTAGGTCAGGAAACTCGCTGACAGATCGCCGTTCGAAATCGTATGGCGCTCGACATCGCGACCATCGGGCAGGGTAGCAAACTTCATTCTCAGGTCTCCGCGAGTTTCCGGTACAGCGCGATCAATCCGCGCAGCGTCGTATCACCGTGTTCGGTGACAGGTGTGCCCTGCGATTTCAATGCGCGAACGTAGGCGGATACAAGAGGGCTATCGCCGATGACCGCAACTTGCTGGCCAAGAACATAGGGTCTCGCCGCTTTAAGGTCGGCACCGACCAGCAGACCGAGCACCTCGCCATCCGGCGCGCCTGCCGCCTGCGCCGAAGCCAGAAGATGCAGCAGCCATTCAGGGCGGTCGGAGCCGCGCTCGAAACCACGGTCGAAATCATCGGCGGTCCAGTCAGAAGGCGCGAGGGCAGGGGTCACCGAAGTCGCGAAACTGACAATCTCGCCTGCGCTCACATGCACCCAATGGACCTGCGGGCCGACGAGGCAAACGATGCCATCCCAGTCTTCGTGTTGATCGAGGAAGCCCGCAACCGCAGCAGCGTGCGGCAATCGTTGCGCAGGGCTGGCCTGTTTAACAGTGGGGAATGCACCGCCAACGGGCAGCACCTTGCACGGCGTCTGGGCCTCTTTGGCGTCCGGCATTCCCGCGATGATCTGCGGGCCGGTCCAATCACCAACGAGCGCGGCAGGCGTCGCGCCGCGCCGTTCGTCCAATACGTTTTCACCGTCCATGAGCCACGCGCGCTGCGCGGTCAGGTCAATTGCGATCCATTGCATAAGTCACCTCTCGCCCCGTTTGAAACACGAACGGGGCGAGAGGGAAAGGCTTAGGCCATCACGCGGGTCAGCGCGGCGTCGACGGCTGCGGTGATTTCGTCCACGTCGCTTTCGGTCGCGATCAGCGCCGGAGCGAACAGCAGTGTATTGTTGTAGCCCGGCATGGAACGGTTCGATGCGCCGATAATCACGCCTTGCTGGAGGCAGTCGGCCACAACGCCCATCACGCGCTTTTCGTCCATCGGCTCGCGGGTCTCGCGGTCGAGCACGAGTTCGGCGCCTTGGAACAGACCCATGCCACGGACTTCACCGATGCACTTGTGCTTGTCCATCAGCTCCAGAAGGTTGTTCTGGAAGCGCTCACCCATCTTGGTCGAGTTCTCGCAGAGCTTCTCGTTCTCGATGATCTCCATGTTGACCAGCGCAGCAGTCGGACCGGCGGTGCAGCCGCCGAAGGTGGAGATGTCACGGAAATAGCCGAGCTTGTCGGTGTCGTCCTTGAACATGTCGAACACGCGGTTGGTGGTCACGCAGCATGAAATCGCGGCGTAGCCAGAGGCAACGCCCTTCGCCATAGTGACGATATCGGGCTGTACGCCGAATTGCTGGTAGCCGAACCACGTGCCGGTACGACCGAGGCCGCAGACGACTTCGTCGATGTGCAGGAGAATGTCGTACTTCTTGCAAAGCTCCTGAACGCCTTCCCAGTAGCCTTTCGGGGGAACGATGATGCCGCCGCCAGCGGTGATCGGCTCAAGGCAAAGCGCGCCGATTTCGTCAGCACCTTCGCGCAGGATCACGTCCTCGATTGCTTTGACAGCACGCTCTGCGTAACCCTCGCCGCGGTCTGCGGACTGGTATTCGAGGCAGTGCGGAACCTCGATAAAACCCGGTGCGAACGGGCCGTATTGGGCGTTACGCTCCTTCTGGCCGCCAGCCGAAAGGCAGGCGATGGTCGTGCCGTGGTAGTCGCGGTCGCGGTAGAGGATCTTGGATTTCTTGCCGCCGTAATGTTTCGCCGAAATCTGGCGAACCATTTTGAACGCCTTCTCGTTCGCCTCGGAACCGGAGTTGGCATAGTAGACGCGGTCCAGACCCGGCATCTTGCTGATGAGGCGTTCGGCAAAAGTCGCACCGGGGATCGTGCCCTTGGCACCCGCGAAGTAGCACATCTTCACCAGCTGATCGCGAACAGCATCCGCAATCTCGGTCCGGCCATAACCGACGTTGACGGTCCACACGCCGCCCGAAACAGCGTCGAGGTGTTCCTTACCGTTGAGGTCCCAGACACGCATGCCTTTGCCCTCGACGATGATCTGCGGATCAATCGTCTCAAACGGCTTGTGCTGCACAAGGTGGTGCCAGACGTGCGCGCGGTCGGCTTCGATAAGCGCGGCTGGATCGTTGACGTGAGTGTTCATGGAAACCTCGACTGTTGGAGAGGCCCTTAGGGCGAATTTTTGATCAATTGATCGAGAAATCCTCGCTGCGTCAAGCGAGGCGGCGCAGCGAGGGTCAGGCGGCACCAGAATTTGCTGCGAACGCGTTCAATGCTTCCTGCGTTTCGGACCAGATTGCCTCAATCTCGGGCAGGCGGTCACGCATCTCGGGCGCTTGGCCGCTCTTGCCCATCGTTTCAAGCGTCCGCAATTCATCACCGAGCGCAATGGTCCCGAAAAGAGACGCCGAACCGGCAAGTTTGTGAATTTTGGCGATGAGGTCGCTGTCCTGCTCTTCGGGTTCCGACACCAATTCGCCGACCACGCGGTCGGTTTCGGCAAGGAACGAGCCGAGCAGCTTGTTGCCGCGCTCCGCACCAAGGTCGGTGAACAGACTGCTGACCACTGTTTCGTCGATGGTCGCCGATTGGACCGGGGCGGCGGGCTTCGGCGCTTGCTCTGCGTGCTTGATGTCGAGGATTTTCGACAGCTTGTTCCGCGAGATCGGTTTGACGAGTACGTCGTTCATGCCTGCGTCCTCGAATTTCTCAAGGTCGGAAGGCAGCGCGTGGGCGGTCAGTGCGATGATCCGGCTGTCTTTGGAACGCCCGTCGCCCGCACGTATACGGCGGCAAGCCTCAATGCCGTCCATGCGCGGCATGGAGATATCCATGAGGATCACCTCGTAACGGCGAAGTGCCGCCGCAGCGACACCTTCCTCACCGTCGTTGGCCAGCGTGACGCGGTGGCCTTCTTTGGTCAGCATTTCCTCGACCACCAACTGGTTGATCTGATTGTCCTCGACGACCAGAATGTCGAGCGAGGACAGTCCCTTGGACGTATCTGTGGTCGGTTCGCTAAACAACTGTGGCGGCGGTGCGGAGGACAGGATCGGCATGGGCAGGCGGAACCAGAAAAGGCTACCGTCGCCGAGTTCACTCTCCACTCCGATCGCGCCTTCCATCGAATTGACAAGGCGCCGCGCGATGCCGAGGCCGAGGCCGGTGCCGCCGAACTCACGCGAATAGGACGCATCAAGCGTGATGAAGTCGTCGAAGATTTTCTCGAGCTTGTCTTCGGGGATGCCGATGCCGGTGTCGATGACACGGAATTCAAGGATATCGCTGTCGCCGAGACGCTCCGCTTCGATGCGGACGACGCCTTCGCGGGTGAACTTGATCGCGTTGGAAGTTAGATTCAGCAGGACCTGACGCAGACGCTGTTGATCGCCGAGGACAGTTGGATGACCGATGGCATCGAGGTCGATTTCCACCATCGTTTTGTTCCGCGTGGCGATAGCGCGCTGGCCGTCCACGACTTCGGAAATGACGTTGTAAAGGTCGAACGGGCGGCGCTCGATGTCCGAGCTGCCAGTTTCCAATCGCGCGATGTCGAGCACGTCGTTGACGTGGTGCAGCAGCAGGCGGCCAGACGTTTCCATGATTTTCAGGTAGTCGCGCTGTCGCTGGGTGAGGGGGGTGTCGCCCATCAACTCCATCGTGCCGAGCATACCGTTCAGCGGTGTACGCATCTCGTGGCTCATGACGGCCATGAACTCGGCGCGGGCGCGTTCGCCGGCGAGTGCCTCGTCGCGGGCCTTCATCAGTTCGGTTTCAGCCGCGACCTGACTTGATGTGTCACGCAGGAACGAGACGAACAGCGGACCAGATGCCGATTGGGCGCGGGAGATGGAGAATTCGCAAGGAAACACCTCTCCGTTTTTTCGCAAGCCGAAGAATTGATGGCGGCCGTGGCCGACAACGGTGGAAATGCCCTCGGTCAGGTGACGCTTCATGCCGTTCAGATGGCGGCGGCGATACTCTACCGGAATGATGAGGTCGACCATCGGCTGGTTCATGACCTCTTCGCGGGAATAGCCAAAGATATACTCCGCGGCACCGTTATATTCGACGATCAGACCCTCTGCGTTGATCACAATGACCGCATCGAGCGTGCCCGACACCATCGCAGCAAGGCGTGCGGAGGCCGTGCGGACCTCTTCGGCATTGCGCTGGGCCACACGGTAAAGCTGGAACAGGACGATGGACACGATGACGAGTGCGATCACCAGCGCGATGGTCAGCGCCGCGACCCGCATGAGGGTCAGCGACACCTCTTCGCGGCTCTCGTCGGACTTCAGCGCAAAGTACTCAACACCGCTGAGCGTGATGGCCCTGACGGGAGGCTCCATCAGTGTCAGCTCGGCCCGAAGCGGGACCAGATTTGCCATCAGTTGGCTATCGGGCGAGTCGATCAGGGGGATCAGCGCATCAAGACCGCTGGCAACCTGCGTCAGCAGATCGTTGAAGTCCGGCTGGTCGCGTAGCTGGCTGTACACCGTACCGCGGCGGAAGGTGTCTATCCTGCTGTAAAAGATATCGAATTTACGGCGGACCTCAGACAAGTCAGCGACATCCGCGACCGTGTCGACCTCACCTTCTAGCCGCAGGAATTCGACCTCAAGCTGCGCAAGCGTCCACTGGATGTTGTCCGATCCGGCGGTCGCCTGCTCGCGCATTTTGCGGCTGACCTCGAAGCCCAGCAGCGCGATCGCGATAAGGCACACCGAAAGGACGGCAGCAAGGATGCCGATCTTGGTCCACCTTAGGGGTGCTTGCGACGCTGGGTCCTGGTTTTCCACGGTCCTTTTCTACCCGCCAGTTAGGGGTGCTGGCCGATGTTAGTCGAGGACTTCGATGCGGTCCAACTGCCAGATACTGCGAGAGTACTTTACTTCGGTCTGCAGCGCTGGCGAGCTATCAAAAGGATACACAACCCAAAGCGGCCCTTTATCGCGCACGCTCATCGGTTCGCCATTGCGTGCATAGGCGACCAGTTCAGCGCCTTCTTCGATTTCTTCATTCGGGATATCGACAGCGTAGTCGTTGATCGCGGTTGCGCGGACGGTGCTTCCCTCGGCGCCAAGATAATCCAGCAGGGTGCGCATTTCGACACCGGTGAAGGTCTGTACGCCATCCGTCCAGATAGTCGCCGTGTCGAAAGAGGTCGCGCCGATCTCTTCAAGCATTTCCATGTCGAATTCGGCGATTCCATCACCGTTGGTGTGGGCGATATTACCGCTTACCGTCAGGATGATGTCACCCTCAGGGCGAGCCAATTCGTCGGCATTCGCGGCAATCGCGAGCGTGGACGTCAAGAAAAGTACAGCAGCGACAACGCTGCCGCGAGTCGGTATGTTCGCCTGCATAGGGGCCCCCTTCTCAGGAAATATGGTATCTACCTGACTTGTTGGCATCATTAGGCATAGTGGTCACCAAGGCAAACGAATAACCGAATATACGTTCGTATAGTATACTTCTGCCATTGCGCGAATGGGTATACATTGGGCATGCTGTCTCAGCGTACGGTTGTGTTCTAAGTTCCTAAGCATGACGACAGGTGATGTGATAGGTGAGGAACTCATCCGATGTATATTCAAGGAAATGCTAACGCGCCTGAAAGCGTAAACAGTTCGGAACCCACACCTGTTGAGCGTAACGGGTTCTACAAGAGAGAAACGGAGCCCTTTATGCGTGTACTGATTGCTGACGACCACGACCTCGTTCGGGAGACCATTGCGGCCTACCTGCTCAATGAGGGCGTCGTCGAGGTACGTACTGCCGCAACGCTCGATGAAGCAATCGCCGAAGCCGACAACACTGGCAGCTTTGATGTAGTGCTCCTCGATTACAATATGCCTGGCATGAACGGCCTCGAAGGTCTCACGAAGATGCGTCAGGCTAATGACGATCGTCCTGTGGCGCTAATTTCGGGAACAGCCACCCGCGACGTAGCCGACGCAGCCCTCAAAGCCGGTGCCGCCGGTTTCGTGCCGAAAACCCTCGCGTCCAAGTCGATGGTCACCGCGATCCGCTTCATGGCGGCTGGCGAAACCTACGCGCCGTTCGGTTTCATGCAGGAAGCTCCGGCTGCCGGCGACGGTCTACTGACCAAGCGCGAAACCGATGTGCTTCGCGGTATCTGCGACGGCAAGTCAAACAAGGAAATCGCTCGTGACCTCGACCTTCAGGAAGTCACTGTGAAGCTCCACGTCAAAACCCTGAGCCGCAAGCTCGAAGCGCGCAACCGCACTCAGGCTGCAATGATCGCACGGGACCGCAATCTGGTCTGATTGCACAAGAATAAGCGCCACTCACGCTGAACGGGGAGGTCGACCATTACCGGTCGCCTCCCTTTTTTATTCCATTTCGTCCATGTCGCCGAAGCCGCCACCCAGCGAGTCGAAGAGCGAACTATCACCCAGAGCGGACAAGTCCGGCCCTTGGTTCTTCTTGGTCTTCGACTGGAGCACCTTGCTGTCGGTCCGCTTTGCCGTTTCGGATTGGGGCGCGGCAGCGGGTTCTTCCGGCTCGTCCTCGGTCGCGGCGGGAGGCTCGTCATCTACGAGAGTGTCGTCCGATATGTCTGCGTCGGACTCATCAGGCTCGGCATCTGCGTCGTCATCATCAGGGAAGACCACCGCGCCAGGTTCGAACGTCTCCTTGGCTTGAATGCCGGTCGCTTCGAATTCGGGTTTCTCGTCATTGCCGTCATCTGCGTCGAATGCGGCAAGGTCGCGTTCCAACTCGGCCGCTACCTCCGCAACGACTTCCTCGTCCGAGGGAGCATCGCCGTCAGTGATAACGGGTGAGGGCGTGTCGGGCTCCTCGTCACCGCCAAGCTGCGCGAACATCGCCGCGGCATCGTCCTCGGCAAAGGCGGCGTCGGGCTTGGGCGTATCATCGTCGGACAAAAACGCGGCATCTTCGCTTGTGCTGTCGTCGCCATCGAAGGCGATATCGCCATCCTCGGTCGAGGTTTCGTCGTCAAAGGCAATGTCGTCTTCGCCGTCGTCATCCTCCTCATCGCTGCCTTCATCATCGTCACCGCCGCCGAATTGCAGCATCATGGTCACGTCGCTGAGGTCCATCGACATCATCTGCGCCTTCTTGCCCGCTTTCTTGGGAGCGGGTGCTTCTTCCGGTTCTTCGATCACCGGCTCTTCGATGATTTCGGGTTCTGGCTCCGGTTCCGCTTCCATCACAGGTGCGGGTGCGGGCTTGGCTTTCGGCTTCGGCGGATCGTTGACCATCAAATTCATCAGGGCAGCGCGCATGGTGCGGCGCTCCAGATGGTCCTTGGTCTTGTCGTGCATTTCCCAAAGGGTCTCGACCGCGTCCACGTCCTCGACCTCTCCTGCTTTTCGCAGGATGGCGCGCACGGCTTTCTTCATCGAAGCCGGCTGGGGCATGTACTGCTCTTTGGCCATTCATTTCCCTCGAACGCAGGTTGGCACGCGGTTTGCACACATCTCCGCAATGGCGGGTTCTCCGCACAAAAACCGGATACTCAATATGACGACAGGCATCAGAGAAGGTTTAGGAGTTCATGCAGAGGCGCTTGTTCTGCGCAATGCACGTAACTCTCTGCTGACGTCCAACATCGCGAACGCAGCCACCCCCGGCTACAAAGCCCGTGACTTCGATTTCGAGCAGCAGCTCGCCATGCAAACGCATGGTTCGGGTGCTCTGAAAACCTCCAGCGATCGTCATTTGGGTATCGGGTCCATTGCGGACACTTCCCCCGGTTACCGAGTACCAGTTGTTCCCTCGTTGGACGGCAACACAGTCGATATGGCGGTCGAGCAAATGGAATTTGCCGAAAATACCGTTCGTTACCAGTCCAGCCTTGAATTCCTGAACCGCCGTGTTGGCGGACTGATGCGTGTCATCAACGGAGGTGAATAATGGCTAACTTCAACGTCTTCGATGTCGGCAAAATGGCGATGTCCGCGCAGATGGTGCGGATGAATGCCACTGCGTCGAACTTGGCCAACGCCAGCTCAATTGGCTCGACGCCCGAAGAGGCATACCACGCGATCCGCCCCGTGTTCGAAACGGAATACGCCAAGGGGCATGCGGGTCTCAATTCGCTCGCCACTGTGCGTGCAACCGACGTCAAAGCGCTCGATCGCGAACCCGAGGCGCTGTTCCGTCCAGATCATCCGCAGGCCGACGAAAACGGTTTCGTCTATGCCTCGACCGTCAACACCGAAGAAGAAATGGTCGATATGCTGGAAGCCAGCCGTCAGTACCAGAACGTCCTCGAAGCCGTCTCCACGATGCGGACCCTGATGTCCCGCACGATGGCGATGGGCAAATAAGGAACTGACAAATGACCGAGATTTCTTCAGTCGACCCCTTTAGCCTCAACCGACAGGGCGTCGTTCAGACCGATAAGGAAGCAGGCGCTGTCCTCGGACAGGAAGACTTCCTCAAGCTGCTTACTGCGCAGTTGACTAATCAGGACCCGATGTCCCCGATGGACAACGCAGAGTTCCTTTCGCAGATGGCCCAGTTCTCCACCGTCGATGGCATCGAGCGTGTGAATTCGGGCATCGAGGGCCTCGCCAACACGATGAGCCAGTCGCAAGTCCAGACCGCCGCGAGCCTTCTGGGCAAGTCGGTTCTTGTCGATGGCAACGTCGCTCGTCCGGGATCGGACGGCGGCATTCACGGCATGGCCACGCTCGACTCCGCCGCGAGCGAAGTCGTCGTCAGCTACAACGACGCGAAGACCGGCGGCGTGCTTTACACCCAAGTCCTCGGTGCGCAGTCGCCGGGTCAGGTCGCATTCGACTGGGATAACGTTCCCCAAGATATCGTTGCAAACCACGGTCAGGTCCGCGTCACCGTCGTCGCGGATACCGAGACCGGAACCGTATCTGTACCGACCTCCGTCTACGCGCAGGTCAAATCCGCCATCGGCGGACCCAGCTCCACAAACATTACCCTACAGCTCGAGGACTATGGAGCCCTCGACACTCTCGAAGTCACCGCTTTCCGCTAACAATCAGCCTCGGAGTAACAACCATGAGCATGACCACCGCCCTGTCCGGGCTGATCGCCGCCCAGCAGGACATCTCGACCACCTCGCACAACATTGCCAACGTGAACACCAACGCGTTCCGCAAGAGCCGCGCCGAGTTCGTCGATGACTATTACACCAACCCGATGGACAGCTTTCAGACTGTCGTCGGTTCGGGTACTCACATGAGCCGCGTGGCTGTCCAGTTCGATCAGGGCAACTTTGTCGCCACAGGTCAGACCCTCGACCTCGCGATCCAAGGGCCGGGTTTCTTCACGGTCGCGCCGCAGATCGACGTGAACGATAATCCGACCGAAGTCGCCTATACCCGTAACGGTGGCTTCAAGCTGGACTCCACGAACCGCATCGCCGACTCCTCCGGTCGCCCGCTTCTCGCTTGGCCGGTTGCCAATGACGGCACCGTTCTGTCGATGGAAGACGGCGCAATGGCACCTGTTGACGTGCCGCTCGTTGCAGGCACCACCCAGCCGACTGACGAGCTTGCGCTGCAAATGCGGATGCCGAGCGGTGACGACATGCTCGGTCAGCAGGACGCCGTGCCGCCGACTAATGCATTCGACGCCGCTGATCCGACCTCCTACGCGTTCAGCACGCCCGTTCCGATGTCGGACGAACAAGGCAACGCAGTCGAGGCGCGCGCCTACTACATCAAGACGCGTAACCCCGATGTGCTCGACGAGACGACCGAATACGAAATGCGTCTGTTCGTCGATGGTAACGAAGTTCCCGCCGCTGACGCGCTGAACCCGACCACCTTTACCTTCGACGCCGCAGGTGAACTGGTCGACGGTCAAGGCAATCTCGAATTTGGAGTCGGCGCTGTCGATTACACCATCAGCGTTGCCGGTTCGATGATGCAGGACCAGCCCTTTGCGATGGAATCCGCCAATCACAACGGTACCGGCCCGCTCGGCCTGTCGAACCTTGAAGTCGACGACAGCGGTGTGATCTGGGCGAACTACGGCACCGACAACCGCATGGCGCTGGGCCGCGTTGCGCTCGCTACCTTCCCGAACCCGCAGGGTCTGCGCCAGACAGGTAACGCATCGTTCCGCGCTGCTGCCGACTCCGGTCAGCCGGTCCATTCGGCTCCTGGTGAAAAGGGTCTAGGTCAGCTTCAGTCGGGTATGCTCGAACGTTCGAACGTCGACCTGACCGAAGAGCTTGTCCACCTGCTCACCGCGCAGCGCAACTATCAGGCCAACGCAAAAGCGATGGAGACCTCCTCCTCGCTGATGCAGTCGGTCATGAACATCCGCAGCTAATCGCTGATCTGAACCGGAGGCCCCGCCATGGATCGTTTGGTACATACTCTCGCTAACTCGATGCAGACCGTTAAGGATCAGCAAACGATCACGGCGCAGAACTTGGCCAATATGAACGTGCCGGGGTACCGCCGCGATCTTTCGATCGCGGACCACTCCGTTGTCGTCAACGGGCAGGATTCGTTCAATGTCCGTTATTTCCAATCGACCATGCAGCATGGCGCATTCCTCGAAGACGTCGGCAATCTGGAACAGACAGGAGACCCGTTCGACATCGCGATCAGCGAGGACGGGTACTTCTATGTCAAAGAAGGCAATGGCGAGCCGGGGCTGACCCGCCGCGGCGATCTCCGCACGGATGGGGCAGGGCAGTTGGTAAATGGCGCGAACGAGTTGATCCTCGATCAGGCGATGAACCCGATTGTGCTGCCGCCCTATCGCAACATGCAGATCACGGAAGCGGGCGAGCTGTTGATCGAGCCGGTTGATGCACCGCAAGGTCAGACCGAATTGGTCGCCCTGATCGCAACGGTCTCTCCCGACCCCAATCAGGTGCTGGTCAAAGGTCTCGACGGTTTGATCCGTCCGCTTGAAGGGCAGATGCCCGTTCCGAACCAAGGCGCCTCGATCCGTCAGGGCGTCATCGAAAGCTCCAACGTCAACCCGACCGAGGAACTGATTGCCCTCATCGATCAACAACGCGGGTTCGAAATGAACACCAAGATGATCGAAACGGCCAAGACGCTCGACGAGGCTGGTGCGACGCTGATGCGCGCGCCCGAATAATCTTGGCCTGATCCCCGAGGTGGCACGGGGTTTGCAGCTTAACGGGTGAATAAGGAACCCCGGAAGGAGCCGCAAATGTCCACCAGCGCAATGCACGTTGCCAAGACAGGCTTGAACGCACAACAAACCCGTCTTCAGGTCATCGCGAACAACCTCGCGAACGTGAACACGACCGGTTTCAAGCGGGACCGAGCCAACTTCGAAACCCTGCTTTATCAGGTTTCACGACCTGGCGGCGACCAGACATCCACAGACACACAGCTGACCAGCGCACTTGCCGTCGGTACCGGTGTCCGCGTCGTTTCGACCGATAAACTCTACACCCAAGGCGCGCTTGCCGACACGGGCAATGCCCTCGACCTCGCTGTTCAAGGCACGGGCTTTTTCCAGGTTCTGATGCCGGATGGCCGTATCGGTTACACCCGCGACGGTGCGTTCTCGATGAACTCCGAAGGTACGCTGACCACCGCGAGCGGTTATGTCGTCCAGCCCGAAATCCAGATCCCTGTCGGTGTTACCCAGATCAGCGTTGCTAACGACGGCGTCGTCAAAGTGCTGATGCCGGGCGAGACCGAAATGGATGAAATCGGCCAGATCACTCTGGCGAACTTCGCCAACCCGCGCGGCCTTGAGCCGATCGGTGAAAACTTCCTCGTTGAAACTGTCGCATCGGGCCAGCCGATCGTGACCGCCCCCATCGAGGACGGCACGGGGTCTATCGCGCAAGGCATGCTCGAAAGCTCGAACGTGAACGTCGTGCAGGAACTCGTCGACATGATCGAGACCCAGCGCGCCTACGAAATCAATTCCAAGTCCATCTCCGCAGCGGACGAAATGCTGCGCTTCATGTCCAACAAGCTCTGATAGGACACACGATGAAAAAAGCTCTCCCCATTCTCGCGGCACTCTCTCTCACCACGGCATGCTCGACCTACGTTCAGGAAGTCGAGTCCCAGAACTACGAGCCGGTGTACCTGCAAGAACCGATGTATCAGGCCGAGCGTCAGCCGACCGGCAGCATCTATTCGACCAACGCGCAAGGCCTGTTCGTTCAGGACCGCCGCGCCGCCCAGATCGGCGATGTGCTGACCGTCGAACTCAGCGAACGCTTCACCGCATCGCAGTCGTTGACCGCCACGTCGGCGCGCAGCTCCAGCTACCAGATGGACCTGCCGAACATCCTCACCGGCGGTTTTGACGATGCGCTGCTGACCAACGGCACGACGCAAAGCTTCAACGGCAACGGCTCGGCCAACCAGTCGAATTCGCTCCGTGGCCGCATGACCGTTCAGGTCGTCCGCCAACTTCCCGGCGGTATGCTGGAAATCATGGGCGAAAAGCGTCTGACACTGAACTCGGGCGCAGAATTCATCCGTATCACAGGCGTTGTCCGTCCCGAAGATATCGGCCCTGATAACGTTGTTCCGTCCGACCGCATCGCGAATGCCCGCATCGAATACGTTGGCGCAGGCGATAGCGCCGATGCTGCCCGTCCGGGCTGGCTGCGCCGCGGCTTGAACACGGTCTCCCCGCTATGATCCGTGCGGTCCTCCTGTCCCTCGGCCTTCTGGTCGCAGCGACGACGGCCACGGCTGACCGGATCAAGGACATGGCCACGGTGGCCGGCGTCCGTTCCAACCCGCTGGTCGGCTACGGCGTTGTCGTGGGCCTCTCCGGCACGGGCGACGGCGACAGCGGTCTGACGCTGCAATCCATGCAGTCGATGCTGTCCCGCATGGGCCTCGCGGTCGAAGTCGGTGACATCGACGCATCCAACGCAGCCGCCGTGATGGTGACTGCTGAACTTGGCGCTTTCCTCAAGGAGGGCCAGGAAATCGACGTCACCGTGTCCACCGTCGGCGCAGCGGAGTCGCTCAAGGGCGGCACGCTTTTGATGACCCCGCTCATGGGTGCCGATGGCGAAATCTACGCCATCGCGCAGGGCAACCTCATCGTCGGCGGCATGGGTCTGTCGGCAGAGGACGGCTCGTCGCTCACCGTGAATATCCCGACCGTGGGCCGCGTGCCGAACGGCGGTACGGTCGAACGTATGGTCGAGAGCCCGTTCCAGAACTCCGAAAGCCTCATCCTGAACCTGAACCGCAGTGACTTTTCGACCGCCGCAAACGTGGCCGAAGCGATCAACAATGTGTTCGGCGGCGGTGTGGCTGTCGCGCTCGACGGCACATCCATTCAGGTGCGTGCGCCTGTCGACCTTGATCAACGCGTTTCCTTCATGGGCCTGATCGAGAATATCCAAGTGACCCCCGACGCTCCGGCGGCGAAGGTTGTGGTGAACAGCCGTACAGGCACGGTTGTCATCGGTGGCGAAGTCCTCGTCACACCCGCCGCCGTAACGCATGGCGGTCTGACGGTACAGATCAACGAAGACTTCAACGTCGATCAGAACGCCACCGTCACAATGAACGATAATCAGACGGTCATCGCTCCCGGGCAGCCGACCATCACCCCCGATAGCCAGCTTTACCTCAATCAGGATCCGGCCAAGGCGTTCCTCTTTGATCCGGGCGTTTCGCTGGCCTCGCTCGTGGATGCCATAAACGCAGTTGGCGCCGCACCCGGTGATCTGGTCGCGATCCTCGAAGCCCTGCGCGAAGCAGGGGCCCTACGGGCAGAACTCGTCGTCATCTGAGGTAGTATCATGGAAGTCAGTGCAGTCCGTCAGTTCATGGTTTCAGCAGATTCCGGCCGCTCCGTGCAGAGCGCGCAGGATGGGGAGGCTGCGGCGCGGGATGAACTCCGCGCCGCAGCTGAAGGCTTCGAAGCCATCTTCATCAACACGATGCTGAAATCGGCGCGCACCGAGGCTTACTCTGACGACCTCACCAGCAGCAGCGCGGTGCGCTCTGCGCAGAGCCTGTTCGACATGAAAATTTCCGAAGCCGTTTCGGGCAGTTCGAACCTCGGCATCGCAGATGCCGTCGTCCGCCAGCTGTCGCCGCTCGTGCGTTACAAGGGGTGATGTAGATGCCTAACCTCCTCGATATCGGCACCAGCGCTGTCATGGCATATCGCGCGGCTCTCACCACCACCGGTGAGAACATCGCGAACGCGGACACCGACGGCTACACCCGCCGCGACATCCAGATCCACGAAGTGCGCGGCGGCAAGATGTCTGCCGTGTCCAAGAACTCTGGCGGGCAAGGCGTCATCGTTGATGACGTGCGCCGCTCTTACGACGCGTTCCTGTCCGAGCGCGTGCGTTCAACTGCGAGCGCGTTCAGCTCTGCCGAGGCGTTCGCGGATGTGACCTTCGCCATCGAAGACCTCTTCATGCCGACCACGGGCGGCATCGCAAAGGGCCTCGACGGGTTCTTCAGTTCTCTTTCGACCCTTTCGGGCAATCCGTCCGACATCGCATTGCGCCAGTCGTCCCTTGAAGCGGGCCGCGCGATGGCGACCTCGATCGCAGATGTTGCAACGGGCCTGTTGAAGCTGCGCGAGGACGTTGTGGTTCAAGCGCACACAGCGGTGGGGATGCTCAACGAGAAGCTCAGCCAGCTGACCAAATTACAACTCGAACTGTCGGGCGCCACCAACGAAAACGGCGGCCTTAACCCGATGTTTGACGAGCGCGACCGTCTGCTCAACGACATCTCCGAGATCACCGGCACCAACACCCAGATCGACCAGTTCGGCCGCGCCGTTGTGCGCCTTGGCGATACGCTGGGCGGGCCGATGCTGGCCGACAACGAAGAAGCCTCCACCGTCGCGGTCGAGGCCGACACCGACCTGCGCCTCAACATCACCCGTGACGGCGAGACCAAGCAGAGCACCCAGATTTCCGGCGGTCTGATTCAGGGCTACCGCAATGCCATCGGCGCGCTGGACGAAGCGATGATCCAGCTCGATGCCTTCGCGCGGCGCGTGACGCGGGATATCAACGCACTCCACGCCAGCGGCATCGACCAGCAGGGCAATGTCGGTGGAGAGATGTTCAATATGATCGGCTTCACCGCCGATGCCTCCGCCGGTAATCGCGGCACGGCCTATATCGAATTCACCATCACGAGCCGCGATCAGGCGGCGGAGCTTCCGCAGTTCGAACTGGTTCGCGACAATGCCGCAGGCACTTGGACGGCGCAGGACGCGGATGGCAATGTGCTGGCCAGCGGTGCCAATATCCTCGTGATGGACGGTCTGACGCTGACGATTAGCGGTACGCCTGCGAACGGTGACCGCTACACAATTACGCCTGTTTCGGGGCGTGCCGTCGACATGGCGATGGTCCTGACCGAGCCGCAGCAGTTCGCGGCGGCGGCGTCTTCGCTGGTTGTCGCCGATGCGTCCAACCTCGGCTCTGGCTCCGCCGTGATGGCCCGCGTTCCGGTCGCAACGCCCGCCGTCGATGACCTTGCTGCGACTCTGACCGCCACGTCGAACGGCGCGGATGCGGTGAGCCTCCTGTCTGCTGGAGTCGTTGGCTACGTTCCTGCGGGCGCGAAGAGCCTGAACCTCTCGGCGCTCGGCCAACAGTCGACGATGGACTTCGTTCTGAACGACGCGGATGCCGGCGGGGTGTCTTCACTCAGCTTCACATCAGGCGGCACGACGCAGACATTTACCCTCGCAGGCCAAGCGACCGTGGCCGACCTCGCGGCTGCCCTGAACAATGGCACGCTGACGACCGCATCTGGCGAAACGCTCGCCGATTTCGGCGTTCACGCAGCAGGCACCGATGGCGTTCTGACCCTCGCGCTCGGCGATGGCGACTTTGGCGCGGCGGCAACGCTGTCGGGCGGGATGGGCAATGTCTCCGGCCTGCTCCAACTGTCCGAACCGTCGGGCGGCACCGTTCAGGTCTTCACCCGCAACGGCGTGCAGATTGCGGGCACGGCGCTTGATGCGGCAACGGCGGCGAACATGCTCACCGAAGCCAACGGCTTCCTTGCTGGTGCCAGCTATATCGACGATTACCTCTACCCCGAAGGCGCGACCGGCTATCGCGGCGCGACCGTGTCCCAGCAAACCCTGCCGGGTGCGCACGTTGTCGAAGTCCCGCTGGCCGCCCCGCAAACTTGGGCGTCACCTGCCGTCGGGAGCGCATCTTCGCCCGAAACCTTGACCCTGTCCTATGTTGAAGGCGAAGACCTCGCCATCGACCTGTCGGCAGGTATGTCCGCGGCCCGTGCTGCCGTGATGCTCAATGATAGTGTCGAAGGAATGAACGCCTCGGCCCGCACCACGCTGGATCTGCAAATTACCGGCGACGGCACCGTTGCGTTCCGTCTTGAGGGAGACAACACCGCCGCGCTGAACATCTCTGCGCTTGTGGTGAACGGTGATCTGAACACGCTCGCCTACGAGATCAACGACCGCCTCGGCTCGACAGGTATTTCCGCGCAGCTTTCGCCGAACGGTGATCGCATCGTGCTGGTCCACGAGGGCGGCGAAAACATCAAGATTGAGCAATTCGCCCACTCAGGCGGCGGCACCATGACCATTCAGGAGGCCGATAGTCAGGGCCTTCCCGCCGGTAATGCCGTGACGCTGGGCGCTGGGAATGATGCGGTCAACTTCACCGGCCACGTCACCATCGAAGCGCCGAGCGCTTTTGGTGTTGGCTATGGCGCTACGATGTACGCGTCCAACGTCGATCCGCTGGTGGGCGGTCTTGTCACCCAATCCTACGGCCAAGCCGGATCGATCCAGACTTTCACCTTTGCGGGTGATGACGCGCTGGATGGCGGGGCGAGCAGCCTCGACGGGCTCGCGGCGATGGCGCCGAACGCGAAGTACAGCGTCGACGTACGCGGGCTTTCGGTCAGCTACACCGGCGCGAGCGGAGCCGCCGGACTCGCCGCCGAAATGCGGGCGACCGCGCCGCAGTCGTCGCTGACGGGCGCAGCTGTTGCCTCGCTTCCCGTAACGGGCGCTGGCACAACGGTCATGCTGGGCGAGGAGGCCTATGTTCTGCGCATGGGCGCGAGCGGTGCGATCACTATTACTGGCCCTGAAGAGGGTCGCCTGTCGGCCAGCTTCGATGCATCCAACCAGCTGCAGATCACCGTGAACGACGGCACGTTGAACGGCGAGGCGCTGCGCGTTCCTGCCGGAGCCTCGGGCGCAGCGGCGTTCGGCCTCTTGGCTGGCCTTGGCGCGACGACCACCATCCAAGGCGGCGCGATGGACGCGGGCGGCCTGCCGTCCACGTTGGACATCGACGTCGACGGCACGATCTACACGGTCGGCGTTTCCACCGCAGGCGCGACTTTGCCCGCAGGTTTCCCCGGCACGGCGAGCATGAACGCAGGGCAGTTGAGCTTTGAATTCGAAGCCAGCGTCGGCCCTGTCAGTATTCCGCAAACGGCAGGCGGCACGGCGGCAGGTTTTGCTACGCTCGGTATGCGCGCGAAGGTGGATGGCGACAGCCTGACCTTTACCGCGACGGATGGCGCGGCGATCGACGCTGATATGTCCGTTTCGGCGCTGTCATCCCAACGCATCAGCCTTTCCGACCTGCCTGACGAAGACCTGATCGTCTTCATCACCGGCGCCCCGCCGCTACGCCTCGCAGGCGGATATGAGGCTGGCGAAGTTTCGGAATTCCCGTCGTCTGTCCGTGTTGAAGTGGTGGACGGCGTCGCGGGCACCGTGCGCCTCGTGGACGATGAAACCGGACACACGATTGCGCAGAAATCGCTCGACGCGAACAATTCGGCGATCCTGAACGACATCCAGTTCGCGATGACGGGTCAGCCTGAAAACGGTGATAGCTTTTCGCTCGTCGCCAACTCCGGCTTTGTCGGTGACAGCCGCAACATCAACGCGATGTCCGACCTGCGCAGCGCAGACCCGACCACGGGCAAGGGCGGCTTTGGCCGTATCCTCGCCGCGCTTCAGGCCCAAAAGGGCGCAGTCGTGGCTGCAGCCAAGGCGCGTGTCTCCGTCACCGATGTGGCCCGCGAAAGCGCCGAGCGCGTCTATGACGACCGGACCTCCGTAAACCTCGACGTCGAGGCCGCGCGTCTGGTCGAGAACCAGCAAGCCTATCAGGCCTCCGCGCAGATCCTCGCGGTCGCCAACGATCTCTTCGACACCCTTCTCAGCACGATCCGCGTTTAATACCGGAAAGAGGACGCCATGACGGTCAGTAACCAGCTTTTCACCGACCTCGCCACCCGCTCGTTCAGCCGCGTGCAGGCGAAGGTGTCGGATCTTCAGGCACAGATTTCGTCGGGCAAGAACGACCCGCGAGCCTCTGCCGACCAGATGCGCGCCTCACAGCTTTCCGCGCTGAAAGAGGAACGCGCGGCGCTTGATCATTTCACTAACGCCGCCGATCAGGCCGCGAGCAGGATCAGCCTGTCGGACCAAGCCATCGGAGATGCCGCAACCATCATGCGCCGCCTGACCGAACTGGCGATCCAAGCGGGTAACAGCACGCTGCCCGCCGAAGGTATCCAAGGTATCAGGGCCGAGGCGCAAACACTCCGCACCTCGCTGGTCGAGATCGCGAACCGCACCGACGCGCTTGGCCAGCCGCTTTTCGCCGGATACTCCGCCGCGCCCGCGTTCGTGGAGACGAACGACGGTGTGCAATACGTCGGGGACGGCGGGCGTCCGTCCCAGCGGCTGTCAGAAACGCTGACGATGGCGGTCGGTCTCAATGGCGATGAACTGTTCATGACCGCGCCACTCGCAGGCGACCGTACGAGTGTGTTCGGCATCGTAGACAAGCTGGTCGATAGCATGGACACCACTATGTACGAGGCCGACGACGCGGTGGCTGTGACGGGCCGCGGCAAGCTGGTTCTGGATGCGGACCGCACGACCAAGACGATCTCCATGACCATCAACGGGCCGGAGGGTTCGGTCGATATCGAGGCGGAGTTGGTGGCAGGCTTGCCGCAGCCTATGGTTGACGTGATCAACGCGCACAGCGCCACGACAGGCGTCACCGCAGAGGTGTCGGCCGACGGCAAAGACATCATCCTGAATTCGGAAAGCGAGTTTGAACTGGCGAATTTCAAACGCTCCGACAACCCGCAGCGGCCGATCGGTTCGTTCCAGCAGCTCGAATTCCGTGGCCAGCCAGGAAAGAACCCGATCCTGCTTAAGGCGGTGACGATGTCATCGGATGCAATGCTCTTGCAGGTTCAGGCAGCTGTCGGTCACTTCGCTGCCATGCGCGCCGAAGTTGGTGCGATGGGCGCCACCGTAGACGCGCAGCAGGAAGCGCTCGACTTCCGCCAGTTGCGCATCGACGAAGCCGTCGCGGGCCTCGAAGACCTCGACATCGCGAAGGCTGTGACGGAATTGCAGACGCTGCTTCTGACACGCGATGCCTCGCAGCAGACCTATGTAAAAATCACGCAGACGTCGCTCTTTGACTTCCTGCGCTGAGTGGCGCGGGACTTGCAGGGCAGGGGCATGAGATTTCTTGTTCCCCTCTTTGCCCTTGTGGCAACGCCCGCGCTGGCCAACCTTCCCGATTGCGAGGGACTGGCCGCCGTTGCGGGGCAGGAGGCAGGACTGCCCGAAACCTTGCTCCCCGCTGTGGCGCGTATGGAAAGCGGTTACGCCATAGACGGCGTTGATCGCCGCGCGTGGCCTTGGACGCTGAACCAAGGCGGGCGGAGCATGTATTTCGATACCCGAGCCGAGGCGCTGGCTTATCTGGAACAAGCCGTGGCCGAGGGTGTGACGAACATCGACGTGGGCTGTATGCAGATTAACTATCGCTGGCACCACGATAATTTCCCGTCGCTGGCCGATATGCTCGATCCCGATCTGAACACCCGATACGGGGCGCAGTTCATGGCCGAGCTCTACAATCAGCTTGGCGGATGGGATGCCGCGACAGCCAGTTACCATTCCCGCAACACGGATCGCGGCGGCGCGTATCGCGAGCGGGTCTATCAGATCATCGCTGAAATCCGGCAGGAAGATCCCGTGCCGCTCCCCGAGCCGCAGCGCGGTTTCCTGACCCGCAGCCCAATGCCGCTCGTCGCTATGGCGCCGACGGTCGAGGTCTATCTCGCCAGCGAAGACGACAGCCAAGACGATGCGCCGCAATCAGGCGCGCCCGAACATGCTCCGCGCCCGCGTGCGCGTGGCACCTATGACGAGGCCGCGCCGATTGCTGTGGTGCTGAGTGCGCC
Organism: Marivivens aquimaris; assembly: GCF_015220045.1. NCBI lineage: Bacteria > Pseudomonadati > Pseudomonadota > Alphaproteobacteria > Rhodobacterales > Paracoccaceae > Marivivens > Marivivens aquimaris. Next base: position 2,245,951 of record NZ_JADBGB010000001.1, on the reverse strand, counting down.
GACCGAAGAGACGCGCACCGAGGGTCGTTGGCGTGTCACCGATAACCGCGTGTTGGCCAGCCGCGAAAGCCTGCCGCCGCGCCTTCAACGCGACTGGGACAAGATCGAAGCGTTCCGCGAACTCTTCGGCTCTGCGCAGTAGTTATTCTTCGGCGTCGGCGGTCTCGTAGACGGTGTCGAGCACTTCCTGATCGTCATCGCCAAGGTACGGTCCCGTCTGGACCTCGACCAGTTTCAGCGTCGCCTTGCCCGGATTTTCGATGCTGTATTCCTGACCCTTGTCGATCAGCACAGAGTCGTTTTCGCAGATAAGTTCCGTGACGCCATTACGGACGACGCGGCCTGTCCCCTCGACCACAACCCAGTTCTCTTTGCGGTTGAGGTGAGAGCGGGTGGGAATGCGGCAACCGGGTTTGATAATAACCCAGCGCAGGCGATGGGTCGGGCCGGTTTGTAGCATCTCGGTCCTGCCCCACGGATGAAGCTGGAGCACAGGGCCTTGTGACTTGGACGAGTGTCGCGCCTCCATCTGCCTGACCACGGTCGGCAGTTCCTCGGTCTTGTCCATATCCATCACGAGCACGGCGTCGCGTGTGGCGACCACGGCGATGTTGCTCAGCCCGATGCCGAGAACCTGCATCCCGTCCGACTGGCTGGCGAGGTAGGTATCGTTGCACCCGTGCGCCTGAGCATTGCCTTCGACGCGCACGCCCTTGCGATCCTTCTCGGCGCTTTGCCAAACCTCACGCCAGTTGCCGACCGTCGAAGTCCCCGACGCCAGCGGCACGACGGTGCCCTGCTGGTGTTGCATGATCGAGGTGAAGAAACTCGTCTCATCGGCGGCGCTGTAGCACGCCCCGAGAGTATGGGATTTGCCATTCACCTGACCTTCGCGGACAGCGCGGCGGACAGTGGCGCGGATCGGGGCGGCGTGGCGACCGTAAATGCCGCGCAGTGTTTTAGCCGCCACGAGCACGAGCTGCATTCCCCACATGTAGCGACCCGTCGCGGCGATCTCTCCTGCCACGGCGGTATCCGAGGTTGGCAGGAACTGAGCGACTGGCTGCGGAGAGGTCGAGAGAGACGTTCCCTGCGCCAGTTCGATCGCAATGGATCGCGGTACCCCGGCACCCGGCGGGAAGCCGAAGGACACGAACTGCCCGCTGTCCGACAGGTGATAACCGGCGGAAATAGCATCCGCGATGGACCGCTGTTGGATCACTTGACGGTCGGCCAGCATCAGCAGCATCGACGTATCAGGGTTTTCTGCCGCGACGATTTCCGTCGCCGCGCAAGCCGCCGCTGATGTGCCGCGATCTTCGGGCAGGCCAACGACCGCACGGACCGGAATGCCGTATTCCGCGATTTGGTCATCGACGAGGTGACGGTGATCCGACAATGCTACAACCACTGCGGGTCCGAGGCCCAATTCGAACGCAGCCTTCAACGATTGCTGGAAAGCACTGGGCGCATCGCCTGTTTTTGCGAACTGCTGAGGCAAGGCGTCGCTCGATACCGGCCAGAAGTTCTGGTCGCGGCCACTACAGAGAATGACGGGACATACAGAGCGAAGCGACATCCGTTCCTCCTTCGTAGGCGGGTTTCACGGCTTGGCCGCGATTCATGCGCTTATTTTGCAAAACTGTCCAATTTACAGAGGGATAGGATACCTATTCCACGCCGAATCGACGGTCGTCCGATTCTCGACAGGTGCAGTTGGCATCGCTGCCACGGCCAAGGCTGAATCACACCTGAATTTCAGGTAAGCGCAGTGTCAAACTATCCGTAAGGTTAATTTGCGGTATTCGATGAGATGAAAGCCTAGTCCGACGCGGTTTTTAGTCCCTCTGATGCAGAGTCTAAATAACTCTGCGGTTGTGGGATGATGTGTCAGTGGCCCGACACTCTGTCGGAAATTCAATAAGTAAGGACGGTACCATGACACAGCATTGGACAAACGTACAATTCGGCGCGCCCAGCAATGATAGCGCTATCGCTGTCGTCGACGGTATCATTGCAGGGACGTCCCCTGTCATGCAGCAGGTCAAGCAGCACATCGCACTGGTCGGTGCTTCGGTGGCTCCGGTGCTGGTGCAGGGCGAAACCGGTACGGGCAAGGAACTGGTTGCAGAAGCACTGCACGCCGTTTCGGGCCGCAAAGGCGAGCTTGTTGCTGTAAACTGTGCCGCCATCCCCGCCGAGCTTCTGGAGAGCGAACTCTTCGGCCACGAGAAGGGTGCGTTTACTGGTGCTGAGGGTCGCAAGATCGGCCGTTTCGAGCAAGCCTGCGGCGGTACGCTATTCCTCGACGAGATCGGTGACATGCCGCCCGCGCTTCAGGTAAAGCTGCTCCGCGTTCTCGAAACCCGCAAAATCCGCCGCCTTGGCTCGATGCAGGAAATCGACGTCGATTTTCGCCTCGTCACCGCGACCCACCGCGATCTGACCTCTCAGGAAGAAGTCCAGTTCCGCGAAGACCTCTATTTCCGCGTCGCCCTGTTCCAGATCGGTCTGCCGTCGCTGGCAAAGCGGGTCACAGACATCCCGCTCATCCTGGATCGCATGATTAAGGATTACAAAGCGAAGGACGTCACCTTTGACGAGCCGCTGTTCGACGACACCGGTATGCGCGCACTTCAGTCGCACACGTGGCGCGGCAACATCCGCGAACTGCGCAACACGCTTATCCGCGCGTCCGTCATGTTCCCTGGTCAGGTTGTCACCGCCGATATGGTGAAGAATTTCCTGCTGAACGCCGGTATGCCCTACATCGACGGCTGTGCGCCGCAGTCCGATCCGGTCATGCCGGAGACCCACGATCTACCGTCGCCGGACCAGTTCCGCTACCTGAACGATGCGGAGGGGCAAGACCTCGACCTGCGCGTCTACCTGCGTGATATCGAAGTGGCTCTGATCGAGACGGCGCTGGAAAAGACCAGCTATTGCGTCAGCCGTGCGGCCACCCAGCTGCGCCTGCGCCGTACGACCCTCATCGAAAAGATGAAGAAGTACGGTCTGAACCGCGAGGTCGCATAACAGCGACCTCCGTCCCGAACGCGCTTAGCTTTTGTTCCAGCTATCCACGAGATTGCTGAGGTATTCGCCCGTCGCATTCAGCGAGGAAATTGCGGTTTCCATAGCTGCGAAACGCTTGAGGTAACGCGTCTCGATCGTCTCGGTACGCTCCTCGGCCTCTTTCAGCTCCGCGTCCTGCTCCGTCATGATGTTGTTGAAGTAGGTGTCACGGCTGTCGAACGTGCCGTTGACCCTCAGCGCATCATCCAGCACTTCGCGAAGGCTCGACACAAGGCTGCGGCCATAGCTGATCGTTCCTGTGGTGGCGGTGTTCTCCATCAGCATGACCACGCCAGCCATATCGCCGGACGTTGCCACGAAACGGATCATGTTGTCGTCCAGCGCGGTCGCGAACATGGATGAATTGCCCATGCGGACGGTGCCCGCATCAGGATCGAAGCTGAAATCGTACGAACCTGACTTGGTGGACGAGTTCGCGGTGCCGCTGACCGTGATACCATCGTTGTCCGAACGGAACGTGTCCTGAAATACCTGATCGAACGCATCTGGGTCGTTGGTGAATGCCCGCTCGAAAAGCGCAGTGTTCAGATACAGCGTCCCGTCACGATTGGTCGCAACGCCAAGGTCGGCCATATAGACAGGATCATCGCGGTGGCCCGTGAGCGGCTGTTTCAGAACGTCGGTGAAATCCTTGAGCAGTTTCTGCGCGGTGCGATCACCGGCAAGGTCGCCGGCGTCGTTGTCGGCGGTGCCGTAGACGGTCATGTCCTTGATCGTGCGAATGGTCGTGTTGATCTGCGACACGAAGGTCTGAAGCATCTGGGATGCCAGTTCCGCATCGCGCTTCACCGTCACGCCGGTCGGAAATTCGGTCGTACCGTTAAGCGTGAGCGTTAGCCCGTCGATGGCATCATCAATGACATTCGTGTCGCGAAAGATCGTGACCCCGTCGACCGTCAGCAGGGCGTTCTGCGCCGCCTGAACCTGTTTGTCCACGTTGGTGGTCGTGGTGTCGAAGTCGACGAGTGCGCCGGTGGCGTTGGTCGTCTCGAACCGCATGGCGCGGCCCGCGCCTTCTTCGGATACGATGCCGAGCGTATAGGTGCCGTCACCGCGGTCGAGTACTTTGGCCGTGACGCCGTCGAGCGATGAAAGGGCGTTGGCGAAGTCCTGAAGCGTCGCGCCCTCACCAATGGTGATGGTGCTACCGGGGTAGCTCGGGTTTGCGGTGAAGGTCGTATTGTCGTCCGTCCACACGCCGAATTCGACGGAGATGTCGCCAGTCCCGATGATATCATCCGGCCCAGTGAAGCCTGTGAATTCGAGCACCTGACGTTTTGCGGTCTGAATTACGTCAACGCTCGATGTGGCCTCTGTCACGGCAGAACGTTCGGTGACTTCGACCGAAATCGCGGAGCTGGCCGACTGAGCGCTGAGCACCGATGCGCCCTGCATGTATGCGAGCGAGCCGTCAAAATCCTCGAAAGCCGCGCGAAGCTGGGCGTAGGCAGAGATTGCGACCTCGGCTTCGGCTTTCTTCTTTTCGGCCGCATAGATCTTGGGTGCGGTTTCGGCGGCGGCGATGCTGCCTGCCAGCTCGGACAGATTAAGGCCCGAGCCATTCTTGTTCAGCGTGCTAATATAATCGACGGCCATTGCGATGGCTCCTTGTTAGAAGTCGATTTCGATTTCGATGCGGCGGTTCTGCTCGCGCCCTTCGGGTGTGTCGTTGCTGGCCACAGGCTCGCTTTCGCCTTTGGAGACAGCCGAAAGACGGTCCGGAGCGATCAGTCCAGTGGCGCCAAGTTCACGCACCACAGCCGAGGCACGGCCCGAGGCGAGGCCCCAGTTATCTGTGAACTGACCGCCCGAAAGAGGAACGTCGTCAGTATGACCGGTCACAGTGATCGTGCCATCGTTGCCCGCAGCGGTAAGCGCGAGGCGCTGCATGATTTCCTGCGCTTCGGGGGTAAGATCGGCAGAACCCGAAGAGAACGCGCCGCCAGCACCGACAGTGACAAAGATCTTGTCGTCCTCGCGTTCCACCGCGACGAGACCCTGATCGATCTGTTCTTGCAGTGCGACTTCAAGCTTTGCCTCGGCCACACCCGCACGGCGCTGCGCCGCTTGGCTATCGCCTGTTCCCGTGCCTTCACCCGCGCCGCCCATTGAGTCCGCGATACGGCCCAGATCGTTGGCGAGGCCGCTGATCTGGACGTCTTCACCCGTAGCGCCCGTTTGTTCCAGCGCGTCGGCGAGCTGCTGCATCTGTTCTGCGCGCTCTGCCATCGGCTGGTCCGACGATGCTTCTGGGAAGGTTACAGTGACCTGATCGCCATCCATCTCGACCGACAGGTCCGTGCCTTCCAGCGCGTCCTGAAGCTCTTCCATGAGCTGCTCTTTCTCTTGCTGCTCTTGCTGTTGCTCTTCGGTCTGTTCCTGCGGGTCGGTTTCTTTTTCGGTGTTTTCGGTCGGCTCGTCGGTTTTCACCTCGCGCTGGTCCTGCTGGGTGGTGTCCTGCGTCATTTCCTGCGTGACCGACGGTTGCGGAGACGGAGAGAACGTCTGAGAGATCACGGTCGTGCCCTTGGGGCTTTCGACGACAGGCACGAGGCGCTGCACACCGAAGGATTCACGCAGCGAGCCTGCGATCATCTTGAAGCGCGGCTGGTTGAATTCCGCGAATGACAGAATGAGAACGAAGAACGCCATTAGCAGCGTTGCCATATCGGCGAAGGTCGCCATCCATGCAGGAGCACCCACAGGTGGGCACTTCGGGCATTCTTCCTGCTCTTCTTCCTCTTCGGGAGGAGGCGGGGGGACGACCTTGAGCTTTGCCATGGCTTACGCAGCCTCTGCCATTTTCTGCTGCTCTTTCGGCGCAAGGGCAGTGACGAGCTGATCCTGAATGTTGCGGCCACTGTCGCCTTTGGCGATGCCGCGAAGGCCTTCGATGACGAGTTCGCGGTAGACGACTTCATCAGCCGAATACCCTTCGAGCTTGGCCAGCATCGGACCGAAAAGCACGTTCGCAAGGAACGCGCCATATAGAGTCGTCAGAAGTGCCACCGCCATCGCGGGGCCGATGGCCTTGGGGTCGGCCATGTTGCCAAGCATCAGAACGAGGCCGATCAGCGTACCGATCATGCCCATCGCAGGACCGATGTCGATCCACGCTTTGACGCCGGACTGATTGGCGGCATGGCGACGCTTCATCGCTTCGATTTCCTGCTTGAGCTGCTTGGCCATCTTCTGCTCGTCCGCACCGTCGACAAGCATCTGGAGGCCTTTCTCGAAGAACTTGTCGGTGACCTGCTGACCTTCGAGGGCCATCATCCCGTCCTTGCGGGCGAGGTTCGATAGTTCCACCATCTTCTCGATCAGCTGATCGGTCTTGAATGTGGACGGCATGAAGCATTTGGCCATCGCACCGAAGTGTCCGAGGAACACACCCATCGGCAGCAGATACATTACCGCAAAGAGCGTCCCGCCGAAAACGATGAGGATCGAAGGTACATCGATGAACGGCCCAACGCCGCCACCGCTGATCATAGCGCCGACGATCATTCCGATCGCGCCGATAAGGCCAATAAGCGATGCAAGATCCATAGTCTAACTCCGGTTCCGGTTGCTTATGGGTTAACGGCATGTGGCTGAAGAATTTCAGCAGACACGCGAAAATCCACGCGCAACGGGTGCCGGATACGTGGGCAAAAACCGTGCCGCTTACGTGCGTATAGAGTCAGTAGAGCGGTAAGGTCCTGCCGCGGCACAATTTTTCATTTCGTGCTAAACAAATTCTCAGGGAGCCGTTGAGGATGACAAGCGCTGCACGGCGCGTCACCAACAACCCGCCAACCCTATCGGAGGCACCTATGACTACGATTAATACTAACATCGGCGCCATCAACGCACAGTCCAACATGGCTCGCGTGAATGACGAGTTTAACACCGCAATGACCCGCCTTTCGACCGGTCTGCGCGTCAACGCTGCTAAGGACGACGCCGCCGGTATGGCCATCGGCGAAAAGATGACTGCACAGGTCATGGGTCTGAACCAGGCAATTCGTAACGCTTCGGACGGTAAGAACCTCGTAGACACCACTGAAGGTGCACACGTGGAAGTCTCGAACATGCTGCAGCGTCTGCGTGAACTCGCAGTTCAGTCGGCAAACGACACCAACACTGCTTCGGACCGTGGCTCGCTGATGGCAGAAGCCAAGCAGCTCATTGCAGAAGTCGACCGCGTTGCTGAAACCACCACCTTCAACGGCATGAACATCCTCGACGGTTCGTTCAAAGGTAAGCAGCTGCAGATCGGCGCCGACGCTGGCACCACCATGCAGATCGACGTCGACAGCGCGAAAGCGACCGACATCGGTGCACACGAGCTGACCTCGGAACAGTCGACCACCTCGTTCGACGCTGAAACCGTCACCATCTCGGGCCACCGCGGTTCGGAAACGCTGACCACCACCGCAACCGACTCCGCCAAGGACATCGCTGCCCGCATCAACGGCATCTCGTCGTCGACCGGCGTCTCGGCTACTGCAAAGACCACCGCAGTTCTCGAAGGTCCGGAAGCCGCAGGTTCGGCTGTCGCTTCGACCGTCCAGTTCGACATCAACGGTGTCTCGACCAAGGCAGTTGCAGTACCGGCAGCAGACCCGAACGGCGGCGAGCGTCTGGAATCGCTGCGTGACGCGATCAACGACCTGTCCTCGCAGACCGGTGTTACCGCAGAGATCAACGACGACGGCAACATCGTCCTGTCGGACGTCGACGGCGACGACATCAAGATCGAGAACTTCGCTTCGTCGACCGCTTCGTCGACCATGACCATCACCTCGGGTGACGGTGCTGCGACCTTCGACCTCGACCCGACCACTGCCGGCACCACCGACACGGTCAACATGAAGGGTTCGGTCAACATGACGTCGACCAACACCTTCTCGGTCGCTACCGACGTTGCCGACGTTGCGAACACTTCGGAATCGTTCCTCAACACCACCGCAGCCAACCTGCACTTCGGATCGTCGCTGAGCGCGGTTTCGGAAGTCGACATCACCACCGCTGAAGGCGCCAACGACGCGCTGAAGGTGATCGACGTCGCACTCTCGAAGATTTCGGATAGCCGTGCTGACCTCGGTGCAGTTTCGAACCGCCTCGACTCGGTTATCTCGAACCTGACCAACATCTCGACTTCGGTTCAGGCCGCTAAGTCGCAGGTTATGGACGCAGACTTCGCTCAGGAATCGACCAACCTGGCCCGCGGCCAGATCCTCAGCCAGGCTGCGACCGCGATGCTCGCTCAGGCGAACTCCTCGAAGCAGGGTGTTCTCCAGCTGCTCCGCGGCTGACGGAAAACCGACACCTCAAAAAAAGCCTCGGCGACTGGTTCGCCGGGGTTTCTTTTATTTCAATTACTTATTTGGTGTACGCCATTATTCCGACACCGGTTTTCCGTCATTTTAGGGCTGTCAAATAGATTTTTTTAAATTTCTCCAGAATCGCTGCAGTTTGGGTTCATCGGAGGTCAGAACCATGCAGCTCAATACGTCCCAAATTGTTAGTCAGAGACAGTCGCTTGTTGTTACCGCGCAGCTGCAACAGGCAATTCATCTTCTTCAACTCGGCAACCAGGATCTCGCTTCGTTCATCGAAGAACAGGCAGAAGAAAACCCGTTCGTCGAAGTGAAACTGCCCGCCGCGCCGGCTCTGCCGTCGTCGTCGCGCAATGCCTCGGACGACTGGGATCGCATCGGCAATCTGGCCGCTGATCCGGGTCCGTCGATCTACGCCCATGCAACCGCAGAGATCGACCGCCTTGATCTGTGCGCCACCTGCCGCCAGCGTGCCGAAGCTTTCCTTGATGCGCTGGAGCCGTCGGGCTGGCTGGGTCAACCTCTGGAAGTGATTGCCATGACTGGCAACATGACCATTGAGGACGCCGAAGAACTGCTCACGAAGTTGCAAGCCATTGAGCCTGCGGGTTTCTTCGCTCGCGACCTTGCCGAGTGTTTGCGCCTTCAAGCGATCGACCTCGACATCATGTCGCCGGTGTTCGAAGGTGTACTGAACAACCTCGGGCTGCTCGCCAACGCCGACCTCAAGGGTCTGTCGAAGGCTTGCCGCACCGACCTTGAAACCCTTCGTCCTGTGCTGCGCCAACTGCGCGGACTCAACCCTAAGCCGGGTGCCGTATACGAAGGTTCCGTCTCCCCGCAGCGCCCGCCGGATCTTATTGTGACGAAGGGCGAGGATGGCTGGAACATCGACCTTAACCGCTCGACTCTTCCCACCGTACAGGTGCGTACCAACGACACCATCAAGAGCCTCCGCCGCACCGCTGACGGCAAGGCGTGGGCGGAGGATCGCGTCAACGTCGCACGCTGGCTCCAGCGCGCTGTTGAGCACCGCAACATGACCACGCTGAAGGTCGGCGCCGAAGTCGTAAAGCGTCAGGCAGAGTTCCTTGAAAACGGCCCGTCGCACCTGCGTCCGATGATCCTGCGCGAAATCGCGGATGCTGTTGGCGTACACGAAAGCACCGTCAGCCGCGTCACCAACGGTATGCTGATCCAGACCCCGCAGGGCACGCTGCCTCTCAAGGCGTTCTTCAATGCGGCTCTGGGTGCGAAGGGCGATAGCTCGGGTTCGGCAGCCGCTGTGCGTCACCGCATCAAGCAGCTCGTGTCGAACGAAAATCCGGAAAGCCCACTGAGCGACGACGCGATCGTCAAAACTCTGGCAGACGAAGGCACCGAACTGGCCCGCCGCACCGTCGCCAAGTATCGCGAGATGCTGAACATCCCCAGCTCGGTCCAGCGCCGCCGCCGCGCGGTCGTTGCGGGCGCTGCCTGATTTTTACCTAGTCCTCTGTTAGTTCGTGTTCCGCCGTCTCCTCCTTGGGGGCGGCGAACATGAATCTGCCCTTCGGATCGATCTTGCCGTAGGCGGCGTGCGCGCCTGCTTCGGTCGTGGCGGCAACGATGGCGTAGGGCGCCATGCCCATGTTGATCCTGTCCAGACGATAGAGCGTTGCGCCGGATTTGCGCAGCGTCAGGCCCGCGAGAATGTAGACAACGGCAGCCAGCGGGATCCAGATCATCCCCGCCGTGACCAGTGCCGCGATAATCGCAGCGGTCGCGACCCACAGGCGGCTCTTGAGCAGCCAGACAGGCGGCAAGAACAGCGCGAGGTTATCGGGCGAAAGCGAATGGAGGTCGTAGCTGCCATCGCTGGCGCGTAGCACTTCCCAATTGCGCATCATCACGGGATCATCACCGTCACCCGTCCATCCCGATACGGGATCGGTTGCTTCCCATTTGCCAAGGTTCGGATGGTCCGCAAGAACGGTCAGGTCGATCTTCCCCCGCCTGAAGCTCAGCGCCAAAGGCTTGCCGCCGCTCTGTTTGAAACGCGCGTTGAGGTCCTGGACAGTGCCAATGAAAGGCGCGCCATTCACGCCCGCCAGCACATCGCCGGGGCGCAGCCCAAGCATACTGCCCGCTGCCGTCAGCTTGCGGTTCGCAAGCTTCACCGTCCCCGTCGGCGCAGCCTTTGTTTGAGGCGCTGCGCCGGCGGCCGGTGCTTCGTCATCGACCTGATCATCCGCCATGTGCTGACTTTACGACAGTGTTACGGAATGCTGAAAGGGTTTGGTGCCGGCGCGGGTGCCGGACGCGGCGCGGGGCGTGTCGTCGTGGCCGCGCGCGTCGGTGTCGGCGTTGGTGCCGGAGCCGGACGGGCCGCCGCAGTCTGTGCCGCCGCAATCGCGGTGCGCAGCTCGCCAATCATCTCCGTCATCTGGGCGCGGGTCTCGTCACCCATGCCGCCAGAGGTTTCCGTGATGATGTTGGTCAGCGACAGATCAAGGTCCGTGATCGCGCCCAGAAGGTCTTCGTGCACTTCATCGATCTTGGCCGTGATGGTGTCATTCACGCCGCTCATCATCTGCGGAACCATGTTGTCGTCCGTTCCGGCTTCCTCCGGCTCGGGCACAGGAGCCTGCGTCGCCATCAGCGCCATTTCGGCGGACAGACGTTCGGTCGCCTCGTCAATGTGCGAGGTCAGAACGGTCTGCATCGCGCCTTGCTGGTTGCCCGCTTGGGTGACGACCTCTTGCAGGGCGGCGGTCTGTGCGACGATGGCCGCCAGCGCCTCTGCCTGAAGTTCTGCATTCTCGCGCAGGTCATTCACACTGCGGAAATAGATCAGGCCCGCAATGGTCGTGGCCAAAAGACCGCCGACCAGAGCACCGATCGCCATCGCGCCGAGCTTCTTTTGCGACTGCTGGACTTTGACCACGAATGCGTCGTGCGCCTTTTTGATCGTCTCGATATCCTGTGCGGCGTCGTCAGCAAGACGCGCCGATTCCAGCGCGCGATTGATCGAATCCGTCAGCTGTTCGGCTTCGGTCATTTCTTCTTCGTCGTCAGGCTTCGAGCTTGTACGCTTGGGCTTACGCGGTGGCATGGTGTTCTCCGAAAATCGAGCTTGTCAGTGGCTTGCAAGGGCCGTGCCACCTAGCGGCGCCTGCGGTCCTTGATTGCCTGAAGCGGGAAGCGCAAAGCGCCGAGAAAGCAGGCAATCGCGCTCAGCCAAAGGGCCGTATGCGCCAACAACCCGCCATCCCATTCGAGCGCATTATACGTCAGCTTTGCCGCCATCCCTGCGAAGGCAAAAGTAGAGATCATCTCTCCGGTCGAGCGTGAATTGCGACTGGTACCCATATTATTCCTCGTCCATCCGGCGTCCGAATTCGTTCAGGTGCAGTTCGTCAGGCAGGTCGATGTCGGGCATTTCGCCCATGTAGCCGCGGTCGACGTGGTAGACGTAACCCAGCAGCACAGCGACGGCGGTAAAGAGGCGCTCGTCGATTTCCTGTCCGATCTGTGTGGTGAAGTAGAGCGCACGGGCAAGCAGCGGGACACGGACGGTGTGGATGCCCTTCTTCTTGCCGAGTTTGATGATCTCGTGCGCCATGTGACCCTTGCCCGAGGCAAGCACGACAGGGGCGGGCATCTCGCCCGGAACATAGCGTAGCGCGATGGCGAAGTGGGTCGGGTTCGTGACGATCGCGGTAGCCTTCGGCACGTCCTTGAGCGCGGCACGTTCCTGCGCGCCTCGGCGGGACATTTCGAACTGCTTCTGGCGGATCTTGCCTTTCAGTTCGGGCGAGCCGTTGGTTTCCTTAGCTTCGTCGCGGACTTCCTTGAAGGTCATCATCAGCTGCTGCTTCATCGAATACATCTGCCAGATCAGGTCAATCGCCCCGATGACCAGAAGCACCACAGACAACCCGCCGAGCATCAGGACCGTATCGCTCAGAACCACGTTGAGGCTGGTCGACACGTCGGTTGCCCAAAGACGGTCAAGGCGCGGCAGCATCCCGTAAAGCAGATATCCCGCCACGACAGCGAGCATCGACACTTTCAGGATGCCTTTGACCAGCTCGACCAATGCCTGCTTCGACACCATCCGCGCCAGACCTTTGAGCGGGTCCAGCTTTTCGGGTTTGAAGCCAAGGGCCTTCGGTGCGAACTGGATGCCGCCCATCGCGGCTTGCAGGCCAAGCACGACCAAACCAATAGGCACCGCCGCCATCAAACCGACGACCAGAACGTGCTTCCACGCTTGGCCAAGCATGATGAGCAGATGTTGATCCAGATCGGTGCCCGAGCGGATGACGAAGTAATTCGACCACATGCCGCCTACGGTGGTGGACATCGACTGCACCATCGCCAGCAGCAGCGTGCCAGTTGCGATGCAGGCAAAGACGAACATTTCTTTGGAGGTAACAACCTTACCTTCTTCCCGCGCTTTTTCCTTTTTCCGCGGGGTTGGTTCGTTTGACTTTTCGCCGCTATCGTCCTCAGCCACGGCCGACCTCCAAAATCATTTCCGACATGAGCGATAGTGCGTCGTGGATCAGCACGTCAAACGCCGCCGCCGTGCCCGGAACCGTAAGGAACAACAGGACAATCGTGGCGGTCATCGTGACCGGAAAACCAAAAGAGAAAACGTTCAGCTGCGGTGCCGAACGGGTGAAGACGCCAATCATGATGTTGATCAGCAAAAGCGCCGCGACGACCGGCATCATGATCCGCGCGGCAAGCGCGAACATCTGGCCGCCCGCCATGATGATCGCGTCGATCATCGCGTAGGGATTGAACGACCCCATCGGCGGCACCAGCGTGTAGCTTTCGAGGATGATGCGGAACGCGGTCAGATGACCGTTCGTGCCGATGAAGATCAGCAGTAGCAGGATGCCGAAAATCTGCGCCACAACAGGGGTTTGTCCGCCAGCAGAAGGGTCAAGCTGCGCAGCAAAGCCAAGGCCCGCCGTGTTCGCGATCCGGTCGCCCGCAATCGCGGCGGCACCGAACAGTGTGGTCAGCAGAATACCCGCGCCAAGGCCGATAGCGATCTCCATCCCGACGAGCTTGAACATCGACAGTTGCGAAAGCTGGTCGATCGTCGGGACGGGCACATTGCCGACCAGCGGAAGCGTCATCACGATGGTCGCGACGATGCGGACGGGCAAGGGGACATAGCGGCCGCCGAAACCGGGGCCAGCGAGGAGGAACGCTCCGATCCGCAGCGACAGGAAGAAGAACTGCGTGATCCAAAAGACCACGTCAGTCAACTCCGCGCCGGGAAGGAATGCACCACCCTCCATCGCGTCAGTCCATCGTGCGAATGGTTTCGAACACGAACGCGAAGTAGTCCGTGATCGTGGTCAGCATGAAGCCCGACGCCAGCGCCATCGTCAGCATGACAATCGCCAGCTTCGGTACGAACGATAGTGTTTGTTCGTTGATCGAGGTCGCTGCCTGAAGGATGCCAATGACGAGACCGACGGCCAGCGCCACGCCGAGCACAGGCCCAGCCGTCATCAGGATTTTCCAGTACGCAATGCGCAGGTGTTCGATATTCGCGTCGAAATCCATTGTTAACCTCCAACGGAGTAGGTTGCTGCCAGCGAGCCGAGCGTCAGCGCCCAGCCGTCAACCAGAACGAAGAGCAGCAGTTTGAAAGGGAGAGAGACCAGAACAGGCGAAAGCATCATCATACCGAGGCTCATCAGGATCGAAGCGATAACCATGTCGATGACGAGGAACGGCAGGAACAGAAGGAAGCCGATCTGGAAGGCGGACTTGAGTTCGGACGTCATGTAGGACGGCAGCAGCACCGACCATGGCACGTCATTGGGGCTCTCGTAGGGGCCGAGGTTCGCCATGTCCGAAAACATCAGCAGGTCGGTTTCGCGGGTGTTCGCGATAAGGAAGCCGCGCATGATCGCACCGCCGCGCTCGATCGCTTCGGTCGCGGGGAGCGCCCCGTCGAGGTAAGGCGACAGCGCGGTGTTGTAGACCTCGGTCAGCGTGGGGTTCATGACGTAGAACGTCAGAAAAAGTGCCAAACCGATCAGAACCTGGTTCGGCGGGGTCTGCTGGGTGCCGAGTGCCTGTCGGAGAATCGACAGTACGATGATGATGCGTGTGAAAGCCGTCATTCCCAGTACTAGCGACGGCAGCACCGTCAGGGCCGTCATCAGGATCAGAATCTGATAGGAAAGCGAGTAGCTTGTATCGCCGCCATCACCGGTTGCAGTCAGGGCCGGAAGCCCCTGCGCGTGGGTTTGCGATGCCAGTAGAACGAGGCCGAGAGCGAGGAGAACGCGCTTCATTCCGCCACCTCCTTCGTGTCGAGGCGGGTCAGTGAAGCGGGCGATCCCTTTGATTTCAAGACAAGAAAATCAGCGCCATCGACGTTGATGATCATGGCGCGGTCCGTCGGGGACAGCGCCGTTACTTCCGCCACGGAGATCCGACGACCCTGACGCACTTTCGCGCCAAGACCCGCACCTTTCATCCGGACAACAAACCAGGCCAGCCCCAGAAGGGCCAGAAACAAGACAACAATGATGATCTGGTCGGGGCGAACGACGTTCATCGGCAGACTCCATGACGGTTACTGCCGTGATACGTGCAAAAGTTGTGCCAGCCTGAAGGCGGGATCAGACGCTTTCGGCGCGTTTCTCCGGATCGATGATCTCGCCTACGCGAATGCCGAAGCGTTCACCGACCACGACAACCTCGCCCTTGGCAATCGGGGTGCCGTTGACCAGCACGTCGAGCGGATCACCCGCCAGCCGGTCCAGTTCCACGATCGACCCTTCGGCAAGGCGCAGCAGGTCGCGGATCGTCAGTTCGGTCCGGCCAACCTCGACGGTGAGCTTCACCTGAATGCTTTCGAGCATACGCAGGCTTTCAGCGGTTTCCTTGGTCGCTTCTTCAGTCATAGGTGCGCCCTTTCTTGAGCTTGGTCGGGTCCAGCCGCTTGCTCAGATTCAATGCGGATTTGCCGCTGATTTCGCCTGCGTGCGCTTCGAAGAGCGGCATCCCCTCGACACGCATAGTGACGCTGTCGCTCAGGTTCGCCGGAACGATATCGCCGTTGTTCAAGGTCTTCAGTTTGCCGAGCGAGATCGTCGGCTCCACCAGTTCGGCGGTCACGTTGAGCGGGATCGACAGGATCGCGCGGGTCAACCGCTCGCGCCACGATTTGTCGTCAGCCACGTAGTCGGACTGCATCCGGCTGCGCAGTTGGCTGGAGATCGGCTTCAGCGTTTGCAGCGGGTACAGAATATCGAAGCTCGCCGGCTCAAGGTCGGGAAGCTGGACCATGAACGAACAGTTCACGACCATCTCGTCACCGTCCACGAAAGCCGCGAACTGGAGGTTTTCCTCGCGGCTGACGAGCGAGAAGTTGAGCGGCATCAGATCGCGCCACGCCAGTCGCAGCGCCTGATTGAGGTTATCCGTCACGATCTCGATCACGCGATGCTCGGTCGCGGTGAATTCCGAGCGGGCCGGGCGCAACGCGGTGATCGAGCCGCCGTAGTAGGCATCCGTCAGCAGCGAGATGAACTGCGGCGGAATGACGATCAGCTGGTTGCCGCGCAGTTCTTCGATCCGGCTGTTGGTCAGCGATAGGAAAGGGTCCTGACTGTCGCGGTAGTCGTCGAAATTCCGGATTTCTGGCGGGAACGACGAAATACGCGGCTGGAAACGCAGCATCGGCATGAAGACCGAGCGGGCGATCCGGCAGAAACGGTCGTTGATCATACGCAGGGCGTGGAATTCACCCAGCAGGGAAAGGTCGTCGGAACCGAACTGGTAACTGCGGTAGGAGACGCCGTTTTCGTCGCCGCCGCCGTCCATATCCATGAGGCCGCCGACAAGCGCCGCGACTTCATTGGATGACAGTTTACGAGGTGACTTCACGATTGATGCTCCGACTTACTGAAGAACGAAACTGGTAAAGAACACGTCTTCGACGCCCCCGAACCCTTCGAGCTGCTCAAGACGATGGTTCACGGTATCTTTGATCGCGGATGCAAGCTCGGTACGACCATCGGCGCCCGCAACCTGCTCTTCGGTAAAGTTACTCATCACGCCGAGGATATCCGAGCGGATCGCGACCTTGTGGGTTTCCACGTTCGCCGTGACCTGTTCGCCGTACTGCGTCGACATGCCGACGCCGATCTGGAGGTACTGACGCGAGTTGTGCAGGTTCGTCGTGAGCGCTTCGTCCATCTGGTAGTAGGACGTCACGAACAGCGGCGTTTCCGGCATCTCGCGCGGGATACGAGCGGGCTCTCCGTCCCCTTCGCCTTCGCCGTCACCTTCGGCACCTTCGTCGATCGGCTCGGGTGCGAGCAATGAAAGCGCGCTTTGCGCAGGCGACATCGGGTTGGCGAAATAGAACCAGCCGCCTGCGAAACCGGCGCCCAGCAGCACGGCGGCCATCACAAGCCGCGTCAGCAGTTTGACGATCTTTCCGACGATCCCCGGTTTCTTTTCTTCTTCGTTTTCGTCTGCCATGAGTGCCTCAAGCCACCAAGTTCACAAGGCCGCGGACCTGTTGACGCTGGGCTTGTCCCGCGTCGTCGGTCTGTTGGCCGTTACCATTGTCATAATTGCCGGACGGGCCATTCTGGCCGCGTTGTCCTGCGTTGTTTTGTCCGCCGCGCGGATCGGCGCTGGCGTTCTGTCCTGTCAGGCTGAGGCCCGATTTCGACAGAAGTTCGCTCAGTCGGCCTTCGGACTGGTTGAACAGCCGTGCGGCCTGTTCGTTGTCGGTCAGGACGGTCACATGGGCCGCGCCGTCGCGCATCTCAAGGCGGATGCGCAGCGCGCCGAGGTTATCAGGCGTCAGGGCAATATCGATATTGCCGCCGTCCTCTGTGAACTCGGCTTCGATCTGCGTTGCCAGTTGGTCTTCCCAGCCAGGCGCGGTCATATCGAGCGGCTGGACGTCCGAATTTTCTGTCTGTGTCGTGTCCGTCATGCTGGTCGGTTCAGCGGCTGCGGTGTTACCCACATCTACTTGAACGGCAGGCATCGGCTGAGCTTTAGGCTGCTCGGTCGTCGCGGCCTTCTGCGCAACCGGTGTTGCCGTTTCCATCATCTGTGCAAAACGTGACGGGCGCTGAGGTGCCTTCGGTGCAGCGACTTCGGCGGTTTGGGTTGTCTCTCCCAGCTCGTCGGTGACGAACTCATCGGTAGTGACGGCGTTCGCGGTGGCCGGTTTGGCTTGTTCGACGCGAGAGGTCGCGGCCTGTTTGACCTGAGGGGCCGCAACCTGCTGGGCTGAGGTCTGCGCGGCGACAGGCGCATCAGTGCGGCGCGCGGCTTGCTGCGGAGCCTGAACGGCGGCCGCGATGACCTGTTCAGGCGCATCAGCGGTTTCGGCTTCCGGAGCGGCGGCGACGTCTGGCGCCTCAACCGTCTCGCTCGTGGGTTCAGCGGTTTCCGTTATCTGAGCTTTCACCTCGGGTGCGACCGCGACAGCGGTTTCCGGAGCGACCTCGACCTCGGCTTCCACAGCGACCTCGGTCACGGCGACTTCAGGCGCAACTTCTTCGGTCGCTTCATCCGTCAACCCGACAAGCTGTTCGACCAGCGGATCGGCAACGGCTTCACCTTCCTCGCTCACCGCGACCATTTCCGGCATGATTTCTTCGCCGACGGTCGCTTCGCGTACAGCCATTTCGCCCGCAACGGCGGCGACCTCGACGGGCATTTCGGTCGTTTCGCCTTCGCCCTCAATGATAGGCGTTCCGGTCTGCTGGGCGAGGAGGGCAAGGATCGACGTCTCGTCGCCATCGCCAGCCGTACCTGCATCGCTATCGGTCAGCAGAAGCTCGGCAAACTCCGATTGGGTCGCATCGCCATTGGTCAGCAGCTCGGCCACGCCGGCCTCAACAGCTTCGCCCTCAGTGGTCGGCATGATCTGGACGAACAGTTTGTCGAAAAGCGCGGACTCGGCGGAGCGACCCGCAGCTTTATGGGCTCGCCCGTGAGTGTGCGTCACGGTCTGTTCGCTTGTCGAAATCGGTTCCATCGGCAAATCCCGTTTGATCTTTGCTCGGTTACTGCAATGAGCGTGCCACTCAGCGGCGCGGCGTGATGCGCGATGCTTCCATCCGCTTTTCGCGCTCTTCTTCTTCGGCGCGGCGGGCTTGCTGGGCTGCATCGTTCAAGAAACGCGCCTTTTGGCTCTGTGCGGCCAGCGATTGGCGTGTGGCGTCGAGCGCCGAGGCAAGCTCGGTTGCCCGCGCGCTCTGGTTCGCGGCTTCAGCAGCCAGCTTGGTGTTCAGATGCGCGTTCGAACGAAGCTCCGCCGCAGTCACGGGGCCGGAGACCTGACGTTCGTTCAGAATATCGCGGAGCTTTTCCGTCAGTTCGCTGGCACGCGAATGCGCGGCTTGCAGATTGCGGACCTCGGACAGAACAGCGGCTTTGGCGGCCTCTTCTTTCTTGGCCATCAACGAATAGAGATCGCTACGGTTACGCATTCTGTGCTCCGACTACTTTGATTAACTGTTCGACGCTCTGCGCAAAGGGCGCAGGTTCGTCGTGCGATTGTTTGATGAGGTCCTGGATCTGCGGCCAAAGCTGTACGGCGGCATCGAGGTCGGCATCCTGTCCCGCCTGATACCCGCCCATCAGCATGAGGTCGCGGTTGTCCATGTAAAGCGAAACCAGCTGGCGCAGGCGCAGCGCGGCGACGTTGTGTTCTTTGCTGACAACGTCGTTCATGACGCGGCTGACCGATTGCGGAATATCGACCGCAGGGTAGATGCCCATCTGCGTCTGGCGGCGCGAGAGCACGAGGTGCCCGTCAAGGATCGCTCGAGCCGTGTCGACGACTGGATCGTTCGTGGTGTCGTCACCATCTGCCAGAACGGTGTAAATCGCAGTGATTGCGCCTTGCCCAGGCTCGCCCGGTCCGGTGCGTTCGATGAGGTTCGGGATCAGCGACACGACCGAAGGCGGATAGCCCTTGGCGGTCGGCTGTTCACCCAAGGCCAGACCGATTTCGCGCTGGGCGTGGGCGACGCGGGTAAGACTGTCCATGATGAGCAGAACCTGCTTGCCCTGATCGCGGAAGTATTCGGCAATCGCGGTGGCGCGACGTGCTGCCCGCAAACGCAGCAGCGGCGAGCGGTCGGCAGGCACGGCAACCATACAGAGCTTCTTCGCAGCCTCGCCCTTCATGATCGAGCGGGCAAAAGCGCCGACTTCACGGGCACGTTCGCCGATCAGGCCCACGACCACGACATCTGCTGAAGTGAACTTGGTCATCATCTCGATCAGCACGGATTTACCGACGCCGGAGCCTGCGACGATACCGATACGCTGACCCTGACCGACAGTCAGGCAGGCGTTGATGATCCGTACACCCACGTCCAGCGGTTTTTCGACCCCAGTGCGGGTGAGGGGGTTCATCTGTTTGCCCGCCAGCGGCCATTCGTCTGCGCAGAACGGAAGCGCGCGACCGTCGAGCGGCTGGCCCTCAGCGTCGATGACGCGGCCCAGCAGCGACGGCCCGACAGGCACCATCCGGCCACCATTGCGCAGCCGTACAGACGCGCCCGCCATGATCGGCGCGCCGGGAGTGTCGAGGAAAACCATGTTCCGACCGTCGGCAAAGCCGATGATCTCTCCGTTCACGGTATCGCCTGCTTCAGTGTCGATTTCGCACAGCGCACCGGGCGTTGCAGGGAAGCCTGATGTCTGCACGATGAGGCCGTCGTATTTGAGCACGCGGCCCGTAATGGTAGGCGGCGCGATCTGCGGCTGGCCCACGCGGGCCGAGATATCGGCGACAAGCGGGTTCATTCGGTTTCATCCGGTTGCGGCGGGCGGATCGGTTTGTCGGCGGCCTTGTTGGGCGCGATGACATCTTCGAGGCGGATCGCTTCGCAGCGTACGATCACGTCGCCACGGCCCAGCGTGGCATCGACCGAGATCATGGCCGTATCAATTGTTTCGCTCCCCGCGACTTCGGGCAGGATCGCCGCGTGATCTTCGGGGTTCAGGCGGATTTTCACGGCGCGGATGCCTTGGCTCACGCGGTCGGCGAGGGTTTCGATCCGCTTGAGGAACGCATCTGGCGTCTCTTCAATTTGCACGCCCGCGCGTTCGCTGGCGAGGCGCCGAACCGCTTGGTCGATGCTCGCGGCGAGGTTCGCGCTGTCGTCGGGGTGCACTTCGGACAGGCGGTTGATGACATTTTGCATCGTCGCGCGCAGCACTGCCATCTGGGCGCGTTCGTCTGCGATTTCCGCATTCAGGCGCGCACGTTCTTCCGCGATCCCTTCGGCCTTAGCGGCGGCGCGGGCGGCTTCGACGCGGTGCCCGACCTCGGCTTCGCTGATCCCGCTGACCTGTTCGATCACCGGCTCCGGCGTGACAGGCGCGATGGACGGATCTTCGACGACAACGGCGGTCTGCTGGGCCGAGCGGGGCGCAAAGGCGCCGCCGCTGGTGCCGTCGGTATAATCCTTTTTCTTGAACCCGTCGCCGTTCGTGGCGCGGATCATCGCGAGGATATCGACGGGACGGATTGTGCGTTCTGCCTGATCTGCCATGTTTTACACCATCTGTTCGCCGCCACGGCCGGCGAGCACGATCGTGCCTTCGTCGGCCATACGGCGGGCTACTGCGACAATTTCCTTCTGGGCGTTCTGAACTTCGGTCAGACGTACCGGACCCATGGCCTCCATCTCGTCGCGGATATTCGCGGCGGCGCGGGTGGACATACAGGCCAGCAGCTTTTCCTTGAGCGC
Organism: Marivivens aquimaris; assembly: GCF_015220045.1. Taxonomy (NCBI): domain Bacteria; kingdom Pseudomonadati; phylum Pseudomonadota; class Alphaproteobacteria; order Rhodobacterales; family Paracoccaceae; genus Marivivens; species Marivivens aquimaris. Next base: position 2,224,767 of record NZ_JADBGB010000001.1, on the reverse strand, counting down.
CTCGTCCGCACCCTTGAGTGCGAGGACCAGCAGTTCGGTTTCGACCGAGCGCATGAGGGTCTGCATCGAACGGTCGTCCGATTTGATGAGGTTATCGAAGACGAACATGCTTTCTTCGATGGACTGTTGCATATCCTTATCGCCCTTACGCAGGTCACGCATGATGCGCTGTTCCATGTCGGTGCGGGTGAAGTTGAGGATACGAGCAGCCGCCTTGATGCCGCCGATCTGGCTGGCACGCATGGTCGAGGACTGCTTGAATTTGCGCTGCATGACCTGCTCGAGGTCCTTCAGCGGCTCGGGTTGGACGGTATTGAGCGATGCAATACGCTTCACCAGATCGCCTTGCACGTCGTCTGGCAGGAGGGTCAGAACCTCTGCAGCCAGCGCATAATCGAGGCAAGCGATGACAAGCGCCATGATCTGCGGATGTTCGTCCGAAATCAGTTCCGCAATCGCGCGCGCGTCCATCCAGTCGAGGATTTCGATCGGCTTTTGCGTGTCCATCGGGTTGATGCGGGAAATAACCGACTGGGCCTTTTCGTCACCCAGCGCATCGGTCATCACGGTCTTCACATAGTCCGCTGCGCCAAGGCCGATACCCGTCTCGGCGCGCACTGCACCGAGGAATTCTTCGACCACGGCATCGAGCGTATCGCTGTCGATATCGCCGACACCGTACATCGCGGCGCCAAGATGCTGGACCTCTCGCGGCGATAGGTTGCGCAGGATCGATGCCGCAGCCTGTTCGCCGAACAACATCATGAGAACGGCGGCCTTTTGCGTGCGCGTGACGTTCTTCAGTCTTTCTTGCAGGTCAGCCATCTTAGTTCACCTGATCGATTTCATCGGCCATCATGCGATGAAGGACCGAAGCGATACGTGCGGGGTCGTCGGAGGCCAGCTGGCGGATCGCGGCGAACTTGTCCTCGCGGCTGACTTCGGCACCCATTACGCTTTCGGCCATCTCGCGGCGGCGGCTATCGAGGCGCTTTTGCACTTCGGTCAGTGTCTCGCCTTCGCCGACTTCAACAGCAGCGGCCTGCATAGCGTGTGCAACTTCGAGCGTATCGCTGGCCGGAACCAGAACACGGTCCAGCAGCGGGCGAACAACGCCGAGGCCGACAATGGCGAGGGCGAGGATGATCGCACCCTGACGCAACAGGTCCGGCAGCCAGGTCATGCCGCGCACCGACGAAACGGTGGCAACTTCGATGGGTTGGAATTCTTGCGCGACGATGGTCAGGCTGTCACCGCGGTCTTCGCTGAACCCGATGGCGTTACGCGCCAGACGTTCGAGCCCTTCGACATCCGGACCGGACGCGCCTTCCTCACCTTCGGCAACCGGCTCCTGACGCAGCACGATAGCGGCACTAATGCGGGTCACTTTCGCGCCCGGTGCTTGGGTCGCGGTCACGGTGCGGCTGATTTCGTAGTTACGGGTCGAGGACGAGCTGCGGTTGGTCGGCGAGCTTTCGGCGGCCGCAGCAGCTTCTGCGGTGTTGGCGTCGGCCAGCGTCGGATCGGGCGGCGGCGCGTTGGAGATCGCGCCAGGAATGCCGCGTGCGCTTCCCTGGCTGCTTTCGCTTTCGGACGACTGTTCCGACAGCACGACCGAGCCGTTGGGGTCCAGCATCTCTGCCGTGGTTTCGGTGCGGGTAAAGTCCATGTCCACGGTCACCTGCACCGACAGGTTATCGACACCGACGATCGGGGCGAGGATCGCTTCGATACGCTGACGATAGAGGTTCTCAATCTGGACGCGGTGCTCCAGTTCGCGATCCGACAGGATGAGCGAGGCATCGTCCGAGCCGCGCGACAGCAGACGGCCCATCTGGTCGACGACAGTCACGTCTTCACGGGCCATGCCCGGAACCGAAGACGAAACAAGGTTTACGATGGCGTCGACCTGACCACGATCCAGCGCACGACCCTGTGCCAGTTGCAGGAATACCGAGGCACGCGGCGGCTGGCTGTCACGCAGGAACGCCGAGCGTTCGGAAAGCGCGAGGTGAACACGGGCGCCGGTGACGGCAGCGATCTCGGTGATCGAACGGGCGAGGTCGAATTCCTGCGCCTGACGCAGACGCGCGCTCTCGACCGACTTCGATGCGCCCATCGGCAAATCGGAGATCACGTCGCTACCGGCAGGAACGCTCTGCGGCAGACCAGCAGAGGCCAGCAGCATACGGGCACGGTAGTAATCGGCAGAAGGAACCTGAATGTCGCCGGTAGCTGTGTCGACTACGGCGTTGATACCGTTGGTCGTCAGCGTCTCCATCACCTGCGCCTTATCGCCTTCGGCCATGCCGGGGTACAGCGTGGTACGGGCAGGGGCGGACAGCAGCGACCACGCCAGCAGACCTGCGACCATGACCACGACGATCATGATGGCAGGCATCGCACGCTGGATGGCGGGTTGCCGTGTCATGGCGAACACGTTCGAAAGCATTCCGCCAGCTTGCGAAACAAGCGATCCGCCTTGTGCGGGCTGCTGGGTAGGAGCAAGTGCCATAGTTCAGTTCCTGTTTGTCCGTCCCGATCAGACGGGCATGTTCATGATGTCGCGGTAGGCAGTCAGCGCCTTGTTCCGGACCTGCAAAGTCAGCTGCATCGAAAGGGACGCGACCTGCTGGTCGATCATCACGCCGGCCAAGTCCTGTTCTTGGCCCATTTCGAATGCGGTCGCGCTTGAGCGCGCTTGTGTCTGTGCGGCGTGGAGGTCTTCGAACGCCCCCTTCACCCGTGACTGGAAATCCTCGCCCTGCGGTGCCTGTACCGCTGGGTTCTTCACTTCGCGCTGTGCTTCCTGCAGCAGCTGAAGTGGAGACATGTTGCTGGAAATTCCTCCGATACTCATTGCTCGATACCTTTATTAAGGAGGGGTTTAGATGGCCTCTGCCATGTCGGGCAGGCTGAGGGTCTCGCCGGCGTCGATCACCAGATCGTCGGGCGTGATGCGGTCGTTTTCACAAAGAACCAGCGCGCGCTGGATGACGTTTTCCAGCTCACGGACGTTGCCCGGCCAGTGGTGCGCCTGAAGTGCGCAGAGCGCTTCGGCAGTCAGCAGCGGCAGCTTCATGTCGGCGGGGCAGTGACGGGCGGTCAGAACCGCAGCAAGCACCGGAACGTCTTCGTTACGCATGTTCAGTGCCTGCGTGGCGAGCGGGAACACATTGAGACGGTAGAAAAGGTCTTCGCGGAAACGGCCTGCGCGAACCTCTTCGGGCATGTTGCGGTTGGAGGTGGCGACGATGCGGATATCGACGGCGACTTCGGTCTGCGAGCCGATCGGGGTGACGGCGCGTTCCTGAAGCACGCGGAGCAGTTTCGACTGCAAACCCATCGGCATTTCAGACACTTCGTCGAGCAGCAGCGTGCCGCCGTCGGCTGCGCGGATGATGCCCTTGTTGCCGGTCGATGCGCCGGTGAAGGCACCTTTTTCGTGACCGAACAGGATCGCTTCGAGCATGTTTTCGGGGATCGCGGCGCAGTTGATGGCAACGAACGGCTTGTCGGCGCGGCGCGATGCGCTGTGGATCTGGCGGGCGAGGACTTCTTTGCCCGAGCCGGTCGGGCCGTTGATGAACACGGTGACGTCCGAGCGGGCGACGCGGCGGCTCAGGTCGATGAGCTTTGCGGTCGACGGCGTTGCGGCGGCCATGGCACCAACGATGCCGCCCAACATGTTGCCCAGTGTCAGAAGCGCAGCGTTCTGGAGAAGCGGCGCGTCGATGGTCGGGATGCTGACACGTACGAGACGTCCGCCCAGTTCGGGGGCCTCCTCGTAGTGGGTCGCGCCCTCGGTCACGATGATGACGGTCTTGGCGCCTACCTTGCGGACGGCGTCGATCAGACCGCGGGTGCCGCCCGATGCAGCTTCCACCTTGGACGAGACGACGATAACTTCACTGTCACACTCTTGTACGGTTCCTTTCCCGATCTGAATGCGGCGGCGTTCCAGAAGCTCTGCAATCTGAGCTGCTGCGGTGAATTCGACGTCTACGATATGGATCTGGGGCATGGCTCCCTCCGCGTTGGTGTACGCAGTTGGAAAAGCACAGACCGTGCCACGTCCGAATTTTGCCGCAAATTTTTTTGCAAATTGCCCTAAAACGGGGAATTCCCGTGCCGATAAGCAGGAACTGTGAAGAAAAGCGTGTCGAGCTGTCGGCTCCGCGCTGTCGGTAAAAAGTCAGAGTCCGGTTTCTTGACACTCCCAAAGGGTAAGGCCCAAGCGCGACAGGAGTCTTTAGGGCCTCGAAGGTGCAGTTAACCCGAAGTAACCGTATAAAACTGCCCCACCCCATACTTTCGGGTATATCACATTTCGGTTGAATGCACCGTTTCTAGGCCCGTGACAGATCAAGGGACCTGGGCCAAATGCTATCAAAAACCTATCACCTGAAGTTCCCCAATCTCGATGCCGCGCAAATCGCTGCCCCGTTTGTCATCGAGGCGCTCGGCAATGCTATCCCGTCCTGCAACCTCACAGGGTTGAATGTCGTGATTAGCAAAGAGGGGGATGTTTCGATCAATGTGTTCTTCCAGAACGTCAATGATCTCAAGAACTATGAAAAGAAGCACGGCGGCTTCCTGGATTCAATGAAGAAGACCTTCCTGTTCAAGTCTACGGGCTTCGACGGGGTGTGCATCTACAACTACGAGCGTGGCGACGACGAAGCAGCGTAAAAAGCTGTTCCGAATTGGCCTGAAGCTTGCAGACCGCAGATGAATGACAGAGGCGGGCTCGCCACAACGGACAAGTTCCGGCTTCTGTATCAAGGACTTAATTGATGAGCGCACAACCAGAAACATCGACAGATACCGGTCTCGTCCGGGTGTCGTCAGAAAAAATCAGCCGGTTGATGGACCTCGTTGGAGAGCTTTCTCTCAGCGTTTCCGAAACCGTGCATTCGCCTGACCTACAGGGTCTGGATCTGGCGTCCTTCGATGCAGCTGTCCACCGCCTCACCATGATTGTCCGAGAAGTCCAGGACGTCGCTACCGAACTCCGTCTTGTTCCTATGGATGATGTCTTCAAGCGTCTGCGCCGCATGGTGCGGGAACTTGAGCGTCAGACGAAGAAGAAGATCGACCTCGTCATCGAAGGCGGTGATACCGCCATCGACAAACTCGTTGCCGATAAACTCTATGACCCTCTGCTGCACGTTCTGCGGAACGCGGCAGACCACGGTCTTGAAGGCACCGAAGAACGTATCGCAGCCGGAAAGGGCGAACGGGGGCAGATCCGTCTGGCCGCGAGCCAGGTCGGCAGCGAAGTCCGTATCGTCGTCGAAGATGACGGTCGCGGCCTTGCACGGGACAAGATCCTTGCCATCGCCCGCAAGCGTGGCTTCTTTGGCCCAGAAGAAGAACCCGAACCCTCCGTGCTCTGGCGCGTGATCTTCGAGCCCGGTTTCTCGACGGCGGAAGTCGTCAGCAACCTGTCGGGGCGCGGTGTCGGCATGGACGTTCTGAACGCAACGATGGTGGCACTGCGTGGCCGCATCGCTGTCGACAGTACGGCAGGACACGGCACGCGTGTGTCGCTCTTCATTCCTGTGTCGCTGGCCTTCCTCGACTGTATCATCCTGCGCCTCGGCGCGACGCTGTTTGCGGTTCCGATCGACGTTGTTTCCGAGATCGCCCGTCCCGACCGCGAAGAGCTGATGCACGTCTCGGCCGACCAGAACCGTGAGCTTCTCAAGCTGCGGGGCACGATGATCCCCATCGTGCGTCTGGACGAGTTCTTCAACGAGGCAACGCATGGTGAGGGCCGGAAGCCGGTGCCGCCGATCCTCGTCGTCTTCAACACCGCAACCGGCCCGATCGCCATTCCGGTGGATGAAGTGCTCGACCGCCAACAGGTCGTCATGAAGCCGCTTGTCGGCAAACTCGCTTCCGTCCGCGCGAGCTGGGGCTGCGCTCTGCTCGGCACCGGCGAAGTTGCGCTGGTTCTCGATTGCGAGCGCTTGGCAGCAGGAGCAGCGAAATGATTAACGAAGAAGCCGGTTTCGAACAAATCCGGTCGTGGCTCGGCCAACGGTGTGGCATCCACTACACCGACCAGAAGAAGGACCTCCTTCTTCAGCGCCTGAACCGCGTTCAGAGGGCGTTCAACATCGAGCGTCTTGCCGAAATGTCGCGTCGCCTTGGTGACAGCGCGGAGCACGACCTCCAGCTGGCCGTCATGCACGCCGCATCGACCAACCACACCTATTTCTTCCGCGAAATGGATGTGCTCGACAAATTCCGCGACATGATCCTGCCCAAGCTGGCAAAGCGTCAGGACATCCGCATCTGGAGCGCCGCTTGCTCCACTGGCGACGAAGCCTACACGCTCGCGATCATCATCGCCGAGGCGCTGGGCATGGATGCGCTGCGCCGCGTGTCGATCCTCGGCACCGACATCAGTGCGCCGGTCGTCGAGCGTGCGGAGGCCGGTATCTTCGGTCAGCGCCAGCTCGAACAGGTGCCGCCGGGACTGCTGAACAAATACTTCACGCCGGTCGGTATGGGCCAGTATCAGGTCAACGACGCGATCCGCAGCCGCTGCACGTTCCGCCGTCTGAACCTGAAGACGCAGCCGTACCCGTTCAAGCAGCCGTTCCAAGTCGTGTTCTGCCGTAACATCCTCTATTACTTTGATGTCGCTGATCAAAAGGCGACTATCAATGCGATCTACGATGTGACGGAGCCCGATGGTTTCCTAATCACTTCGGTGACCGAAAGCGTTCGCGAACTGTCGAACCGCTGGGAAAACGTCGCGACCAGCATCAGCCGTAAACCTCTGGGGAGTGCCGCATAATGCCGTCTTCCCAGCCCATCCGTGTATTGATTGTCGATGACAGCGCCATGATCCGTCGCGTGCTGGCCATGGGCATTGATCGCGAGCCGGACCTCGAAGTGGTCGGCTTTGCGTCGAATGGCGAGCAAGCGCTCGACCTGATGCAACGGATGCGTCCGGATGTGATTACGCTCGACCTCGAAATGCCGAGCATGGACGGGCTGACGTTCATGCGCAGCTATATGAAATCCACGCCGATCCCGACGATCGTGATTTCGTCGGCGACCACGGGCAACCGCAGCGTTGCGCTGCAAGCGGTCGAAGCCGGTGCGGTCGATATCATCTCGAAACCACAGGGCGGCACCAACATCGGCCTCGCGAGCATGATGGTCGATGTCTGCCAGCGCATCCGCGAAGCTGCCACGGCCAAGACCGGTCTGGCGTCGAATAAGAGCCGCGTGATTGCCGAAGCACTCGGCGCTGCGCCGATCCAAGTGCCTGCGGGCCGCGCTGCGTCGTGGGTTCATGCGATCGGAGCTTCGACGGGCGGCATTCAGGCGCTGTCGACCATGTTGCCGCTGTTCCCCGCGAACTCGCCTGGCGTCGTGATCGTGCAGCACATGCCCGAAGGTTTCACCGCGTCGTTCGCCGCGCGTCTGAACACCATCTGCCCGATGGATGTCCGCGAAGCGAAAGACGGCGATATCGTCCAGCCGGGCCGCATTCTGCTGGCTCCTGGCGGGACGCGCCACATGATGCTCGTCCGGTTCTCGATGGGCTACCGCGTTTCGCTGATCGACGGCGATCCGGTCTGCTATTCGCGTCCGTCGGTCGACGTACTTTTCCACTCGGTCGCCAAAGAATGCGGCCGACGGTGTTCGGCGTCGATCCTGACCGGCATGGGCCGCGACGGTGCCGAAGGAATGCTGTCCATTCGTCGCGCAGGCGGCGCGACGTTTGCACAGAATGAAGCAACCTGTGTCGTCTACGGCATGCCTCAGGCTGCTCACCAGATGGGGGCCGCGTCAAAGATGTTGCCGCTCGAAGATATCCCCGCCGCCATGACCCACGCGATGGGGGCACCTGTGCGCCCCTCACTGAAACAACCCTGAAGCTGAAGGAACCCCGCTATGACCGAAGCAGCTCAACTCACCGAAGATGCCCTGAACGCGGCCGCCGCGCGGGGAGACGCCGCATTCGCGGATGCAGATAACGTCGATGATATGTACCTCACGTTCGCGCTGGCGGACGAAGAATACGGCGTCGGCATCGGCGTTGTGACCGAGATCGTCGGTATGCAACGCATCATGTCCGTGCCGGACATGCCCCACTACGTGAAGGGCGTGATCAACCTGCGCGGCAAAGTCATTCCGCTGATGGACGCACGCCTGCGTTTCGGCATGGAAGAACGTCCCTACGATGACCGCACTGTTGTGATCGTCATGGATGTTGCTGACGCCCTGATCGGCCTCATCGTCGACGGCGTGAGCGAAGTACTCGAAATCCCGCCGAGCCAGGTCGATGCACACGGCCAGTTCGGAAAAGGCGGGCGTTCGGTCATCTCCGGCATCGGCAAGATCGGAGAGCGCGTATCGATCCTCTTGGATGTACAGGTCCTCGTTTCGGACAGCGACATCTCGTTGCCAGCAGAAATGCTCTGACGAGGCACCATGACGGACGAAACTGAAAAAAAGAGCAGCAGTAGCCCCTCCAAGATCACTCGCACGGCGAAGGCTTCCCCCAAGCAGCCTGCTCCCGAGCCCGCCCCTAGGAATGATGAAATGACTGAGAAATCTCCGACTATGACTCCTGAACTGGATAACATCATCGGCGACATGTCGGCGCAGAACCTGCTCGACCTTATCGGTACGCCGGTCACCATCGCCGACGAAAACATGGTCATCCGCTATGTGAACTCGTCCGCGACCAAGCTGTTTAAAGACGTCGAACAAGACATCCGCAAGGATCTGCCGAACTTCTCGGCCGACAAACTCGTGGGCACTTGTGTCGATGACTTCCACAAGAACCCCGCTCACCAGCGCCGCATGATTGGCGGTCTGAAAGAGACCTATCACGGCGGTCTGTCCGTCGGTGGTCACCACTACGCATTCATGGGCACGCCGCGCTTCAATGCCGACGGCAAGCTCATCGGTGTCTTCGTGGAATGGCAGGACCAGACCTCGGTTGTGAACAACGCGAACGAAGGCAAAGCACTTGCTGCCGAATTCGAAATGATGGCCCGCAAGCACACCGAAGGCTTCATCTCGGTTTCTGCTGACAGCACGAAGTTCGGCGAAGAATTCTCGCGCGTTGTCGATGCGGTCAACGAAATGGTCACCGCTCACATTGACACGAAGAAGAAAGCAATCGGCTTCGTGACCGAACTGGCGAACGGCAACTTTGATGCGGACCTAGAGAAGTTCCCCGGAGAAAAGTCCTTCATCAACGAAGCGCTGGAAAGCGTTCGTGAACGCTTCCGCAGTGTCGTGCGCGAAGCCGATCGCATGGGTCAGAGCATCCTGCGCGGTGACCTCGACGTTCAGGCGAACACCGAAGGCTTCAGCGGCGAATTCCGCACCCTTCTCGGTACACTGGACGGCATCAGCAACCACGTCAGCGCCGTCATCGAAGAGATCGAGAACCTGTCGAACAGCATCGTTCAGGGCCGCCTCGACGTGAATGTCGATACCCGCCGCTTCGAAGGTGCCTACGGTTCGATCATGCGTGCCTTCGAAGGGTCGTTCGGTTCGCTGAACTCCGCCTTCAACACCATCAACACGCAGGTCGGCCAGATCGTTTCGACCGTGGATCAGATGAGCCGCGCCAGCCAAGCGCTCGCGACGAACTCGCAGATCCAATCGTCCTCGGTAGACGAGGTTTCGTCCTCGACCGAAGAGACCGAAAGCCAAGTCAAATCCAACGCCACCGCAGCCGGTTCGGCCCGCGATCTGGTCGTTGGTGCTTCGGTTGTCGCGTCGGACGGCAAGGTCAAGATCGGCGAGATGGTCAACGCAATGGACGGTATCCGCGCATCGAGCCAGGACATCGCCAAGATCATCAAGGTCATCGACGAGATCGCGTTCCAGACCAACCTGCTTGCGCTCAACGCCGCTGTTGAAGCAGCCCGCGCAGGTCAGCACGGTCGCGGTTTCGCAGTCGTCGCTCAGGAAGTCCGCAACCTCGCAGGCCGCTCCGCCAAGGCAGCCCGCGAAACCAGCGAACTGATCGAAAGCGCATCCAGCCGCGTGCAGGAAGGTGTTCGCATCGCGGACGAAACTTCCAGCGCGTTCACCTCGATCGCGGATGACATCGAAAAGGTCCGCACTCTGGTCGGCGACATCGCGACCGCTTCGGACGAACAGTCCCGCGGTGTGGCGCAAATCAACGTCGCAGTGGGCGAGATCGCCAAGTCGGCACTCTCGACCAGCCAGCAGGCGGACGAACTGGCCGCTTCGGCAGCCCAGATGCAGGCCGCAACCGAAAATGTCCGCTCCGAGATCGCACGCTTCTCGCTGCGCGCCATGAACACGTCGACCGCCATCCCTGCGGGCCTCGAAGGTCTTCCGCCGGAAATGATGGCCCAGATCCAGGCAATGCTCGCCAATCAGGGCAACGCCAACATGGCTCCGGCTCCGGCTGCAAAGACCGGCACCGGCGGCAACCGCAACAGTGATCGTGACGAACGCGGTTTCGGACACTTCTAACGAATAACGAGCTCGGTCGGCGGGCCTCCTATCCCGCCGGTCATCTTCCACAGGAGAACGTAAATGCCCCATAACGTAATGATCGTCGACGACGCAGCGATGATGCGTCTCTACATTGCCAGCTTCATCAAGACGCTGCCTGATTTCAAAGTGATCGCCCAAGCCGGTAACGGTCAGGAAGCACTCGACAAACTGGCTGACATGCCGAACGTCGACCTGATCCTTCTCGACATCGAAATGCCCGTCATGGACGGCCTCGAGTTCCTGCGTCACGCAAAACTCAAGACCCGCGCCAAGATCGTCATGCTCTCGTCCGTGGCCGTTTCCGGCTCGGCACACGCTGCCAAAGCCCGTGAACTCGGTGCCGACGGCGTCGTGGCGAAGCCCTCTGGTACCGTTTCGCACGACCTCGAAGAGAAGGCTGGCGACGAACTTGCAAGGGTGATGCGCGCGCAATTCGCGACAGCCTGATCGGGCGCGCGTGCGCCCGCCGAACTTTCTACTGCAACCTTTGACGAGAGACTGTCATGTCTGACGAAATGGACGAAATCTGGGCACTCTATCTGGACGACGGGACGCAATCCCTTGACCAGATGGAAGCCGCACTTCTCGCGCTCCAAGACGGCGATGCAGCCACAGCAGGCGAGCACGTCAGTGCGCTCTTCCGTGCTGTCCATACGTTCAAAGGTAATAGCCGCGTCCTGGGGCTCGCGGTTGTAGAAAGCCGGGCGCACTACTCCGAAGACCTCATCGGTCTGGTCCGCGACGACGGCGTTCCGCTGGATGAAGAGATCATCGACATCCTGCTGCTCGCCTCCGACGTTCTGCGCGATATGCTCGAACAGACCTCGGCCAGCCGTTCGGACGTCGATCCCGCGTCGTCCGAAGACCTGATGCAGCAGCTCAAGAGCAAGATTGCGCGCTGCAAGGGCGAGGACGAACCGATCGGCGAAGAGCCTGCCGCTGAAGAACCTGCAGCTGAGGCTCCGGCTGAAGAAGCTGTGGTTGAAGAAGCGCCTGTCGCAGAGCCCGAAGAAACAGCCGCGCCTGTTTCCAAGATGCCCGATATCTCGGACGCGATGGCGTCGCTGGGTGATGTGGACAGCAATTTCGGTGACGACGACTTCTTCGAAGACGAAGCCGCCCAGACCGACGACCTGAACGATACCATCGCTGACGTGCCTGACGTCGCGGACCCCGTGGTTGCTGAAGACCCTGCACCGGAACCTGCCGCAGAAGCACCCGTCGTAGAGCCCGCGGCCGAAGAACCCGCCGTAGCCGCACCTGCGCCTGCCGCTCCGTCCACGCCGAAGCGTCTGATCGACGATCCGACCTACAAAGACATTTTCCGCGGCATGGCCGAAGGCGCGCTGACGAAGTTCCGCCAGTACATGGGCGACTACGCAGGCGACGTCTCTGGCACCTATGCACTGGCCAAGCGTCAGGCCGATGACCTCCACCACGCTGCGGGCCAGATGGGCCTGAGCAACTGGTGCGACGTCCTCAAGCTGTTCATGGACCAACCCGAAGCCGACGCTGATACCGGCATCGAACAGATCGCCGCGCTGGTTCTCAAGATCGAAGAACTGACCATCCTCGACCTGTCGGACGAACCGCAGCCCATTGCGGCTCCGGCAGAGGGCGAAGAGACCTTCTTCGACCGTCTGAAGGATGTTCTCCACAAGCTGGCCAAGGTCGCTCTCGACTGGACCACCGGCGATGCACCGGAAGTCGGCTCTTACTCCGAAGAAGTGAAATTCGTCGTCGGTCTGGCCGACGAGCGTGGTCTCGTCCGTGTTGCCGACGCTGCAAAGCGCCTGACCGAGGTCAACAGCGCCAAAGCGTTCCGTTCAGCCGAACTGCGTCTTTACGAAGAACTGGCCGCTGTCGAGCGCGTTCTGACCGAGGAAGCTGCGGCTTCGTCCGTCAGCCCGTCCGAACTGCTGCGCCATTGGTGTGCCGAACATGCCTTCGACACGCTGTCGGCTGTCGATCACGCACTCGACGGCATCAAGAAGGGCGAGAACGTCGACGAACAGTACAGCGCATTTGCCCGCCAGATGCGCCTCGTGTTCCACGCTTGCGAATACCACAAGCTTGGCACTGCCGGTCAGCTTGCGATGTCGCTCATCGACCTCTTCGGCCGTGTGCAGACTTCGGGCATCGGGCTCGACGGCATTCTCATGCACATCGCGCGTGGTTTCATCGACACCATCGAGCTTGTGTTCGACGCGCTGGAGCAGGGCGAGATCCCCGACACCCAGAACCTCGATATCCTGTTCGAACAGGCATCGACCGCCGCGTTCAGCCAGGAAGGTGTCCTGACCGCAACCGCGATCGAACGCCGCCTCCAGCTGCCCGACGAATTCCACCGCGTTTTGTCGCCCGACAGCGTACGCGCCGCGTCGAAGGCGATCGAGGCCGGTCACCATTTCTATGTGATCCGCACCGACATCAACAACGACGAGACCCTTGCGGAACGCTTCCTCGAATGGATCAGCGGCGACAACGTTGAATCGATCACCAACGTCACGGTGTTCCGTGATGCGGAAACGCTGTTCGACTTCCTCGTCTCGACCCCGATGGACAATGCGTCGGTCATCACCGCGCTGACCGAGATGGACCCGTCGGGCAAGTATCTCGAACTGCTGCATACTCTCGAAGACCAGCAGCGCGGAGAAGATGGCGGCGCGGATAGGCCCGCCTCCAAGGATGGCGACCAACCGATCGGGCAGGGGCCGGGCCTCAGCTCGGAAATGCTCGAAGCGATCAGCGAAGTCGCTGCCAGCCAGGCGATGGTCAACCACATGCTCTCTGATCTGGCCGAAACCGGCCTTGCTGAAAGCATCGAAGTCGCGCTCCGTGTCGCCGACCAGAACCCCGCGCAGAGCCGCGATATGGTTCGCAAGATCGTCGGCGATTTCTCGGCCCGTCTGCAGGAAACCGTGCAGGTCGAAAGCCAGCTCGTCGGTCAGCTTGCCCACCTTCAGGAACAGACCGTCGCGATCCGTTCGCGACCGCTCGAACTTCTGATCCGTCCGCTCGAAGCGCTCGTGGAAACGCTGTCCCGCCGCAACCGCGGTCAGGCCAACATGACCAGCTCCGGCGGCGAGATGTCGATCGACGTCACCCTGATGGAGCACCTGCGCAAGATGCTCCGCACCATGCTAACGGATCGTCTGTCCGCAGGCGACGACGTTGCGCCGAACGCGATCCACATGGCCTTCCAGCGCGACGACGAACGCGTTCTGGTGACCATCGACGACGATGGAAAATCGTCCGACACCACCAACCTCGAAGCCGAACTGGCGCCGATGCTCAAAGCCACCTCGGCAGAGCTGCGCAAGATCGTTCTTCCGGGGAACAAGGGCCTGCGGTTCCACATCTCGATGCCGCTTTCGATGGTGGTCCTCGAAGGTATGGTCGTTGGCGTCGGCGGTATCCGCTATGTCATTCCGGTCGATACGATCCAGACCATCATCCAGCCGCAACCCAAGGCGCTGCGTCCGATCTCGGCCGCCAATGGCCGCGTGATGCTGCGGATGGAGGACGGCTCGATGGTGTCCGTGCATCACCTTAACGACAGCTCCGTTCGGGCGCTGAAGGAAGAGGACGAAAACGGTCAGCGCCGTGTCTTCGTAGTGCTCGGCGTCGGTGAACGCCGCCTTGCGATCCCCGTCGATGACCTTCTCGGACAGCAGCTTGTTCTTCTCCGTCCGCTGCGCGGAGTCCTGCGCCAGATGCGTAATCTCAATGGCATTGCCCTTCTGGCAGGCGGTGAGGTTGGCATGGTTCTGTCGACAAATTCCCTGCTGTCCGACGCGTCCGAAGCGGCATGATTTTTGCAAATGACGTCGTGAAAGAACGGCGTCATTTGCTTAACAAAATCGCCTTTCTGACGTTGAGGTATGCAAGCGCCAGTCGCAAAGCACAGGTAACAGGAGGAGTGTCGTATGACATTCGAAAACGCCCGGTCGTCCTACCGACGCATCGAGACCGCGAAGCAGGTCGAGCCCACTGATCCCCATGAAATCATTGGCGTAACTCTTCGTGAGCTTGAAAAGTCCCTGCGTATTCTGGCGACCGCTCAAGAGGCTGGCCGTCCGTTTCCGAGCCAGCATCTGAACCGTGCTTTCACTGCGATCTACATCCTGCAAAGCAGCCTTGATTTCAACCAAGGCGGTGACATCGCAACCAACCTGTTCCAGGTCTACGAGTACTGCCGCTTGCAGGTCGCGGACGCGTTCGCCCGCAAGGAAGGCGTGAACCTCGCCGCTTGCGCAGAACACATCGGCGGCATTCTGACCGCGTGGGACCAGATCGGCAGCAACAGCCAATGACCCCGCGCGTAGCACCTCGCAACGCCGAAAATCCTGCGGCGCTTGCGGTGCTGTTGTCGGGCCTGACCGACACTCTTCTGGCGGCCGCCACCGACGGCGACCATGCTGAAGTCCAATCCCTCAGCCATCGTATTCGCGCCATGTCCGACCAGCTCGTCCAGTGTGCATCAGATAAGGACGACCAGCTCGTCCGCGCGACCCTCAAACAGACCGGCTCAGCACTGCGTGATGCTTCCACCCGCATCGAGGCCACCCTGCGCCAGTCCCGCCTTCAGGGACGCAAGCACAGCGCCTACGGGCGTGCGCAAACGGCGGGGTCACAACGATGACCTCCTGCAGGATCTGTAAT
This sequence comes from Marivivens aquimaris, assembly GCF_015220045.1. Classification (NCBI taxonomy): domain Bacteria; kingdom Pseudomonadati; phylum Pseudomonadota; class Alphaproteobacteria; order Rhodobacterales; family Paracoccaceae; genus Marivivens; species Marivivens aquimaris. The sequence goes on along the minus strand of NZ_JADBGB010000001.1, from coordinate 2,209,584 downwards.
TTCATCAGGGGGTTCCTGCTCCTCGCGGGCGGCCTTCTGATTATGATGGCCTATTTCGCGTGGGCAGGTGACGAGCCCGCGGTCCGGCTTCCCGGACCTATGGCATTCGGTCTTGCGGTGCCGGCGATCGGAATCCCCAGCTTCATCATCAAATATCGCCGCTACAAGGCTCAGCGCAAAGGCTGAGCCAGTTCGGCAACCGGAACGTAGCGGGTCGACGGACGGCCCTTCGCATCGTTCACAGTGATCTCCACATACATCGTGCCTTCGGTAACGTCCTGCTTCGCCAGCGGACGGTCGGCCTTTTCGGCGGGAATAATGCTTGGCTGGTGGTGCATGGTCTTGCTCCTCGGTTTGGCGTTACCCAACCGGAGCAAGAAGCGTGCCGTTTATTGGTGCGCGTAAGAGGTCAGCAGCACTTCCCGCACCGGCTGGGGGTCTTCTTCGGTTCCCAGCTGGACGTTTATCGCGTGACGGATCAGCTGCGGAATAGCGGACCTCAGGCGGTCGATATCGTTCACCGCATCCTCGGCTTCGTTTATCGCGCCGGTCAGTACCGCATCCACACGTCCGTCGAACGCGTCCATCTGTGCCTGTAGCTCGTCGATCGCGGGGCTTCCGCTGTCCATCATGAACGAGATCTTCACCGACACACTGCGATTGAATTTGGGCAGCGTCACCGTGAGCGGCATCACGTAGGGCACATAGATCGGCTCGGGCCGCTTGGACGGCGTCGGCGCAACGACCACGACCGGCTCGGGCTTCGCGGCAGGGGCGAGTGTCGTCGCCATGCCGAAGCTGAACGGCCCCATGATGAGGGCAAAGCCGAGAAAGCCTAGGAGTTTGCTGCTGTCCATCAGTCCGCGTTGGTTAGATCTGGGTTCTATCTCAATAACGGCATAAATCGGAAAACTGTTGGTCCCGCGCTCAGGTATGCGCACATATTCAATGGGATAGTCAAAACGCAAAAAAATATCCTTTTGCGCCTAACATCGGCGGGGATTGCGCCGTTATTCCTCCTGACACCTACACCCGACCGGATTTTTCGATGAATATTCCAGTGAACAAATCGCTCGTGCCCGTGCCGCGGAACCTTCCTGCGCGCGTGGCTGCGCAGAACGCTCGGAAGAAAGAAAAGGCAGCGGAGCAAGCCGCCCGCGACTACGATCTGGTCCGGAACGAGACGTACCTCAATGACGCGAGCGAAGTCGAAAAGTATCTTCCCGATATTCTGGGCCGCGCCCTCGCGCGCATCTGGATCGACGATCAGTTCCGCCAACGGTTTGCGCATAGCCCCGTCGAAACGCTCGCGGCTTACGGCGTCTACCTGCCGCGCACGATCTCGATCGACTTCGTGACCGAAGGCACTCCGCGCCCGCAGATCGTTGTCTATGAAACCAAACGCATGGGCCTCCAGCGTCGCCGTCTGATGTCTCTGCGCCTGATGATGATGGCAGGGCAATAAGATGAAACGGTTTTTCGCCACCACCGCAGTCGTTATGAGCCTAAGCGCGCCCGCCATGGCAGGTGCCGGTCTGCAAGAGGCGCTTGATGCTTACGCGTCGGGCCGCGCTGCCGAAGCGGCGGCGATCTACGGTGATCTGGCCCGCTCTGGTGATGGCCGCGCACAGTTCAACCTCGCCCTGATGTTCTACGCGGGCGAGGGTGTCCCCCAAAGCTGGAGCGACGCTTTCGCTTGGGCGTGGCGCGCGAAACTGAACGGCGTCCAGCAGGCCGAGGCTCTGCTCGCACGCGTTGCCGCTCCGATCACTGCTGGCGAACGCACCGCGCTGGCCGAGGTTCTGACCGCCGAGCTTGCGGACAAAGTGGCCGAGGGCGACGCCCGCGCCATGATCCAGATGTCCCTCATCCAGTCGGAGCTTCTGCCGCGCCCCGATATGGTCAGTACCTACGTCTGGCAATCGCTGGCCGTTGCCATGGGGATGGAGCGCGCTGTGCCCGTTCGTGCCTCGACCTTCGAAAGCCTGTCCGCTCGTGACCAGACCAAAGCGCAATTGGCGCTGCGCGAGAAATATGCCGAATGGTGTGCAGCTGCGCCCGTCGGATCTCCGGCTTGCGGGCTCATTATCAACTGACAAAACGACAGCACAAAAAAAAGCCCCGCCGAAACCGGCGGGGCTTTTCCTGTTCCCGTGAGTGGTCTGCTTAGTGTTTGCGGAAGCGGCTGATGGCTTCGGCAGCATCGAGCGGAAGTCCCAGTTCCACACTGATGTCTTTGGCTTGCTGACCCGTGCGGGCCATGTTGATCGCTTCGTCAATCATGCGCTCGCCGGCGAGCCAGTCCATATCCGACTGGAGGCCGCGGATATCGTCGTGGATGCGATCCGCTGTCTGTGCCTGCATCGCTTCGATGCGGCCTGCATACGCGGCGAGGCGGACGTCAATCTGTTCGATCAGCTGCTCCTCGCGGGCTTGCGCCTTTGCTGAGGCGGCAGCCGCCTTCGCGCGGACACGGCGGATGGTAATTGCAGTCAGCAAAACCACGAAGAGGGCAACGCCGCCGGAGATGATCATGAGGGTCTGTGGGCCAGGCAAGGTCATGCCGTTCTCTCCGGTGTAGTCAGTTGTTCAGTTCGAGGTAGCTTTGGAACAGGCTCTCCGTGATCTTTTCCAGATCGATAGGATAGCTGCCGTTGGCAATCGCCTCCTGTATGCGGGTGACCAGCTCCATTTCCACGGGCGGTCCCGACTTCAGCTCGGCCGGCATCGGCTGCGCCACTGGCGCGCTGATTTCCACGTTCTCTCCAGCCGGCGCCGCGGGTGCAGCCGGCTGGCCCACTGTCGGTCCGCCCTTCGCCTTTTGCAGGCGGGCGGCCGCGTCATCGGCGGTGCGCTTGATTTGTGCGCCCCCGGATTGAGAGATTGAGTCAACCATTTCAGACCTCCATTCGACGTTAGTAACGACCGCTGGTCAAATAATGTTAGGCCGTAAAGCCACTATATTGTCACCGGTTACAACGCCGCGAACTATCTTGCCCGAAGACATGTTTCTAAGCTCTATAACGTCACCAATGCGGCCGTCTTGTAGTGCTTCGCCTGGGGCAATCACATTAATCGGGCCAACTTGTATCTGTAGTGCAATTGGCGTGCCGACTCTGACGGCCCAATCGGGATCAAGATGCCTTGTGAGCAAAAATTGATCTTCACCGATGCTGGAGCGCAGGCGGCGGCCAACTACTTGTTCTATTTCGCTAAAAGTATCGCGCGGCGTTTGAGCGGTGCGGGGCAGCAGACGCACATCGCCCGCCGTCACCATTTCGCCGCGTCCCATTGTGCGGGCCAGCGCCACGACCATCGGGCCGAGGTCGTCGGGAACATCGTTGTTCGTGATTTCGAGCCGGAGCGGCGTCATCTGCGAAACGCTCGCGCGGGTGCGGATATTTCGGGACCACGACGGGCTGTCGCAGCGCAGTTCCGCCGTCTCCCACCCATCAAATTTCGGGCTGACCGTCGGCGCATGATCGCAGGCCGGAAACGGGCGAACGGGCACGGTCGGTTCGGCCCCCGAAACGCCCGCCTCGGTCAGCGCAAGCGTGACCAGTTCTGCCGCTTCGATGCCGCTGACGCCATCGGCATACTCACCTTCGGCAAAGGCGGGCGAGGCGATAACGGCAAGGGCGCAGAGCCAGCGCATCTTAGAGCCCCGTTTCCACGAACTGCACCGGACGGCCGACAAACGCGCTCGCAGGGCGGGTCGGGTCCATCGGGCGCAGCGTGGTGTAGCGGTCGGTGATCTGCACGATCTCCAGCATTTCGATGCTATTCCCGCGATCCATGGTAAAGGCAATCGCACCACGGCTCAGACCCTGACGGGAGCCGAGGTTGGTGATGAGTTCGTTACCGGACATGGTAACGGTCGCTTGCAGCGGAGTGCAGGCTTGAATGTCGAGAAGTTCGTCGAAGGCCGCGCCAACGCCGCTCGTCAGCTCCGCTACCATCTGGGCGCGGGTGTTCTGTGTCAGCGTACCCAGCCCGCTGATCAGCGTCGGTCCGGGCAGCTTCGTGCGGCGGATGATTTCCTGGCGATGGACCTGATTATCTGAAGAGACAAGGTCGAGTGTCAGGCGCATCTCGATCGCCTGACCGCGCCCATCGGCAACGGTGTAAATCTCCAGCGCGGGGATGAAGCCCCAATCGCCCGTTGTCAGGCGCACATCGCCTTGGGTGAGCACGGTGTAGTCGCGGCGGGCACGCATATCGCTAAGGCCGCGCGGCATGGTGCGGTCGGTGATGCGCAGGCTCGCGGTCTGCGGATGACGGTCGAGCACGCCGTAGAGCGTCTGCAACACATCCTGCGCAACGACCTGAGTAAATGCAGGCGCGTTGGGGGATACGCGAACCTCGGGGCGGTAGGTAATAACGTGCAGCAGGTTGGCCGCGCGGCACATCGTCTGCGCCTCGTCTCCAACCAGTGCCTTGATCCGCACCTGCCACATATTGCCGTTCAGCACGGCGCTGATCTGTTCGTGACGCAGCACGCGGCCAAGCGCCTGAACGATGGTCAGGTCACGCTCCACGCGGGTCATGTTGACGACCGTATGGCCGTGCACCGAAGCGCCGCCCATCAGGGCTGCGTTCAGCAAAGCATCCGCCACCGCACGGCGGCGGGCGCTGTCGGTGTCATTGGGGGCGCTGACAAAGCCGATGCCTTCGGCCTCGACCCAGACGGTCCGTTCCGCTGCCGCCGTAGTGGCAAACAGCAGCGCAGCGACGATGATCAGCGCCCGCCGGATCACAGTGCGCCCCGGAATGCGCTGACGATGTAAGCCACGGTCGACGCATCAAGCGCCAGCTCGACTTCGTAACCGTCGGTGCCTTTGGGCGTGATGCGAACGGTGCGCGCGCCCCGAATGGTGCCTTCGACCATCGCCGACATGGAGTCGTTGCCGACACGCGCCTGCGAAACCGTGGTGGTCGAGGTAACGTAGATGCCGTGCACCTGCTCGGTCAGAATGCGGATCGCATCGACGCGGGCCGCGCGGAGCGCCAGAAGGCGCTTTTCATTCAGCGTACGGCCCGGCTGGCCGGAGACCTGCGCGAAACCGATGGCGGTAATCATCGCGGGCTCTGCGACGACGACGGGTGCAGGCGTCGCCATATCGCCACCGCCCGTCGAAACGGTGGTGGTGCTGGCAACAGTCCGCGCCGGCGCACCATGTCCGGCACCTTCCATCGCGTCGATGTCTTCTTTGATCTGGGCGACCGTCGCTGCGCGGACCGATGGGTCTTCGGGCAGGTGAACGGTCGTGGACATAGGGGCCGTACAAGCGGCCACGCCCATCAGGCCAAGCGAGGCCATCAGCGTGGGCATTTTCAGAAACGAGCGGGTCAAGGCGTGCTCCATAGGCAGAGGTTTGGTTCGCCGGTTCTCTGCAAACGCCATGCCATGAAATCGGGGAGGGTCGGGAAAGCCGCACAACCCTGCGGTGGCATCCTTCTTGCAAGCCAAGCCCCGATACGCCGCTCACAGGAACGACGCACTGATGAATATGTTTAATGGTAAAATGCAGCAGGGGACGAACTGATGGCCGCCGAAGCCCGTCCCACCATGATCGGCCGTATTGGCGACATGACCCTTCCGGTCGGCATCCTCGCTGTGATGGCGATGATGGTTCTGCCGCTGCCGGTCACGCTGCTGGATGCTTTCTTTGTCGGGAACATCGTGCTCGCCCTGATGGTGCTGATGGTGGCGCTGCATAGCTACCGCCCGCTCGATTTCTCCAGCTTTCCCAGTGTGTTGCTGATCGCCACGATCCTGCGCCTTGCGCTTAACGTCGCTTCGACACGTATCGTTCTGACCGATGGTCATACCGGTGCGGGCGCTGCGGGGCGTGTCATCCAAGCGTTCGGCGAGTTCGTGATTGCGGGCAACTTTCTTGTCGGTCTTCTGGTGTTCGCGATCCTCGTGATTATCAACCTCGTCGTCATTACCAAGGGTGCTGGTCGCGTTTCCGAAGTCTCCGCACGCTTCACCCTCGACGCGATGCCGGGCAAGCAGATGGCTATCGATGCCGACCTGAATGCCGGACTTTTGACACCCGAAGAGGCAAAACGTCGTCGTACCGACGTTGCTGCTGAGGCAGATTTCTACGGTGCGATGGACGGTGCGTCGAAATTTGTGAAGGGCGATGCCATCGCCGGTATCCTGATCCTCGCGATCAACGTGATTGGCGGCATCCTGATCGGAACGATCCAGCACAGCCTTTCGGCAGGCGAAGCGGCCCAGACCTATATCCTTCTGTCCATTGGTGACGGCCTCGTCGCCCAGATCCCGTCGCTGCTGCTGTCCATCGCGACCGCGGTCATCGTGACCCGCGTGTCCTCCAGCCACGACATGGGCAAGCTGATCGGCAAGCAGATGAACCTACGCCGCGCTTGGGTGCCTGTGGCGGGCGTTATGGCACTGCTCGGTATCGTGCCGGGAATGCCGAACCTGCTGTTCATTATTGCTGCCGCCGGTGCGGGTGCGATGGCCTACTTTAATCGCGATCTTGCCGAAGGCGAGGACGGTGAAGTCCTGCCTCCCGAACAAGGCGACGCAGCTGGCGGCGAAGGCGAAGAGAGCGAAGGCATCGTGCCCGAAGACGTGGCCGACAACGCGCCCATCTCGCTCCAGATCGGTTACGGCCTGATCCAGATGGCAGGCGGCGAAAACGGCGCACTCGTGTCCCGCATCACCGGCATCCGCAAGGAAATGTCCAAAGCGATGGGCTTCGTTGTTCCAGGTGTGCGCATCCGCGACGACCTCAGCCTGCCGCCCAACCAGTACCGCATCCGCATCGGCCACCGCATTGTGGGCGAAGACGTCGTGTATCCCGACCGCAAGCTGGCCCTGCCGGGTGGTAGCTCGACCCGCAAACTGCGCGGCATCGAGGTCAAAGACCCGTCCTTCGGCATGGACGCGATCTGGATTCTGCCGCAGCAGGTCACCGAGGCCGAGGCCGACGATTATGTGGTCGTCGAGCCCGAGTCCGTGATCGCCACCCATATGTCTCAGGCGATTTCCTCGCACGCTGCCGACCTTATCGGTCCGGACGATGTGCAGGCGCTGCTCGACAACCTTGCCAACACCGCGCCGACGCTTGTGGAAAGCGTTGTCCCGAAACTGGTGCCGCTTCACACGCTGACGGCCGTGCTGCGTCACCTGCTGTCGGGCCGTATTCCGATCAGCGATCTGCGCCGCATTCTCGAAGGTCTGGCCGAACTGTCGAGCCGCAACCTCGCTGCCCAAGACATGGCCGAGGCGATGCGTCCGCAACTGACCCCGCTTCTGCTCCAGCAGCTAGGTCCGATCAATTCGCCGCTGCCGCTCATCACTCTGGACCCAGAGCTGGAACAGATTCTGATCCGCGCCCGCCAGTCCGGCGATATCGACGGTGGCCTCGTGATCGACAGCGGCCTTGCCCAGACGATCATCACGTCGCTGGCCGAAGCGCAGGACAAGGCCGCAGGCGAAGGCAAGACTTCGGTCGTGGTTGTCGCCAATGTGCTGCGCCGCGCCTTCTCGGCCTTCATCCGCCCGCACATGCCCGATGCCATCATCATCGGGATCAATGAACTGCCCGAAATGCGCAAGGTCGAAGTGGTCGCCGTGATCGGCGGTCAATCCACTCTGCCGCGCCCGAAACAGTGAGGTAAGCTATGTCGACGATTGTTGTCCGCGCATCCGATACGGCTCTGGCTATGGAAGAGGTGAAACGTCGCCTCGGCCTTGATGCCTACATTATTTCGACCAAGAAAAAGAACGGGCAGGTCGAGGTGCGAGCGACCACCGAGGCGCCGAAACCCAAAACGCCTCCGCCGCCGCGCCAGCCTGAAACCAAGGGCCGCACCTTTGGTGAGGTTCTCGCCGCGCGTACCCAGCCCCCCGTGACGCCCGAAAAGCCGCAGCATGTGGTGACGGCTGAACGGGTGGAAGCTCCGCAGCAACCGGCGTTCAAAGCAAGCCCCGTCGCCCCCATGGGCGGTTGGCCGGGGCTGACGCCAAATTTCATCGCCGAGCTTTGGGTCGAACTGGGTAAGGGCGAGGGCAAGGAGGACGGTTTCTTCAACGACCTCTGCCAGCGTCTGCTGACGGATCAACCCGCAGGGCAGGCGGCTCGCACCATTATCGTGGGGCCGCAAGGTGCCGGAAAATCGCTGACCGCCGCACGTATGGCTGCGTTGATGATGACCGAACGGGCCGGACTGCGCCCGCGGATCATCGCACCCCGCAGCGAACGCCTGCTCGGCAGTGATATCCTCGCGGGCTGGTCCCGCCTCATGGGGCTCGACATTGATCGTCCGATCGTCTCGACGCTCCTCGCTACACTTTCCGCTGCCGACGCCCACGCGCCGCAGATCATCGACATCCCCGATTGCATGGACCCCGAACAGGTCGCGGCCATCGCCGGTGGAGCCGAAGTGATCCTGTGTCTGCCTGCCGGTCTGCATCCGGGAATGATCGCGCGCCAGACGGAAAAATGGGCGGCCCTTTCGCCGCGTATTTGTCTGACCCGCACCGATGATTGGGCCCTCACCGCCGAGGAGCTCAGCGCAATCGCGTCGTCAAACTGTACGCTTGCCTTCTTTGGAACAGGGGCTGGTTTGATCGATACTCTCACTCGTCCGCAGCGAAATGACATTCGCAAGCTTGCCGAGGGGTGGTTGTCACCGATTTCGAGGGGTTGGGCATGACACTTGCAATTCACCTGCTGACTGAATGTGAAAGGAAGCTGTTATGCTGCTGACGAAAGGATATGCCGAACAGCAGGTCGATCCCGACAAGCTCGTGTCGGACCATATGCACATCGTGCGCAAGATTGCCTGGCACATGTTCGGGCGCGTCGGGCGCATGGTGGAAATCGATGACCTGCTGCAAGTCGGCTATATGGGCCTGATCGACGCCAGCCGTCGCTACCAGCCCAAAGCCGGTGCGTCGTTCGCCTCTTACGCCGCCATTCGTGTGCGCGGATCAATCGTGGATTTCCTGCGGGACAACGCCAGCGTCTGCCGTAGTACGATCCTGATGCAACAAAAGGCGCGTGCTGCGACGGCCAAGCTTGAACAGGCGCTCATGCGGGCTCCGACCAAGGAAGAAGTGGCCGCCGAAATGGGGCTGCCCGTCGCTGAATACGAGGACTGGGAAACCCGCTTTGCTGCGGGACAGGTCAAATCGCTCGACGAGCTTTACACTGACCAGTCCAAACTGTTCTCCGACAACAGCAAATCGGTCGAGGATAATCTGCAACAACAGCAGATGAAGGCCATGCTCCGCCGTGCATTGGGCCAGTTGCCTGAACGCGAGGCGCTGCTGCTACAGCTCTATTATGTCGAGGAACTGAACGTCTACGAAATCGCCAAGGTGCTTGGCGTAACGACAGGACGTGTGTCGCAGATCAAGAAAGCCGCGGTCGAACGCCTGCGCAAGTTCATCGCGGAAATGGAAGGGGAGGACTAAGCCCTCCCCTCCGCCTATCAGATAGTGAAGGCCGGCATGATCGACGCACCAGCGGCGATACGGCGGGCCCAGCTCTGGGTATCTTCGGCAAAGCTTTCGCGGGTGTCCGGTACAGCTTCCATCAGCGCGGTCACAGCGATCTTGCCCAGTTCGGTTTCGGGATCGAATCCGCTGACATCGACCGGTGTCCAGTCCATGCCCTCAATACGCACCGCGCAGCCTTCGTCGTTCATACGGAGGAACCACTCGTAGCCGTAAAGGTCGAAAAGCATGATGTCCGGACCCGCATTGACGTGGCGGCGATGGATCATATGCATACGGATGTATTCGAACACCGGATCGCGGGTGAGAGAGATGATCTCGGCCGCAACCGACGACCAGCCTTCTTCCACACTGTTTTTCAGCTGCACCCATTCGGCGGTGTTATCGGCGTCCAGACGGAAGACCAGCACGTTGATGTCGGACATCTCGCCGATCATATAGTTGGTGCCACCGATGCAGAGCTTCGCCACAGGCTCGATTTCGGCCTTGGGCTTCTCTTCTTCGACCATGCCTGCGCTCGGCTTGGCCTCTTCCATATGACGGGTGCGGCGCGGACGGGCTTTGCCTTCGTACTCACCGGTCGAGAAATCGTGGAGCAGATCGAGTGCGATCTGGCTTAGGACCACGTCGCGGCCACCTTCAAGGTCGGCGAGGCCGGCGATGCGCAGCGCGGTCTGCTCGGACGGGGTGGCTTTGCCTTCGCTGGCAAGGCGCAGCAGACCGACCAGCGTGTGGGACGCCGCGCTCGGATCATACTCGCGCAGGGCAATGACCAGATCCAGAAGGTCGCTAGTCGTGTAGAAACGGTGCGGGACCGCCGACGGACGGGCGGCCGTCTCGGATGTCGTTTGCATAGCAAAGTGCCTTTCGCTGCTGAACGTAAACTCTTTGCACTAGAACGTACGGCAGCGCGGCATGTTTAGGTTGCCGGTCAGTCTCAAAAGCAGAGGGGCGGCCCGTAAGCCGCCCCATCCGTATTAAACCGTATCTTTGTAATTCACGATCTTCGTATCTTCACCGGGTGCCGATTTCTCGCGGCGGACGATCAAGCGGTTGATTGCATTGATATATGCCTTTGCCGAAGCAACCACGGTGTCAGTGTCTGCCGACTGGCCGGTCGCGATCTTGCCGTCCTCTTCGAGGCGCACCGAAACGGTGGCCTGCGCGTCGGTACCTTCGGTTACAGCGTGAACCTGATAGAGTTGCAGGCGGCCACCATGTGCGAACAGTTCCTTGATCGCGTTGAAGGTCGCGTCGACAGGGCCGTCACCGGTTGCTTTGACCGACTTCTCTTCGCCGTCGATCTCCAGCGTCATTTCCGCAGTCTGCGGACCTTCGGTGCCGCAAACAACCTGAAGCGACTTCAGCTTGATGTGGTCTTCGACGGTGTCGTTCTGACGGATCAGCGCGATCAGGTCGTCGTCGTAGACTTCCTTTTTGCGGTCGGCGAGGTCCTTGAAGCGGACGAACAGGTCCTTCAGCTGGTTGTCGGCCAGCTCGTAGCCGAGGCTTTCCAGCTTGGCGCGCAGCGCAGCGCGGCCCGAGTGCTTGCCAAGCGGCAGCGACGTGCCAGCCAGACCCACGTCTTCGGGGCGCATGATCTCGAACGTTTCCTTGTTCTTGAGCATGCCGTCCTGGTGGATGCCGGACTCGTGGGCAAAGGCATTCTTGCCGACGATCGCCTTGTTGAACTGGACGGGGAAGCCCGACGCAGTCGCAACACGGCGCGAGATGTTCATGATCTTGGTGGTGTCGATACCGGTCTGGAACGGCATGATGTCGTTGCGGACCTTCAGCGCCATGACCACTTCTTCGAGAGCGGTGTTACCCGCACGTTCGCCCAGACCGTTGATGGTGCATTCGATCTGGCGCGCACCGGCTTCGACAGCGGCGAGGCTGTTCGCCGTCGCCATGCCAAGGTCGTTGTGGCAGTGCGTTGCAAAGACAACGTCATCCGCGCCCGGAACCGTTTCGATCAGGCGGCGGATCAGGTCGGCAGACTCGCGCGGGGCGGTGTAGCCGACGGTATCGGGGATGTTGATCGTGGTCGCGCCCGCTTTGATGGCGATCTCGATCACGCGGCAGAGGTAGTCCCACTCTGTGCGGGTGGCGTCCATCGGCGACCACTGGACGTTGTCGCAAAGGTTACGCGCATGGGTCACGGTCTCGTGGATGCGCTCGGCCATCTGGTCCATGTCGAGGTTCGGAATGGCGCGGTGCAGCGGCGAGGTGCCGATGAAGGTGTGGATACGGCCGGATTTGGCGTGCTTCACGGCTTCGGCGCAGCGCTCGATATCCTTGAAGTTCGCACGGGCGAGGCCGCAGATCGTCGAGTTCTTGGACCGCTTGGCGATCTCGGAAACGGCGCGGAAATCACCTTCGGAAGCGATCGGGAAACCGGCTTCGATGATGTCGACACCCATATCGTCGAGCAGCTCTGCAATCTCGAGCTTTTCTTCGTGGGTCATGGTGGCCCCCGGCGACTGTTCGCCATCACGGAGGGTAGTGTCGAAAATCAACACGCGGTCTTGGGTCATGTCATAAATCCTTGTCTGTCCTTAGCATTACCCGGCGCTGGGACACCCCTGAGCGGTCGCGCCGGCAGGCACGCTCAGAGGCTGCTAAGGAGTAGAAGGGCGCGCGTGGGCAGGGCACCGCAGGTGCGGGCAGCAACAATGATATGATCCAAGCGCGTCATAGGGCGGGACTATACCTATGATTCACCCGAGGGAAAGGGGGATTTTTGCCTTTGGTATCAGAGGGGCTCTGCCCCCGTCCGCCTGCGGCGGCCTCCCCCGAGGTATTTTCGTCAAAGTGAAGGGTGGAGCGGCGCGCGCTGCGGGTTATCTTCGGATTTATGAAACGTATTCTAGTCATAGGCGCTTCGGGCGGTATCGGTGCCGCGCTCTGTGCGGTAGCAGGCGGCGAGGTTGTCGGCCTGTCGCGGTCGGGCGACGGTTTGGACGTGACCGATCCGGCATCTGTTGAGCGGGTCTTAGGCAGTGTTTCGGGGCCGTTCGATGTCATCTGGATCGCCGTCGGCATTTTGAGCGCGGGGCAGGGGCCGGAGAAATCGCTATCGCAGATCGACGCGCAGGAAATGGCGGATGTGATGGCGGTGAACACCATCGGCGTTGCGCTGTTGATGCGTCATGTGCCGCGATTGCTGGCGAGCGGTGGACGCGTAGGAGTGCTATCGGCGCGGGTCGGGTCAATTGGCGACAACGGGCTGGGCGGTTGGCACGCGTATCGTGCGTCCAAAGCTGCTGTGAACCAGATTATTCGCGGGGCGTCGATTGAACTCAAACGCACGCACAAAGGCTCGGTGGTTCTGGCGCTGCATCCGGGGACGGTCGAGACGGAATTTACCGCCGGTTACAAGGCGAACAAGCTAACCCCTGCGGAGGCTGCCGCGAAGCTGACTGCAGTTCTGGAGGGCGCGACGCCGGACCAGACGGGGATGTTCTTTGACTACGCAGGAAAGGCCATCCCGTGGTGAAGCTGGTGCTCGTGCTGGGGGACCAGCTGACCGAAGATCTGTCGGCCCTGCGCGAGGCCGCCGAGGGCGATGTCATCGTCATGGCCGAAGTGCGGGACGAAGCGTCCTACGTCAAACATCACCCCAAAAAGGTCGCCTTGATCTTTGCCGCGATGCGCAAGTTCGCGAAACGGCTGGAGGAGGGCGGGCGCACCGTTGCCTACACGCGCTACGACGACAAGGAGAACTCCGGCAGCATCGTCGGTGAATTGCTGCGCCGCGCTGATGAATACGGCGCGTCCGAAGTGCTCGCCACCGAACCTGGGGAATGGCGGCTGATTTCGGCGCTGGAGGATGCGCCGCTCGATATCCACCAGTTCCCCGATGACCGTTTTGTTGCCTCGCACCGTGAGTTCGAGGAATGGGCCGATGGGCGCAAGGCGCTGCGGATGGAGTATTTCTATCGCGAGATGCGCCGCAAGACGGGCCTTCTGATGGACGGCGACGATCCCGAGGGCGGCAAGTGGAACTACGACCACGACAACCGCAAAGCGGCGCCGGATGATGTCGACTTCAACGGCCCGATGGAATTCACGCCTGACGAAATTACCGAAGAGGTTCTGGCCCTCGTCGAAAAGGAGTTCCCCGACAACTTCGGCGACCTTCGTCCGTTCCGCTATGCCACCGATCAGGAGGGCGCGCGGCGGCAGTTGACCTACTGGCTCAAGGGCGGGCTGCCGAAGTTCGGTGATTATCAGGACGCCATGCTCGCGGACGAGCGGTTCCTCTGGCACTCCATCATTTCGATGTACATCAACATCGGCTTGCTGGACGCGCTGGAGGTCTGCAAGCGGGTCGAGGAGGCGTATCGTAACGGTGACGTGCCGCTCAATTCCGCCGAAGGCTACATCCGCCAGATCATCGGCTGGCGCGAGTATATGAGGGGTATCTATTTCCTGAACGGTCCCGACTACACCAGCCACAACACGCTGCGCCACGACCGCGATCTGCCGTGGTTCTACTGGGGCGGCGAGACGAAGATGCGCTGCATTTCCAAGGCGGTCGAACAGACCAAGGAAGAAGCCTACGCCCACCACATCCAGCGCCTGATGGTCACGGGGAATTTTGCCCTGATCGCGGGGATCGACCCGCATCAGGTCCACGAATGGTATCTGTCGGTCTACGCCGATGCGTTCGAGTGGGTCGAGGCGCCCAACACGATCGGCATGAGCCAGTTCGCCGACGGCGGGATCATCGCGTCAAAGCCCTATGTCAGCAGCGGGGCCTACATCGACCGCATGTCCGACTACTGCAAGGGTTGCGCCTACAAGGTCAAAGAAAAAACGGGCGAGGATGCCTGCCCGTTCAATCTGCTCTACTGGTATTTCCTCGACCGTCACCGCCAGCGGTTCGAAAACAATCCGCGCATGGGCAATATGTACCGCACGTGGGACCGTATGGACGAGGACCGCCGCAAGACGGTCCTGTCAGATGCCAATGCGTGGCTGAAACGGATGGAGGATGGGGAGACCGTTTAGTTCGCGGTCTCTTCCTCGGTTTCGGTTTCCTCGGGCGTCACGGGCAGGACGCTGTCGACGAACACGTTGTCTTCCCATTCGCCCTGTTCGACCTCGCCGTCGGCGTATTGCATCCGGCCATCACCCTGACGGCGACCAGCCACGAAGGTGCCGGTGTAGATGTCACCGTTCGAGTAGGTCGCAACGCCTTGGCCCGAAATCTCGCCGTTTTTCCATTCGCCTTCGTAGGTGAAGGTCTCGTCGGTTTCGGTGGCGGGGTTGTCCGGAATGGTGATCGTGCCTTTGCCGTCGCGCTGGCCTGCCACGAACGTGCCTGCGTAGACCGAACCGTCGGCATAGGTGGCTTTGCCTTCGCCTTCGCGCTGACCGTCAACCCACGCGCCGTTATACGAATAGCCGTGCGAGTCCGTCATGACGCCCTGACCATGGTTCTTGGCGTTCTTGAACTCGCCCTCGTAAACCAGACCGTTGGGGTAGGTCGCGCGGCCCGTACCGTTGATGACGCCTTGGGTCCACTGGCCGTCGTAGGTCGAGCCGTCGGGATAGGTGATCTTGCCCGTGCCATCGGCGAGGCCCGCCGCGAACTGGCCAATGTAGACCGAGCCGTCGGGGTAGGTGACCTGACCACGGCCCGAAATCTCGCCCTGATCCCAGTTGCCGATGTAGATATAGCCGTCGACGCCGCGGAACGTGCCCTGACCGTGGCGCAGATCGGCGTCAAAGCCGCCCTGATACACGTCGCCGTTGGCGTAGGTCACAGTGCCGATGCCGTCGCGTTTGCCCGCGACAAGAGTGCCTTCGTAGATATCGCCGTTGGCTTGGACCAGCTTGCCGTTGCCTTCGATCTGGCCGTCGACCCAAGTGCCTTCGTAGATCGTGCCGTCTGGCATCGTCAGCATTCCCGAACCGTCGCGTTCGTCATGCGCCAGCTCGCCCTCATAGACGGTGCCGTCGGGGTAGGTGATGATGCCTTCGCCCTCTTTAACGCCGTTCATCCAAGTGCCGGTGTAGGTATACCCGTCCGAGCTGGTCATGGTGCCTTCACCGTGGTGCATGGCATTGCGGAACTGACCCTCATAGACGACGCCGTTGGCATAGGTCGCCTTGCCCATACCGGTGATGTTGCCTTCGAGCCAGTCGCCCTCGTAGGTGCCGCCATCGGCAAAGGTGATCTTGCCTTTGCCGTCGGGCTTTCCTGCGGTGAACTCACCGACATAGACAGAACCGTTGGGAAAACGCGCCGTGCCCTCGCCGCGGATTTCGCCGTTGACCCATTCGCCGGTATATTCATAGCCGTTCGGCAGGCGGTAAGTGCCTTGCCCGTTCTGCTTTCCGTTTTCGAACTGGCCTTCGTAGACCCCGCCGTCTTCGTATTGTTTGGTCTGGACTTGTTGTGCCACTGCCATCTGGCCGACAAGCAGAAACGCCACACTGCCAAGGAGCGCCTGTTTCAGGTTCATGATGGTCTTTTCCCTGTTTTCTCGGGGCGATGCTAATTGACCAGAACAATTCCTACAACGCCCTAGCGGAGTGTTTACTGCCGCATTCGGCTTTCCCTTGGCGCGTGTTCTGCTAAATCTGCCACAACAACGATGCGCAGGAAGCCGATGACCGATACGTTCCGTATGTCTATTGCCCAGCTCAATCCCACCGTCGGGGATATCGAGGGCAACGCCGCAAAAGCTGTCGAGGCATGGAAGCAGGCCAAAGAGGCGGGCTCCGAAATGGTGGCTCTGCCCGAGATGTTCATCGCTGGCTATTCGGCGCAGGACCTCGTGATGAAGCCCGCGTTCCACCGCGCCTGCATGGCCCGCATCGAACAGCTTGCGCAGGAATGCGCGGACGGCCCCATCCTCGCAATCGGCGGCCCCTACGCGGAAGAGGGACGTCTCTATAACGCCTACTTCATCTGCAAGAACGGTGTCGTCGCAGCGCGTCAGCTCAAGCACTTCCTGCCGAACTACAACGTGTTCGACGAAGTCCGTCAGTTCAATCGTGGTGCCATCCAAGGCCCCTATGACGTCGGTCAGCTTCGCATCGGCTCCCCGATTTGCGAGGACGCTTGGTATCCCGACGTGGCCGAAGCCATGGTCGAAAGCGGCGCGGAGATGCTCGTCGTCCCGAACGGCTCGCCCTATTATCGCGGTAAATTCGACCGCCGCCTGAGCACCATGGTCGCCCGCGTCATCGAAAACGATGTGCCCATGGTTTACGTGAACACCATCGGCGGTCAGGACGATCAGGCGTTCGACGGCGGCTCTTTTGTGCTGAACCGTGGCGGCAAACTTGCCGTGCAGCTTCCACTGTTCGTCGAGGCCATCGCTCACGTCGATTTCGAGCGCACCGAAGATGGCGGCTGGGAAGCGCTCCCCGGCAACATGATTACTTTCCCGACCGAGTGGGAACAGGACTACCACGCGATGGTCCTCACCCTGCGCGACTACCTGCGCAAGACGGGCTTCAAGAAAGTTCTGCTCGGTCTGTCGGGCGGGATCGACTCTGCGCTCGTCGCCACTATCGCCGTTGACGCGCTGGGCGCCGAGAAAGTGCGCTGCGTGATGCTGCCGTCGGAATACACCTCGCAAGGCTCGCTCGACGACGCCGAAGACATCGCAAAGCGCCTTGGCGTCCACTACGACTTCGTGCCGATCTCCGAGGGTCGCAACGCGATCACGAATACGCTCGCGCCGATCTTCGAAGGCACCAAGCCCGACATCACCGAAGAAAACATCCAGTCCCGCCTGCGCGGTCTGCTGCTGATGGCGATGTCGAACAAGTTCGGGGAAATGCTGCTGACGACCGGCAACAAATCCGAGGTCGCTGTGGGATACGCCACGATCTATGGCGACATGAACGGCGGCTACAACCCGATCAAGGATCTCTACAAGACGCGCGTGTTCGAGACCTGCCGCTGGCGCAACGCCAACCATCGCGACTGGATGAGCGGCCCCGAAGGCGAGGTCATCCCCGTCTCGATCATCGAAAAGCCGCCCTCAGCCGAACTGCGTCCCGACCAGAAGGACGAAGACAGCTTGCCGCCCTACGAAATCCTCGACGCGATCCTCGAACTCCTCGTTGACCGCGAGGCGAGCGTGGCGGAATGCGTGGCGCTGGGCTTCGAGCGTGAAACGGTCAAGCGGGTGGAGCATCTGCTGTACATCAGCGAATACAAGCGTTTCCAATCGGCACCCGGCACCCGCCTGACAAAGCGTGCGTTCTGGCTCGACCGTCGCTACCCGATCGCAAACCGCTTCCGCGACAACTCCTAAGAATGAGCGATCTCACGCCGATCTGACAGAGGCGTGAAGGAAACTTGTTAAGGACATAGGAACGGTTTTCGGGGGATAGTTGTTCTCTCTCCAATCCGGCGGCGCACCGCTGCCACAGAGAATTGGAGACTATTATGACTATCATCAAACGCACCCTCGCAGGTTCCGCAATCGCTCTGGCCGTAGCCGCTCCGGCAATGGCACAAGCTGCTGACGCAACGGCTGCGACCGATCTGAACGTACGTAGCGGCCCGGGTGCATGGTATGAATCGGTCGGCGTGATCCCCGCCGGTGAAATGGCCACCATTGAAGGCTGCCTCGACGGCTACGAATGGTGCGAAGTCAGCTACGACGGCACCGAAGGCTGGTCGTATGCGCCGTACCTGACCGTACAGGCAGGTGACAACGTCGCCACCATCGACACGCAGCCCGAGCAGGTCGAAATCAAGACCGTCACCTACGTGAACGAAGAAGAAACCGACGAAGATAAAGGCGTCGCTGCCATCGCTGGCGGTACTGCCGGTGCTCTGATCGCCTACGCACTGGGCGGCCCGACCACTGCCATCGTTGCCAGCGGTCTGCTGGGTTCGGCTGGCGCGGCTGAAGTTGTAGAGCCGACCACCGAGACCATGACCTACATCGAAAGCAACCCGGTCGAGCCGGTAAACCTTTCGGGTGAGATCGTTGTCGGCGCAGGTATTCCGGCCGAGATCGTGACCTACGAGACCCCGCAGGAAGGTCTGCGTTATCTGAACATCAATGGCCAGTATGTTGCCATTGACGCAGAAACGAACGCCATTGTGCGCATTGCTGGCTAATTCAGCAAAATTGCACCGAACGGCCCGCCATTGGCGGGTCGTTTTGCATTTTCGCACAGGGTCCGAGCGGTAATATCTGACGACAAGAACCGCGGGCGGGCCTAACTCTGGCTTAGAACTCACAAAGAGGAATTCATCATGGCTACGCCGAAAATTGCAGTAATTTTCTACTCCACCTATGGCACGAACTATGGCATCGCATCCGCCGCTGCCAAAGCCGCTGAAGAAGCAGGCGCAGAGGTCCGTGTCCTCCGCATCGCCGAAACCGCTCCGCCGGAAGTTGTCGAAGGTCAGGAAGCATGGAAAGCTCAGGCAGAGCGCGTTTCCGAGCTGCCGGTCGTCACTCCGGACGATCTGAAGTGGGCTGACGGATACTTCCTGTCGTCGCCGACCCGCTATGGCGGCATGGCTAGCCAGACCCGCGCTTGGCTCGACACGCTCGGCCCGCTGTGGATGGAAGGCGCTCTCGCCAACAAGACCATCACCGTCACCGCTTCGGCCCAGAACGTAAACGGCGGCACCGAAGGCGCGATCCAGCAGACCTACGTGTCGGCCATGCACTTCGGCATGATCCCCGTCGCTCCGGGTTACACCGATGGCGTCAAGTTCGAAGACGGCGGCAACCCCTACGGCTTCTCGTCCCAGCCGGGCGAGCTGTCGGAAGTCGGCCACCGTTCGGTTGCCCACCAGGCTAAGCGCCTCGTGGACATCACCGCGAAACTCAATGCCTAAGTTTCTGGAAACGGCCCCTTTGCGGGGCCGTTTTTCATAGGGCGGTCGCCTCCGACCTCGCGAGGCATTCGTCGAAGTCATGGCGAAGGCACAACTGCGTGCCTTCGGTCATGCAGGCCGCCGACGCCGCTGCCGACCCATGGCACAACGCCGTTTGCAGGTCGCACCCGTTCTGCAGCGCCAAGGTCAGCCCGCCGACGAAACTATCACCCGCGCCGACCTTCGATTTCACCACCGTATTCACCGCAGGGCAGAACCAGCGCCCGTCCTTCGTCGCCAGCACGTTTCCGTCCGATCCGCGCGCGATGATGACAATCTCGCCCGCGCCACGTTCGACCAATTTGCTTGCAAAATCAGCGGTATCTCCGCGGCGGGGCAGGGCGTAGCGCGTCAGGCTCTCGGCCTCCTGCTGGTCCATCCGCAGCACATAGGGCCTTTCGGGTTGCCCAAGCGCCATCATCGTCAGGGCAGGGCCGGAAGTATCGACGATCACCTTTGTGCTCGTGTTGCTGAGGTCTTTGCAGATCCGCGCATACAAATCCGCTCGCGATCCCGAGGGGCCGGAGCCTGACAGCACGACGAAGCCGCTATCGGGCGCGTTGGCTTTGATACCCGCGCAAGCGCCGTCCACATCCGCATCCGACCAATCGGGGCCGGGCAGCATGAAGCGGAACTGGTCGTTGATGGAAAGGTCGGTGACGGCCACGCTCTGCCGCGTATCACCGGGGGCGGCGTGAACGATCAGCGGAAGCCCCGCAGCCTCAAGCAGCTCGCCAAGCTGGCGGCCTGTATTTCCGCCCAAAGCCACGAAAGCAGTCGCATCGCCGCCAAGCTGGCGGATCGCCCGTGCAACGTTGATGCCGCCGCCGCCAGGATCGATGACGGGCAGGGCGCAGCGCAGCTTGTGACCCGCGATGACCTTGTCGACAGAGGTCGCGATATCCAGCGCGGGGTTCAGAGTAACGGTGAGTATAGCGGACACGGCGGCCTCCTCGCAGCAGTGACGATACCGTCAGCCTAGCGCAGCCTGCCGTGTCCGCAAATGTCTTACATCAACTGGTAGGACACAGGCACGAAGCGGTAACCGCTGCCGTTCTGCTCGACGTAACCGATGCCGGGGAAGGGCATGTGGTAGCCGATCATCGGGATGCGATCGACTGCCACCATATCAAGGATACGGCGGCGCGTTTCGGCAGCCTTGGCCTTGTCCATGTCGAAGCGCACTTCCCAATCGGGATGCTGAAGCGAGAAGACGTAGTGGTTCGTCGTATCAGCCGCGAGCAGCAGCGCCTGACCTGCCGATTCCAGACGGAACACCATGTGACCCGGCGTGTGGCCGAACGCATCATGCGCGGTGATGCCGCTGGCCACGCTGTCGCCTTCGGAGACAAAGGTCGTCTTGCTTTCCAGCGGGCGCATCTTGGTCTCGAAGGTCTCGTTCTCGGCACCTGCCCAATAGTCGAACTCGGTCTTGCCAGTGACGTACTGCGCATTGGTGAACGTCGCGCTGTCACCCATCAGGCCGCCGATGTGGTCGGGGTGCATGTGGGTCAGAACCACGGTCGAAATGTCTTCGGGCGCGTGTCCCGCGGCCTTGAGCGCAGCGGTCACACCTTCCGGCGAAAGTCCCGTGTCGAACAGGATCTTGTCGCTGCGGGTTTCGACCAGCACGGGCGTGAAGAAGTTCACCGAACTATCGGCGGGAATGAAATTGGCTTCGGCGGCTGCCGCGAAATCCTCGTCCGAGGCATTCAGGCCGAACGTGCCGTGCGGGTCGTCCATCGGGCGGTGGGCAGCAAGGAGTGTCGTGACTTTGAAGTCACCGACATTCACACTGCGATAAGGAGCGATCA
This sequence comes from Marivivens aquimaris, assembly GCF_015220045.1. NCBI lineage: Bacteria > Pseudomonadati > Pseudomonadota > Alphaproteobacteria > Rhodobacterales > Paracoccaceae > Marivivens > Marivivens aquimaris. The sequence continues at coordinate 2,188,394 of NZ_JADBGB010000001.1, read as the reverse complement.
TCGGCACCTCTTGTTCGGTTTCAGCCGATTGTGCGCGAACGATTTGCGGCATGGCAAGGGCTGCGGGTGCGGCTGCGGCGGCTCCGAGAGCCTGACGTCGTGAAAGTTTCATGGCGGGGTCTCCCAAAGGTTGGATGATCCGCAAGATAGCCCGAACCCCGCTGCGGCCCACAAACCTGACGCCGATGTTATCTGGGCGCGCAAAGCCGAACTGCATAAGGCTGATATGGACAAAAGGGGGCCGATATGAAATGGCCTTGGCGCAATAGGAGATTGTCATGACCACGACCCGTTTTGCCCCCTCGCCCACCGGTTGGATGCACATCGGCAACCTGCGCGCTGCCCTGATGAACTTTGCCATCGCCCGACAGAACGGCGGTGAATTCATCCTGCGTATCGATGACACCGACCAGGAGCGTTCGAAGCAGGAATACGTCGACGGCATCAAGGATGCGCTGACCTGGCTCGGCATCTCGTGGGACCGTATCGAGTACCAGTCCAAGCGCCTTGAGCGTTACGAGGCCGCCAAGCAGAAGCTCATCGAAATGGGCCGTCTGTACGAGTGCTTCGAAACCCCGACCGAACTGGACCTCAAGCGCAAGAAGCAGCTGAACATGGGCAAGCCGCCCGTGTACGACCGCGCTGCCCTCGACCTCAGCGAAGAGGAAAAGGACAAGCTGCGCGCCGAACGCGGCAGCCACTGGCGCTTCAAGCTCGACCGCGAGCGTATCGAATGGAACGACGGTATCCTCGGCGATATCTCGATCGACGCCGCGTCGGTGTCCGATCCCGTTCTCATCAAGGAAAGCGGCCAGTTCCTCTACACCATGGCATCGGTCGTCGATGACGTGGAAATGGGTATCACCAACGTTGTGCGCGGCTCCGACCACGTCACCAACACTGCGACCCAGATCCAGATGATCAAAGCACTCGGCGGCACGGTTCCGGCATTTGCCCACCACTCGCTGCTGACCGGCCCGCAGGGCGAAGCGCTGTCCAAGCGCCTCGGCACCCTGTCGCTGAAAGACCTGCGCGAAAAGGGCATCGAGCCGATGGCGATCATGTCGCTGATGGCCCGCCTCGGTTCCGCCGATCCGGTCGAACTGCGCGCCAACGTTCAGGAAGTCATCGACGGTTTCGACGTCACCAAATTCGGCGCCGCCCCGACCAAGTTCGATACTGAAGACCTGCTGCCGCTCACCGCACGCATCAACGCCGCCAAGCCCTTCGCCGATGTGAAGGACGAGGTTCTGGCGCTCGGCGTTCCGGCTGATCTGGCAGAGAAATTCTGGGATGTCGTTCGCGAAAACATCACCTTCATGTCCGACATGAAGGACTGGTGGAACCTGTTCCAGAACGGCACGCCGGGTCTCGTCGCTGACGAAGACAAGGAAATGGTCGACACCGCGCTGGGTCTCTTGGGCGACGCGCCCTACGGCCCCGATGCGTGGAAAGACTGGACCACCGCTGTGAAGGACGCGACCGGCCGCAAGGGCAAGGGTCTCTTCATGCCGCTGCGCAAGCTCGTCACCGGCCGTACAAACGGCCCCGACATGGGCGATGTGATGCAGTTGATGCAGGTAAAGCCCTACGTCTAAAACGTAAGGCCACCGCGAAAACGATCAGAGGTCAGCCTTGCGGCTGGCCTCTTTCTTTGAGGTAGGCATCCACCAGCGCGGTTTCTTTGTCCGTCAGCAGACAAGCGCGCGGATAAAGCGGCGCATCGCGGTCATCCAGAACCGGCAGCGACTCCCAGCCCATCGTCGTGTCAAAGAAATGCTTCACCCCGTCGTCACCGAACAGGCGGTGATAGCCCTGCACGACCACGTCAAGGTAGCTTAGCAGCACCGGATGCGCGGTCGACGGCTCGGCAAAGTAGCCCTCTTCAACCTCGTAAACGACAACCTCGTCATGCTCCGGCGTCACCTGATGGGCGACGGGGCGGCGGGCATAGGCAAACTCGCGTTCGTCCAGCGCCTCGAAATCGGCGTTCGGCACCAGCGCGGTCGCGCCCAGCAGAACGGTGCCCTCATGCGGCTCGACCGACAGAAAAGCGAAGTCTCGGATATTGGTATGACGCCAGACACGGCGCCACCCTTGCAGTTTGGCTGCTTTCGGCTCGGGGTAGCTATGGGTGTCAAAGTTGACGAGGCTGCCATAGCCGAAAAAGCGGGGATGGTTCATTCACGGTCTCTTAGATTGCGGGCTGGCCGCACGCTGAGGGCTCTGAGCGCGAAGGTCAAGTTGGCAAGAAGTGTTGCCACGATCCCTCCGGCGATAATCCACAGCGCATTGGACCAGATGATCTGGAAATCTGTATCCATAATATACGTCGTGACTGTCCAGCCGCCACCGATCCCCGCGAACAGCGCCACTACGCCCGCCGCAAACCCAACGAATGCCGCGCGCAGGGCAAAGCTGCGCAAAATAGTGCCGCGCGTCGCACCGAGCGTTTTGAGGATCGACGCCTCATAGACCCGCGCCCGCTGCCCCGCCGCCGCTGCTCCGATCAGCACGAGGAACCCTGTGACCAACGTGGCCAGCGCGCCATAGCGCACACCCGCCGCGATCCCGTCGATCAGCACGAGCGCTTGGTCGATCGCGTCGCGCACGCGGATCGCCGTGATGTTGGGGTAGGCGTTCGCCAGATCGCGCAGGATCGCCGCCTCGGCATCCTCTTCGGCGTAGACCGTGCTGATCCAGCTATGCGGCGCGCCCGCCAGCGCGCTGGGGTTCATCGACATGACAAAGCCGATGGCCGCCGTGTCGAACTCCACCTTGCGGAAGCTCGCGACCGTCGCTGTAATGTCCCGCCCCAGAATGTTGACCGTCAGCGTGTCGCCCAATTGCAGTCCGATCTCCGCCGCTTCTTCGGCAGAGAAACTGACCAGCGGCTCGCCGTCATAGCCTTCAGGCCACCACTCGCCAGCGGTCAGGCGCGTGCCTTCAGGCAACGCTTCTGAATAGGTCACGCCGCGATCCCCGCGCACCACCCAGTGTCCGTTCGCAAATTTCTCGGCGGGTTGTCCATTGATCGTCGTGATGATCCCGCGCAGCATCGGCGCGGCTTCGACCTTGGAGACCGCAGGGTCGGTGTCCAGCCTTTCGCGGAAGCCCTCCATCTGGTCCGGCTGAATGTCGACGAAGAAGTAGCTCGGCGCGACCGAAGGCAACTCGTCCGTAAACGCCGCCCGCAGGTTGCCGTCGATCTGCCCGACCGAGGCCAATACCGACAGGCCGAGGCCCAGCGACAGCACGACCGAAAGCGTCTCGCCCTTCTGCGCCGCGATGGCCGCCAGCGCCGCGCGGAGGGCAGGGCGGCCACGCGCCATCGGATTCAAACGACCAGCGATCCAGCCGATGAGCCACGCCGCAATCGCCAGCACTAGCAGCGCCCCCGCGATCCCGCCAAAGGTATAGAGCGTCAGCCGCACCGCATCCGTGAACCACGCCGCTAGCGTGACCAGCGCCGCCACGAGGATGCCCGTGTAGAGCACATGGCGGAACGGTAAGCGCCCGCTGCCCTGATTGCGGAACAGTGCCGCCGCGCGAATGTTCTCTGTCCGCGCAATCGGCAAAAGGGTAAAGATCGCCGCCGTCAGCGCGCCGTAAATCGCTGCCTCGATCAGCGGCATCGGGTAGATGCGGAAGCTCGCTGGAACAGGCAGTTGCGCCGCGATCAAAGGCGAGAACACCAGCGGCAACAACAGCCCCAGCACCAGCCCCGCGACGATCCCGATGGCCGACAGAACCGCGATCTGGATGGCGTAGACGGCCAGAATGGTCCGCCGCTCTGCGCCCAATGTCTTCAGCGTCGCGATGGTGTCGCGCTTGCCCGCGAGGTACGACCGCACCGCTGCCGACACGCCCACACCGCCGACGGCGAGGCCCGCGAGACCGACCAAAATCAGGAACGATCCGATCTGCTGCACGAACCGTTCGGTCCCGCCAGCACCGCGCCGCGCATCGCGCCAGCGCAGCCCGCTATCGCGCCACTGACCCTCGGTCTGCCGCTCCAGCGCGGCTAGGTCAGCTCCATCTGGCAGGTCCAGACGGTACTGCGTATTGAACAGCGTGCCCTCGGCAATCAGCCCCGCATCGGCCAGATCCTCGGTCAGCACCAGTGTCCTCGGCCCCAGACCAAAGCCCCCAGCAGCATTGTCAGGGTAGGTGTCCAGCACCGCCGACAGCACGAAATCCTGTGTGCCAAGGCGGAACGTATCCCCCGCGCTCAGCCCCAGACGGTCGGCGAGCACGCGCTCCATCACACCGCCGGGCAAATCGCCGTTCCCCGCAAACGCATCCGCCAGCGGCATTTCGGGCGACAACGTCACCTCGCCTATCAGCGGATAAAGGTCATCAACGGCCCGCACCTGCGTCAATGCGCGCTCTGCCTCTTCGCGCTGCACCACGACCATCGACCGGAAATCGACGGTTTCAGAGACCTGCTCGGAAATGCTCTGCAAATATGCCAGCTCTTCTGGGCGGGCGAAGCGGTAGGTGAACTCCGCCTCCGCATCACCACCCAGCAGCGCCGCACCTTGTTCTTTCAGACCAGCCGTAATCGCACTGCGCACCGTCCCGACGGCGGCAATCGCCGCGACGCCAAGGATCAGACACGCAAGGAAAATACGAAACGATTTCAGGCTCCCCCGCAGGTCGCGGCGGGCCAGACGATACGCGAGGCTCATGCCGCGTCCTCGATCCGCCCGTCACGCAGGCGCACCACGCGGTCGCACCGCGCCGCCAGATCGGGGGCGTGCGTCACCATCACCAGCGTCGCGCCGTGGCGGTCGCGCAGGCCGAACAGCAGGTCCATAATCGCAGCGCCCGTGCTTTCATCAAGGTTCCCCGTCGGCTCGTCCGCCAGCAGGATGCGCGGGCGCGGCGCGGCGGCGCGGGCAAGTGCTACACGCTGCTGCTCGCCGCCCGAAAGCTGGCTGGGGTAGTGGTCCGCGCGGTGGCCGAGGCCCACGGCCTCAAGCTCCGCCCTTGCGCGGTCGAATGCGTCCGCTTCGCCGGCCAGTTCCAGCGGGGTCGCGATATTTTCAACAGCTGTCATCGTCGGAATGAGGTGGAAGGACTGGAACACCACCCCCATATTGTTTCTACGAAAGCGGGCAAGCGCGTCTTCGTCCATGCGGGTCAGGTCTTGGTCCAGCGCAGTCACCTTGCCGCCCGTGGCCTGTTCCAAGCCGCCCATGACCATGAGCAGCGAGGACTTGCCCGATCCGCTCGGTCCGATCAGGCCGACGCTCTCGCCCGCGGATACCGAAAGGGTAATCCCGTGGAGAATATCTACTCTGCCCGCGTTCGACGAAAGCGAAAGCGAGGCGTCCTGAAGGGAAAGAACTGTCATGGAAAATGTCCGGTCGGTAATGGCTGTTAAAGCATATGGGGCGGCTCGTTGGCTACGCAATGGCGCGGCTGTAGTTTTGGCCCTGTGCACAGCGCCTGTGATGGCCGACACGATCACCGTTGCGGCATTGGGCGACAGCCTGACCCAAGGTTACGGCCTGCCGCGTGACGAAGGCTTCGTTCCCCAGATGCAGGAGTGGCTCACCGCGCACGGCGCGGATGTCGAAGTGCTGAACGCGGGCGTATCGGGCGATACCACCGCAGGCGGTCTCCGCCGTGTGGCGTGGACGCTAACCGATGACGTCGACGCGATGATCGTGAACCTCGGCGGTAACGATTTCCTGCGTGCGCTTGATCCGGCGAACAGCCGCCAAAACCTGCGCGGCATTCTCGAAGCGGCTCAGGAAGCGGACGTTGACGTGATGCTCGTCGGGCTGGCGATTTCCAACAACTACGGGCCGGATTACAAAGAGCAGTTCGAAGGCATGTACACCGACCTCGCCGCCGAATTCGACGTGCCGCTTTATCCCGACTACTTCGCCGCAATGAATGCATCCGGCCTGCCGCGCGAAGACCTGATGCAACGCGACGGCATCCATCCGTCGGCAAAGGGCGTCGCGATCACGGTAGAGGACTTGGGGCCGAAGGTGCTCGAATGGCTCGAGACCGTTCAGTGACGTTCCATCTTCACTAGCGCGCTGTAGGTGTAGCTCTGTTTGATGGAGCCGACAGGTTCGTCGATGAAGTTCGGGTCCTGCGGTAGGCACCCCGCGCCGCAGACCTGATAGGCCCGCATTTCGGACGAATCCACAAACCACATCCGCCCGCCCGGCGTTGCGATCCAGCCGTCTGTCCCCGATGCTTCGTCTGACTCCATATCGAGCGCCGAGGGCACTTCACTGTGGTAGTCAGGGCTATAGGTGCTGTGTGTGTGGAGCGACGCGATCACGTCCATCTTCGCTGACCGCACTGGCAGAATGCAGGTCGCTTCCGTGCCGACCGCGACACGGGTCAACATCAGCCGACCGTCAGGCCCATAGCCAATGTACGCGCAGAGCTCGCGTTCGAGGTCGAAGGACTGCTGCTGGATTTTCTGGAAGACTTTTCTTGCGAACAGCTGGATTTCGCTGCGCGGGGTATCGTCGGCTTGGCTGAATGTAATTCCAAGGCCGATAATCAGCAGGGACGTCAGTGTCGCGAGGCGTTTCATGGGCCCGAATTGTGACGGGCCCATAAATTTTATCAAGAGCTAATCAGATCAGTTCGAGGTTGATTGCCGACTCGCGACCATCACGGCCGGTCTGCAGTTCGAAGCTGACTTTCTGGTTGTCCTTCAGCTCTTCCAGGCCCGAGCGCTGGATAGCCGAGATGTGAACGAAGATGTCCTTCGCGCCACCATCGGGAGCAATGAAGCCGTAGCCCTTGGTTTGGTTGAACCATTTCACGGTGCCGGTTGCCATCGTGATTTCTCCTTAAAACGTTTAGTAACCCTCTCTCGCAGTATGCAGAAAGGTCGGCTCGTCAGTCCTTGCGTCTAACTGAAGCCGTGTCGGAGGCAGGTAGAAATAGGCAACTCGCACGGGGTACTATGATGATTGTTTATTCCACAATCAAGCGGGCTTGCGTGGGCAGTCTCGCGTTTCTCCTGTAGGTGTTGGGTATTTGCCGCTTTCGGCGGGGCACACTTGCGCTTTTCCGCCGAATACACATATGAAATGTGAAATGTATGACGGAGGCAACAATGGCCGGATTGAAAGTGACGTGTCTGGACTGCGGTCAGGTGAACCGCGTTCCGTCCGAGAAACTCGGGGCAGGACCCAAATGCGCGACCTGCGGGACCAAACTGATCAGCGACAAAGCGGTCGAGATCGACTTCGACACGCTGCAAAAAGCAGCGCGTAACGACGATCTTCCGCTGGTGGTGGATTTCTGGGCGCCGTGGTGCGGCCCGTGCCGCATGATGGCTCCCGAATTTTCAAAGTCCGCTCAGGCACTAACGGGCAAGGCGCGACTGGTCAAAGTCAACACCGAGGCAGAACCCAAAGCTGGCGCGAAGTACAATATCCGCGGCATCCCGACGATGGTCCAGTTCAAGGGTGGCCGCGAGGTGAAGCGTCAGTCCGGCGCCATGCCGTCCCGCGCAATCACGGATTGGGCTGGGACCTGATCAGCCGTTGATGCGGGCAAGAACACTGGCCGTTGCGCGAACGCGGCGGCCGCGCGCCTGCATGATCAACATGCTCAGAGGCGCAGTGATACCCGCGATCAGGTAGATCGAGAACGCGGCGACGACGCCGAGGTTCAGGAAAACGATTCCGGCAACAGCCAGACAAAGTCCGAGAAAGCTACCTGCAAGGAAAGTTACTAGGGCCATTTCAAAAACTCCACTCAACGATAACGATACAGCTTAAGATGTACTGGGCTTTCGTTACCGTTTTTTGACATCACGAAGTTTATTTACTGTTAGTGCCACTCACCGTTCACCCCGCCTTATCCGCTGTGGCCGTGCACCTATCCTCTTGGAATTGTGCAAATGACGTGCAGAGCGCCTGCTGGGGATGAATTACTACTTAAAATTGTAGGAATGCAGCCGAACCCGCCGCGAAACGATTCGTTATGATAGTTTGCACCTATCAAAGCACGGAAAAACGATATTGATTTGAAGATAACTCAGGTTCATTGAGACCCGATCAGGGAGTCTCGTATGAACGTTGTCACGCCAATGCCGTCGCAGGACGATATCAAGGATATCATCGCGCGCCACAGCCAGCTTGAAGGGCCGCTGCTGCCCATCCTCCATGACATCCAGAGCCAGTTCGGCCATGTCCCGCAAATGGCGGTGCAGGTGATCGCGGACGCTCTGAATATCGGCCGCGCCGAAGTGCACGGCGTCATCAGTTTCTACCACGACTTCCGCGAAGCTCCCGCTGGCCGCCACGTTGTGAAAATCTGCCGCGCAGAAGCCTGTCAGTCCGTCGGTGCCAACGCGCTCGCCGATCACGCCCTGAACAAACTCGGCGGCGAGTGGCACATGACCACGCCGAACGGCAACATCACCGTCGAGCCCGTCTACTGCCTCGGCCTCTGTGCCTGCGGTCCGGCTGTCATGGTCGATGGCCAGCTTGAGGGCCGCGTGGACAATGAACGTATCGACGAAATCCTGACGGAGTGCGGCGCATGAAAATCTACGTCCCCCGTGATGCCGCTGCAAAGGCGCTCGGCGCAGACCGCGTCGTCAAAGCTATCGAAGCCGAAATCGCAGAGCGCGGCATCGACGCCACCATCGTGCGCAACGGCACCCGCGGTATGATCTGGCTGGAGCCGCTGGTCGAGATCGAAACCTCCGAAGGCCGCATCGGCTATGGCCCCGTGACCCCTGCGGACGTCAAAGCCATCTTCGAAGGCGACAGCGACAAGGGGCTCGGCAATGTCGAAGAGATCCCGTTCTTCGCCCAGCAGAACCGCCTTACCTTTGCCCGCGTCGGCAAGATCGATCCGCTTTCCATGGCCGACTACGAAGCCCACGGCGGTCTCTCTGGCCTGCGCCGCGCGCTGACCCTGAATGGCGACCAACTCATCGACGAAATGAAAACCTCCGGACTGCGCGGTCGCGGCGGTGCGGGCTTCCCGACAGGCATCAAGTGGGACACCGTTCGCCTCGCTCAGGCCGAACAGAAGTACATTGTCTGCAACGCTGACGAAGGCGACAGCGGCACCTTTGCTGACCGCATGATCATGGAGGGCGACCCCTTCACCCTGATCGAAGGCATGGTGATCGCCGGTCTGACCGTCGGCGCGACCAAGGGTTACGTCTACATCCGTTCCGAATATCCCGACGCTATCGAAGTGATGTCCTCCGCCTGCGCCATCGCCCGCGACCACGGTCTGCTGGGCAATGTCGTGGGTTCGGGCAACACCTTCGACATCGAGGTTCGGGTCGGTGCCGGTGCTTATGTCTGCGGCGAGGAAACCTCCCTCCTCAACAGCCTCGAAGGCAAGCGCGGCACCGTCCGGGCCAAACCGCCGCTTCCGGCTCTCCAAGGCTTCATGGGTCGCCCGACGGTGGTCAACAACGTGATCTCGCTCGCGACCGTTCCGGTGATCTTTGAAAAGGGCGGCCAGCACTACGCCGACTTCGGCCTCGGCCGTTCCAAAGGCACCATGCCGATCCAGATCGCGGGCAACGTCAAATTCGGCGGCCTGTTCGAAACCGCCTTCGGGATGCCGCTCGGTGATCTCGTGAACAAAATCGGCGGCGGTACCGCCTCGGGTCGCCCCGTAAAGGCGGTTCAGGTCGGCGGCCCGCTCGGCGCCTACATGCCCGTGTCCAAGTTCGACACTCCCTTCGGATACGAGGAATTCGACGGGCAGGGCGGTCTGATCGGTCACGCAGGTATCGTGGTGTTCGACGACTCCGCCGATATGCTCGGCATGGCCCGTTTCGCGATGGAGTTCTGCGCGGTCGAAAGCTGCGGCAAGTGCACCCCGTGCCGCATCGGTGCAGTACGCGGCGTTGAAACCATCGACCGTATCGCCAAGGGCGACGGCGAGGCTGTCGAACTGCTGACCGACCTGTGCGAGACCATGAAAGACGGCTCGCTCTGCGCGCTCGGCGGGTTCACCCCCTATCCGGTGATGTCCGCACTCCAGAACTTCCCCGAAGAGTTTCAGGGCGTGAAGGAAGCAGCCGAATGACCGATGCCGTCAAAGGGCCTGCGTCCTACTTTCCGTCGATCGAAAAGAAGTACGGCCAGCCGATGAATCACTGGTTCGACATCGTCAAAGCCAACCGCGATCTCAAGCATATGGAGATCGTGTCGAAACTGAAAACCGAACATGCCATGGGTCACGGGCACGCCAACGCGATTGTGGCCTATGTCCTCAAAGGAGGCGCCGAATGAAGGACTTTATCATCCCGTGGGGCGATGACCGTGACCTCGGTACCCCTGCGTCGAAGTCGGACAAGACCGTCACCCTGAGCATCGACGGCTTTGACGTCACCGTTCCCGAAGGCACCAGCGTCATGCGTGCCTCGGCGCTGGCGGGCATCGACATTCCCAAACTCTGTGCGTCCGACAACCTCGAAGCATTCGGCTCCTGCCGTCTGTGCGTCGTGGAAATCGAGGGCCGCCGCGGCACGCCCGCGTCCTGCACCACGCCCGTTGCCGAAGGCATGGTCGTGCATACCCAGTCGAAAAAGGTCGCCAAGATCCGCAAGGGCGTGATGGAGCTCTATATCTCCGACCACCCGCTCGACTGTCTGACCTGCGCCGCCAACGGTGACTGCGAACTGCAAGATCAGGCAGGCGCCGTCGGTCTGCGCGATGTGCGTTACACCACGGGCGAAAACCACTACGACCCGACCGGAACGGGCGCGCTGTCGATGGCAGACGCCAAGCGCCGCGAAGGTCCGGGGAACCACCACTACATCCCCAAGGACGACAGCAACCCTTACTTCACCTACGATCCGGCGAAGTGCATCGTCTGCTCGCGCTGCGTCCGTGCCTGCGAAGAAGTGCAGGGCACCTTCGCGCTGACCATCGAGGGGCGCGGCTTCGAAAGCCGCGTGTCCGCCGGTGCTGTAGACGACACCTTCCTGACCTCGGACTGCGTGTCCTGCGGTGCCTGCGTTCAGGCCTGCCCGACCGCGACGCTTCAGGAAAAGTCGGTAATCGAGATGGGCACTCCGACCCGCTCCGTCATCACCACCTGCGCCTATTGCGGCGTTGGTTGTTCGTTCAAGGCAGAGATGAAGGGCGACCAGCTGATCCGCATGACCCCATACAAGCACGGCAAGGCCAACCGCGGCCATTCGTGCGTGAAGGGTCGTTTCGCCTACGGCTACGCTACCCACCAGGACCGCATCCTGAGCCCGATGATCCGCGAAAGCGTCGATCTGCCGTGGCAGGAAGTGTCGTGGGACGAGGCGCTGACCTTTGCCGCGAACAAGATGCGCGGCCTTCAGGAGAAGTACGGCAAGAAGTCGATCGGCGTGATCACCTCGTCGCGTTGCACGAACGAGGAAACCTACCTCGTGCAGAAGCTGACCCGCGCTGTGTTTGGCAACAACAACACCGACACCTGCGCCCGCGTCTGCCACTCGCCCACGGGTTACGGCCTCGGCCAGACCTACGGCACCTCGGCAGGTACGCAGGACTTCGACTCGGTTGAGGAAACGGATTGCGCGCTGATCATCGGTGCCAACCCGACCGACGGTCACCCCGTCTTTGCCTCGCGCCTGAAAAAGCGCATCCGTCAGGGCGCCAAGCTGATCGTCATCGACCCGCGCCGCACTGACATGGTGAAATCGAACCACATCGAAGCGGACCACCACCTGCCGCTGCGTCCGGGTACGAACGTTGCCATTGTCACCGCGCTGGCCCACGTCATCGTCACCGAGAACCTGATTGATGAGGCGTACATCCGCACCCGCTGCGACTGGGACGAATATCTGGCCTACGCCGATTTCGTCAGCGATAAGCGCCATTCGCCTGAAGCGGTCGAGATGCTCACCGGCGTTCCGGCGGCTGATGTTCGCGCTGCGGCCCGCACCTATGCGACCGCTGGCAAGTCCTCGATCTACTACGGCCTCGGCGTGACCGAGCACAGCCAAGGTTCGACCACCGTCATCGGTATCGCCAACCTCGCCATGCTGACGGGCAACGTCGGTATCAACGGCGCTGGCGTGAACCCGCTGCGCGGTCAGAACAATGTGCAGGGCTCGTGCGATATGGGCTCGTTCCCGCACGAACTGCCGGGCTACCGCCACGTCAAAAACGCCGATGTGCGTGAAGTCTTCGAGAACGCATGGGGCGTGCCGATTGATCCCGAACCGGGTCTGCGCATTCCCAACATGCTCGATGCGGCTGTCGATGGCACCTTCAAGGGCCTCTACTGTCAGGGCGAGGACATCCTCCAGTCCGACCCCGACACCAAACACGTCGCTGCGGGTCTCGCCGCGATGGAGTGCGTGATCGTCCACGACCTGTTCCTGAACGAGACCGCGAACTACGCGCACGTCTTCCTGCCGGGATCGTCTTTCCTCGAAAAGGACGGCACCTTTACCAACGCCGAGCGCCGTATCAACCGCGTGCGCAAGGTCATGGCGCCGATGAACGGCTATGCGGACTGGGAAGTCACTCAGCTGCTCGCCAACGCGATGGGCGCGGGCTGGACCTATACCCACCCGAGCCAGATCATGGACGAAATCGCAGCAACCACCCCGTCGTTCGCCAACGTGAACTACGAACTGCTGGAAGAGCGCGGCTCCATCCAGTGGCCGTGCAACGACGACAACCCCGATGGCACCCCGCTGATGCACGTCGACGGTTTCGTACGCGGCAAGGGCCGTCTGATCGTGACCGAATACGTCGCGACCGATGAAAAAACCGGCCCGCGCTTCCCGCTGCTGCTCACCACGGGCCGTATCCTGTCGCAGTACAACGTGGGTGCGCAGACACGCCGCACGGAGAACTCGGTCTGGCACGGCGAGGATCTGCTGGAGGTTCACCCGCACGACGCAGAGGTGCGCGGCATCAAAGAAGGCGACTTCGTCAAGCTCGCGTCCCGTTCGGGCGAAACCACGCTGCGCGCCACGATCACCGACCGCGTATCGCCAGGTGTGGTCTACACGACCTTCCACCACCCCGACACGCAGGCCAACGTGATCACCACGGACTTCAGCGACTGGGCGACCAACTGTCCCGAATACAAGGTGACGGCGGTTCAGGTGTCTCCGTCGAACGGTCCGACCGACTGGCAGGAAGATTACAACGCGCAGGCCGCCGCCTCGCGCCGTATCCTTCCGGCGGCAGAGTGACGCCGAGCAAATCCATAGCAGGCCAGAGATGGCAGGGCGCGTTGCAGGACATGCAGCGCGCTTTGCCCGAAGAAGCGCCCGTGGCCATCGTGTTCAACGGCACCACCCAAGCCGTGATGATGGCGACCCCCGACAAGCTGGAGGCTTTCGGGACAGGCTTTGCGCTGACCGAAGGCACGGTGAAATCCGTCGATGAAATCGAAAGCCTTGAGGTCATCGAACACGCGCAGGGCTTTGAGGTCCGCATGTGGATCAGCGATGACGCGGCCAAGCGGATGGAAGACCGCCGCCGCTCGATGCTCGGGCCTGTGGGCTGCGGGCTGTGCGGGATCGACAGTCTGGAGCAGGCGCTCCGGGAGTTGACAACTGTCAAAAATAACAAAGTGTTAACAGCGGAGGAGGTCAATCGCGCGACCGAAGAACTCCGCAAACATCAGCCGCTCCACGACCAAACCCGCGCGGTTCATGCTGCCGGTTTCTGGCGTGATGGCATTGTTGCTGTGTGCGAGGATGTGGGCCGCCACAATGCGCTCGACAAACTCATCGGGACTCTGATCCAGGAGAGTATCGACCCTGCGGACGGCGCGATTGTCCTGACCTCCCGCGTGTCGGTCGATATGGTCCAGAAGACCGTGATCGCTGGCGCGCCGATCCTGATTGCCGTTTCCGCCCCGACCGCCCACGCGGTGCGCGTCGCGGACCAAGCCAACCTGACCGTCGTTGCGCTCGCGCGCGGGGACGGTTTCGACGTTTACACCCATCCCGAACGGATAACCGCATGAAAACCGAAAAGATGGTCTACATGGCGAACCAGATCGCCACGTTCTTTTCCTCGCAGCCGACGGACCAGAAGGCCGAAGGCGTCGCGGCGCACATCAATGATTTCTGGGAGCCGCGGATGCGCGAGCAACTGCTGGCCCATTGCGAGGCAGGCGGCGAGGGCCTTTCGGACCTCGCGCTTGATGCCTGCAAACTGGTGAAGCAGCCCGCTTAACAGATCCGCGGAAGCTGCTCGCCCACGAGCATGTCGACGATGCGGCTGCCGCCGAACGCGGTGCGCATCGTGACGAGCGGATTGCCCGCCTTGGCCCGCCCGATGATGCGGGCCTCTTTGCCAGTGTCGACCGATTGCATGGCCGCGAGTGCGGCTTCGGCGTGCTCTTCGGCGACAAACAGCACCAGTGTGCCTTCGTTCGCGAGGTAGAGCGGATCGAGGCCGAGGATTTCGCAGGTGCCTTTGACCTCGGCGCGCAGGGGCAGGGCCTCCTCAATGATCTCGATGGCGCAGCCTGCGGCTTCGGCCATTTCATTCAGCGCAGAAGCAATCCCGCCGCGCGTCGCGTCACGGCAGGCACGCACAGGAACGGCGTTGCAGGTCGCCTCCATCAGATGCCCCAGCGCGGCGCAGTCGGATTTGAGGTCCGAGGTCAGCATCATGTCGCCCCGCGCCGCGAGGATCGTCGCGCCGTGATCGCCCAAGACGCCGTTGACGATCGCAACGTCGCCCGGCTGGATGTTGTCCGCCCGCAGATTGCGATCCGCAGGGATGACACCCACGCCCGATGTGGTGATGAAGACCTGATCGGCAGAGCCGCGCCCGACGACCTTGGTGTCGCCCGTCACAATTTTCACGCCAGCCTTGTCCGCCTCGGCCTTCATGCTCGCCACGATCCGTCGAAGGAGGGCGATGTCGGTGCCTTCCTCGATGATGAACGCGGCAGAGAGCCAGAGCGGTTTCGCACCGCCCACAGCAAGGTCATTGACCGTGCCGCAGACCGCGATCTTGCCGATGTCACCGCCCGGAAATTCAACGGGCGTGACGACATAGCTGTCGGTGGTGAAGGCCAGTTGCGCACCAGGCTGGAGGAGCGCGTCGTGCATCAGGCGAGCTTGGTCTTCTTTGCTCTCCGGCTCAAACGCGCAGGTGAACACCTCGGAAATGAGGTCGCGCATCGCTTTGCCGCCGCCGCCGTGTGACAGCGTGACCTTGGTATCGCGGAGCGTCATTCGGCAGCCTCCACAGCGCGGCGTCCACCGTATTGCCAGTAGGCCGCGCAGGCACCTTCGGAGCTGACCATGAGCGCGCCGAGCGGCATTTCGGGCGTGCAACCCTTGCCGAACTGCGGGCAGGCGGTGGGTTTGATGCGGCCGGTCATGACGGCGCCGCATTCGCAGCCTTCGGGTTCCTGAACATTGCGGGGGCCGGCGGCGTAGCCGATGCCGAATTTCTCTTCGGCGTCGAAGGCTTTGTATTGGTCGCGGATGCGCAGGCCGGAAGCGTCGATCTCGCCAAGGCCGCGCCATTCGAAGGACGGACGGCGTTGGTAGACGTCGGCCATCGCGGCGATGGACACGGGGTTGCCGTGCTCGGGCACGATGCGGGCGTACTGGTTTTCGATCTCGGCGCGGCCGTCGCGGATCTGGCGGAGCACCATCAGCACCGATTGCAGCAGATCGAGCGGCTCGAAGCCCGCGACGACCAGCGGCTTGCCGTAGTCCTCGGCGATGAAGTCATAGGGATGCACGCCGATGACCATCGACACGTGGCCCGGTCCAACGAAACCGTCGAGCACCATATGCGGGTCGTCGAGCAGCGCCTTGATCGGCTCAGGCACGGTGATGTGGTTGCAGAAGATGCTGAAGTTGTTCAGTCCTTCACGCGCGGCCTGCTGGATCGACAGAGCGGTCGACGGCGTAGTGGTTTCGAACCCTAGGCCGAAGAATACGACTTCTCTGTCAGGGTTGCGTCGGGCCAGTTCCAGCGCGTCTAGCGGGGAATAGACCATGCGGATGTCCGCGCCGTCCGCCTTGGCTTGCAGCAGCGATTTACGGGTACCGGGGACGCGCATAGCGTCACCGAAGGTGGTAAAAATAACATTCTCAAGCTCCGCTATTTCAACGCATTCATCAACTCGGGACATAGGTAGCACGCAAACGGGGCAGCCAGGGCCGTGGATGAATTCGATACCTTCGGGCGTCAGGCGATCAAGACCGTAGCGGAAGATTGCGTGGGTGTGGCCGCCGCAGATCTCCATGATGTGGACCGGTTTTTCCTTGGTCGCGCCGATCTCGTTCGTGACCTTTTCGATCTCGGCCAGCAGAACCTTTGCGGCTTTCGGATCGCGGAATTCCTCGACGTATCTCATTGCAGCGCCTCCTCGGTGCGGGCCATCGCTTCGAGCTCTTCTTGCGCTTCTCCGAGGTCGCGCAGGGCTTCGAGCGTTTTGGCGGCTTCGTCCTCGTCGATCAGCGCCATGGCAAAGCCGACGTGGATCAGGGCGTACTGCCCGACAAGATCGGCGGGGTCACCTGTCAGAACGGGGGCGTAGGACACCTCGCGTTTGACGCCGGACACATCGGCCATCGCCATCATGCGGGCTTCATCGGTAATGGCCACGATCTGGCCGGGGATACCAAGGCACATGGGTTATTCCTCTGTTGCCGGAGCGCGGCGGGGCGGGGTGATGCCGTATCGGTCGAGCTTGGCGCGCAGGCCGACGCGGGACAGGCCCAGTTCGGCGGCAGCGCGGCTTTTGTTCCACTTCAGGCGGGTCAGGGTTTCGCGCAGGATGCGCATTTCGATCAGTTCGACGCGGTCCTTGAGCGTGCCTTCGGAGGTCAGCACTTCCTCGGCGCGGCGGTCCGCACCGTCTTCGGACGGGTCGGCCTGAAGGATGTGGCGCGAGATCAGTTCCGGCCCGAGGATCGGCTCCTGCGCAAAGATCAGCATTCGCGTGACTTCGTTTTCCAGCTCTTTGATGTTGCCGGGCCAGTCGTAGTTCTCAAGGAAATCCAGCGCGTTATCCGAAAGGCCGTGCACTGGTTTGCCGTGGGCTTGTGCCGCTTCGAACAGCAGGTTCTGGGCGAGCACGGCGATATCTGTGCTGCGCGCGCGGAGCGGCGGGATGTTGAGTTCTGTCACGGACAGCGCGTAGTAGAGGTCGGCGCGGAACAGGCCGTCGGCCACGCGGGCACGCAGATCGACATGGCTACCGGCGAGGAGGCGCATGTTGGTGCTGACGGTCTCATAGCCGCCGACGGGCTGGAACGCGCCTTCGGTCACAACGCGCAGAAGCGTCAGTTGCAACTCGGGCGACAGGCTTTCGACCCCGTTGAGGAACAGTGTCCCACGGTCGGCCTTTTGCAGGAGGCCGATCTTGTTCGTCTGAAGACCGGGGATCGCGCCGCGCTTGGCGCCGAAGAGCTCCAGTTCGATCATCTCTGCCGACATGCCCGCGCAATTCAGTTCATAGAACGAGCGGTCGGAGCGGAGCGAGGTGTAGTGCATCGCCCGCGCGATCTGGGTTTTGCCGACGCCCGCTTCGCCCGTCAGCAGGACAGGCACGTCGAAGGAAGCATACTGACGCGCGGCGGTAAGCACGGAATTCAGCGGCGAATTGGGTGCGCGCAGGACGTTCTCGAAGCCGAGCCCTTCGCGGAGGGCCTTACGCTGCTGCTCCAGCTTCGTCTCCATCGTGTGATGGAGGTACTTCTGTTCGAGCGACATGCGGTCGTTTTCGCGGGCGAGCTCGAACAACTGGCTGGCGTTCTTGGCGGTCATCAGAAGCTGGTCGGGATGCCACGGCTTCGTCATGAACTGGTAGATGCCCGCCTCGTTGATAGCGGAGATCATGTCGTTGGTTTCGGTGTAGCCAGTGATGATAATGCGGACGGTTTCGGGCCAGCGGTCGCGGACCTCGGTCAGGAATTCGACCCCCGTGCGACCCGGCATACGCTGGTCGCAGAAGATCACCTGCACGTAGTTCTCGTCCATCAGCTTCACGGCTTCTTCGGCGTTGGCCGCCGTCAGACAGTCGAAGTCGTCCTCCAGCGCCATGCGCATGGAAGCGAGGCTGTGCACCTCGTCATCGACAAGCAGGACAGTGGCCAAAGTCATTCCGCAGCCTCGGTCACGGTTTTCGCGGCAATGCGGGATTTCAGCCAGCCGATCCATTGCTGCATACCTTCGCCGGTGCGGGCCGAGACGCGGAGGATTTCGATGGTCGGGTTCACACGGCGAAGGTTCGCCTCGTAAAGATCGAGGTCAACGTCGCAGTAGGGCGCGAGGTCGACCTTGTTCAGGATCGCGACGCGGGCGGCGGTGAACATATCGGGGTATTTCAGCGGCTTGTCCTCGCCCTCGGTGACGGAGAGGATCGCGACCTTGCAGTCCTCGCCAAGGTCAAAGGACGCGGGGCACACGAGATTGCCGACGTTTTCGATGAAGAGGAACGCGCCTTGCGGCAGGTTCAGGTGCTCCATCGCGTGACCGACCATGTGACCGTCGAGGTGGCAGCCCTTCCCGGTGTTGACCTGAATGGCGGGTGCGCCAGTCGCACGGATGCGGTCGGCGTCGTTGGCGGTCTGCTGGTCGCCTTCGATCACGGCGAGAGGGGCGTCGCCCAACGCCTCGATCGTCTTGCACAGCAGCGTGGTCTTGCCCGAACCAGGGGAACTGACGAGGTTGATCGCGAAAGCGCCCAGGGCAGTCAGCTTTGCGCGGTTCACATCGGCGTAGCGGTCGTTCTTGGCGAGGATGTCGGTCTCGATCTCGATCAGGCGTTCTTGCGACATGCCTGGAACTTCGACACCAGCGGGGCCTTGGCCGAAATGGATGTCGCCGTGGTAATGATGGTGGTGATCGTGACCATGGGAATGGTCGTGGCTGTGACCTTCGAGTTTTGCGTCACCGCAACCGCATACTGTGCACATTACTTCACCTCCAAATCTTTGATCCGCATTTCGTCGCCCCCTTGGGGCATGAGTTTCCCGCCGCCGCAGTCAGGGCAGGGGTCCAATCGGTGCTCGATTTCCACTTCCTTCACGCAGTCGTAGCAGAGCGCGCGTCCCGGCAGGTCGATCATGATGAGCTCCGCGCCCTCGGCTACGGAGCCGCGCATCACCACATCGAACGCAAAGGACAGCGCGTCCTTTTCGACGCCCGCGAACTTGCCGATTTCGACGCGGACTTTGGTCACGGGGCGATCCGTGGCGCCTTCGATGACAGTGCGGATGCCTTCGCAGAGCGACATTTCATGCATCAACGGTCTCCTTGATCTGGACGGGCGTGCAAGGGTCGAGAATATCGAGCAGAAGCGGAGCCATATCCGCATGGGGCAGGGTTTCGAGCGCGCGGTCAAGGATGCCGCCGCGAAGTGTCAGGTGATCGGTCGGCGTGACGCGGACCACATCGGTGACGATGCCGTTTTCTGTCTGGATTTTTAGGCCGTAGTCACCGCGTGGGGCGGGGCTGAGCGGGCCTTGGGGTTTGGCGGGGTCGGCGGCTAGCGCGACGAGCCGCGCGACCGTCCGCCAGAGCGGGCCGTGTCCGTAGCGCACCGCGATTTGCTCCATCAGCGGGTGCGACGCATGGCGACCGGCGAGCGAGTTTTCCACCGGCACGCCGTCGAAAAAGGTTTCGGCGGTGACAGGCGGCAACTGGCCCGTGGCGCAGGCACGGTCGGGGAATGCTTTGTGGACGCCGCGCAGGACAGGCGCGATGTCGGCGTTCGAGGCCATGAGCGCGTCGAATGCTTCGATGTCGGCTGGCAGACCGCCGAGCGCATCCACGAGCGTTCGCGGCTCTTCCAGCCACGCGGGGCGGAACGCCAAGGGCGCGATGCCGAGGCGGGCGGGCAGCGTGATACAAAGCTTCAGCGCGTGATCGCGGCGGGCTTCTTTCGCGGCGGCGTCTCGCCATTCGGCGCTGACTGTCTGGCCGAGCGCGCGTTTCACGGCAACGGTCTGGGCCGCGCGGCAGATATTGAACAGACGCGGCAGGAGGTCGGCGACCTCTGCCACGGGCTTCCCGCGCACGAGCTCGCCCACCGGAAGTTCCGGTGCAGGGACGGCTTCGAATTTTGCGCGGGAGTGGGTCATTATTCGGCCTCGCTCGCCATGCCGGCGGTGATGACCTTGCGGCGGCTCGGGGTCGGATCGACCGGCGCTTCGGCTTCTTCCTTGGGCGCGAGTTCGGCTTCGCGGGCGGCGCGGATATCCTCGCGGCGGTCCGTTTCGGCGCGGTTCTCTTCCTTGAACAGCTCGTTCATCACGGCGTGGGCGACGTCGACGGCTTGGGCCTGCGTGTTGAAATCACCCATCGGCGAGAAGAGCGAGCAGGCCTTGTAGCCGCCCGACTGTTCGCGGACGTTGTGGATGAACTCATAGGCGCCCGACGGGAAGTCGATGACCTCCTTGTGGCCGACGGTCAGACCGGACCAGTCCTCGCCCTCTTGAGGGAGGAGGAACAGGTTCATGAACCACGGGGTGATAAGGATGCCGAGCGGGCGGCCTTCGTGGAAACGGAAGGCTACGGCCTGAACGTGGAGCACTTTGTTGACCAGCGGCACGTCACGCATCTTGGCGTGCCAGACCTCGCGGAAGTCGGCCTCCAGTTTTGCGGTGACGGCGGCGAGCGTGTTGGCTTCGGCAACGCTTTCCGCGCCCGGATCTTCGAGGACCATGAACTGTTCCTTGGGCGCCGAACAGTTCGGGCAGGACCAGTCTTCGGGCAGGTCGATGAAGGCGGTGCCCGCTTCGACCTGACGGTAATCGTCGCCATCTGCCGGATCGTAAGGGGTCCAGCAGATCTTGCACTCCATGATCGCGGCGCGGCTGATCTTGTCGCTCGCGCCGAGGAAGCTGCCTTCGAACCCGCTCATTTCAGGGTCTCCATCACGTCGCGGATGCGCGCGTCGCTGTCGCGCAGGTCCTCGTCAGCGGCGAGCGCGACTTCGGGCATGGTGGTCACCTCGAACGTGTCGAGGATCAGTGTGTCCATCGAGTTGAAGAACTGCACGCGCCAGACATGCGGCAGTGCGGTCGCGGTGACGCGGCAGTTGCCGTAGCCGCGCGACAGGATGGTGACGGAGCCTTCGCCCAGCGCCACGTCGAGCCATTCGAGGTCCGGTTCGGTGTGGGGCAGAAGCGTGAGGTTGATCACGTGCGGGATCGGGCCGCCGTCAAAGCTGGTCGACTTGTCGATCAGTTCCGACAGCAGTGCGGGCGCATTGGCGAGGCCGGCGGGTTTGACCGCCGCGGTCAGTTCAGCGGGGCGCACAGGGTTGAAGGCGCGTTCGATGGCGAGCGCGGGGATCGGGGCGACCTCGACACGGTCGACGCCTTCGCCGCGGATCAG
This sequence comes from Marivivens aquimaris, assembly GCF_015220045.1. Taxonomy (NCBI): domain Bacteria; kingdom Pseudomonadati; phylum Pseudomonadota; class Alphaproteobacteria; order Rhodobacterales; family Paracoccaceae; genus Marivivens; species Marivivens aquimaris. Next base: position 2,167,080 of record NZ_JADBGB010000001.1, on the reverse strand, counting down.
CCAGACACCTGCAAAGAAGGTTTCCTGCGCGCGCAGGGCAGGAATGCCGCGCATACGGATGGACACTTCACCTTCGCCCAGCGTGTCGGCGATGAAACGGCGGTTTTCGTCGTCCATGCCCGACAGATCGAAGCTGCGCGACTGGAAATCCTTGGCCGAGGCAGCACAGGCGGCGGCAACCTCATGCATCAGCGCGGTGCCTGCGGCGACCTTCGATGCGTCGTCCACCTCGGGGGTGTGCGGGCTGTAGGTGCGCATGTCCTGCGGCATGACGGTGTACTGAAGCTCGTCATCCTCTCCCAGAGGCTGCGATCCGGGGCCGAAGCCGGTGGGGGGCATTACAAAATTGCTCATCATCAGGCTCCTTCGGTTTGCAGTGCAAGAAGTTGGGGAATGCGGCCCATGTATTCGTCCCAATCGCGGACTTTCGGGATCGAGCCGAGGACTTGGCCCTTGCGGGTGAAGACCAGCGCGGGGGTCTTGTAGACTTCGGTCATTTCCTTGGCTTTGTCTTCGAACTCGGGCGCGATGACGGCGCAGTCGAAGGCGCCTTGGAAGGTCATCTTGAGTTCGGGCAGGATCACCGCGACGTCGTTTGTTTCCAGATTGCGGACGGGATCGCCGGTGATGAACAGGCAGTGGTGGCCGTCACGCGACAGGAACTCTGCCATGTCGTGTTCGTTGCTCAGGACGGGGTAGCCGAACTCTGTGGTCAGGCGGTCGATGAGTGGTCGTGTCATTGCAGCCTCAGGCAGTTGTCTTGCCGTCGGCGAGTGCCGCAGCGAGATGGGGTGGAAGTTGGGGGCCGCGCGCTTCGAGATCAGCGAAGGCGTCGCCAAGTTCGCCGCCGTTCATCAGCGAACGGAGGCCGTCGAGAGCGGCAGTGATTTTGGCGGCCTCATCGGCAGAGATGACTTCGCGCGCAGCACCGAGGAACGTCAGGATCCAAGTGCCGACCGGAACCTCGCCGACGAGCGAGAGGTCCACGGTTTCGCGGGTCTTGCCGTCAGAGCACGTCGCCGTGATGCCGTCGACAGCCAGCACCTGCATGGGAACGCCGACGCACATTATTCGGCCTCGACGGGCAGGAAGCGTTCGTCGCCGTAGCGGTAGGCGTCTTCTTCCGACGGGCGGCCGTCCTCGTAGGCGCTGCGCAGGATGGATTTGTCGGCGAGCAGGGATTTGTCGCCTTCGCCAGCCACGGGCGTGATCTGGAGCGAGGCGAGCTTTTCCAGCGCGATTTTGATCGACGGTTCGATCTGGGCCGCAACGATGTCGCGCAGGCCGCCGCCGTAGTCTTCAAGCTCTTCCGGCTGGCAACCGATGAGCAGCAGGTCGGGCGGGCAGTAACCCATCAGGCGGGCGGTCGCGATGACGTCCTGAAAACCGGTCTGGTGGAGCGACATCTTTTTCGCGCCCATGAACGCCGGAACCTCGTTGCCCTCGACGATCTTCATCGTGCCCGGCTCAAGGCCGTAATCGACCGCGTCGAACACGATCAGCACATCGGCTTCTTCGAGGAACGGCAGCAGGTAGAGACCCTGCGTTCCCCCGTCCAGCAGACGTACGTTTTCCGGAAATGACCACTGGTCAGCCATACGCTCGACGCAGCGCACGCCGAAGCCTTCGTCGGCCCACAGCACATTGCCGATGCCAAGGATGAGCACACGTTGTGCCATCTCGCTCCTCCCCTGAATTGTCCCCTCGTGTCGGAATCGTGTTGTCCGACTGTTCGCAGAACTGAGAGTACGGCTTCCGGTTTTGCTGGTGCATGAATTTCGTTCAAACGGGGCTGACTGGTTAAGTGCCTGACAGATCGCGGTATTTCGGTATGCCGATGTATTCTAAAGGGTAGGATGGTGGTCAGTAAGTTGCCAATTGGTCGGGTGTTTGGACGCTCAGTGTCCGCAAAAGAAAAGCGGGCGCCGAAGCGCCCGCTGACTGTCCGTTCATCAAGGGGAGTCTCTTAGTCCGGACGGTCGTCCTTAAAGGTCCGCGTGCCCGAGATCATGGTCGACACCATGGACTGGCGAGACATGATGTCCTCGCGGATCGCGGCGTAGATATGGATGATCATGAAGATCACGATGAACCACATGCCGAGGTGATGCAGCGAGTGCAGAAGCTGCGTGTTGCCGATCCAGCCGATGAGCCAGCCCATCACGTCATGCGAGAACGATCCCGCCTGCGCGCCTTCGGCATAGAGCGCCCAGCCCGTCAGGATCATGAACGTCAGGCCGATCGTCATGAAGAAGAACATGGCGATCTGTGCTAGCGGGTTGTGACCCACGTACTTCTTGGGCTCGCTTTCGAGGAACAGATACCAGCGGAGTTCGAAGAAGACTTCTTTCCACCAGTGTCGGTTCAGCACGGGCACATAGAACAGCTGCTTGGCATGGTGATTGCCGACGATGGCCCAGTAAATGCGGCCGAAGAAGCCGACTGTCAGGATTTGCGCCGCCGCGAAGTGTGCGAAGCGGTTGTAGCCCATGACGAACTGGTGCGTTGCCTCTGCAAAGGTCATGGTCGGCAGGGGGCTGGCGATAAACCAGCCCGTAACAATCAGGACCAGGATGCAGAGCGCATTGACCCAGTGCCAGAGGCGGACGGGCCATTCGTAGACAAACACCGAGGTGCGGTGGCGGACACTTTCGATGTCCGCCGCAGTGGCGTCGCCCGTCAGACGGGCAGTGGGAAGCGGATCGACCTCCGGATTTGGACGGTGAATTGATTTCTCTGACATCGTCTCCTCCTTAGCGGACTTTGACGGTGGTCAGTTCTTCACCATCCGGCGACATAACGTGGGTCGAACAAGCGAGGCAGGGGTCGAAGCTGTGCAGGGTGCGCAGGATTTCTACCGGCTCTTCGGGGCGCTCCATCTTGGTGTTCATGAGGCTGGCCTCGAACGCGCCGATGTTGCCTTGGGTGTCGCGAGGCGAGCCGTTCCACGTGGTCGGGACGACGCACTGGTAGTTTTCGATCCGGCCGTCCTTCACCTTGATCCAGTGACCCAGAGCGCCGCGCGGTGCTTCGGTCATGCCGACGCCGATGGCTTCCTTCGGCCAGGTCGACGGGTCCCACTTGGCGACGTTCGCCGTGCTTTCGTCGCCATTCTTGATGTTGGTCACCAGCTTATCGAAGAAGTGCTTTTGCAGGCGGCCGCAGTATTCGGACTCAAGCGCGCGGGCAGCGGTGCGGCCCAGCGTCGAGAAGATCGCCTCGAACGGCAGGTCCATCGTGCGCAGCAGGCCGTCGACCTGATCCTTGATGTCCTCGTGACCCTTGGCGTAGCCGACGACGTAGCGGGCCAGCGGGCCGACTTCCATCGCGTGACCGCGCCAGCGGGGGGCCTTGATCCACGAATACTTCGCCGCTTCATCGAGCTGTTCGATGTTGGTGCGGGTACCCTTGGCGTTCGGGCCAAGCTCGTACTTTGGCTGGGTCACGCCGTCCCATGGGTGCAAACCCATGCCCGGTTCGGCGTATTCGTACCACGAGTGGTCGACGAATTCCTGTACCTGCTCGGGGTCGCGCACGTCCACATCGTGAACGGTCGACAGATCGCCGTTGATGATCGCGCCGCGCGGCAGGTGAAGCTGCTCGGGCGAGAAATCGTTGGCGTTCTCGGGGATGTCACCATAGGCAAGGCACGCCTGCGAGGACAGACCGCCGCCATAGAGCCAGTTCTTGTAGAAGCCGCCGATGGCGATGACGTCGGGCAGGTAGACGTTCTTGTTGAACTCGATGCACTTGTCGATGATCGACGACACGAGGTTCAGACGCTCCATATTGATCGCGCCGACAGCGCCCGTCGAGTGGACGTTGATCGGGCAGGGCACGCCACCCACCAGCCAGTTCGGGTGCGGGTTCTTACCGCCGAAGATCGTGTGGACCTTCACGATTTCCTTCTGGAGATCGAGCGCTTCGAGGTAGTGGGTCGTCGCCATCAGGTCCGCTTCGGGCGGCAGTTTGTAGGCGGGATTGTCCCAGTAACCGTTCTTGAAGATGCCGAGCTGACCGCTTTCGACGAACTGCTTGAGGCGGTTCTGCACGTCGCGGAAATATCCCGGTGATGAGAGCGGGTGGTTCGGGCCGACCATCTGTTGCAGTTCAGACGTGGCCTTCGGATCGGCGCGGAGGGCGTTGACGGGGTTCACCCAGTCAAGCGCGTGCAGGTGATAGAAATGCACGACGTGGTCGTGGATTTCGAGGTTCAGCTGCATGATGTTACGGATCGAGTTCGCGTTTTCCGGAATTTCGATGCCGAGGGCGTCTTCCACAGCGCGGACCGAGGTCAGCGCGTGGGTGCCGGTGCAAACGCCGCAGATCCGTTCGGTGAATGCCCACGCATCGCGCGGATCGCGGCCCTTGAGGATCACTTCGAGACCGCGCCACATCGTGCCGGTGGAAACTGCGTTGCGGATAACGCCGTTCTCGTCCACGTTCACCTCGCAGCGCATGTGACCTTCGATACGGGTCACAGGGTCAACGACGATACGCTGACCGGTATTGTCGAGGTCAAAGCCGTTCGGAGTTGCGACCATGGCTTACGCCTCCTCTTTCTTGTCTTGGACTTTGCGCTGAGCGGCCTTGAGAGCGGACACAGCGGCATGTGCGGCAACGCCCGCACCGACGACACCGGCAGCGGCCAGACCGACTTTGTCGGCGTTCGCTTCGATGCCGAACTGGGTCAGGTCGGTCACGCGGTTGTAGAAGCTGCCCTGATCCCAGAAGCCGTCTTCGGAACACCCGATACAGCCGTGGCCCGATTGGATCGGGAAGGACACGCCTTCGTTCCAGCGGACGGTCGAACAGGCGTTATAGGTGGTCGGGCCCTTGCAGCCCATCTTGTAGAGGCAGAAGCCCTTACGTGCGTTCTCGTCATCCCAGTGTTCGACGAACTGACCGGCGTCGAAGTGCGGACGGCGGTAGCATTTGTCGTGGATACGCTGGCCGTAGAACATCGCCGGACGACCCTGACGGTCGAGCTCGGGCAGACGGTCGAAGGTCAGCATGTAGGTTATGACGCCGGTCATGACTTCGGCGATCGGCGGGCAGCCCGGCACCTTGATGATGGGCTTGTCGGTGATCACCTTGTGGACCGGCGTCGCCTGCGTCGGGTTCGGCTTGGCGGCCTGCACACAGCCGTAGGACGCACAGGCGCCCCAGCTGATCACGGCCTTGGCGTGCTTGGCGGCGTGCTTGAGCTGCTCGACGAATGGCTTGCCGCCGACGATGCAGAACATGCCGTCCTCGTTCAGGGGCGGGTTGCCTTCAACGGCGAGGATGTAGTTGCCCTTGTACTTCTCGATGGTCTCTTCCAGCGCTGCTTCGGCGTGGTGACCTGCGGCGGCCATCAGCGTTTCCGAGTAGTCGAGCGAGATCATCGACAGGACCACGTCCTTGGCCAGCGGATGCGCGCCGCGAATGAAGGATTCCGAGCAGCAGGTGCACTCAAGGCCGTTAACCCAGATGACCGGCGTACGCGGCTTGGTTTCCATGGCGTGCGCGATCTGCGGCACGAACGCAGGGCCAAGACCCAGCGCCGACGCGGTCAGCGAGCAGTATTTCATGAAGCTGCGGCGCGTGATCCCTTGCTTCCGCATCACCTCGTAAAAGGTTTCGATATTCGGCAATTGTCCCTCCCCGAACTATGACACTGCCCACGGGTCGCGGGCATGATCGGTCTAGGATTCACGGGAAGGGGATGCGTGTGTACCGCGCGTTTCTCTTTTGTGCATACAACGGAATACCGCAATGCTCACATAGGCTTAGGCGGTTTGTGCTGCCGGTGCGAGCGGCACGATGCTAACCGCCTTGCCGCTCAGGTGGTCACATGCTTTGCGCCGCTGCGATCAGGGCTTGGCCCAGCGCGATGGAGCCGTCGTTGGCGGGCGTCTTGGTGTGATGGATGACTCGAATACCATCCAGTTCGCGCTGAAGAAGCCCGAGGAGGAGACCATTCTGCATACACCCACCCGAAAGCGCCACGGTGTCCGCCTTCCCCTCTGCGATCAGCCTTTTGGCCTGATCGGCGAAGGCCTTGGCGAGCCCGAGGTGGAAGCGCAGCGCCATCGTTTCGCGGGGCGTATTCAGGCTGACGTCTTCGGCCACCGCGTGCCAGAGCGGGGTCGGGTCGATTTCATGCGCGCCGCCAAAGGGGTAGGGCGTCGCGGGCGCGGCGTTTTCCGCCAGCGCTTCGAGCGTCATGGCAGCCTCGCCCTCGAAACTTTGCCCGCCCGCGCAGATGCCAAGGCAAGCGGCCATCGCGTCAAACAGCCGTCCGGCAGAAGAAGACAGCGGACAGTTCAGCCCCTTCTCCATCGCCATCCGCGCCATCGCGAGCGGTTTGTCGGGGAACAGGTCGTCGGCGAGGGGTAGCCCCGCCAGATCAAGCTGCGCCAACGCGTTCCGCCACGGTTCCTTCTGGGTCATGTCCCCACCGACCAGCGGCGTCGGGCGTAGCCACGCCGCGCGCTCGTATTCGCGATAGTCCCCCAGCAGAACCTCACCGCCCCAGACCGTCTGGTCAGGCCCAAGGCCCATCCCGTCCAGAATGATCGCCGCGACATGGCCGCCATCCAGCGGCCAGCCGTTTTCGCCCAGACAGGCGGCGAGGTGGGCGTGATGGTGCTGCACCTCGACCAACGGCAGGCCCTTGCCCGCCGCATGGCGCGACGAACGGTAATCGGGGTGCAGGTCACAAGCGGCGACCTGCGGTTTGTGATCGAACAGCTCCGCATAATCGGCGTCCGCCTCCACGAACTCCTCCCACGTCAGCGCATCATCGAGATCACCAAGGTGGTGCGACAGGAGCGCTTGCCCGTTCTTGATGAGGCAAATCGCGGATTTTACATGCGCCCCGTAGGCGATGACCTGCGGCGCATCTCTAAAACCCCCGGGTAGGGGCAACGTCTCCGGCACGCGCCCACGCGCACGGCGCAGGATCATTGGCGGATCGGCGCGCTCGACACTGTCATCCAGCCGCCGCGCGATATCGCGGTCATGCATGAGAAACGCATCGGCAAAGCGCCCCAGCTTCTCCCGCGCTTCATCATTGCCAATCACCTGCGGCTCCCCCGACAGATTGCCCGAGGTCATCACGAGCGGTCGCTCGACGGCATCCAAGAGAAGATGGTGCAGCGGCGTGTAAGGCAGCATCCAGCCCAGACGGTTCTGGTCTGGGGCAACGGCATCCGGCAAGTCGCCCGCCTTGGGGAGCAACACAACCGGCGCAGCGGGATCGCTGAGTAGCGCCTCGCTAGCCGCGTCCACTACCGCAAACCGCTCAACGATCTCCATCGAAGCCATCAGCGCCAGCGGCTTCGTCGGTCTATGCTTCCTCCGCCGCAACTCTGCCACGGCATCGGCATTCGTCGCGTCACAGCAAAGATGAAACCCGCCAAGCCCCTTTACAGCTATAATCTCACCCACGAGCAACCTTTCCGCCGCTTCGGCAATCGGCTCGCTACCACTAGATGGCTCCATCCAGACCTTCGGCCCGCAAACAGGACAGGCCACAGGCTGCGCATGGAAACGGCGGTCGGCAGGGTCGGCATACTCGGCGGCGCAGTCCACACACATCTCGAACGGAGCCATTGTGGTCTGCCCACGGTCATAGGGCAGCGCTTTCAGAATGGTAAACCGCGGCCCGCAATGCGTGCAGTTGGTGAACGCATAGCCCCGCCGCCGCCCGTCCTCGTAAACCTCCGCAGCGCAGTCGGCACAGGTGGCGGCATCGGGCGTCACCCGCGTCTCGGCCCCCGCCGCGCCGCTCGCCGCGATGACGAACCCCTCACCAACCTCAACCTCAGCGGCAGAAACCTCCACAGTATCGACCCGCGCCAGCAATGGCTTTTCCGCTGAAACAGCCCGCACGAACCCGTCATCCAGACGGTCACAGCGGATTAGCACCCCCTCGGCGTCGTTCAGCACCTCGCCACGCAGCCCGAAGCGCTGCGCCAGCTGCCAGACGAAGGGCCGGAACCCCACGCCCTGCACTTGTCCCCGCACGCGTATCTCGAAGCCGTCTGTCTTCATTCTGATAGAAATACCTCGGGGGTGCGGGGGCTGGCCCCCGCTGCTTCAGTGGACGGTACAGACCATACAGGGGTCAAAACTGCGCACGATATGCTGCACGGCAATCGGGGTTTCCTCGCCGTCCCGCACCGGCGCGCCAACCAAGGCCGCCTCGACGGGACCGGCCACGCCATTACGGTCGCGCGGGCCGAAATTCCACGTGGTCGGGGCGATGATCTGGTAGCCGGTGATCTTGCCGTTCTCGAACCGCGTCCAGTGACCGAGCGCACCTCGGGCGGCCTCGATCATGCCTGCGCCTTCGCCGTTTTTCGGCAAGTCCCGGTGGCCCATGAAACGCTCTTTCGGGTCGATCTGGGCGGCGAGGTCTTCGAGTAGCATCTGCGTGCGGGCAATCTCCAACAGTCGTCCGGCGACCCGCGCCCAAGCGGAGGGGTGGTCAGCCAGCGCGAGCGCCAGCGGATGTCCATCGACGATCTGGCGGGCGAGGGCGCCTGTCTCGATCGTCTGGCCCGCGAGGCGGGGGGCCTTACACCAGCTATATGCGTCGTCGCGCATGTCCTCGTCGGGCATGGTCTGGCCGCCCGTAGGATGGGCGTCGGGGCCGATCATCCATGCGTGAGACAGGTCTTCGGTGATGGAAGCGGTGTCCAGCGGCTTTAGGCCGCCGTCCCAGACGCCCGCCTTGAACGCCCGCTTGCCGGGGAGAGGGTAGGCGCCGAAGGACATGAAACGCCCCGGACCGAAGCCCATGTCATCGAGGCCAACGGCCTGCCCGATGCGGAGGAAGCGGCCTGCATCTCCGGCGGTCCAATTCTGAAGCTGTTCCTTGGTCGAAATCGCTGCGAAATCTTCGACCTTACCGCCCAGAAGCTCGCTCTCAAGATAACGGCGGAAGCTGCGCAGCGTGGTCTGGATGCGCACCTTGTCCGAGGTGCTGGGCGATTTGGTGACGCCAGCGGGCTGGATGGCGAGGGTGTGGGGCCATTTGCCGCCCAAGAGCCCGACGATGTTGAACAATTCGGCGCGGGCGGCGACAGCGGCGCGGGTGGCGGAGCCTTGGGTGGCGGTGAAACGGTTCACGGCCTCGTCGTGCCATGGCTCGCCCGCATAGATCGGACGGGCGAAGTCCGGCATGAAAAAGAGGTTAAAATGCGTGATGTGGTCGTTCATATTCTCGACCGCATGGAGCAGCGCAGCGACCAGCATTCCCTGCGGCGGCATCTCGGCCCCCGCCGCATCGGCGAGCGCGAAGGCTGCGGCGGCGGACTGGCTGATCGAGCAGATGCCGCAAATGCGCGGCGTGATCGTCAGCGCATCGCGGGGGTCTTTGCCGAGCATCATCATCTCGAACCCGCGAAACAGCGGCGAGTTTGTGTAGGCGGCGGCGACCGCGCCGTCTTTCACGTCCAGACGGATTTCGAGGTCGCCTTCGACGCGGTTGAAAGGACCGACCAGCAGGTTGCGATCCGTCATGTCTTGGGCTTTCTCAGGGTCGGCGGGATGGCCACGCGGTCGCTTGTCGCGTTCTTGGCGATGCGGTCGGGCGTGGCGGCTTTGGACAAGGACGCGAGCGCCATGAACCACGCTTTGGGCATGTCGGACGGCAGACCCACGGGAATGCCCGCGATTTTCGGCGTCTCGGTAAAGGTGTGGCGCGGTTCTTCGAATTCGGGCGCGGTGCAGGCGATGCACGGATAGCCGCCACGTGTGCACGACCCCGAACCGTTCCACGGGCGGATGTTGCAGTCGCCGACGGCTTGCGTGCCGATGCAGCCGAGGTGCTCCATCATGCAGCCGATCTCGCTCAGTTCGCGGGCGGAGGCTTTGTATTCGTAAAATTCGTTCTTCGTGCAGCCGTGATGGACGAGGTGGTCGGCAAAGAACCTCGGGCGGGCGTAGCTGTCGAGGTCGGCGGGCGTCAGCGCGTCTCCGGCCAGCATGAGCAGCGTTTCCGTCACCCAGTCGGGGTGCATCGGACAGCCGGAGATGTTGATGACGGGCAGGCCGGTTGGGTCGCGGAAATCGGCACTGAGGATGCCGCCTTCGTGCGTGCCGTCGAATTGCAGGCCGACCGCGTCGGAGGGGTTGCCGCCAGCGGTCGTGACGCCGCCGAAGGCCGCACAGCTTCCCACGGCGATGACATGGCGGGCGAGGGGGGCGAGCGATTGCACCCAGTCCATCATCGAACGGCCCGTGCCCGACAGCATCTGGTAGCGGCCCGTGTCGCGGGGCCCGCGCGCGATGGCGCCTTCGACGCAGAGGATGTCGAGCGGTTGCTTTCCGCTTTCCACAGCGGCGAGCAGGCGGCGGGCCTCGTCTCCCGTCGCTTCGGAAAATGCAGGGTGCCAGAGGAATTCGATGCCAGCGCCGCCTAGCGTGTCGAACAGGTCGGGCTTTTCCGCGCAGAGCAGGGACATGGTGCACCCGCCGCAGCCGGATGCCTGAAGCCAGAGGATATTCATGCGCCGCCTTTCGGGAGCGAGAGCCGGAATGTCGCGCCTTGGTCCGAGGGGATGAGGCGGAGGCTGCCGCCGTGTTCCTCTGCGATTTTGTGGGAAATCGAGAGGCCGAGGCCGGTGCCTTTGCCCACGGGTTTGGTGGTGAAGAAGGGATCGAAGATCGACTGCGCGATCTCTTCGGTGATGCCCGCGCCGTTGTCGGCAACTTCGATAAAGGCCATGTCGCCGTCTTCGCCGATGCGGATCAGGACTTCGGGATTTTCGGCGGGTTCGATGGCGTCCAGCGCGTTCTGGACGAGGTTCATAATGACCTGCTGGATATGCCCGTTTCGACCGCGCGCGATGAGCGAGAGCGGGGCCTCGGTGCGGATAGGGGCTTCTTTCTTGGTGCCGCGCGCGACCCAGTGGGTGGCGACGCGGGTGGTTTCCACCAGATCGAAGTCGGTCATTTCGCCGGTGCCGTCGGAGGACAGGCGACGCAGATCCTCGACAATATCGCGGACGCGTTCGGCACCGTCGCGGGCGCCGTCGATAGCCATGCGCATGTTTGACAGTTCGCGGTCGAGGCGGAGGTCTTTGCGTAGCGCGATCAACTGGTCACGGCTCGCGCCGGCCTGCACCTGTTCGAAATAGGTCACGAAGCGGCCAACGTATTTTTCGAGCGCGTGGGTGTTGGCGTAGACGAAGGAAATCGGGTTGTTCAGTTCGTGCGCGACGCCCGCAAGGAGGCGACCGAGGGACGCCAGCTTTTCGTTGCGGACGAGGTGGCTCTGCGCTTCTTGCAGCGCCTGATGGCTTTCTTCGAGTTCCGAATAGGCGCGGCGCAGCTCGCCCACGGGGCGGCCAATGAGCACTGCGCCGACCGATTTGCCGCGTTCGCCGAGGCGGGGCGCGAGTGACACGTCGAACGGTTCAGCGCCGCCAGCAGTATCGAGTTCGACCTCGAACCTCATCGGGCGACGGGTCGTGATGACTTGGCTGAGCGCTGTGCTGAGGGTGCTGAAGGCTTCCTCGCCCGTGATCGAGGCAAGCGATTGTCCCGTCACCGTCTCCGGATCGCGGCCAAGCTGGGCAGCAAAAGACCCCGCGGCCTGTTCGATCATCCCGTCACGGCTGACGACGATGAGAACGTCCGAAACCGAAGCCATGACCGAGGACATGAAGCCGCGCATCTCATCGAGCTCTGCGTTCCGTTCCTCAAGCTGGCTCTGGTATTCGACCAGTTCGTTGTAAGTCTGGTCCATCGCCTTGAGCACGTCGACCCACGCCTCGTCCGAGACGTTCGCCGCGAGGCTGTCGGTATTTGCGATGGTGTTGGTCACGCGGCTCTCCCCTTGAGGGAGAGATTATCCATTTCGCGCCCCGCGTCAAAGCGCCTCCTGTCACGAAAAACGGCGCTGCCGCATCGGGATGCACCCGTTTTGGCAGCACCGTTTGCAATCGGCTGGTCGGCTGGAAGGCCGATAATCAGAAGTCCGGCGTAACGCCCGGCAGGTCCAGAGCCTTCACCAGATCGCGCAGTTCCTGACGGGCGGCGACGTTGGAGATATTCAGCTGGGTGACGCCGATATCGCGCAGGTCGAGCAGGGTCAGACCGCGCGGGAACAGTTCGCGGAAGATAACGCGTTCATTGAAGCCCGGCGCGGTGCGGAAACCGATGCGGCGGGACAGTTTGTCGAGCGCATTTTCCATCTTCTGTTTGTTGACCATCGCCTGCGCACCCATGCGGTTGCGGACGACGAGCCAGTCGATCGGCTTCAGACCGGCCTGCGCGCGAAGCTGGCGGGCGCTCCACACCATTTCGGAATAGACGGAGGGGCCGGTGATATTCTCGCCGTCGCTGTCGATATGCGCGAGAAGGTCGAAGTCGACGAAGCTGTCGTTGAGCGGGGTGATCAGGGTGTCGGCGAGCGAGTGGGCGACCTGCGACAGGCGGGTGTGCGAGCCGGGGCAGTCGATCAGAACGAATTCGTTCTCGGACTCCATCTTGCTCACGGCGTTAGAGAGGCGCTGGTCGAAAGCGTTCTCGCCGGGCTTGAGGGCTTCCTGATCGACCTCCGGCAGTTCGTAGTAGTTCGGCGTGGCGAGATCGATGCCTTCGCTCGCGCAGAATTCCTTGCGGTTCAGCAGGTAGCGGCCGAGTGATTTCTGACGCAGGTCGAGGTCGATAACGCCGATAGAGTGACCCATGCGGGCCAGCGCGGTTGCAACGTGCATCGACACCGTCGACTTGCCTGCACCGCCTTTTTCGTTCCCGACAACAATAATATGCGCCACGTTCATTCCCCGCGTAGTTTGCTTGGCTCCGGTTATACGATCACGCGGAAGAGAGGAAAAGGTAAAGCGGATAGTGTGCTTAATCTTCATTCACTTGACATTTGTCTGATGAATCCGCATGTGACGCCTATCGGTATCCGTCACCTGTGGCGTGAGCAGCGCGTCGATAAGACAGACGCAAGGGGATACCACAAAAACTTCGGACCCACATTCACGCAGGGGGCCGTGGCGTAACGGCAGTCTGGCATGCGGCCAGATCGCGAGTCTGCGTCACCACCTGTAGGATGGCTTCGGCGTCCTGAGGGAGCCCGTGTGTTGCGGGCAGAAAGATATTCTATGACTTTTGAAGAATTCGGGCTTCAGGCCCGTCTACTGGAAAACCTTGCCGAAAACGGCATCACCACTCCGACCCCGATCCAGGAAAAAGCGATCCCGCTCGCCATGGAAGGCCATGACGTGATGGGTCTGGCGCAAACCGGCACGGGTAAGACCGCTGCGTTCGGTCTGCCGATCCTGCACGCGATGATGAAAGACGGTCGCCGCGTTGAATCCAAAGTGGTGCGGACCCTGATCCTCGCCCCGACCCGCGAACTGGCGAAGCAGATTTTCGAGAACCTGCAAACGTTCTGTGCCGGCACCCACCTGAAAATGGCGTTGGTCACTGGCGGTGCGGGTATCGTTGGCCAGATGCGCAAGCTCGAAAAGGGCGTGTCTGTGCTGGTGGCAACGCCGGGCCGTCTGCTGGACCTGATCGACCGTAATGCACTGCGTCTTGATGCGACCGAGTTCCTCGTCCTTGATGAGGCGGACCAGATGCTCGACCTCGGCTTTATCCACCAGCTGCGCCGCATTGCGACCCTGCTACCGCATGGCCGTCAGACCATGCTGTTCTCGGCCACCATGCCCAAGCAGATGGAAGAGATCGCGTCGAGCTATCTCAACAAGCCGCAGCGCGTGCAGGTGAATCCTCCGGGTCAGACTGCCGACAAGATCGAGCAGTCGATCCACTACGTCGGCAAGGCCGCCAAGTTCGACCTGCTTGTCGAGCTGCTGGACCAGCACCGCGACGACCGCGCGCTCGTATTCGGCCGCACCAAGTGGGGCATGGAAAAGCTCGCACGTTCGCTGGAAGCCAAAGGCTTCGGCGTTGCGGCGATCCACGGCAACAAGAGCCAAGGCCAGCGTGACCGCGCGATTGCCGACTTCAAAGCAGGTAAGACCCGCGTTCTGGTCGCGACCGACGTGGCTGCCCGCGGCATCGATATTCCGGACGTGCGCTACGTCTATAACTACGAACTGCCGAACGTGCCGGACCAGTACGTTCACCGCATCGGCCGTACCGCGCGTGCGGGCAATGACGGCAAGGCCGTAGCGTTCTGCGCACCGGACGAAATGGGCGATCTGCGCGACATCCAGAAGACCATCAAGACCGAGATCCCCGTTGCCTCGGGCCGTCCGTGGGAAAAGGGTGAAGAAAAAGCAGCCGAGCCGCAGCAGCGCAACAAGCGTGGCGGTGGCGGTGGCGGTGGTCAGCGTCGCGGCGCTCCGAAAGCCGGTGGCGCACCAAAGCAAGGCGGCAAACCGCAGCATCGCGGTGGCGGTGCAGGCAAGCCGGCCCAGCGCCGTGCTGGTGGCAACCCGAACGCTGCATCGAAGGGTGGCGCTGCGTCGCCGCGTCGCCGCAAGGCAAACTAAGACCACACTGGCGACAGGTGCCGTAATCGGCACCTGTCATCCGGTTCCCTGACGCGGAACGATTTTCCCGACATGTTGCAACAATCCGCCACCCCTTTTGCGGGTGATCGGCGGAGCTCGGCCATTTCCGCGATCACACCTGCGTTTTTCAAAAGAAAACCTGATCGAATTGCGCTGGCCGCGCGTTAGCTCTCTGCACGACACAGTTACAGCCGCGCAACACCCTGCCACCGATTGATCGGCGCAGGGAACGCACGGCGAAAGTTGCGACCAGTCGACAGGTCGCATGGTGTGGCCCGGTGTATGGCGGAGCGCATGACGCATTTGCCGGGTCACGCCGTCCCCTAGGGAAGAGGGGAGGAGGTCGGGTCAGCGACGGGATGGTTGCTGACCTGGATGGTTCGGTCTCACACACGCCGAACCCAACTGTGGGTGGGCCGGGTGCCTAACCCCGTGGAACGGCATCCGCCCGCCTGCTTTTTGCAGAGCATACCGCACAAAGAAAAACGCCGCCCCGAGGGACGGCGTTTTCTGTTTCCGCTTGGAAAGGGATTAGAAGCCCAGACCTGCGTACTTGTTCTTGAACTTCGAAACACGGCCACCGGTGTCCATCAGGCGCGAGGTGCCGCCGGTCCATGCCGGGTGTACCGAAGGGTCGACGTCGAGCGACATCTGGTCGCCTTCTTTGCCCCAGGTCGAGCGCATCTTTACGATGGTGCCGTCGACCAGTTTAACGTCGATGAAGTGGTATTCGGGGTGAATATCTTTACGCATCTCGAGCTATCCTTACTTCTCAGCCAGCGGCTTGTAGTTGGTGACCTCAGCGATACGAGCCGACTTACCGCGGCGGGTACGGAGGTAGTACAGCTTGCTGCGGCGGACTTTACCGCGACGTACAACTTCGATGCTGTCGATGTTGGTCGAGAACAGCGGGAACACACGCTCCACGCCTTCGCCGAACGAGATTTTGCGAACGGTGAACGAGCCGGCAATGCCTTTGCCGTTCTTGCGGCTGATGCATACGCCTTCGTACATCTGTACGCGGGTACGCGAGCCTTCGGTCACCTTGTAGCCGACGCGAATGGTGTCACCGGCTTTGAAATCGGGAATTTCCTTCCCGAGCGAGGCGATTTGTTCAGCCTCGATCTGTGCGATCAGATTCATCTGATGCTCCTATCTGCTTGTGGTTATTCCACAAAGGTTGCTTGCGCCCTCAGAGCTCTTGGCCTTCAACCGGGTCCGCTGGTTTCCCATTCGGGAGCGCCCGCCAGAGTTCAGTGCGACTTTACTTGGTGCCACCTTGTCCGCCCTTGTCCCCTCGAAGAAAAAGGGATGCGGCAATACAAAACGGGCCTAGCGGAATCACGGATCCCCTAGACAGTCGCGCGTATAGGCCAAAGGGAGGCGGGGGGCAAGGGCCGCCGGTCAGCGGCAGTCCTTTAATATAAAGGTGTCGATCATCTCGAAGTCATCAATCGTCGAGACGGTTTCCATCACCGCGAGGCGCGGCCAGACAGTCCCGTAGGTCACGTCGATGGAATACTCGTATTCCTCGTCATAGACGAGCAGCATATCGCAGGTGTCCGAGCAGTCGAAGAGATAGGGCAGCGTGTCGCCCCAGTTGGTCGGGGCCTCGACAAAGATCGAGTGCGTTTCTTCTTCGAAGGTGTAGATCCGGATGATGGACTCGAGCAGATCCGTGTCCTTGTCCGCAGGGATCGCGCGGCACTCGACCACCTGAGCACTCACCGGAACGGACAGCGCGATCAACGCAAGCGACAGAACGCTTCTCTTCATCTTCGCGGCTCCTTCATCAATGCACCAAACCATTGATAACCACTTTGGCGAGCGGCGCGCGCAAAACTATGCGGACCGCTCACTGGCTATACGAAGAGGGGGCAATTTCAGTTTGGAGTTTCGCAAAAATCAACTGTTGTCGAGGAGTGTTGACCCAAGAATATCAACTAAGGCGAGAGCTTGCGCGAAGCGGGTGGCCTGGCAACAGGAAGCCAAATTCAAATGGGACCACATTAAAACAAAATTTATCTACATCTATGGGTTGTGATTTTTTAGATTGCTTAACTATATGTCCCCTCGTTGTGACTATACATCGGCAACAACTAATCTCGGGGAAGAAGTGTTTAGAAAAATCTGGAAATTTGTCAGCAAAGATCTCTCAAAAAAGCGGATCGATTGCATTACGAAGTTCGCGAGTGTTGTCTCTGCTATAATGTCGTGGATTGCGTTAGTACTCCAGCTCGATCAGGTGTGGTTTGCTGTTGCAGCCTTGTTGTGGACAGCCCTATCATTCATCAATGTTCTAGATGATATAATTGAGCGCCATGGCCGGTTGAGAACTTGGTTTGTCGTTGTTCCGGTAGCAACTTTGCTCCTGTTAGGCACTAGTTGGGTTCTAATCATTATTTGTTCTTGGTTTTGGACCTTTGGGACGTAATTAAGAGCCCCCAAACTTCTCCCACATGTCCGGCCGTCTGTCCTTCGTGATCTCTTCGGCCTGTTCGCGGCGCCATTTTTCGATGTTGCCGTGATGGCCTGACATGAGCACTTCGGGGATGGTGCGACCGCGCCATTCGGCGGGGCGGGTGTATTGGGGGTGTTCGAGGAGGCCGTTGGAGTGGCTTTCTTCCTCGATGCTTTCGGCATTGCCCAACACGCCCGGCAGGAGGCGAATGGTGGCGTCGAGCATGGCTTGGGCAGCAAGTTCTCCGCCGGTCATGACGAAATCGCCGAGCGAGACTTCCTGAATGCGGTAGGCGTCGAGCACGCGCTGGTCGACACCTTCAAAACGGCCGCAGAGCAGGGTGACGCCGTCGTAGGATGCCCACTCGCGCGCCATCGCCTGATCGAACCGTTTGCCGCGAGGCGAGAGGTAGATCAGGGGCATGTTGCCGCGCGCGGTGCTGCCCGCGGTCTGGATCGCCTCGTCGAGCACATCGGCCCGCAGGACCATGCCCGCGCCGCCGCCCGCAGGGGTGTCGTCGACGTTCTTGTGTTTGCCGATGCCGAAGTCGCGCAGGTTGATCGTCCGCAGCGCCCAGAGGTTTTCGCGCAGCGCCTTGCCCGTGAGGCTTTGCCCCAGCATCCCCGGAAACGCATCGGGGAGGAGGGTGATGATCTGCGCGGTCCAGACGCCGTGCCACTCCGGCTGCTCGGTGAGCAGATCGCGGGGTTTCAGCGTGGGCCGCATCACGCGGCGGCCGTTCGATTTGTTGGACGTATCTTCGGTCATGGCTGGCTCATACGGCAAAGCGGGGACGAAGGGAACTCAGGCCGTGCGCCACCCGCCAAGTTGGGTTTCATCGGCGAGGGCATCTTTGGCCGCGATGACCTCCTCGTCGGAGAGGCCGGAGCGGTTGATGGTCAGGAACTCGCGCCAGAGTGCCTCGTTGGGGCCGGTGTTGCCTTTGCCGACGGGGGTAAAGCCGCTCGGGTCGATACCGAACGCGTCCAGCAGTGCACCACCGGGGCCGAGAGCGTGGCACTTCGTGTCCTCCAGCGGAAGCGTCGTGACGACATCGCCCAGTTCGGAGCGAAGCGCGTCGACAATCGGCGCGAAGTCGGCGGCAGGGCTATATGCGGCGGCGAATTCGTCGAAGTCCATCCGCAGCCGGTGGCCTTTGAGGTGATGGCGATAGGCCGAGAACAGCCACGACGACCGCTCGCGGGTGGTGAGCACCACCTTCGTTTCGATCGCACCGAAATGCTCGGCCAGATAGTTGGCGACATAGGAGACGGTGACAGGCGCGGCGGCGTAAGTGTCGACATTCGGCCAGCCAGGAAGGTGGCCGCAGAGCGCCTCGCACGAGACCAGAATATCGCGGCCATCGAAGGGAAGCTGCGACAGCAGAGTGTCGAGCCGCTCGCTAAGGTCCAGCAGCACAAGCGGATTGCCGGTGCGCGAGAAATTATGGACCAGCGAGGTGACGGGTTTGAGATGACGGAGCATGAGAAGCTGGACGTGCGGTTCCAGCTTCTCGCGGTTCACCCAGAGAAAATGCTGGATCGAGCTGGTGCCGGTCTTGTGGAAACCGGGGTGCAGCAGGATCCGTGGCATCTTATTCATCGGGGAACAGGCCCTCCGGCGGGTCGGCGACGATGCGGCCTGCGGCGATGTCCACGGTCGGAACGGCCGCCTGCGTGAAGGGCAGCAGCACGGTCGATTTGTAGCCCGCCTTATGGATTTCCAAGAGGTCGGTCGCGCCGTGGTTCATCACGGTTTTCACGGTGCCGAGGTCGTTGCCGCCGGTATCGAACACCTGAAGGCCGATGAGGTCGGCGTAGTAGTATTCGTCGTCGGCGGGCGGTGGCATCTTGTCACGATCCGCGAAGACCTGCGTGCCTTTAAGCTTGTCCGCGTCCTCTTTTGATACGACGCCATCCATGCGGACGATCAGCGCGTTTTGCGCGACGCCGGTCACGACGATCGTCGGGAAGGTGCGGCCATCCGCAGTATACAGCGGGGTGTAGTCGGCAATCGCGTCGGGCTCTGCGCAGTACGATTTCAGGCGCACTTCGCCGCGGACGCCGAACGCGCCGCCGATGGCTCCGACGACAACTCGATCCTGTGTCATGTTATCTCTCCAGCAGTGCGGGCAGATCCTGCCGTTTTTCCCAACCGAGCCGTTCGAGCTCGGGGCTTTCCTCTTCGGTGAGCGGGTAGCCGATACAGAAGTAACCTATCAAGCGCCAGTGGGAAGGCACATCCAGATCGCGGGTCAGTTGCTCGGGGTCGAGGATCGATACCCAACCGAGGCCAATCCCGTGGGCGCGCAGTAGCAGCCAGAATTGCATGATGGCGGATACGCAGGAATAGGCCTTCATCTCTGGCATGGTGCCAGCGCCGAGGCCCTTGCCCTTGGTCGTGTTGTCTTCGCTGAACACAGCGATCTGCACGGGGGCGTCGTCCATGCCGGACAGTTTCAGACCGGCGTAGATTTTGGCATCGTCGCCCGAATATCCGGCGAGTGCATCGGCGTTGGCGGCGCGGAAATTTTCGCGCGCGGCGATACGGCGGGCGGGATCATTGACGCGCACGACGCGCCACGGCTCGGACAGGCCGACGGAGGGCGCGAGCGAAAAGCTCCGCAGGCAATCATCGATAACATCGGGATCTACAGGGTCGGTGCGGAAGTGGCGAACGTCGCGCCGCATCCGCAGCAGGCGCCAGAGTTCATCGCGAAAGTCAGCGTCAAATCCGGTCATGTGCGGCTCCTTTGCGGTGACCGTAGCGGGAACGGTCGCGGCGAAAAAGCCGAAAAAGAAACTGCCCGGAGGTTTCCCTCCGGGCAGCGGGCGTGAAGATTACTCTTCGCCAGCAGCGGCTTCTTCGGCCTTAGCGGCTTTAGCAGCAGCGCGCTCCTGAGCAGCTTTGCCCGGAACAGCTTTCTTCGGGTTGTTGCGCTCTTTCTTAGCAACAACGCCAGCTGCTTCGAGG
The DNA here is from genome assembly GCF_015220045.1 of Marivivens aquimaris. Taxonomy (NCBI): domain Bacteria; kingdom Pseudomonadati; phylum Pseudomonadota; class Alphaproteobacteria; order Rhodobacterales; family Paracoccaceae; genus Marivivens; species Marivivens aquimaris. The sequence continues at coordinate 2,147,154 of NZ_JADBGB010000001.1, read as the reverse complement.
AAGCGTGCAACGCGGTCGGTCGGCTGTGCGCCGTGGTCGAGCCAGTACTGAGCGCGCTCGAGGTCGAGCTTTACGCGGTCTTCCGAATCCTTGGCGAGGAGCGGGTTGTAGGTGCCCAGCTTCTCTTTGAAGCGGCCGTCGCGCGGCATGCGCGAGTCAGCAGCAACGATTGCGTAGTGGGGGCGCTTTTTGGAACCACCGCGTGCGAGACGGATTTTGATAGCCATGATGTTTCTCCTGATCGAATGGCAGTGTGACGGCGAGGCCGTCAGGATTGGTGTTGTTTGTGGTGTTGGATCACTTCCTGAATGATGAAATTCAGGAATTTCTTAGCGAACTCGGGGTCTAGATCGGCCTTGTCCGCAAGGTCTGTCAGCCGTGCGATCTGCATTTCTTCGCGTGCAGGGTCGCTTGGCGGAAGGTCGTTTTCAGCCTTCAGCTTGCCCACGGATTGCGTGTGCTTGAAGCGTTCGGCGAGCGTGAAAACCAGAATGGCATCAAGGCGGTCGATGCTTTCACGGTGGCCTTTCAGAAGCTCGGCTGCGCGGGCGACGGCGTCGTCAGTCATGGCGTCCTCTTACTCGGGGATTTCACGGGGGTAGCGGTAGGCGATGCAGCCGCCGAAGTCGGCGCTTTCGTCACGTTCCGCACCCAAACGCTCGGCCAGTTTGATGGCGCGGGCGTTGTCGGGGTGGATGTAGCTGACCAGCGTTTCCCAGCTCAGCGCATTGTAGGCGTTGTTGCGGGCGCTGCGGGCAGCTTCGAGTGCGTAGCCCTGACCTTCGAACTCTTCGAGGAAGAGGAAGCCCAGTTCCGGTTCCGGATCGCCGAACTCGTGGTCGAGCATGACGAAGCCGAGGGTCTTCATGTCGTCGTTGCGCACAACGGTCCAGAGACCAGCGCCGCGCAGCAGCCAACCGGCAACCAGCTGGTTGAAGTCGAGCCATGCATCATCGCGGCTCATCGGGCCGTCGACGTACTGGCCGCGCTCGGTGCAGACGATTTTCGCGTAGTCCTCGAAGTCCGAGATATACGGCGCGCGCAGGGTGACACGTGCCAGCGCAATGCGCGGCAGCGAGCCTGCGATACGGTCGGTCGCAACGGCGGCCTGACCCTGAGGATCTGCTTCCCACGGACGATTCATGACAGGTGCTCCGGTTTTGTGTGACGGTAAACAAGGCAATCTTTACCATCCGGAACGGCCGCATTCGGGTCGCGCTTCGCACCCAGCTTTTCAGCCAGAGCGATCGAACGGTTGTTGTCGGGGCCGATGTAATTCACGATCGTGTCCCACTTCAGCACGGACCAAGTGTGGTCGATGATCGCCTTCGCGGCTTCGGTCGCAATGCCCGTGCCCTCGACGCTCTCGTCCCAGATCATCCAGCCGATTTCTTTTTCCGGCCAGCCAGCCGGATACCACGGGCCGATCATGCCCAGTGCGGTGTCGTCGCCTTTGCGGGTGACGACCCACATGCCGTAGCCGTGGATTTCCCAGTGACCGATTTCAGCCGCGAAACCGCGCCACGCCTGACCTTCCTGCAACGGACCGCCAACGCCGACCGAGCGGTCCGAGGCAAAGAATGCCATCGCCGCGTCAAGGTCGGACGCCTTGGGTTTGCGCAGGATCAAGCGCTGGGTTTCGAGGGTTTCGGTCATCGGTTACTTTTTCTTACCCAGACCGCCGAGGCCGCTCAGACCGCCGGGCAGGCCCATGCCGCCCAGACCGCCCATTCCGCCGGGGATCTGCTGACCCAGAGCTTTTGCAGCCTGCTGCATCGCCTTGGGATCGTTCATGTCGGGCATACCGCCTTCGGGCATACCGTCCTTGCCGAACATCTGTTTGACGGCCTGACGGAGCGCGCCGCCTTTGCCCATCTTGCCCATCTTCTTCATCATCTCGGCCATCTGCTTCTGCTGCTTGAGCAGCTTGTTCAGTTCCGACACTTCCAGACCGGCACCCTTGGCCACGCGCTTTTTGCGGCTAGCCTGCATCAGGTCGGGGTTGGCGCGCTCCTTCTTGGTCATCGAGTTGATGAGAGCGATCTGGCGGCGCAGCATGATGTCGTCGAAGCCGGCTTCTTTGATCTTGCCAGCGTGCTTGGCCATGCCGGGCATCATGCCGACGAGGCTGTCCATGCCGCCCATTTTGATCATCTGTTCGAGCTGCATCTTCAGGTCGTTCATGTTGAAGCGGCCCTTCTGGAAGCGCTTCATCATGCGTTCGGCCTGTTCGACCTCCAGCGTGGCCTGAGCCTTTTCGACGAGGGCAACGATGTCACCCATGCCGAGGATACGGCCAGCGACGCGTTCGGCCTCGAAGGTTTCGATCGCGTCCATCTTTTCGCCGAGACCGACGAAACGGATCGGCTTACCGGTGATCGCGCGCATCGACAGCGCAGCACCGCCGCGTCCGTCACCGTCCATACGGGTGAGGACAACGCCCGAAACGCCGATCTTGTCGTCGAATTCAGTTGCGACGTTCACAGCGTCCTGACCGGTCAGACCGTCGACGACGAGCAGCGTTTCGCGCGGCTTCACAACGTCGCGGACGTCGGCAGCCTGCTGGATCAGCTCTGCGTCAATGTGCAGACGGCCCGCGGTATCGAGCATATAGACGTCATAACCACCGAGCGACGCTTGGGTCTTGGCGCGTTTGGCGATGGCAACGGGATCTTCGCCCTTCACGATCGGCAGGGTATCCACGCCAATCTGGGTGCCGAGGATCGCGAGCTGTTCCATCGCAGCCGGACGGTTGACGTCGAGCGAAGCCATGAGGACGCGCTTGCCTTCGCGCTCTTTCAGGCGCTTGGCGAGCTTCGCGGTCGTGGTGGTCTTACCCGAACCCTGCAAACCGACCATCAGGATCGGAGCGGGCGGGGTGTCGATTTTCAGGGCGCCGGCGTCTTCTTCGCCAGCCAGAACGCGGATCAGTTCGTCGTGGACGATCTTGACGACCTGCTGGCCGGGAGTGATCGACTTGGTGACGGCAGAGCCGGTAGCTTTGGTTTCGACCGACTTGATGAAGTTGCGCACGACGGGGAGCGAAACGTCGGCCTCAAGCAGGGCAACGCGCACTTCGCGCAGGGCAATCTTGACGTCGTCGGCGGACAGGGCGCCTTGCTTGGTCAGACGGTCGAAGACTCCGCCAAGGCGTTCGGATAGATTTTCAAACATGCCGACGGTCCTCCTAGACCAGTTACCAATCGTTGGACGACTACATAGGTGCCGACCGCTCAAACCACAATCGCGCCCACGGGCGCAACGCGCTGGTGGACGGCGATCCCCCCATATAGGGAAGGGACCGGAAGACTCATGCTCCCGGGATAGTTGGCTGGCCGTCTACGCGCGTGCGCACCTAGAGTCAAGGTACACATAGCCTGTTGTGCGGTCTTGCAGTCCTGAGTGTGCCCACTAAAGTAGCTCGCAGACTATTTAAGGTTTTACTCATGCAAAATTGGGATGAAGTGCGCACCGCATATCAGGTGGCGCGTTTAGGAACCGTGAGTGGTGCCGCAGAAGTATTAGGCGTGCACCACGCTACGGTGATCCGGCATATTGATGCCCTCGAAGGACGCCTCGGCGTCAAGCTCTTCCAGCGCCATGCGCGTGGATACACCCCGACCGAAGCAGGCACCGACCTGCTGAACGTCGCAAAGATGACCGATGACCAGTTCCAGCAGCTGCAGGGACGCATCAAAGGACGCGGCGACGCGGTGGATGGCGACCTCACCGTCACCTCGCTGGCCTCGTTCTCGACCATGTTGACGCCGATCCTCGTCGGTTTCCAAGCGCAGCACCCGAAGCTGCGCGTCCGTTATCTGACCGGCGACCGTCTGTTCCGTCTGGAATACGGTGAAGCCCATGTTGCGATCCGTGCGGGCAATCCGCCGGACCAGCCCGACAACGTGGTGCAGCCGTTCCTTGAACAGAAGGTCTGTCTGGTCGCATCGAAGTCCTACATCGAAAGGTTCGGCCGTCCGAAAGACGACGCGGACCTCATTAACCACCACTTCGTCAGCCACGACGATATGGATGGCCGCGCGCCGTTCCACCGTTGGCTGACCGCGAACTTGCCGCACGACCGCATTTCCTACCGCACGATGGATAACCGTTCGATGCGCGACGCGATTGCGGCGGGTGCGGGTCTGGGCTTCCTGCCGAAGTGCGAACTGAGCACCATGCCCGATGTGGAATGCGTTATGGACCCGCGTGATGAATGGTCGAGCCGTCTGTGGCTGGTCACTCACGTCGACCTCCACCGCACGCCCAAGGTCCAAGCTTTCCTCAAGTACCTGAAAGAAGAGTCGCGCAATTGGGAAAACTGAGCCCGTCACTCGCGGGCCACTTGGCAATGCTCACGTTCTCGGCGCTCGTCGCCGGGAGCTTTTCATTGGGCGCCATGGTGGCAAACGATATTGCTCCCATGGCCCTCAACGCGCTCCGCTTCTGGATCGGCGCCGGCATCGTCGGTGGCATGGTCTGGTGGACGGGCACTTTCAAGGCTTCCGACTATAAGGGAACGTGGCGCTACCTGCTGCTCGGCGGGATCTTTGCGTTTTACTTCGTCCTTATGTTCGAGGGCCTGAAGACCGCAGAGCCGGTAAGCGCTTCGGCAGTCTTTACCCTCACCCCCATCATCTCGGCCATCGCGGGTTACATCCTCTTGCGGCAGATGATGACCGCGCGCATCGCACTGGCGCTGGCCATTGGTGGGGCAGGGGCGCTGTGGGTGATTTTCCGCGCTGACTGGGACGCGTTCCTGCGGTTCCAGATCGGAAAGGGCGAGTTCATCTATTTCTGGGGATGCGTGGCTCACGCCATTTATACCCCGCTGGTCCGCAAGCTGAACCGCGGCGAGCCTGCCGTGGTCTTCACTTTTGGCGTCGTCGTGGCGGCGGCTGTCGTGCTGACGTTCTTCGGGGCGAGAGCGATCGGCGCAACCGACTGGGGAAGCCTGCCGCCTCTGGTGTGGGTGACTATATTATATACGTCGATTTTCGCGACGGCGGTGACTGCGGTGCTGTTGCAGTTCGCTTCGCTGCGCCTGCCTGCGGCCAAGGTGATGGCCTACACCTACCTCGCGCCGACGTGGGTGCTGGGATGGGAACTGGCGCTTGGTCAATCCGTGCCGCCTCTGGCGATCATCGGCGGGATCGGTTTGACTATTCTGGCGCTTCTTCTGCTTCTTCGGGACTGACGCCTTCGGACACGAGGAACCGTTCAAAACTGTCGAAGTCCAGCTGGTCGAACTGCCCGAACGACTGCATCCAGACGCTCGCTTCGCGTAGGGCGTCCGGTTCCAGTTTGCACCACTTCACGCGGCCGCGCTTTTCCTGACTGATCAGACCGGCATCGGCGAGCACTGATAGGTGTTTGGAAATCGCAGCGAGCGAGACGTGGAACGGCTCCGCCACATCGGTCACGGCCATATCGTCTTCCAGCAGCATCGAGAGGATCGTGCGGCGGGTCGGATCGGCAAGTGCGGTGAAAATCGTGTCGAGCGAAGCGGCCATGAAAAGTGATTAAGGTGTGCGGTAGATAAAGGTCAACCAATCGGTTGAATATGGATTCAATGCAGTTGCAGCGCCGTCCACGTCGCTTGTGGACAATTTTACCCCAGCGCCGATTTGAAAAAGATAACGAAATCAATGTGATGAAGGGGTGTCGCAGGGTGGCCGTAGCTTATTGACTCGGAGCGCCTAACAACTTAGCAAAGCGCCAACCTTCATGGGGACCCTCGACTGTGACGAACCAGACCGAACAAGACCGTCTGCGCTCGCTGGAAGAGCGGATCAATAAGGCCAAGGCGGAAGCCCCGACCGAGAACCACATGAAGAAAGACTACTCCCAAGCGCAACACGCGTGGCGGATGGTCACCGAATTAGTTGCCGGTCTTCTGATCGGTTTCGTCATCGGGTTCGGGTTGGACTATGCCCTCGGCACGTCCCCCATATTCCTGGTGATCTTTATTTTCTTTGGCTTTGCCGCCGGTATGAAAACCGTGATCGGCTCGGCCAAAGAGTTGCAGATGAAAATGCTGGATCAGCAGTCCGGCAAAAATGGGGAAAAGTGACATGGCGACCGACGTGCACGGTGAAGAAGCTGGCGGCCTGGTTTTCCACCCGCTCGATCAGTTCGAAGTAAAATCGCTGTTCAGCGATGGTCCGGTAAACTTCATCTCGATCACGAACTCGACGCTGTGGATGGCAATCGCCGTTCTGTGCGTGGTTCTGCTGTTCGTCATGGGTACCCGCAAGCGCGCGATCATCCCGACCCGCACGCAGTCGATCGCAGAACTGTTCTACGGCTTCATCTACAAGATGGTCGAAGACGTAACCGGCCATGACGGTGTGAAGTACTTCCCCTACATCTTCACCGTCTTCCTGTTCATCTTCTTCGCGAACTTCCTCGGTCTGCTGCCGCTGTCGTACACCCCGACCGCACAGATCGCAGTGACCGCAGTTCTGGGCTTCGGCGTTTTCATCGCCGTCACCATCATCGGTTTCGTCAAGAACGGCGCGAGCTTCCTCGGCCTGTTCTGGATGTCGGACGCCCCGCTGGTGCTGCGCCCTGTCATCGCGATCATCGAAGTGATTTCGTACTTTGTCCGTCCCGTCAGCCACTCCATTCGTCTTGCAGGTAACCTGACCGCAGGTCACGCAATGATCAAAGTGTTCGCTGGCTTCGCAGCTATTGCCGCCGTTGCTCCGGTTTCGGTTGTCGCTATCGCTGCTGTCTACGGACTGGAAGTTCTCGTAGCCGGTATCCAGGCATACGTGTTCACCATTCTGACCTGCATCTATCTGAAAGATGCCCTGCACCCGGCTCACTAAGTCGGCCAACGGTCTGAATATCTATCAAGCCAATTCCATCGTAAGGAGAAAATCATGGAAGGCAATATCGCACAACTCGGTCAGTTCATCGGTGCCGGCCTCGGCGCAATCGGTTCGGGCCTTGCTGCTATCGGCGTTGGTAACGTCGCTGCTAACTACCTGGGCGGCGCTCTGCGCAACCCGTCGGCTGCTGCTTCGCAGACCGCAACTCTCTTCATCGGCCTCGCATTCGCAGAAGCTCTGGGCATCTTCTCGTTCCTGGTTGCTCTGCTGCTGATGTTCGCAGTCTAATCTACTGACGCATCCTTACGGTCGGGGCGCGCGGGCACGCCCGCGCCCCCGATGACACAAAAGGGTCCGACGGAGAAAGACGAGATGGCAGACACTAATACCGAAGTCGCTCACACTGCTACCGATGTCGCTACCGCGCACGGTGCAGATATGGCGCACGGGGCCGAGGCCGGCGGCGCATCCATGCCGCAGCTGGACCCTTCGACCTATTCCAACCAGATTTTCTGGCTTCTGGTCACGCTCGTCGTGATCTACTTCGTGCTGTCCCGTATCGCCCTGCCGCGCATCGCCGCGGTTCTGGCTGAACGGTCCGGTACGATCACTAACGATATCGCCGCTGCCGAAGAGCTTAAACTCAAAGCTACCGAGGCCGAGGCTGCTTATAACAAGGCTCTGGCTGATGCCCGCGCCGAAGCTGCCCGTATCGTCGCTGATACCAAGGCTCAGATCCAATCGGATCTTGATGTCGAGATTGCGAAGGCTGATGAAATCATTGCCGCCAAGACCGCCGAAGGCGCGAAGGCCATTGACGAAATCCGCGCCAACGCCGTCGCCAGCGTCGAAGAGGTGGCTAAGGATACCGCCGGTGCGATCGTCGCTGCGCTGGGTGGCACTGCCGACCAGGCTGTCATCGACGCAGAAGTCGCAGAGCAGATGAAAGGCTGAGGACCATGAAAAAGATCCTGATCCCCGCCGTTCTCGCTGTGACTGCACAGCCGGCTTTTGCTTCGACGAAGAACGTGTTCTCGGGTGAGTTCTACTCGCTGCACAACACGGACTTCATCGTGCTTCTGGCGTTCCTGCTGTTCGTAGGCGTTCTGGTTTATCTGAAGGTTCCGGGTAAAGTCGGCGAAATGCTCGACAACCGCGCGGACACCATCAAGTCCGAACTGGAAGAAGCCCGCGCACTGCGTGAGGAAGCACAGAGCCTGCTGGCCTCTTACGAGCGCAAGCAGAAAGAAGTGCAAGAGCAGGCCGACCGCATCGTCGCCGATGCCAAAGCCGAAGCTGAAGCTGCTGCAGAGCAGGCCAAAGCGGATATCGCCACGTCGGTTGCACGCCGTCTGGCTTCCGCTGAAGAGCAGATCAACGCTGCTCAGGCTTCCGCAGTGAAAGAAGTGCGCGACAGCGCAATCAACGTTGCTGTCAAGGCTGCCCGCGAAGTTATCGCCAAGCAGATGACCGCCGCCGAGGCCAACAAGCTGATCGACGATTCGATCAAGACTGTTGACGCCAAGCTGCACTAAACGCTTCTAAAGCTTTTAAGCGCCCTGCCTGAGAGATCAGGCGGGGCGTTTTTCGTTTCAGCGGTTGAGTTCGTGTTCGTAGCGCTTGCGGGCGATGGCCTCGTTGCGATCGGCCTTCTGCTGGTCCTCAAGCGCCTGCTGCACGAAATCGAGGTGCTGGGCCACAGCGGCGCGTGCACCTTCGGGGTCACGCTTCTGGAGAGCGTCGTTGATGGCGCGGTGCTGTTCAAGGAGTTCGCTGCGTGTTGTGCGCTGCTTGAACATGATCTGGCGGTTATAGAACACGCCCTCACGCAGCAGTTGGTACATGGAACGCATCATGTGGAGCATGATGACGTTGTGGCTCGCCTCGATGATCGCGAGGTGGAAATCGGCATCCAGCTGCGCTTCGTCCGTCGCGTTGCGCTTGGGGTGGGCGGCTTCCATCTTCTTGAAGATCGCGTCGATGACCTTGAGGTCCGTGTCGGAGCCGAGACGCGCGGCGCGCTCTGCAGCCAGCCCCTCCATATCGCGGCGGAAGGCGATGTAGTCGAAGACGGCCTCTTCGTGGGTGGAGAACAGCGTCACCAGTGCCTTGGAAAAGGCGGACCCCAGCACATCGGCCACGAAGACACCTGCACCGGCTTTGCTGACCAGCAGGCCGCGCTCTTGCAGGTCAGAGAGGGCTTCGCGCAGGGAAGGGCGGGACACACCGAGGCGGTCGGAGAGTTCACGTTCGGAGGGCAGACGCTCGCCGGGACGCAAGATGCCCCGCAGAATAAGGCCCTCGACCTGACGGACGACTTCCTGTGACAGCTTTTCCTGCGTGATTTTCTCGAACGGCATGATGGTCTCCGGTTTGGTCAGAATATATGACCAGGCCGCCTGTCGCACAATCCAACAAAAAAGGGGCCGCCCGAAGGCAGCCCCAATGATCGTTAATCGGAGATCCGCTTAGCCGTTCGGCGTGATGACGATCTCTACGCGACGGTTCTGAGCGCGGCCAGCTGCGGTCAGGTTGTCTGCGACCGGCTGGTCTTCGCCGCGGCCGATGACGTTGAGACGCGAAGCCGAGACGCCAGCGTTGATCAGAACCGACGAAACGGCCTGAGCGCGGCGCTGCGAGAGGTCCATGTTGTAAGCGGCACTACCGGTGTTGTCGGTGTGGCCAACGACGTTCACGGTGGTGTTCGGGTAGTTGTTGATCGAACGAGCAACGGTGTAGAGGTCGCCCTGGAGCGCGCCGGTCAGCGAAGCGCTGTCGGTTGCGAACAGGATGTCCTGCGGCATGGTGACGACCAGCTGGCTGCCGGTGTTCACGAGGCCAACGTTGTTGCCGAGCTGCTGACGCAGTTCTGCTTCCTGACGGTCCAGAGCAGCACCGCCGACCGCACCGAGGCCAGCGCCGACAGCTGCGCCCAGAACGGCGTTACGGGTGTTTTCGCGAGCGCTGTCGCCCTGCTTCGAACCGATGAGAGCGCCGATGCCTGCACCTACGAGAGCGCCGGTCTGAGCGTTACGGTTCGGGTTGTCCGGCGAGGTCATTTCGGTACAGGCCGAGAGACCGATCACTGCGGCTGCTGCGAGGGCGAGCGAGGAACGAGCGAGAATCATAGTATAAAATCCGTTTTGTTTTGCGCATGTCAGCGCGTTGCTGCGGTATTCATGCGGCAAGCGCTTCTGATATCCAATAACGAGATGAAAGGCGGCAAAGTTCCGCCATTCTGGCAGATAGTCCATACTTTGGTGCAAAGCAGATATCCGATAACAGCGGTGCCTTCCGCGCTTCGCGGGCATCTTTCCTTGCCTGATCAGGCAGGTACGGGCATACCTCACCCCATGGTCAAGCAGCTCGATTATCACACGATCAACGAAATTTTTTCTCGCTTCGAAGCGGCGGAAGCCGAACCGAAGGGGGAGCTGGAGCATGTGAACGCGTTCACGCTGGTCGTTGCGGTGGCTTTGTCGGCCCAAGCGACGGACGCGGGCGTGAACAAGGCGACGCGCGAGCTGTTCAAGATTGCCGATACGCCGCAGAAGATGCTCGACCTCGGCGAAGAGGGCGTGACCGAGCACATCAAGACCATCGGGCTGTTCCGCCAGAAGGCCAAGAACGTCATTAAATTGTCCCGCATCCTCGTTGATGAATACGGCGGACAGGTTCCTGCCAGCCGCGCGGCACTGCAATCGCTGCCTGGGGTGGGACGGAAGACAGCGAACGTGGTGCTGAATATGTGGTTCAAGCACCCCGCGCAGGCGGTGGACACGCATATCTTTCGCGTCGGCAATCGCACGGGAATCGCGGTGGGCAAAAACGTGGACGCAGTCGAGCGCGCGATCGAAGACCACATCCCCGCACATTTCCAGCAGCACGCTCACCACTGGCTAATTCTGCACGGACGGTATACGTGCGTCGCCCGTAAACCCAAATGCGCGGCCTGTCTGATCCGCGACTTGTGTCAATTCGAGGACAAGAACCTATGAAGAAGTATCAGGTTGTCGGCATCGGCAACGCCATCGTCGATGTTATCGCCCATGCTGACGACAGCTTTCTGGAGCTGATGGACATCGAAAAAGGCATCATGCAGCTGGTCGAGCGCGAACGTGCCGAACTGCTCTATGCGTCGATGGAAGACCGCAAGCAGGCCGCTGGTGGTTCGGTCGCCAACACGCTGGCAGGTCTGGGCGCGCTGGGTGCGCGCACCGCGTTCGTGGGCCGCGTGCGTGACGATGCGCTTGGCCGTTTCTACGCCGACGCGATGGAGAAGGTGGGCACCGCTTTCGTGAACCCGCCGGTGGCTGGCGCTGAGCTGCCGACCTCTCGTTCGATGATCTTCGTCTCGCCCGATGGCGAGCGTTCGATGAACACCTACCTCGGCGTTTCGGCCGAACTGGGCACCGAGGACGTCGATCTAGCCGTGGCTGCGGACTCCGAGGCCGTGTTCCTCGAAGGTTACCTGTTCGACAAGGACAAGGGTAAGGAAGCTTTCACCGCGATGGCCCGCGCCTGTAGCGGAAACGGCGGCAAGGCAGGTATCGCGATTTCCGATCCGTTCTGCGTCGAGCGTCACCGCGCCGACTTCCTGAGCCTGATCGAAAACGAACTCGACTACGTCATCGGCAACGAAGACGAGATCAAGTCGCTGTTCGAAACCGACGATCTGGAAGAAGCCCTGAAGAAAACCGCCGAGATTTGCCCGCTGGTGGCCTGCACCCGTTCTGGCGACGGTGTGACCATCATTGCAAACGGCGAACGCACCGACGTGCCCGTCGAAAAGATCGTGCCTGTGGATGCGACGGGCGCGGGCGACGGTTTCGCCGCTGGCTTCATCTATGGCATGGTCACTGGCCGCGACATGGAGACCTGCGGACGTATGGGCTGCCTCGTGGCGGGGCAGGTGATCCGTCAGGTCGGGCCGCGTGCCGAAACGGACCTCAAGGCGCTTTTCGCCGAGAACAACCTCTAAACAGAAAAGCCGGCGGAGACGCCGGCTTTTTCGTTAGTCGCCCAGTTTGGCATGAACCTCGTCGAGGTCGATCTCTCCGATCGGCATCTTGTTCGACGGGTTTTCGAAATCGTATTTGAAGAGCTGGAAGTCCTTCTTGTAGATTTCGTAGACCAGATGCATCGAAAGATCGTCGAAGTAATCCTCGACCGGATGCAGACGCTTGGGTCCGTGGCCTTCGCTTTCGTTGAAGCGCGGGATGTTGTTCAGGTCGATGGGATGCGGCGTTTCGATGTTGTCGAGGACGCTCTGCATTCCTTCGTTGAATTTCTCGGTCCAGAAGATGTTATCGTAGCGCCCGCCGTTCACGATGAACGTGGCGATGTGGCCCGACATGGCCGACCAGTGGATATCGGGGTCCATGGGGCGCTTGAAACGGATGGTGTCGCGCGCGAACAGCAGGAAGCGGCGGAACGACTGGATCTGGTCGAAGTCGAAGTTGTCCTCGGGCGAGCCGACCTGAATGCCGTACTTCTGCGTCAGTTGCGGCACAAGGTTGCCGCGATACCGGCGACCGTTGCGCTGGATGCCCGCGATCTTGTCAAAGAAAGACGACAGGATGCGCGTGTAGGGATTGCGCACGCAGCTGTAGGCATAGCTTTTGTGGGACTTCACGTTCTCCGTGATGGGCGCCTGACTCTCGTCTTGAGACCACTTGTGCAGACCCGAGGTGGAATCATGGATGTCGCCATCGAAAAAGCGGCCGTGGTCCGAATAGAACATGATCTGGCCGATGCTCGAACATGCACATTTGGGCACCACACGGTACACCATGCTCTCGCTCTCGGTCATCCATACGCCCGGAAATCCCATGCACGTCCCCTTTTGACACGACCTGTCACTTGTTTTGCGACAAGTCCGGATGTTATCGACATATCAATCAGTCGGTTCGTTGAATACAACGATTGGTGAGAATATCAAAGTATTCAGGACTATACAGCGGGCACTGACTGTTTCTTAGATGGCAAAAATCGCGTTCATACTTCTCTGCCACAAAGATCCTGACGCGATCATCCAGCAGGCTGAACAGCTGACTGCTGCAGGCGACTATATTTCGATCCATTTCGACGCCCGTGCGCCCAAGGCGTATTTCGATCGAATCCGCACGGAACTCGCCGATAATCCGAATGTCACATACGCGCGCAAACGCCTGAAATGCGGGTGGGGTGAGTGGAGCCTCGTTGCAGCGTCGCTCGAAGCGATCATCGCGGCAGAAGAGGCGTTCCCCCGTGCAACGCATTTCTACATGCTGTCGGGCGATTGCATGGCGACGAAATCGGCGCGGTATGCGCACAGCTTTCTTGATCGGCACGACTGCGACTTCGTGGAGAGTTTCGACTTCTTCAAGAGCGACTGGATCAAGACGGGCATGAAAGAAGAGCGCCTGATCTACCGTCACTGGTTCAACGAGCGAACCCAGAAGCGCCGGTTCTATTGGTCGTTCTGGTTGCAACGCCGTTTCGGTCTGACCCGCGAGATCCCGCACGATATCGACGTGCAGATCGGCAGCCAGTGGTGGTGTCTGCGCCGTCAGACAGTGGAAAAGATTCTCGAATTCACGCGGCAGCGGAAGGACGTGATGAAGTTCTTCGAGACCACGTGGATTCCTGATGAAACGTTTTTCCAGACGCTCGTGCGGCACCTCGTGCCTGCGAAGGAAATCGAGACACGCACGCTGACGTTCCTGATGTTCACGGACTACGGGATGCCGGTGACATTCTACAACGACCACTACGATCTGTTGTTGGCGCAGGACACGCTGTTCGCGCGCAAGATCAGCCCTGAAGCGAAAGAACTGAAGAAACGGCTCGGTAAGCTTTGGGCGTCGGAGCGGGATCATTTCGGCATCTCGAACGAGGGGCGCAAGCTGTTTGACTTTCTGACGGGCAGGGGCCGCGAGGGCCGCCGTTTCGCACCGCGCTTCTGGGAAACCGAGGCCAGCCTCGGGCCGGAGCGCGAGTTGCTGATTATTGCCTGCAAGAAGTGGCACGTCGCGAAGCGTCTGATCCAGTCGATCTCGGCCCGCACGGATTTGCCGACCGTGGCCTATCTGTTCAACGAGGAGAATACAGACCTGCCGGACCTTGGCGGTATTCAGGACAGCCTGTCCAAACGCCATCGCCACCGGCGTGCGCTGATGCGGATGCTGTTCGACTATCACCAGTCGGACCGGATGGTGGTGTGTATGGACACTTCCAGCCTCGATCTGATGCAGGACTTCGTCAACGACCGCGCCACCACGCGGATCATGGTCGTGCAGTGCCAGTTCTCTGACGACTACCTGCAAGGCCATGCACAACGCGTCGGTCTGGCGGGCGGCGAGACGCCTGCCGATGCGATGTCGCGCCTGCTTCCGTCCGTGCGCAATGACGTGCTCCATGAAGCGGAGCGCATCCGCGAGGCGCGGTTTACCCACTACTACACCATTAACGAAAGCGATCCGGTCGAAGCGAATGCTCGCGCGCTTGGCCAGTTTCTGTCAGTCTCCGACGAGGAGGCGCGGCTGATCGCCGAAACCCCATACCTGTTCCACGACTGAGGCCCGACATGGCGTTCGATTACGATCCGCAGAATATCTTTGCCCGCATCCTGCGCGGCGAGATCCCGAACAAGACTGTTTACGAAAACGACCACGCGCTGGCGTTCGAAGACATCGCGCCTCAAGCGCCGGTCCATGTGCTGGTGATCCCGAAGGGGCCGTACATGTCGCTGGACCATTTCGCGATGGAAGCGAGTGCTGAAGAGCAGGTCGGGTTTATGCAGGCGGTCGCCGAGGTGTGCAAACAGATCAACGCCGAGGACGGTTTCCGCGCCATTGCCAACACCCGCGACCATGGCGGTCAGGAAGTGCCGCATTATCACCTGCACATTCTTGCAGGACAGCCGCTGGGCAAGATGCTGGCGATCTGATCCGCCCGCGCGTTGCGCGAGCGGTGCCTCCGGCGGAGGTATTTTTATCAGAATGAAGAGAGGGCGCGGTTTTCTGCGCCCTTATTTATTGGAGGTGAGGGCGAGGAAGACGTCTTCGAGGTCGGCTTCTTCGGTTTTCACGTCCGCGATGCGGATGCCAGCGTTGTGGACCACGGCGAGGACTTCTTCGGCGGAGGTTTCGCGCGGTTTGTAGGTGAAGGCGAGACTGCCGTCTTTGCGCGTTGCGGCGGTGAGGCCTGCGGGCAGGTCGGGGATCGCGGTCTCAACGGCGGGCGTGATCACCATGGTTTTGCTGTCGAGGCGGCCGAGCAGATTGGCGGTAGTGTCGCGGGTGATCAGCTGCCCATGGTTGATGATCGCGATCTCGTCACACATTTCCTGCGCTTCTTCGAGGTAGTGCGTGGTGAGGATGATCGTCATGCCTTGCTCTTCGTTCAGGCGGCGGACGTTGGCCCAGAGCATGTTGCGCAGTTCGATGTCGACGCCAGCGGTCGGCTCGTCAAGGACGAGGATCTGCGGGGTGTGGACCAGCGCTTTGCCTAGCAAGAGGCGGCGGCGCATACCGCCCGAGAGTGAGCGCGCGTAGGCTTCGGCTTTGTCGGTGAGGCCGATGAGCTCGAGGATTTCCTTGGTGCGGCGCTGCGATTTCGGCACGCCGTAGAGGCCCGCTTGTACTTCGAGGCTGCCGCGCGGAGTGAAAAACGGATCGAGATTCGGCTCTTGCGGCATGATGCCGATGGCGGCGCGGGACTGGCGTGGGTTCTTGTCCTGATCGAAGCCCCAGATATTCACGCGGCCACCGGTTTTGTTCACGAGGCCAGCGAGGATGTTGATGATCGTCGATTTGCCTGCGCCGTTCGGGCCGAGAAGGCCGAAGATCGAGCCGCGCGGGATGTTGAGATCGATTCCCTTCAGCGCTTCTTTGGCTTCGGTGCGGGGCGTGGCCGCATAAGTCTTGCGCAGACCTTCGATCTCGATGGCGTTTTCCGTCATAGTACTTTCCCGCTTGCCCATGCTTGGGCTTGATATAACCTTGTTCCCGATCTAAAGCGGGCCAAGTCCCGCGACAACCATATAGGCCAAGTGATGACCATTGCAGCACCCGAAACCAAGATCGTCGACACGTACAAGATCGCCTGTGACGGTGGCGAAGGTGCTCTGGGCCATCCGCGCGTCTGGCTGACGATCCCGCACGAAGAGGGCTTCGTCGAGTGCCCGTACTGCGATTGCCGTTACGAGATCAGCGACAACCCTTCGCACGACCACTGATTTTCTAGGTCTGACCGGAATGGTTTGAGGCGCGGCTGGGCAACTGGCCGTGCTTTTGTGTGTCTGCATGTTCGGCTTGAGCCTGCCGATGCAGAACAAAACGCGACTGGAAGGATGCGGCGGAACGTGACACAACCTCTCTGACTAAAAACGGGGAAGGAAACGGAATGAGCGGTTTCGGTAAAGGTTGTCACCTCCATCTCATCGACGGATCGGCGTTCATCTTTCGCGCCTACCACGCGCTTCCCCCGCTGACCCGTAAATCCGATGGCCTGCCTGTGGGCGCGGTGAGCGGCTTTGTGAACATGCTCCAGCGTTATGTCGAAGGGAATACCGGCCCCGATGCAGCGACCCACGTGGCGGTCATTTTCGACCATTCGGGTGATTCCTTCCGCAACGCGATCTACGACCAGTACAAAGCGCACCGTCCGCCTGCGCCCGAGGATCTGAAGCCCCAGTTCCCGCTGACCCGCGAGGCAACCCGCGCGTTCAACATCGCCTGCCACGAGATCGAAGGCTATGAGGCCGACGATATCATCGCGACTCTGTCCTGCCGTGCGCGCGAGGCTGGCGGCCGTGTGACCATCGTGTCGTCGGACAAGGACCTGATGCAACTCGTCGGTGACGGTGTCGAAATGCTCGACCCGATGAAGAACAAGCGCATTGACCGCGAAGGCGTCGAGGAAAAATTCGGCGTCGGGCCGGAGCGCGTTGTGGACGTGCAGGCGCTGGCTGGCGACTCTGTCGATAACGTGCCGGGCGCGCCTGGCATCGGTATCAAGACCGCCGCCCTTCTCATCAACGAATACGGCGATCTGGAAACGCTTCTCGACCGCGCAGAAGAGATCAAACAGCCCAAGCGTCGCCAGACCCTGATCGAATTCCGCGAGCAGATCGAAATCTCGAAAAAGCTGGTGCAGCTCGATTGCGATATGGAGCTGGATTTCACCATCGAAGAGCTGGAGATCCGCGATCCTGAGCCGGAAAAGCTGCTCGGTTTCCTTGCCGAGATGGAATTCCGCACGATCACCAAGCGTATCGCCGACAAGCTGGGCGTCGATGCACCTACCGTTGCCGAAGTGACCCCCGATAGTCCCGACGCCGCGCCCGCGGATGCGCCCGAGGCACTGCCGTTCAATCCCGACGACTACGAATGCGTCAGTGATGTCGAGGCTCTGAAGGGCTGGATCGCGCAGGCCTATGAGCGCGGCTATGTCGCCTTCGATACCGAGACGACGTCGCTCAATGAAATGCAGGCTGAACTGGTCGGCGTGTCGCTTTGCGTTGAGGCTGGCAAGGCGTGCTACGTCCCGCTCGGCCACCGTGCCTCGGCCACCGACGACCTGTTCGGCGGCGATGCACGCGCCGAAGGGCAGATCGATCTGAACGAGGCGCTGGGCCTTTTAAAGCCGATGTTGGAGGACGAAAGCGTTCTTAAGATCGGCCAGAACATGAAGTACGACAGCAAGGTGCTGAGCCGCTACGGCATCACGCTCGGCCCGATCGACGACACCATGCTGATGTCCTATGCGCTGTTCGCGGGCATCCATAACCACGGCATGGACACGCTGGCCGAGCGTTACCTCGACCATACGCCGATCCCGATCAAATCGCTGCTCGGATCGGGCAAGTCGATGATCACCTTCGACCGCGTTCCCGTGGCCGATGCGGTGAAGTACGCCGCAGAGGACGCCGACATCACCCTGCGCCTGTGGGAGCGGTTCAAACCGCAGCTTCACCAGCAGAAAGTGACGACGGTCTACGAGACGCTCGAACGTCCGCTGGTGCCTGTGCTGGAGCGCATGGAAATGCGCGGTGTCAAAGTCGACCGCGACACGCTCAGCCGTATGTCCAATGCCTTCGCGCAGAAAATGGCGCAGCTCGAGGACGAAATCCAGAAGGCCGCTGGCCGCGATTTCAACGTCGGCTCGCCGAAACAGCTTGGCGAGGTGCTGTTCGACGACCTGAGCCTGCCTGGCGGTAAGAAGGGCAAGAACGGAGCCTATTCGACCGGCGCCGATATCCTCGAAGACCTCGCGACCGAACACGAATTGCCGCGACTGGTCCTCGACTGGCGTCAGCTGTCGAAGCTGAAATCGACCTACACAGACGCACTGCAAAACCACATCGATCCTGAAACGGGCCGCGTTCACACATCCTACATGCAGACGGGAGCGAACACAGGACGTCTGTCGTCAACCGACCCGAACCTGCAAAACATCCCCGTCCGCAGCGAAGAAGGCCGCCGCATCCGAGAGGCCTTCGTTGCCGAACCCGGCAACGTGATCGTCTCGCTCGACTACAGCCAGATCGAACTGCGCATCCTCGCGCACGTGGCGGGTATCGACACGCTGAAACAGGCGTTCCGCGACGGTCAGGACATTCACGCGCTGACGGCGTCCGAGATGTTCGACGTTCCGCTGGAAGAGATGACTTCGGACATTCGCCGTCAGGCAAAAGCGATCAACTTCGGCGTCATATACGGCATCTCGGGCTTCGGCCTCGCGCGCAACCTGCGCATCCCCCGTGCCGAAGCGCAGGGCTTCATCGACCGCTATTTCGAGCGCTTCCCCGGCATCCGCGCCTACATGGACGAGACGGTGAAGTTCGCAAAAGACCACGGCTACGTGCAGACGCTGTTCGGTCGCAAAATCCATACGCCCGAGATTAACGCCAAGGGCCCGACGGCAGGCTTTGCCAAACGCGCTGCGATCAATGCCCCGATCCAAGGCACCGCTGCTGACATCATCCGCCGCGCGATGGTGCGCATGGAGGACGCGATTGAGGGGCTGCCCGCGAAGATGCTGCTTCAAGTCCACGATGAACTCATCTTTGAGGTCCAAGAGGGTGCAGAAGGCAAACTGATCGAAAAAGCCCGCGCCGCCATGGAGGGCGCCGCCGACCCTGCTGTGAAGCTCGACGTTAAATTGAGCGTGGATGCCGGCGTTGGTAGCAACTGGGCGCAGGCTCACTGAATTCGGGCGGGTGGGGGCTCTGCCCCCGCGGCTCCGCCGCTCCCCCGGGATATTTCTGGCACAAAGGCAAAAAGCCCGGCGCGGATTTTCTCCGTGCCGGGCTTTGGCTTTCGCCTTCGTGCGCGGTCATCGGCGTCCCCGCCTGTACCGCACGAGTTAACTTGGGAGGAACTCGTTAATATCTCCCTAAGGCCTGCCTTTGTGCGGCAAATATCCTCGGGGGTGAATTGGCCGGAGGCCAAGAGGGGGCAGACAGCCCCCTCGCGCCATCAGTTGACGGTCTGGGCGTCGACCAGTTCTTTCTGAGTCGAGGCACCTTTGCCGATCTCGATACGGCGCGGTTTGAGCGCTTCGGGTACTTCGCGGACGAGGTCGATATGCAGCATACCGTTTTCGTGGGTCGCACCAACAGCGCGGACGTGATCGGCGATATGGAAACGGCGCTCGAATGCGCGGGTGGCGATGCCGCGGTGCAGGTAAGTGCGCGGGGTTTCGTCTTCGGCTTTCTTGCCGGTCACTAGAAGAGCGTTCTCGCGAACTTCGACAGTCAGGTCTTCATCGGTGAAGCCTGCAACGGCCAGCGAAATGCGCCAGCTTTGCTCGTCGGTCTTTTCGATATTGTACGGGGGGTAGGTCTGCGCGCTTGCGTCGTTGGTCAGGACGCGGTCCATCATCTCGGCCATTTGGTCAAAGCCGACGGTGGCACGGTAAAGCGGTGCAAGATCAAAGGTTCGCATGGGTTATCCTCCATTGAGCGACAACTTCTTTGGCCTTCCGACATGGACAGGCCTGAAATCCGGAACCCTCTGTGGGCGTTCCGTTTTATTGAAGTGGGGAGGGTCTGGCGGCGTTTCAAGACCCTTTACGGGCGGATGAATTTCGCGCCAGTGTCGTTACGTTCGCCGGGGGTAATGACGCGCGGGCGGGCGCTGTCGACAGTGGTTCCGTCGAAGGCTGCGAGGAGTTCTTGCAGGGGCCGTCCAAGGGATGTTCCGAGTGAAACGGCGTTGCCCTTGAGCTCTGACATGGCGGAGACCACGGACACAATCTTTGCGCCATCTGATGCGATGCGGAAAACAGGGGAGCCGGAGGCACCGAAGTTCACTTCGCAGGACATAATCAGGATGTCTTCTTGCGAGCCGACCACGCGGCAGACGTCTTGCAGCGACGGAGCCTCTTCGCGTCCGCGGGCGTATGACACCACGCCGATCTCTTCGTTCTGCATCGCGTCGGATGCGACAGCGTAGGGCCGGATGCGCGTGGTGCGGATGGGGAGTTCGAGTTGCAGAAGCGCCAGATCGCGGGCGACTTCGGTCGCCGTATCTCCGCTGTGGTAGACATAGCCAGGATGCACCACGACGCGGCGGACGTTGCGGTAGGCTTCGGCGCGGCCTTCGCGCAGGCCTGCGTTGAACGTGAAGCGGTCCGCTGCGACGGGCTCGCCCGTTCGGTCATAGACGCAATGGGCGGCTGTGAGGACGAGGTCTTCGCGGATGAGCGAGGCCGTGCAGAACCCTTTGCCTTCGATGTCGAGGCGGCCGACCGCTTCCCAGCCGCGGCTGTCCTGTCCGGTAGACAGGCGCATGAGACGTCCGTCCTGCGCCAATGACGATGTAGCAAAGAAGGCCAGCGCCACCGCCAGCCGTCCGAAGATTCGCATTGTGTTCTGCCTGCTCTTTTTTATGGACCTGTTTAGCCCAATTCAGCGCAGGATCGGAACGCTTTCTTGTCCGCTGAGGGATTTTGGCTTTGGCCCGCCAGTGGCCCAGTCCAGCAGTTCGACTGTATGGACGACCGGAACACCCGTGCCGGAGCCGATCTGCATCATGCAACCGATGTTGCCCGCGCTGATGACATCGGGCTTCAGCGCCTCAAGTGTGCCGATCTTGCGGCGTTTCAGTTCGCCGGAAATCTCGGGCTGCATAAGGTTGTAGGTGCCGGCCGAGCCACAGCACAGATGCGGGTTCGCAGGTTCAAGGACCGTGAAGCCTGCCTTACGCAGCAAATCCTTGGGTGCAGCTTTGATCTGCTGACCGTGCTGGAGCGAACAGGCGGCGTGGTAGGCGACCTTGAGCGGCTGGGCATTGGTGGCGGGCAGCTCAAGGCGGGACAGCAGTTCGGTAATGTCCATCGCGATAGCCGAGACACGCTCGGCATCTTTCGCCAGCGCATCGTTGCGGAACATATGCCCGTAGTCCTTCACCGTTGTGCCGCAACCCGAGGTGTTGATGACGATGGCGTCTAGACCCTTGCCGTCCATCTCTGTCGCCCATGCGCGGATGTTCTTCGCTGCGGCAGCGTGGCTCTCGTCCTCGCGGCCCATATGGTGCGTGAGCGCGCCGCAACAGCCCGCGCCATCGGCCACGACAACCTCTACGCCCAGCCGTCCTAGAAGGCGGATCGTGGCATCGTTGATGTCCGTGTTGAGCGCCTTCTGCGCGCAGCCCGTCATCAGCGCGACGCGCATCTTCGGCTCAGGCACGGCAAAGGTCTGCGGGTCGTCGTTGCGGCTGACGGGCGGGATGTGCTTCGGCGCCATCTCCAGCATCGCGCGCAGCCGCGGATCGGGGAGGAACCTACGGAACGGACGCCCAATTTTCGCGCCCAGCAGCGCCAGACGGAACCGGTTGGGGTAAGGGAGGATACGAGACAGCACCCATCGCAGGGCGCGGTCCATGAAAGGGCGCTTGTAGCGCTGTTCGATATAGGCGCGCGCATGGTCGACCAGATGCATGTAATGCACGCCCGACGGACAGGTCGTCATGCAAGACAGGCAAGAAAGACAACGGTCGATATGCTTGACCGTCTTTGCATCAGGCTCGCGCTCGTTCTCCAGCATGTCCTTGATGAGGTAAATACGTCCGCGCGGGCTATCGAGCTCATCGCCTAGCACCTGATACGTCGGACAGGTTGCAGTGCAGAACCCGCAATGAACGCAGGACCGCAGGATCTGGTTGGCACGTTGGATGCCCGGATCGGTCAGCTGCTCTTCGGTGAAATTCGTCTGCATCAGCCCATCATCCCGCGATTGAGTTTTGCGTCCGGATCGAACTGGCGTCGCAGCCCTTCGGACAATTTGGCAACGATGGCGTTTTCGGGCGGGAATACACCCAAGCGACGTTTGTCCGCTTCGGCGGCGCGCACCAACGTGGCGTGGCCGCTGCTGACATGCGGGCGGATGTCCGTCCCGGATGCGGTGAGTGCCCAGATCAGGCCGCCGCCCCAATCATAGAACGCATCGAGTGGATTGATCGCCGCCACAATTTCCGCCGCCTTCGACGGCTGGGTCGAGATGCGCCAAACGTCACCCTCGGCAGCTGCAAAACGCTGGACGTCACGAATGCCAAGCCACATCGCCTCGCTATCCGTCTTCTCCAACACTGCCGCCTCACCGAATGGAGCCAGCAAAACCTGCAACGAACCTGAACGGTACGACACCGATTTCTCGAACCCTTCCAGCCGCAGCACAGTGCGTGCCGCAGCGCCGCCCGCTTCGGGTAAATGGCTCGCCCCCGACACCTCGAACGGCGATCCGAGCGCCGCAGACATCAACGCTACCGCCCGATCCGCTGAAAGCCCCTCAAACATCAGCGATACTTGCGTCTCCGGCATCGGCTGTGTTTTCAAACTCACCTCGGTCAGCACACCCAAGGTGCCGTGACTGCCGGACATCAGCTTGACCAGATCATAGCCCGTGACGTTCTTCATCACGCGCCCGCCGTTCTTCACGACCTCGCCTCGCCCATCCACGAACCGCACACCAAGGCTGAAATCACGCGCCGCGCCCGCGACCATACGGCGGGGTCCAGAGGCATTGCCCGCCACAACGCCGCCGATCGTGCTGCGACCCTCAACGCCCAACAAACCGCCAAGCGACGGCGCCTCGAACGCCAGCCGCTGCCCCTCACTCTCCAGAAGCCCCTCGACCTCGGACAACAAAGTACCCGCCCCAACAACCAGCGTCAGCGATCCCGGCTCGTAAAGCTTCACGCCCCTCAGCCCTCGCGTGGACAGAACCTCGCCCTCGGCCAGCCCAATGGTCCGCGTCCCGCCACCAACGATCCTGAACGGCCCGCTGCCGCCCGCGACCAACTCGGCCAGTTCCTGCTCTGTCTTCGGCATCATCGTCATTGCCTTTGTGCCTCAAATATCCCGGGGGTGAATGCCGAAGGCAGAGGGGGCAGAGCCCCCAACGCGTCGTGCTTCACTCGATGCCAGTGGAAATACCTTCGCTGGGTTCAGCAGCCATTCAGGATCGAATACGTCCTTCACTGCCATCTGCCGGTCCAGATCGACCGGCGCGTATTGTACCGTCATCAGATCGCGCTTTTCGATACCCACGCCGTGCTCGCCGGTCAGGCAGCCGCCAACCTCGACGCAGAGCTTGAGGATGTCCGCGCCGAAAGCCTCACACTTTTCCAGATCACCGGGCTTGTTCGCATTATAAAGGATTAACGGGTGCATGTTTCCGTCGCCCGCATGGAACACGTTGCCAACGCCGAGGCCGTATTCTTTGGACATCTCTCCGATCCGACGCAGAACGTAGAGCAGTTCCGACACAGGGATCGTGCCGTCCAGACACATGTAATCGTTGATCTGACCCATTGCGCCAAAGGCAGACTTGCGCCCGAGCCAGATGCGATAGGCCTGATCAGCGTCCTTTGCTTCGCGCAATTCCACGGGATTGTGCGTCTGCGCGATGGCCATGATGCGGTCGAGCTGGTCGCGGATTTCGCCTTCGGAGCCTTCGACTTCAATAATCAGCAGCGCCTCGCACATCGGGTAGCCCGCTTTGGCGAAGGCTTCGGTCGCCTCGATGCAGGGGCGATCCATGAACTCGATGGCGACGGGCAAGATGCCTGCCTTGATGATGTCGCTGACGCACTGGCCTGCGACTTCATTGCTGTCGTAGCCGATGAGGACGGGCAGGGCGCCTTCGGGTTTCGGTAGGATGCGCAGGGTCGCCTCGGTCACAACGCCGAGCTGGCCTTCGGAGCCGCAAATGACTCCGAGCAAATCAAGCCCGCCCGCGTCCATGTGCGCGCCGCCGACTTCGACCACTGTGCCGTCCATCAGCACCATGGTTACCCCCAGCAGGTTGTTCGTGGTCACGCCGTACTTTAGGCAATGCGCCCCACCGGAGTTCATGGCGATGTTGCCGGCAATCGCGCAGGCCAACTGCGACGAAGGATCGGGGGCATAGAAGAACCCGTCCTGCTCGACCGCGCCGGTGACCGACAGGTTGGTGCGGCCCGTCTGAACCTTGATAAAGCGGTCAGGATAATTGACCTCGATGACATCGTTCATGCGCGCAACGCCTAGGATCACGCAGTCCGCAGTGGGAAGCGCGCCGCCCGCAAGCGAAGTCCCTGCACCGCGCGGGACGACCGGAACGCCTTCCTCGTGGCAGATTTTCAGGACAGCGGATACCTCAGACGTATTGGCCGGAAGCACTGCAACAAGGGGCGGACAGCGATAGGCGGTCAGCGCGTCGCACTCGTAAGCACGCGTCTCGGCGATGTCCGAAATGACCGCGTCGTCGGGTAGAACCGCACGCAAGCGACTGACGATCCGTTCTTTTTTCGCGATGAGCGCGACGTTCGGGTTGGGCATGTCCATGGCTGACTCCTGTCCAATTGGTAAGAAAATATAACCAATAAGATTTTCTCGCAAGTCCCGTTTACTGCGGCTAATGTGCGCGCCATGACGGTATGGGAACACCTCGCTCTTCTGAGCTTCGGAGATGGCATCGCGGCAGTATTCATCCTGCTCGCGTGGGCTGCGGCTGGTTATTCTATCGAGCACCCGCCGCGTGGTTGGCCATCGGTATCATCGACGATGGCTGACTATCGCAGGTCGTGGATGGCAGCTTGCGAGCTACGGGAGAACCGTATTTTCGATGCGCAGATCATCGGGACTTTGCGGCAAGGCACATCGTTCTTTGCCTCGACGTCGATCCTCGCGATCGGTGGTCTGATGGCGCTGATTGGCAACGTTGATCCGCTGCGCGGTGTGGCGGTAGAACTGATCGCAGAGGACGCGCCGGTGTTCGTTTGGCAGATCAAACTGATCCTCGTTGGCTTCTTCCTTACCGTCGCCTTCCTGAAATTCGTCTGGTCGCACCGCCTGTTTGGCTACTGCGCCGTGGTGATGGGATCGCTGGGCGAACCCGGAGCCGAAGGTGGCCGCCGTACCGCGCTGCGCGCCGCTGACCTGAATATCCGCGCGTCGATCAACTTCACCCGTGGTCTGCGGTCGATGTATTTCGCGCTGGGCGCTTTGGGCTGGCTGTTCGGTGCGGTGGCGCTGTTTTTGGCGACAGTCGCGGTGCTCTATCTGCTTTTGTCGCGCGAGTTCTATTCGGCCCCGCGCGACATTCTCATGCGCGATTAACGGCGACCTTCACGGAGCCAAGCGCCGAGGATCAGCAATCCGGCGAGCATCAGGAACAACCATGCCGGAACGAGCGGAGTAACCGTAAGCGAGGTTGTACGATAAGCGCCGCGCGGCGTGATGCCGAGCCAGTTGCTGCCTGCCGCCAGACGTCCTGCATCCACCGCGCGGAGGTTGAACGGACCGTCCGACATCTCGAGCGTGCCACCGCCGGTGGCGGCTTGGATGGGGTCGATGACCTCATCCGTCGCGATAGTCTGCTCGAACTCTTTCGGCGCGGCAGGGCCGACACCGATGACTGCGGTTAGGTCACCTTCGCTCAGACGGTAAAGACCCATCTGCTCGGCGTCATAATCCAGTTCGTAACGTCCCGGATCGGTCTGGTTCAGGGTGAGTGTCTCGACCGTGCCGTCGGGCTTGGTGATGGTCACGTTGCCGACGCCTTCGGTTAGGGTGCGGCGTGTGATGTGCAACGTCTGGCCAGAAACGTCTGCCCAGAGGGCTTCTTCCTCAAGCTCCGGCTCCTTCATCATCCAGTGCGCAAGGCGGCGCAGAAGTTCGAGCTGCGGACCACCCCCCTCATAGCCGCGATCCCAGAGCCACGAATGGTCGGAGGCGATCAGCGCAACGCGGCCTTCACCTTCACGGCCAAGCATGAGCAGTGGACGGTCATTGATGCCCGACATGACAACGGTGCTGTTCTTGGCCGCGTTCACGTCGATCTGACGCAGCCAACGGCCCCAAGGCGTGTCGGTATCGGTGCCGCCCGCAAACTGTTCGAGGCCCTCTGTCACGGGATGGCGTTCGCCAATGTCGGTTACAGTGGGCAGATACGGCTCCTCCACCACACGGCCCGTCGGCACACCGGGGAGGATATCGCCAAGGCCGGAACGGAAGATACTGTCCGCGCTGCCGTACTCGGGGCCAGCGGAAACCAGTAGCGCGCCACCGTTAAGAACGTAGTTGGTGATGTTGTTGAAATAGCTGTTCGGCAGGATACCGCGACGGCGATAGCGGTCGAAGATGATGAGGTCGAATTCCTCGATCTTTTCTTGGAACAGCTCGCGGGTTGGGAAAGCGATCAGCGACATTTCATCCACCGGCACGCCGTCCTGCTTTTCCGGCGGGCGGAGGATGGTGAAGTGCACGAGGTCGACCGCGCTGTCCGATTTCAGCAGGTTGCGCCAAGTGCGCTCCCCCGGATGCGGTTCGCCCGACACGAGCAGCACGCGGAGGCGGTCTCGCACGCCGTTCATCTGAATGACGGCGGCATTGTTGCGGTCGGTCAGTTCACCATCGACGGTGGGCGTGCGGAATTCGAGCACGTTCATCCCGCCATGGGGCAGGGTGATCGGCAGGTCGATGGACTGACCGAGCGGGATTTCGAATTCGAGCGGCTCTTGTCCGTCGATGGAAATTGTCAGCGGTGTAAAGGCCGATGTCGGCGCACGGCCCTGATCCTCGATCATCAAGGTCAGCGTCACGGGCTCGCCGATGATGGCGAAGGCAGGCGCGTTGCTGACCACGAGGCGGCGGTCCCAATCGTCAGGCTCGCCCGATTGCAGAAGGTGCACTGGCGCGGGAACGTCTGGCGCCATTTCCATGTCGTGAATGCGTCCATCGGACAGGAAGAATACGCCCGCGACACGGCTCATCGGTTCTTCGGCAAGCGCGGCGGTCAGGGCTGTCATCGCCTCGGTGCCGGCGTCCCCTTCGGCGTCTCCCACAATGACTTCGCGCAATTCAGTGTTCGGCAGGCGCGCGATGCGGTTGCGCAGGGTCTCCAGCGCCTCGGTCGTTTGGTCGGGACGG
Source organism: Marivivens aquimaris (assembly GCF_015220045.1). Lineage (NCBI taxonomy): Bacteria > Pseudomonadati > Pseudomonadota > Alphaproteobacteria > Rhodobacterales > Paracoccaceae > Marivivens > Marivivens aquimaris. The sequence goes on along the minus strand of NZ_JADBGB010000001.1, from coordinate 2,119,918 downwards.
GTGGAGACCTGCTGGCTTGCGCTTCGGTCGATGACGGCGATGACGATGTCGGAAAGCTCTTGCCGTTCCTCGCTCTGGTAAGCGGGGTTGGCGATGGCGATGAGCAAGGCAGTCGCGCCGAGCGCACGAAGCCACCAGCCCGCCATGCGGCGCCAGATCGACAGCCCGACCGTCAACACGGCAAGCGCCACAATGGCCCAGAAAACGGGCCACGCGATCAAGGGGGCGAAGACGATATTACCGGTCATCATTGCCCCAATCGGTCGAGTAGATCAGGCACGTGCACCTGATCGGATTTGTAGTTACCCGTCAGCACATTCATCACGAGGTTGATGCCGAAGCGGTAGGAAATCTCGCGCTGCTGTTGGCCAGCGGAGCCGCGACCGACGGGATAGATCGGCTGGCCGTAGTCATTTGCCGCCCAAGCCGCGGCCCAATCGTTTCCTCCGATGACAACTGGCGTGACGCCGTCGTTGAGGTTGCGGAACGGCATCCCTTCGATCTGCTGGGCGGCGGGGTCCGACGCCTCGGCCCAGATCTGGCCATTGTAGCGACCGGGGAAGTCCTGAAGCAGATAGAACGTGCGGGTCAGAATGTGGTCGGCAGGCACGGGTTCGAGCGGCGGAATATCGAGGCCCGCCGCAATCGCTTGCAGCTTGCGCCCCTCGGCGGTCGTGTTGCCATAGGTCGCGCGGTCGGCGTCGCGGGTGTCGAACAGGATCATGCCGCCCGTGGCGAGGTAGCGGTTGAGCTTGGCGTAGGCCTCGGCGCTCGGAAGCGGTTGATCTGCGTTGACGGGCCAGTAGAGCAGGGGAAACACGGACAGCTCGTCGGTTTCCAGATCGACGCCCATCGGGCGGCCTGGTTCGACGGAGGTGCGGCGGAAGAGCATATCGGACAGGCCGTAAAGTCCTTGGTGAGCCATTTCGTCCAGTCCGTCATCGCCCGTCAGAACATGGGCAAGCACGACTTCGGAGGCGGCGCGGATCAGATCGTCGTCCTGCGCCTGCGAAGGGTGCGGCTGGAGGATGTACATCGCGGCCAGCACTGTTGCCGCATGACGCAGACGCCCCGTTAGGCCGAGGGTGCCGATGACGTCGAGGGTCAGAAGGATCAGGGCGGAGATCAGGAACCAAACGGTCAAATCACGCTCCTCTGCCGCTTGCGGGCGTTCGATGTCGGTGCCATTCGGCCAGTTCGCTGCGGTTAGCGTCTGGTCTGCGGTGATTGTGTTGACGGCGAGCAGGCGATCCTGACCACGATAAAGTCCGGGCGGCAGGTCTGGGCCGACTTTGCCTGTCGCGATGACTTCACCCTCATAGGCAACAGTTTCATCCTCGCGCGCGAGACCGCCGTCAGCAAGCAAACGCTGGTCTAGCGACCAGATCGTGCCCTCGAACTCCGCCGCATCCGGCGCGGCGGGGCGCACGGCGATGGCGAGGCGTTCGAGCATCGCGGGAAACAGGCCCGATAGCGGCAGGGTCGACCATTCGGCGTTCGCAGTGACATGGAACAGCACGATCTGGCCCGCGCCGCTTTCCTTGCGCGTGACGAGCGGCGTGCCGTCGGCAAGTTCAGCGATCACGCGGTCGGCGAGCGTCGGGTCGGGTTGGGCGACGACTTGGGTGGACACGGTGACGTCGTTCGAGATCGGGAGGCCGACGAAAGGCGAGCCGTCCTTGAACGGGGCCAGCGCCTTGGGTTCTCCCCAGCTCATCGTGCCGCCTACGGTACGTCCGCCGGTCCGGAGGCGAACGGGCAGCAGGTCGTCTTCGCCCGTGCGGCTTATGTCGGAACTGGCGAGGCGCGGACCTGCAAAACGCACCAGCATCCCTCTGTCATCGACCCAAGCAGCCAGCGCCTCGGCCTCTTGCTGGGGCAGGGCGGCGGTGTCGGTCAGGATGATGATATCGGGATTGGCGGGGATCGCATCGGCGAGCGGTACTTCGATCAGTTCAGCATTCGGGGCAAGCGCTTCGCGCAAATAGTGAAGCGGCGAGAGCAGTTGCAGCCCTTCCTGCGATGCGCCTGAGGGGATCAGGGCGATCTCGCGGCGTTTCAGGCTGTCATCGGTGAGCGAAACGGCACCTGCGGTCGGCTGGCCGATGATCTCGAAACGGGTCAGACGGTTGCGGATCTCAGGAGGCAGGTCGAATGTGAGCGTCGCGGTTAGCGCGCCCTCCGGGAAAGTGACGGGCTGGCGGGACAATTCGCGCTCAACACCTGCCGGATCGCGTCCGATTGCGGCGATGGTCACAGGGTCTTCGGACGGTAGGGAGCGCAGCACATCAAGGCTGATCGCGCCGTCATCAAAGCGGGCGGGATGCAGGCCGTACACGGGGCGCAGGCGTTCGAAAACGGTAACAGCGCCGTGGTCTTCGAGAGTGGCAATCACGCTGCGGCTCTCTCTGTCGAGGCCATCGGAAAGCCAGTAGGTGTCGAAATCACCGTCTAGCGTGGCGACCCAGTCGGTCACCTCGGCATCGTCGGGCTGCCACGCGCTCGGGCGGATCGCGCCGATCAGACGCTCGGCGGCCTCGGCGCTTTGGAACACGGGGCCGTCGGCGGGCAGGTCTGTGAGCGACGCGACGGCGACGGTGCGGCCCTGACGGCCCGCATTTGCGACAAGCGCCTCGATGCGGGACATGCGGGCGGTCCAGTCGTTCGCTTCCGCCCAACTGCCATCGGTGAGGATCAGGAGCGGGTCGGTGCCTTGTTCGCGGTTTTCGGGGTTCAGGACAGGGCCTGCGAAACCGACGATAATTGCGGCGAGCGCCAGCATGCGAAGCAGCAGCAGCCACCACGGCGTGCGGTCGGTCTGCACGCTGTCGTCGGTCAGCCCCAGCAGCAGCGCGACGCCGGGAAAGCGGCGGCGGATCGGTGCGGGCGGGATGGCGCGGAGCAGCAGTATCAGCAGCGGCAGCGCAATCGCTGCAAGCAGAAGCCACGGCTGGGCAAAGCCAAGAGGACCGATCTGGAACATCAGCGCTTGCGCTCCAATGCGCCGAAGAGCCACAGAAGGACGCTCATCGCGCTCTGCATCGTGTGGTGAGTGTGGAATTGCCAACCTGCGGTGCGGGCAAGATGGGCGAGGCGGTCTTTGCGCTCTGCCAATCGTTCGAGGTATTCGGCCTTCAGGTCGCGAGCGCGGAGCGTTTCATGCTTCAAGGTGCCGCCCATGGATTCAAAGATCGTGCGACCGTCAAAGGGAAACTCTTCTTCCTGCGGGTCGAGGATCTGCAAAAGCGCGCCGCCGACACCGCGATCTGCAGCGCGGAGAAGGGCGTCCTCCGCCCCTGACAGGTCACCGAGGAAATCCGAGATGAACAGCGCGCGCGAGTGCGGCAGCATCCCATCGGTGACAGGCGAGCCGTATTCGGCCTGTTCGTCCTCGGCCAGAATGCTCGCCATCTGTTCGATCTGCGCGACGCCGCGGCGGGGTGGCAGGCGTAGGCCCGTCAGGCCTACACGTTCACCGCCGCGCACCATTAGAATGGACGTCGCCAAGGCGAGAACGCGGGCGCGGTGGCCTTTGGTCTCTTCTGATTTCAGCGAGGTAAAGCCCATGGACGCGCCACGGTCGATCCACAGAAGGACCGACTGCGCGATCTGCCATTCCTTATCCTGCACGAAGGTGGAATCCGAACGGGCGGAGCGGCGCCAGTCGATCAGGCGTGCTTCGTCATGGTCCTGCGCGGGGCGATATTGCCAGAACGTATCGCCAAGCCCTGCACGGCGACGCCCGTGTTCCCCGAGGATCACGGTGGTCGCTAAGTGCTCTGCCTCGGCGAGTAGCGTCGGCATGGGGGAGGCTAGGTGTTCGGCCTCCGCTCGCAGGGCCAGCGGATCGGTCACGCAGCAACTCCGGTGCGGGTGACGGAGCGGGCGACGGTGTCGATGATGGCGGGCAGGCTTTCACCGCGCGCACGAGCCGCGAAGGTCAGCGCCATTCGGTGCGACAGGACAGGCTCGGCCATGGCCAGCACGTCCTCGGGCGAGGGCGAAAGGCGACCGTGCATCAGCGCATGTGCGCGGGCAGTCAGCATCAGCGCCTGAGCCGCACGAGGACCGGGGCCCCATGAGACGTTCTGGCGAATGGCTTCCGGCGCGTCGGCATCGGGTCGGCAGGAGCGCACGAGGTCGAGGATCATGTCCACGATGGCCTCACCGACAGGCATCCGGCGCAGGAGCGTCTGGGCGGCGAGGAGTTCGTCGGCTGTGAATACGGCGTGCGCTGCGTCCTCTTCGACACCTGTCGTTGCGAGCAGGATATCACGCTCCGCATTGCGGGTTGGATAGGGAACGTCAATGGAAAGCAGAAAACGGTCGAGCTGCGCTTCGGGCAGCGGGTAGGTGCCTTCCTGTTCGAGCGGGTTCTGGGTTGCCAGAACATGGAACGGGCGGCCAAGCGGGCGGTGTTCGCCTGCAATCGTCACCTCGCGTTCCTGCATCGCTTGCAGGAGGGCGGACTGGGTGCGCGGCGAGGCGCGGTTGATCTCGTCTGCCATCAGAAGCTGGCAGAAAATCGGACCGGGAACGAAGCGGAACGCGCGGGTGCCGTCAGCAGCGGTCTCCAGCACTTCGGAGCCAAGAATATCGGCGGGCATCAGATCCGGCGTGAACTGGACGCGGTTTTCATCCAGCCCCATCACGGTCGACAGCGTCTGTACTAGGCGTGTTTTGCCTAGCCCCGGAAGACCGATCAGCAGCGCGTGGCCACCTGAAATGAGGGAAGCGAGGACGAGGTCCACAACGCGGTCCTGTCCGATGAAGCGTCTGGCGATACTTTCCCGCGCTTGCCCCAGTTTCTGTCCCAGAGATTCAATCTCTGCCACCAGATCGGCGGGTGCAGCCATGACAATGCTCCTTATGACCTATATCTATCAGTGAACCAGATAACAGACCGGCTCCCAATCGGAAAAGCATGATGACACAAAAGATTGTGACACCTTCGGCAGATAACATAGCGGCCTCGGCGAAGGCTGCCTCCAAAAAGGGGCCGCCGCCGGTCGATAAATGGAACCCGCCTTTTTGTGGCGACATCGATATGCGCATCGCGCGTGATGGAACGTGGTTTTATCTTGGCACGCCCATCGGGCGGCAGCCGTTGGTCAATCTGTTCGCGTCAATCATCCGCAAAGATGGTGATGACTACTTTCTTGTTACGCCGGTCGAGAAGGTCGGGATCAAAGTCGACGATGCACCCTTTGTTGCTGTTGATTTCGAACCCGAGGAGGGCGGCCTTCGGTTCGTGACCAATGTCGGTGACTCTGTCGTCGCCGGGCCGGATCATCCGATCCGCGTTGTTCGCGATGAAGACGGCGAGCCGTCACCCTACATCCTGATCCGCCGCAACCTCGAAGCGTTGATCGACCGCAAATCGTTCTATCGCCTTGTTGATCTCGGGGAAGAGCAGGACGGCATGTTCGGTGTCAGCTCCGGCGGCACATTCTTTCCGATCATTCCGGCGGCAGAACTCAGGGATTAAATGAAAACCTGCGCGAACCTTTCGCTGCTCTTCCCCGAAGCGGGCGGCCTCTTGGAGCGTATCGACGCTGCGGGAATGGCAGGCTTCACTGCGGTCGAAGTCCAGTTTCCCTATGACGATCCGGCGAACGAGATCCTGTCCCGCATGGCCAAGTACGATATGCAGCTCGTCACCATGAACTGCCCGCCGCCGAACTATACTGGCGGAGATCGGGGCTGGGCGGCCGTGCCCGAACTCAAGGATCGCTTCCGCCGCGATTTTGCGCGGGCACTGCGGTTCGCGAAGGCGCTCGGCGTGACACGTATGCACATTATGTCCGGCAGTGCCGAGGGCTCAGAGGCGCGTTTGACTTACGTCGAGAACCTGCGCTGGGCGGCCGAACAAGCGCCGCACATGTCCTTGCTCATTGAGCCGATCAACCGCACTTCGATGCCTGGCTATTTCCTCTGCGACTTCGACGAAGCCGTCCGCATTCTGGACGAGGTCGCCGCGCCCAACCTGTCCTTGCTATTCGACACTTTTCACGCCGCGATGATCGAGGGCGACATTGTCAAAGTCTGGGACCGCATCGGCCACCGTGTCACCCATGTTCAGGTCGGCGGCGCGCCTCACAGGCATGAGCCTGAAAATCACGAAGCGTTCTTCGACCGTCTCCGGGCGGACGGATACGGCGGCTACGTCAGCGGCGAGTACAATCCCCGCGGCCTGACGACTAATGGCCTCTCATGGGTGAAAGCCGCAACCTGAGGTCGCCGTTCGGTATTCCGGTACCGTTCCGAAAGGAAACGGGTGTCCACAATCAGGTCCAAAACGCAACAATCGGAGCGGACGTTTCCCCGCGACGACACAAAATGCCGCAAATGGCTGAAAAACGGCGCTCCTGTTCAATGGAATCTGCGTGGGCTGTCTGTAATAGCCAGCGAAAGCATACCGGAGACCACCATGTCGAAATACGTTCTTACAGTGACCTGCAAATCGACCCGCGGAATCGTCGCGGCCGTTGCCAACTACATGGCGGATAACGGTTGCAACATCACCGATACCGCCCAGTTCGACGACCAGAAAACTGGCAAATTCTTCCTGCGCGCCAGCTTCACCGCCGAAACCGGTATGACCCTTGAAGAGCTGATCAAAGGCTTCGAGGCCACCGGCGCCGAATTCGACATGGACTACGATTTCTTCGTCGACGGTGCGAAGACCAAAGTCGTCATCATGGTCTCCCGTTTCGGCCACTGCCTGAACGACCTGCTTTACCGCTGGAAAATCGGCGGCCTGCCGATCGACATCGTTGCCGTGATCTCGAACCACATGGACTACCAGAAGGTTGTCGTGAACAACGACATCCCGTTCCACTGCATCAAGGTCACCAAAGAAAACAAGCCGCAGGCCGAAGCCCAGATCATGCAGGTGGTCGAGGATTCGGGCGCTGAGCTGATCGTTCTCGCGCGCTACATGCAGATCCTGTCGGATGCGATGTGCCAGAAGATGTCGGGCCGCATCATCAACATCCACCACTCGTTCCTGCCGTCGTTCAAAGGCGCGAACCCCTACAAGCAGGCGTTCGAAAAAGGCGTGAAGCTGATCGGTGCGACCTCGCACTACGTAACTGCCGACCTCGACGAAGGTCCGATCATCGAACAGGACGTTGTACGCGTCACCCACGCCCAATCGCCGGAAGACTACGTCTCGCTCGGCCGCGACGTCGAAGCTCAGGTTCTGTCCCGTGCGATCCAGGCGCACGTCCAGCGTCGCGTGTTTCTTAACGGCGACAAGACCGTTGTCTTCCCGGCAAGCCCGGGCGGCTACGCATCCGAGCGTATGGGCTAATGAACGAAGGGCGGGGATTTCCCCGCCCTTTTCATGTCTTCCGCCCGATCAGGAACAGCGCCGCTTTCTTGTTCGGCTGCCAGTCATGGACGATCTCCAGTCCGGCCTTGCGGTACATCTCCCGCATCTCCTCCTTGGTGCGCGAGTAAGGCGTCAGCCCCAGCCACGGCCAGCGAAGGAACGGCAGCAGGATCTTCATCCCCACACCCATATCCGCAACACAAGCGGTCGAACTGATCAACACGCCGCCAGATTTCAGCTTGGCAGCGACCTCGGCAATGATGTCTTGCGGGTTGTGCACCAGATGCAGAATGCTGTGGCAGAGGAAAGCATCGAACTCACCGTCCAGCACCTCCATCGACCCCACTCGAAAGTTGGCATTCGTCAGCCCCGCCGCCTCCGCCTTCCGCCGCGCGATTGCGATCATGTTTTCGGCAAAGTCGGCGGCCACGATCTCTCGCACATGCGGCGCGATAAAGATCGCCGTCGATCCTGTGCCGCAGCCAAGCTCACCGACGCGGCTCTCCTGATCCACATGCTCCAGCGTCTTGGCCAGTTTCGCCTGATAGGATGCCTCGTCCGCGATGGGCGACTTGGCATAGCGCTCCGCCATCCAGTTCCAGAATTTCGGTGTCTTCGCCGTCATGACCTGATCCTTTCAAACAAAGCCGCGCTCTATTCACTTTGATAAAAATACCTTGGGGGTGAATGCCCGAAGGGCAGAGGGGGCAAAGCCCCTCATATCCCGCAACGAAACAAGGGCCCCGAAGGGCCCCTGCTGTAAAGTCCGAATTGTGTGACTTACATCTGGCCGATGGTCCAGAAGAACGTCTCGCCCGAGCTGTCGTCGACGCCGTCGTTGTCGGTCGAAACCCAAGTCGTGCCGTCTTCGAAGATCGCCAGACCTTCGATCTTGTCGACAACGTAGCCGCCGTTTGCAGCCAGATCGGGGATCAGGTCACGGACGACTTCTTTGGTGACGACGGGCAGTTCGGTGCCGAGAGCGGCCGGAACCATTTCCGAAGCGGGGACGCGGACGATCTGCTTGATCGCGGCGGCTTCACCGATCTGGTTGTCGCGCTCGATCAGGTAGACGTAGTCACCGTGTGCGGTGATTTCCGACAGGCCGACCCAGCCAGCTGCGGGCTCGTCTTTCGGGAACGAAACGGCGCCCCACTCTTCGCTATCGGTATTGTAGGCAACGAGCTTGACGAAGTTGTCGGCGTCATCGGCCCACTCACGCTGAACGGCCATCCACAGGGTGTCACCGATCATGGTGACGCCTTCGAAGCCGTAGCGCTTCTCGACGGCCAGCAGTTCTGCCGGTAGCGAGATTTCTTCTTCGATCTCGCCGTCTGCGTTGATGTGGTAGAGGCCGTGCGGAACCATACGGTCGGTGCGGCCTTCCGAAGCGACCCAGAAGCCGCCTTCGCCATCAAGGGTGATGCCTTCCATGTCCAGCTTTTGCGCCGGATAGCCACCACGGGTGACGTCGGTTGCTGCAACGATGCGCGCAGGAGTCTGCTTGGTGTCGATGGTGAAGATGCGCGGCTGGTAGCTGTAGAAGCTGTCGTTGACCGCGTAGACCATGCCGTCTTCGCCAGCGACCATGCCCGAGATTGCGCCCCAACCGATCAGCTCGTCCGCACCTTCGGAGGTCAGCTGCGGGTAGGCAGCCGGTGCGTCTTGCAGTTCGTAGAACATGACGTGAGCGCGTGCGCCGCCGTCTTCGATCAGGTCGGTCTCGTTCGCGGTGACGAGCAGGTTGCGCGACGGGATCGCAATTGCGCCTTCCGGCGAGATGCCCGACGGCAGCAGGTTCTTCAGGACCGGAGCAGTCGGGTCGGTGACGTCATAGACGCCGACCATCGACGAACGCTCGGACAGGATGAACAGGTACGGAGTGTCGCCGAAGACAGCGAACTCCATGCCCTCAGGCTCGTTGCCCTTGGCGTCCGAACGCTTGTCCGGATAGTGGCCGGCCTGGATGATGGCTTCTTCGAACGAGGTGCCGGCCTCATAGACCACGGTGCCGTCCTTGTGGAAGATGGTGAAACCGCGCGAACCGCCGTCCATGTCGCCTTCGTTGGCGATGGCGAAGTGGTTGTCGTCGATCCACTGGAGGCCGTCAGGCTCGCGCAGGCGGCCCATCTGGCTTTCGGTGAAGCGCAGAGCGCCGCGCTCGTCGGTGGCGTCGATATTTTCCAGATCGACCGAGCCAGCCGAGAACTGGTTCATGACTTCGCCGTCAGCGCCGATGACGACGATAGCGTTGTTTTCTTGCAGGGTGACAGCGATCTCGCCGAGGCTGTTCACGTCAACGAATTCCGGTTCCGGATCTTCCGGTGCGATCTCGGTCAGACCAGAAACGTCGATTTTCAACAGGCTATCGCAGACGATGGTTTCGTCTTCAATCATGACCTTGACCATGTAACCGCCCGGAGCCTGACCGACGCGGCCATCACCGAGGTCTTCGTCACGCTCGTTTTCGATAGCCACAGCAACGAATGAACCGTCCTTGGCGACTGCGGTCGAATCCGGCTGGCCACCGAGGTCGCACTCGCCAGTGATTTCGCCCGACGCGAGGTCGATGGACACCAGCTTGCCCGACGGCGCAGTGTAGCTTTCCGAGGTATTCACGCCAGCAAACGCGGTGTTGCCGATGACCGACACTGCGGTCGGTTCACCGTCGACAGCCACGTTGCCCTTGGGCTGCGGGTTCGTCGGGTCGGTGATGTCGATCATGCCGATCACGCCGAGCGGGCTGTCGGAATAGACGATGGTCATGCCGTCTGCGGAGGCCGAAATGATCTCGGCCGAGGTTTCCTGCGACATGTCTTCGCCTTCGGCCATGTTGTGCGGCGTGGCAAACGAAGAAATGCGGTTGAAATTCATCTCGGCCATGGCGCTGCCAGCAGTCAGCGCGAGGATCGAGGTCAGGCAGACGGTCTTGATGGTCATGCTACTCTCTGGGTCAGAATGGTCAGTGGCACGGAGGTGGCCGCAAGACGTGACAACGGTGTGAGAGTTGGATGACACAATTGTAAAAAGAAAAGCCCCTGCACGTCGGGCGTGCAGGGGCTCTTTGTCGGTCTGCGTCTTGGGTTAGACGTTGGTGCAGATGTACTTCAGTTCGAGGTAATCCTCGATGCCGTGGTGGCTGCCTTCACGGCCCAGACCGGACTGCTTCACACCGCCGAACGGCGCGACTTCGGTGGAGATGATGCCGGTGTTCACGCCCACGATGCCGTACTCCAGCGCTTCCTGAACCTTGATCACGCGGCTGAGGTCTTTGGCGTAGAAGTAGGAGGCGAGACCGAAGATCGTGTCGTTCGCCATCTCGATGACTTCATCTTCATCCTTAAAACGGAAGAGCGGTGCGAACGGGCCGAAGGTCTCTTCGCGGGCAACCTTCATGTCCTGCGTCGCGTCGCAGATGATGGTCGGCAGGAAGAACTGGCCGCCCTCAGGCGCCATTTCGCCGCCGGTCAGGACCTTGCCGCCCTTCGACAGCGCATCGGCGAGGTGGTCTTTAACCTTGTCGACGGCTTTTGGTTCGATCAGCGGGCCAAGGTCGGTGCCTTCGTTCAGGCCATCACCGACTTTCAGCGCCTCGACGGCCTCTTTCAGCTTCGCGCTGAAGGCATCGTAAACGCCGTCCTGCACATAGATCCGGTTCGCGCAAACGCAGGTCTGGCCGTTGTTGCGGAACTTGCAGGCGATGGCGCCTTTTACCGCTTCGTCGATGTCGGCGTCGTCGAAGACAATGAACGGTGCGTTGCCGCCAAGCTCCATTGAGCACTTCATCACCTGATCGGCGGCCTGACGGAGCAGGATACGGCCCACCTCGGTCGAGCCGGTAAAGGTCAGTTTGCGCACCTTCGGGTTTTCGCAAAACTCTTTACCCACGCCCGAGGCGTCTTCGGAGGTCACGACCGAGAACACACCGGCAGGTATACCGGCTTCTTCGCCGAGCTTCGCCATGGCAAGTGCCGACAACGGGGTCTGCGAGGCAGGGCGGATGACGAACGAACACCCTGCGGCGAGGGCAGGGGCGACCTTGCGGGCAATCATCGCGTTGGGGAAGTTCCACGGGGTGATGCCTGCGGCAACGCCAATGGGCTGCTTGATGACCGTGATGCGCTTGTCGGCCATGTGACCGGGAATGGTTTCACCGTAGACGCGCTTGGCCTCTTCACCGAACCATTCGACGAAGGACGCGCCGTAAGCGATCTCGCCGCGGCTTTCGGCCAGCGGTTTGCCCTGCTCGGCGGTCATGATGATCGCGAGGTCTTCTTGGTTGGCCATCATCAGGTCGAACCACTTGCGCAGGATTTTCGCGCGGTCCTTGCCGGTTTTCTTGGCCCACTCCTTTTGCGCTTTGTACGCGGCATCAATGACTTCGCCGGTCTCTTCGCGGGACAGGTCGGGGATCTTGGCAATGACGTCGCCACGGGCGGGATTCACCACGTCGAAAGTGGCGCCATTCCGCGCGTCGACCCATTGACCGTTGATATAAGCCTTGTCCATGACCAGATCAGGATTGGACAACAGGGATTTCAGGTTTGTTGCCGAAGCAGACATGACTTTCTCCGAATAATTTGATCACATTCAACGCAAAGGGACCGCAAAGGTCCAGTGATTACGGTGGAGATATGCCAAATAATCGCGACGACGAATTCGCAAACGGTGCTTACATCGAAGGGGCTGCGGGCTATCCGCCGCGATGGCAGTCCGAAGCGGCAGAATTCCGCAAAACACACGCAAGCCGACTCGACGCGGGCATTCCGTATGGCGAGGGCGAGCGCGAGAAGTTCGACCTCTTCGTGCCCGAAGGAAAGGCAAAGGGACTCGTTGTATTCGTGCACGGCGGCTACTGGCTGGCGTTCGATCGCGCCGACTGGTCTCATCTGGCAGAGGGACCGCTGTCCGCAGGGTATGCGGTCGCTATGCCGTCCTATAGTCTGTGCCCGACAGTTCGGATTTCCGACATCACCCGCCAGATCCGCCGTGCGATTTCTGTAGCTGCGGCGAAGGTCGATGGGCCCATCTATCTGACGGGCCATTCCGCTGGTGGGCATCTGGTAGCGCGGATGGCGTGCAATGATGAACAGCTGGACTGGCAGGACCGTCTGGCGCGGGTCGTGGCAATCTCTCCTCTCGCCGACCTTGCGCCGCTTCAGGAAACCACGATGAACGAGGATCTGTGCCTAGACCCTGATGAGGCTGCTGCCGAAAGTCCCGTTAGCCACAAACCCGTCTGCCCTGTGCATGTCTGGGTAGGGGCGAACGAGCGTCCCGTGTTCCTATCTCAAGGTCGAATGCTGGCAGACAACTGGGGTGTGCCGATCACGGTCGAACCAGATCGGCACCATTTCGACGTCATCGACGGGCTCGCGGATGCAGAGAGCGCTCTGTGCCGGACGCTGCTCGCTTAGGGCAGTTCGACGAACCTTTCGCAGACATAGTCGAGCTTTGGCGTGTTGCCGAGCGTGTAAGGGAACCCGCCAAAGGCATGTTCCGACACGATCACGACGGCGTTGGCGTCCCCGATCCCGTTGCTGATTTTTGCTGCATCAACGGGATCGAAAAAGTCCGCTAGGGCTTCTTCGACGCGCGTTCCGTAGCCTGTCGCAACATAATTTGTGTCGATATAGGCACCCGGAAGATCGCGGGTCAGCATCTCCGGACAATCGGGGCCCTCCGTGTCGAAACAATAGCCGAACAGGTCAGCCTCGCTGTCAAAATGTCCAGCAAATACATGGACTCGCACAGTACCTTCGGGGCTGGGCTGTGGCATTTCCGGCTCGTCTTCCGGCAGGGCTGCGGGGTCAATCAGTTCCTTGATGATACTCATTACGTTCTCTCCCTTGGTGCAAAGCACCACTCCAGATGGACAGCTAGATCGGTTTATCGTTTGTCCAAGAGGGCTCCCCACCTAGTTATACTACAAAAGAACTTAACACCTTCGTGATATCATACATCAAAACCACACTGCGCGTCAGACTTGCCGTATACATTTGCCGATTGGCATCCGAATGGTATTGGTCCGCAAAGTACGACTACGGACAAAACAGAATGAAAGACCTCCGTTTGAAGATTTTTAAGCCGCTGTTTGCCGTTCTGGCCCTGTCACTCGCAGCAGCATGTGCCCCCGAGCCCGAACCTGTCGAAGAACCCCAGCCGCAGAATGTTGTTGTGCCGGGCTACGAGACGATCATCGACAACGGTTACGCCGTTGCTGCGGTCCCGTCTGAATACCTCGACACGCCGAACCGCCGCTTCCTTGTCCAGTACACCGGACCTGCCGAACCGGGTCAGATCGAAGTCGATATCTACGCCAAGTTCCTGTACTGGATCATGGAAGACGGCACCGCATGGCGCTATCCCATCGCCGTTGGCCGTCTGGGCCGTTCGATCCGCACCGACACCGTGATCAAGCGCAAGGTGGAGTGGCCGGGTTGGACCCCGACCGCGAATATGCTCCGCAACGAGCCTGACGTGTATGGCCCGTTCAGCGGCGGTATCCCCGGCGGTTTGCGTAGCCCGCTCGGTGCGCGTGCGCTTTACCTCTATCGCGGCGACCGTGACACGTACTTCCGTATCCACGGCACCAACGACCTCGCGTCTATCGGTAATTCCGGCTCGGCTGGCTGTATTCGCATGTTCAATCAGGACATCATCCATCTGTTCGAACAGGTTCCGCTCGGCACCCGCGTTGTGATGCGCAGCGAGGCCGACTCGATCGACATCGAGGACGAGTACTACAACCGCGGCATGGAAATGCCTGCGCGTCACGTCGATCCCGACGAGATCTACAGCGACGAGGCCATTGCCGCTGACCGTCCGATTGCTGAAATTATCGCCGACGAAATCGCCAACGGCGAGCTTCCGGCGGATGCAGAGGTCGAACTTGAGGGCGAACATGCCACTGACGACTCGGCTTGAGTTGAAATGACATCAAAGCGAAAGCCGGAGAAGTAATCCTTCGGCTTTTTAGTTTTATGAACCTAATTTCTCACCATCACGCACTTTTAACTCACACTTTGGTATAGAAGTCGGGTTCTGGGGAACGTCGAGGTTGAATGTGCGGCTCGTAGAGTACAGCTTATTGCCGAAGCCAGACGCCAGTGGGAGGCGACCTTTGTACGCAATTCTATTACCTGCCGTCGCATTGGCCGTCGTTGGATGGCTCATCCCGCAGCTCATCGCAAAGTTTCTGCCCGAAGGCCTCAAGCCTCTCGCCATCAATGCTGTCATCTCAATCCTTGTGATGATGCTGATCGGCATCTGCTTTTTCATCGGCCTCTACGTAATCCAAGGGTTCCCGATTTTCGAATTGCTCGACGCGGGCTTCACGGCCGTGCTTGAACACTTCGTCCCGCTCGCCGCGATTTCCGCGCTGCTCTGGGGGCCTGTTCTTGTGCTGTCGATCGCGAACCTGCCTCGCCACTGGAGCAAGGTGGTCTGGTAAGGGCCGGTGCGGTTCATTGTCTTTCTTGCGGGCTCCGGCCTGGTCCTTTCAGCTTTCTACCTTGTTGTTTCCGTCTATTCGCGGTCCGTCAGGCGCGAGAAGCTCGAAAAAACGTGGGATGCGACCAATCTCGGGGGTGATCCCACCGCGCGGGAAGCCTATATCGCCGAGAACATGACCCGCTACGAACGCAGTTTTCGTAAAAAGCTGATACTGCTGGTCTATATTATTCCAGCAGTCACCGTGGCGGTGATCTATTTTGTGACGAACTGAGGTCGATATGTCTTTCCGGATGATTTTCCGCGCTGTGCTCGTGGTGCTCTTGCTGCCGTTTTTCGACTACGTGCTCCCGCAGCACGACATCGCGCGCATCACGGGGACGGAGGTCATCCGTCAGGACTTCAGTCGCTGGAACAGGATGTTCTACGCGCAGCCTGAAAGCGGTAACGCCGACCTCGGCTCGCGGGACGTGCTGTTCATTAATACGGTGCGCCGCCCGACCTATCTGTTCGGTCTGATCCGCGGCTCCGAAGCGAATGACATCATGATCTATCGTAACGAGGATACGGGCTGGATCTGGCCGCCGTACTTCAAATTCGACAGCCGTGATCTCCAAGGCGAGGCACAGGAGTACACATCGACATCTGCCAACCCGCAGTGGGTCGTCATCACCAAATACGGCTGGCGCAACCGCTTCCTCACCACGTTCCCGAATGCCGTACGGATCAAGCCTGTTGATGGCCCCGATGTGACCATCATTCCGTGGTTCAACATCATCTTCTTCATCGCGCTGGCGATCTTCATCCTGTTCACCCGCCGCGTCTGGTTCCAGTTCCGCGAACGCGTCATGGACCCCGCGCTGGGCCGTGCTGGCAATGGTGTGGACCGTATGGAGGCAGGCATTGCGGAGCGCAAATCGCGCTTCAACCGCTGGCGTAACCGTAAGTAATCAGGCGGGCTGGATCGCGTTCGTCTGGAACTGACGCCGGAACTGTGCCGGCGTCATCTTGTGGTAGGACAAGAACAGCCTGTGGAAGTGGCTGAGGTTCGGGATGCCACAATCGGCGGCGATCTCGGCCAAACTATCGCCCGATCCCGTCAGCATCCGCGCGGCGTGCTGCATCCGGATTTCGTTGATGTACTCCGAAGGGCTCTGCCCAAGGAAATGACGCGCCGTGCGGCTGACATGTGCATGGGCGCGGCCAGTGACGCGGACGAAACCGGCAGCGCCATCGCGGAAAATCGCGGGCTCTTTGGCGGCGTTGCAGGCGCGCATCAACCAATCCGGCGCTTCAGAGGGCAGGGGCACCTGCTCTGCCATCAGCGATGAAAGCAGCGGCAGCAGGAATGCTTCGGCGGCGAGGGACGAGGCGGTCTGACGCTCCATCAACATCGCGGCGCGATTGAGGTCGGCCATCTGGCGGCTATCACGCACCACGCGAATGGGGCGGGGCGCATTGGCCCAGAAAAACCGGCCGTTCAATTCGGGATGCCGCGCCAGCAGGCTCCCCATCAAGTCGGATGAAAAGCTCACCGAGACGGCCATTGCCTCTTCGCCGCGCCCTTGGAGTGCGTGGATATGCTGCGGCTGCACGAAAAGCAGCGAGCCTTCCAGCAAGTCCTCGTGGCGGTCCTCAAGGTGATGCCGAAGCTTGCCGTTCTGCACCCAGATCAGTTCGTAAAAATCGTGATGGTGCAGGCTCTTGGGCTTCCGCTTGGAAAGCAGAGCCCGCGAAAGCGCCCAATGTCCGCCCGCCGGCAGGACATCGTCAGATTTGAGTAGCAGCACCGACATGCGTACATCCTAACCACAAAAATCGATATTCATGTGAACCTATTTGCCGCAGTGCCGCAATAGATGGTTTGAATGGATGACGTTGCCAGCAAACCGCGTTAAATAGCGGCAGAATGCACTAGGAGGACGCTGCGCATGACTTTCGACCGCTCTATCAAGATCGCTCCGTCGATTCTTTCCGCCGACTTCGCCAACTTTGGTCAGGAAATCCGCGCGATCGAAGATCAAGGCGCCGATTGGGTCCACGTCGATGTCATGGACGGACACTTCGTGCCGAACCTGACCTTTGGCCCGCCCGCCGTCAAAGCGTTCCGTCCGCACGTCAAAACCTTCATGGACGTGCACCTGATGATCTCTCCGGTCGATCAGTACATCGAGGCTTATGCCGAAGCCGGTGCCGACATGATCACCGCTCACATCGAGGCAGGTCCGCACATCCACCGAACCGTACAGGCGATCCGCGCGCAGGGCGTCAAGGCTGGCGTTGCGCTGAACCCCGGCACCCGCGCCGAAGAGGTCGAGTATCTGCTCGACAGCATCGACATGGTGCTCGTGATGACGGTGAACCCCGGGTTTGGTGGACAGAAGTTCATCCAGAGCGGCGTCGAGAAGGTCCGCAAAGTGCGCGAGATGATCGGTGACCGCCCGGTTCACATTCAGGTCGACGGCGGCGTCGATACGAATACCGCTCCGCTCGTCGCGGCTGCCGGTGCTGACTCGCTTGTGGCGGGTTCGGCCGTGTTCAAAGGCGGATCGGTCGACAAGGCTGACGTCTACGGCGCCAACATCAAAGCGATCCGCGAAGCAGCGCAGTCCGCGCTCTGATCTGCACACCATCTGCACAACTTCCGCAGTCCGGCTACGCGGCCGGACTGGCACCTGTAGGCGCAACTACAGGAGACAAATGATGAAGCAGATTGTGGTAAACGGTGTCCCGCGGAGCCTTTTGCGGGACGGATGGTGGCTTGATGAACATGCGAAAGCCTTTCGTAGCGGAGCCACCAAGGGTAGCGTGAGCCAGACCAAATCTGCCGAAGCCACCGACAAATGACCCGAACTATTCTGATTGCCGACGATGATGCCGACATCCGCGATATCCTGAGGATCGCGCTGAAGCAGGCAGACTTTGCGGTGATCGAAGCCGAGGACGGTGCGCAGGCGCTGGAATTGGCGCAAACCGCGAAGCCGGACCTCGTGATCCTCGATATTGGGATGCCGGAGATGGACGGCCTCGACGTGTGCCGCCAACTGCGTAAGTCATCGGACGTGCCCGTGCTGTTTTTGACCGCCCGCTCTGACGAGATCGACCGGATTGTGGGGTTGGAGCTTGGTGCGGACGACTATGTCGCCAAACCGTTCTCCCCGCGCGAACTGGTCGCCCGCGTGAAGGTCATCCTGAAACGCACCGCGACCGCACCCACCAAGCCGAGCGGGTTGAAGCGTGGGGTGCTGACAGTCGATCCCGAGCGGCACGTTTGCCATGTCCGCGAAACGGAGGTCGATCTGACCGCTCGCGAACAAGACATCCTGATGCACCTGATCGCCCGACCCGAACATGTCGTGCCGCGTCCTGCACTGGTGGATCAGGTGTATGGCACCAACATTCACGTCAGCGACCGGACGCTCGACAGTCACCTGCGGAACCTGCGCAAAAAGCTGGCCGATGCGGGCTGCCCCGATGCCATCGACACCGTGCACGGCGTCGGGTTGAGGATGGGTCAATGTCGCGGCCAGTAGGGGCGAAGTGGCGCCCGTCGCTCGGCCTCGTCGTTGCGGTGGTTTTGGGCGCTGTGCTGGGACTGGCATTTGGCGGGATTGTGGCTGTGCGGTACCTCTGGCCGTACCTCGGCTACCGCGAGGCGGTCTTTGCAGTGTTCGCTGTGGTCTTTGTCGCGACCATCGCGCTGGGCTGGGGCTTGGTGCGGTTGGTCTTGCGCCCCGTGTCATTGCTGGCAGCGCGGTCAGGGGCGATCAAACGGTCGGAAGAAGGGTCGCTTGACCCGTTGCCGCATTACGGGACCAGCGAGTTCCAGATGCTTGGCCAATCCATGCTGGAGATGGGCCGCGTTTTGCAAAACCGCGAGGCAGTCGTGCGGTCCTATGCCGACCATGTGACACACGAGATGCGCTCCCCATTGACGGTGTTGCGCGGCGCGGCTGAACTGCTCGACAGTGACCTCCCGCCAGATGAACGCCGCCGCCTCGTCGCGCGGATCGGGCAGGCGACCGATCGGATGATGGCGCTCCTCGAAGCGCAGCGTGATTTGGCCCGCGCGCAGGAGCCGATGCCCGCAGGACAGACCGTGTTCGCCGATCTGGTCGAGGAATGGCAGATTGCCTATCCCGATCTGGACATCTCTATGAGGGGCGCGGCCACCATTCCGCTGAGCAAAGAGGCCGTTCGGTTGGTCATCCAGCATCTCCTTGCGAACGCCGCGGTCCATGGCGCGCGGAAGGTGACGCTGGAGTGCAATGGGCAAAAGGTCATCGTCACGGACGATGGGCAGGGGATTTCGGCAGGCAATCGCGACCGCATTTTCGAGCCATTCTTTACCACGCGGCGCAGCAGTGGCGGCACGGGGATGGGCCTGCCGATCGTGCGCCGGATGCTTGAAGCACACGGCGGCTCTATCGCGCTGCTGCCAACAAACGAAGGCACCGCATTCGAGATACGCTTCTGACGCCGCGACAATTTGTCGACCCACCCAGCCGTTTTTTGGGAACAGAAACCCGCACGAAATGCGTTGATAATGAAGACCGACTATTTTGTGCATTTTCTTGCCAAGCCGGATAACATTTTTGTGGTTCCGAGACGCAGCTGTCACATTTCGAAGGTATCGAGACGGCAACGTTATCGGGATCGAGGCACGTTATTATGGATATTCAGTCCCAGAGTTTTTCGAGGGCCCCGTTCATTGTTCCGCCCGAGGTCGTGGCCGATTTGCAAGCGATGGCTCGCACGCCAAAATCCGACCGAAAGCCCAAGCACCAGCCTGGTAAGCGTTACTTTCCGACGATCTTCATTTCCGACCTGCACCTTGGCGCCCGTAGTTGCCGCGCAGAGGAATTGCTCGCTTTCCTTCAGTCCCACGTCGCCGACACGATCTACCTTGTCGGCGATATCTTCGACATCTGGCGCCCGATCGGGTCGCGCTGGACGAAAACCCACCACGACATCTTCCGCCTCTTGCTGGACCGCGCCAAAAGCGGCGTGCGTCTGGTCTATACCCCCGGCAATCATGACGAATTCTTCCGCAACTATTTTGGCACCTATTTCGAGTGCGTCGAAGTTGCCGATTACGTCTATCACACCGCCTCCGACGGCTCGCGCTACCTCGTGATCCACGGCGATTGCTGTGACGAATTCGAGCAGCGTGCCCCGCTTCTGTCAAAGCTCGGCGCCCATTGCGAAGGCGTGCTGCGCGGTGCGCAGGACTGTTTTAACTGGGTTGCTTCTGGCTTCGGGATGAAGCGCGAATGGAACGGCATCGATTGGTGCCTGAACCGCATCAATAGCATGCTTCGCGCGCAGGACAGCTTTCAGTTCCGCCTGACTGATCTGGCCAAAGAGCACGAGGTCGACGGCATCATCTGCGGCCACTTTCACCAAGCCGCGCTGCACTCGGACCATGGCGTTGTCTACGCCAACTGCGGCGACTGGACGGAAAATTGTACGGCTCTGGCTGAAACCAGTAGCGGTGGTTTGATGTTGGTAGACTGGGCGGCCCACGGTGCGACTGCGCCTGTGCCCGCCGCTGAAGACGAACCAGTGTCTGTGCGAGCTTGAGCCATGAACGGAATTGAAATCATTGCCTCCGCGATCCTCGGCACCTCCGGTGCCCTCCAGATTGTGACGTCCGGCGCTGCCGCTTACGCGATGAAGGCAAAACGCAAGAAGACCATCATTTCGGGCACCCCGAGCGTATCGGTGCTGCGCCCTGTCTGCGGATTAGAGAACAACATCGAGGAAACGTTGCGCACGACGTTCGAAACAACGTGGCACGGCAAGGTCGAGCTGCTGTTCTGTGTCGACCGCGAAGACGATCCCATCGTTCCCGTGGTCCGTGGACTGATCGCTGAATACCCGTCTGTCGAAGCGCGACTGCTCGTGGGGAGGGACCATGTTTCGGGAAACCCCAAGCTGAACAACCTTATCAAAGGCTGGAGAGAAGCGCAGCACGAGTTCGTCCTGATGGCGGATAGCAACGTTCTGCTTCCGGCTGACTATATCGAACGCCTTTTTGCATGCTGGGACGACGAAACCGGCCTTGTGACCTCGCCGCCCGTTGGTGTTGATGCGGCGAATATGTGGGGCTCGCTGGAATGCGGTTTCCTCAACACCTATCAGGGGCGCTGGCAGCTTAGCTCTGACGCTTTTGAAAACGGCTACGCACAAGGCAAGATGCTGTTCTGGCGCAAGGACATCCTCGACGCTGCGGGTGGACCCGAAGCGCTGGGCGCAGAAATGGCCGAAGATGTGGCCTCCACCAAAGTTGTCCGTGCTGCCGGTAAGAAAGTTCGCCTACTCAATCAATTGATGCCGCAGCCGATCGGTGAACGCGATTTCAAATCGGTCTGGAGCCGTCAGGTGCGCTGGGCCAAGGTCCGCCGTATGGGCTTCCCCGCCGTATTCTGCGCCGAAATTCTGGCTGGCGTCGGGCTGCCGATGCTTATGACCCTCATCCTGACGTTCACCGGTCTGCTGTCGTGGTGGTGGCTGCTGGCCGTTCCCGCATTGTGGTTCGGCGTCGAATTCGCAGTCGCGAGCCTCGCAGGATGGCCGCGGAGTTTGCGCGATGTTGCAACGTGGGTTATCCGCGACGCCATGCTGCCCTTGATCTGGGTGAGCGCATGGAGAGGCAACAGCTTCGAGTGGCGTGGCAATGCAATGGACGCCAGCGAGGTGACGGCGAAAGCCCGAGGCTAAATTATGGACTTGAATACACTCCAGCAGCTTGTGCAGGCGCACGGCCTGTGGCTGCTGGTACCCGCGTCGATCGTCGAAGGACCGATCGTCACCGTCATCGCTTCGTATATGGCGAGCCTTGGTTTGCTGAACATCTACGCGGTCTACGTGATTTGCGTGATCGGCGATCTGCTTGGTGACACTATCCTTTATTGCATCGGACGGTTCGCGCCGAAGACACTACCCGGTCGTTGGCAGGTACGCCTCGGCCTCAGCCGTAGCCGTCGCAAAAGCCTGCGCGGCCATTACCACGATAACGGCGGTAAGACCCTGATGATCGGCAAGCTTACCCATGCGGCCAGCGCGCCCGTTTTGGTCGCGGCTGGCGCGGCCAAGATGAACTACCTCAGCTTTATCGGCTGGAACACGCTCGCCACGCTGCCGAAGACTTTGGTTTTCACGATCGTTGGCTATGTATTCGGGTATGCCTACGCGACGATCGACAACTACATTTTTCGTGGGTCGATTATCCTGCTGGGCCTGATGCTCGTCGTCGGAGGCATCTGGTATTATCGCCGCCGCAACAGGGTGGCAAACGAAGAGGAACACGAAGTTTGACCGTCAAGATCAGCTGCATCATCCCCGCGTACAATGAAGAAGCCCGCATCGGCCACGTGCTCGACTCCGTTGTCGGGCATCCGCTGGTGGACGAGGTCATTGTTGTGGATGACGGCTCCTCGGACGGGACGGCTGACGTCGTCGAGGGACGCGAAGGCGTGACCTTCATCAAGATGGAGCGCAACCGCGGTAAAACGTGGGCCGTGACAGAGGGCATCGAGGCGGCCAAGGGATCGCATCTGCTGCTTGTAGACGCGGACCTGCTCGGGCTTGAAGCGTGGCACCTTACGGCGCTGATCTCGCCCATCGTGTACAATCAGGCGGATGTGTCGATCAGCCTGCGCAAGAATGCTCCGAAAATCTGGCACCGGATCGGGATCGATTACATCAGCGGCGAGCGTGTGATTGAACGCGAGGTGCTGGCCTCGAAGATTTCCGAACTGCGAAAGCTGCCGAAGTTCGGGCTTGAGGTGTTCATGAACCGACTGCTGATGGACCGCGACGCGCGTATCGCCGTCGTACAGTGGCCCGAAGTTGTCAGCCCCTTTAAAAATGCAAAGGTCGGCTGGATGCGCGGGCTGACGGCGGACGTCAAAATGATCACCGACATGTGCCGCAGCGTGCCCCCGTGGGGGCTGGCGTCGCAGATCTACAAAATGCGCCGCCAGCGGGTAAATGTGCCTGATCAGGCCTGAATTGCAACGCACTCAAGCGCTTTCTTGATGGCCGGACGGGCGTTGAAACGTTCGATGTAGGCGTGGACGTTGGTGAACTGATCGAAATCGGTGACCTCTTTGGCCTCGTAGAAGTCGAGAGCCTCTAGCCACGGCACCAGCGCCATATCCGCAATGGAATATTCGCCGGCGATCCAGTCCTGACCTTCAAGCTGGGTGTTGACCACGTTCAGCAGGCGCTTGGCTTCGTTGATGTAGCGGTCGCGCGCTGTCGGGTCTTCCATCTTGGAGCCCGCGAACTTGTAGAAGAAGCCGAGCTGACCGAACATCGGACCGACGCCAGCCATCTGGAACATGAGCCACTGGATCACGGTGTAGCGCTCGTGCGCGTTGCGGCCGATGAACTTGCCGCTTTTGTCTGCAAGGTAAATCAGGATCGCACCGCTTTCGAAAAGGCCGAGCGGCTCACCGTCGGGACCGTTCGGATCGATGATCGCGGGGATCTTATTGTTCGGGCTGAGCGAGAGGAACTCGGGGCTCTTCACGTCCGTGTCGCTGAGCGAGACCTGATGGTATTCGTACTCCAGACCCATTTCCTCCAGCGCGAACGGGATCTTTTTGCCGTTCGGGGTCGGGAAGGCGTAGAGCTGAATAAGCTCTGGGTTCTGGGCGGGCCAGCGTTTGTTGATTTCGAAAGTAGATAAATCGGCCATGAAAGCCTCCTGAAATTATTCTCTCAATACCTAGGCATCCATTGTGCGATATGAAGGATTAGACATGTGGGCGGGTAACGCTAAGTATGTGCGGTAAAGCGCAGGATAGCGCACCCTTTTAATAAGGAATTGAGGGAAATGTATAAGGAATTCAAAGCGTTCATTGCCAAGGGCAACGTTATGGACCTTGCCGTCGGTATCATCGTCGGCTCGGCTTTCACTGCGATCGTCAACTCGATCGTCAAGGATCTGATCAACCCGATCATCGGCGTGATCACCAGCGGCCTTGATTTTACCAACACCTATTGGGTTCTCAGTGGCGATGTTCCGGCAGACGCAAGCCTTCAGGAAGCGCGCGATGCAGGGGCCGCGATTTTCGCTTACGGCTCGTTTATTATGGCCGTCGTGAACTTCTTCATCATCGCGTTTGTCGTGTTCCTGCTGGTCCGCTTTGTGAACCGCGTGCGTGACGAGATGACCGAAAAAGAGGACACCCCGATCCCCGAAGCGCCGAAGGCTCCGACCGAGTTGGAGATCCTCATGCAGATCCGCGACGAACTGCGTACCGACAAAATCCCCGCAGGTCCGCAAGGCTAACAAAAAGGCCCGCCGTAATTGGCGGGCCTTTTCAATTTCTGCGAGTGGAAATTACAGCAGCGAGGCCGGATCGACCGTCTCAATGCCGAGTGCTTCGCCAACAGCGGCGTAGGTCAGCTGGCCGGCGTGAACGTTCAGGCCGTTCAGCAGGTGCTTGTCATCGGCGCAGGCTTTCTTCCAACCTTTGTTAGCCAGCGCGATCATGAACGGCATGGTCGCATTGCCCAGAGCGATGGTCGAGGTGCGGGCGACAGCGCCCGGCATGTTGGCAACGCAGTAGTGCATCACGCCGTCGACTTCGTAGATCGGGTCTTGGTGCGTGGTGGCCTTCGAGGTCTCGAAGCAGCCGCCCTGGTCGATGGCAACGTCGACAAGGACCGCGCCAGGCTTCAGTTCTTTCAGCTGGTCGCGCTTGATCAGCTTCGGCGCGGCAGCGCCAGGAACGAGGACAGCACCGATGATCAGGTCGGCTTCGCGGGCCAGTTCGATGGTGTTGGCAGCCGACGCGTAGGAGGTTTTGAATGTGCCGCCGAACACGTCGTCGAGGTAGCGCAGACGCGGCAGCGATCGGTCGAGAACGGTCACATCAGCGCCCATACCAGCCGCGATTTTCGCAGCATGGGTGCCGACGACACCGCCGCCAACGACCAGAACCTTGCCCGGACCAACGCCCGGAACGCCGCCGAGCAGAACGCCGCGACCGCCGTTGGCCTTTTGCAGAGTGTAGGCACCAACCTGCGGAGCGAGACGACCGGCAACTTCGGACATCGGAGCCAGCAGCGGGAGACCGCCGCGGGCGTCGGTCACGGTCTCGTAAGCGATGCAGGTCGCACCGGAAGCCAGCAGGTCCTTGGTCTGCTCCGGATCGGGAGCAAGGTGAAGGTACGTGAACAGCAGCTGGCCTTCGCGGAGCATCTTGCGCTCTACGGCCTGCGGCTCCTTGACCTTCACGATCATGTCGGCAGCTGCGAAGATGTCTTCGGCCTTGGCAGCAATGCTTGCGCCAGCGGCAGTGTAGTCTTCGTCAGTGAAACCGGCACCGGCACCTGCATTGGTTTCGATGGTGACGGTGTGGCCGTGGGCTACGGCCTCCTGAACGGCGCTGGGCGTCATGCCGACGCGGAATTCTTGCGGTTTGATTTCTTTGGGGCAGCCGATGTGCATGGTACATCCTCCTGTTCGCTTGAACGTAGGATGACGCACCTTTCGTGCAATTGCGTCGGAAAGATCGGTTGCGAAAAAGCGAATATTCGAAGATTATTCGACATACTGATTGAATTGGCGAAGAAACGTGACTGATTTCGGAATCGATCCGACGGATCAACGCATCCTCACAATCCTCCAGAAGGAGGGTCGGCTGAGTAATGCCGATCTGGCCGAACGGGTGAACCTATCGCCCTCTGCCTGCCACCGCCGCGTCCAGCATCTGGAGAAGGGCGGATATATCACGGGTTATGTGGCGCTCGTGAACCCGCGCAAGGTCGGGCGCAAGACGACGGTGTTCGTGGAAATCACACTGAACGGGCAGGCTGACGAGACGCTGGACGCGTTCGAAAAGGCCGTGGCTCGCGTGCCGGATGTGCTGGAATGTCACCTGATGGCGGGCACGGCGGACTATCTGCTGAAGGTGGTGGCCGAAGACGCTGAGGATTTCGCACGTATTCACCGCCGCCATCTGGCGAAGCTGCCGGGTGTGCAAACGCTGCAATCGTCGTTTTCACTGAAGACCGTACGGCAGACGACAGCATTGCCGATCTAAGGGCCGCGCTGCGCGCGGGCGGGGGCGCTGCCCCCGAACCCCCGAGGTATTTTCGTCAGAATGAAGAGCGCAAAGAAAAACCCCCGACCGAGGCCGGGGGTTAATTTTAGCGACAAAGGGGTGCTCTTAGAGCAGACCTTCGCGCTGCAGCTTTTTGCGAGCCAGCTTACGCTGACGGCGGATCGCCTCGGCCTTTTCACGGGCCTTCTGGACGGAGGGCTTCTCGAAATGCTGCTTGAGCTTCATTTCGCGGAAGACGCCTTCACGCTGCAGTTTTTTCTTGAGCGCACGGAGCGCCTGTTCAACGTTGTTATCGCGAACGCTTACCTGCATGTGGTATTCACCACCTTCCTAAGTTGGATTTGCAAAAAAGTTTGCAGGGTGGGCGGCATATAGCAATTGCGTCCTATGTTGTCTAGTGTGCCGCCCCGAAGGAGAGACCTTATGCCTGTTACGCCCCTTTCGCCTGCCGTTGAACGCTTGCTTGATGCCATTGAGCCCAACGTCGTATTCGACGGTTGGACCGATACTGCCTTTGAACATGCCGCGAATGCCGCCGGAATGACGAAGGCCGAGGCGCTGGCTATCTGCCCGCGCGGCGCTGTCGATCTGGCCGTTGCCTATCATAATAAGGGCGATGCGGCGATGGTGGCGCGGATGCAGAGCGGCGAGTTGGACGAAATGCGCTACAGCGAGAAGGTCGCGGCGGCGATCCGCTTCCGTCTGGAGGCCGCAGATCGTGAGCTGGTCCGCCGCGGAACAACGCTGTTTGCGTTGCCGCATCTGGCGCCGGTCGGGGCAGGGCTGATCTGGGGCACCGCCGATCTGATCTGGGAGACGCTGGGCGATACATCGGACGATTACAACTGGTATTCCAAACGGACGATTCTCTCGGGCGTTTACAGTTCTGTGGTGCTCTACTGGCTGGGTGACGAGACGGGCGGCGAGGCGACGAATGCGTTTATCGACCGCCGCATTGCCGATGTCATGTCATTCGAAAAGTTCAAAGGCGCGGTGAAGAAAACACCGGTGCTTGGCGCGTTTGCCGGTGGGTTGGAGAAGATGCTTTCGGGCATCAAAGCCCCGGTTCGCGGACGGCAGGATGACCTGCCCGGTCGCTGGACGTTGAACGAATAAGGAGCATCAGGTGCGCGCTATCAAAATCACCAAGGCAGGCGGACCCGAGGTCCTGAAAGCCTGCGAACGTCCGATGCCGGAAGCCGGTGCGGGGCAGGTTGTTATCAAGGTTGCCTATACGGGCGTGAACCGTCCCGACGCGCTTCAACGTGCGGGCCTCTATGCGCCGCCGCCCGACGCCAGCGATCTGCCGGGGCTGGAGGCGTCCGGTGAGGTTGTGGCGGTCGGTCCAGGCGTCAGCCTGTCCGTTGGCGACAAGGTTTGCGCGCTGCTGCCGGGCGGTGGCTACGCTGAATACGTCGCGACGTCGGCGTCGCACTGTCTGCCGATCCCCGATGGCATGAGTATGCGCGATGCCGCCTGTCTGCCCGAGACATACTTCACCGTTTGGTCCAACGTCTTCATGCGCGGGGGGCTGAAAGGCGGGGAGCGGTTCCTTGTTCATGGTGGTTCCTCTGGTATCGGCACGACCGCGATCCAACTGGCGAAGGCGTTCGGCGCACGTGTATTCGCGACCGCTGGGTCTGCAGACAAGTGCGATGCTTGTGAGGAGCTTGGTGCCGAGAAGTGCTTCAACTACCGCGAAGAGGATTTTGTTGAAGGTATGAAGGCTGTTGGCGGCGCGAACCTTATCCTCGACATGGTTGGCGGCGAGTACATTAACCGCAACATCAAGTCACTTGCGATGGAAGGGCGTCTTGTCCAGATCGCATTCCTGCAAGGATCAAAGGCGGATGTGAACTGGGCGCAGCTGATGATGCGCCGCCTGACCTTCACGGGATCGACCCTTCGTCCGCAATCGGATGCAGCGAAGGCTGCGATTGCCGATCAGTTGCGCGAACATGTCTGGCCTCTGCTCGGTGCGGGCCGGATCAAGCCGATCGTCTACAAGGAATTCAGCCTTGATGAGGCAGCGGACGCCCATACGCTGATGGAAAGTAGCGCGCACATCGGCAAGCTCGTTATGCGCGTTGCCGGAGAGTAACCACACGTCGATGTGAAATGATGCGCCTTGGACCCCGCTGCAAAGCGGGGCAAGGTTGCCTCATGTTCCGGATAACTCTTGTCCTGCTGGTGATCTTTGCCTTGCTGCCGCTCAGAATGGCCGCAAGGACGGAGGCGCTTGTCTCGGTTCCGACGGAAGCGGCTATTGTGCAGGCTGCCGGACTTACGCTTCAGCAGCGATGCCACGGAGTGTCTTTGCCCGGTCATCGGTGTGCTGTAGACTTGTGGTTGGCAGAGGACATGGCCTCGCCCGATCCGCGTTTGCCCACCATCGCCGCGCCGCGTGATGCCATCTGGCTGTCTGCGCTGCATCAGCTCGAAATTCCGGTGCCGCCGCCTCGATTTGTCTGACGCCTGAAAGTCGTTAGCAAAATCACGAGGGATATCATGTTCAATCGAAGAAGTTTTCTCGCTTCGGCGGGAATGGCAGCGCTGTCTGCCTGTGCCCGCCCTGCACCAGAGCCGGAGCCTGTCGCTCCGCCCGCACCGCCGCCGCCACCGCCAATGCCTGCGCGATATGGTGCACTTTATGACGAGCCGTTTCCTGTGCCTGCCGTCCCGCGCGGCGTGGTACCGAGGGAATACTGGCGTCAGGAGATCGCCAACCCGTTTACCGACATGGAGGAGGGCGGCATCGTCGTCGATCCCGATGCGGCATTCCTCTACCTGATCGAGCCGAATGGCCGCGCGCTCCGATATGGAGTCAGCGTAGGGGCCGCAGGGTTCGAATGGCAAGGCGACGCTCTGGTTCAGTACCAGCGCGATTGGCCCGTCTGGAAGGCGCCCGACAGCATGGTCGAGCGCTGGCCCCAGTTCGAGCCGTACTCGGTCGCCAATGGCGGGATGCCGGGTGGGCCGGGTAATCCGCTTGGCGCGCGGGCTCTTTATCTGTTCCAGAACGGCGAAGACACGCTCTACCGCATTCACGGTGCCTGCGAGCCGGAAACGGTGGGCAAGGCGGTGTCTTCAGGTTGTATTCGCATGATCGATCAAGACGCTATCGATGTGGCGACGCGAGTCCGTCACCATGCGCCCGTCCGCGTGTTGAAATCGGTGAAGCCCGAGGGCCTCACCGGTATTTACTAGCGGACCGGATCGAACAGCGCGTCATCCAATGTGCAGTCGCGGACTACATCCGCGCTGCACGTCCGGAATTCTAGGTCGCGGGTCAGGCAGATCCGCGCTTCCTGAATATAGCCAGACCGGCAGGTGATTGTGATGCCGTCCGGCTCCATTTCAGGATTGTCTTGGACGAAAGCTTCTTCGATCAGCGAAGCGGGGAGCGAGACCTGATCTTGCAGCTTGGCAAAGGCAGTCGGAATTTGAATGCGCTCGTAAGCCTTGCGGGCGAGGGCGTAGTAGTCCTCGGACGACAAACCCGAACAAACGCCGTGCTTGTTCCATTGGTAGAACGCCAGACCGTCGGTGCCCATGATATCGGCCATATCGCGGGTCTGTCGGCGGCTAGGCTTGCGGAAATCGGTGTCGCAATATTCGGGATATCCGCGCTCATACTGCGGCCAGAGTCCGTGCATGATCCAGCCGAAATCCTCGTCTTCATCACATTGCGTTGAGCCGCGCGCGTCGCCTTCAATGGTGCACCAATTAGGCGACCAAGACAAAGACAGCACGTAATAGTCGAATTCTCCGGCAATATCCTGAGAGACCGCAATCTGCGGGAACAGGCCGAGCGCCAATGCAGCAAGGGTCGATCGCATTTTCATCTTTTCTAATTGTGATGATATGACTATATAGCGCCTGAGTTCCCCGACAATGTGAACTGGGCCGATCCGATCTGGCCCGCCCCCTCGCGGGGCAGCGGGGAAGATATGTATTCAGGAGACGACGATGTCCGATAAACCGATCATGGCCAAAGCCACCGCTGTCTGGCTGATTGACAACACCACCATCGGCTTCAAGCAGATCGCCGATTTCGTCGGTATGCACGAGCTGGAAATTCAGGGCATTGCCGATGGCGAAGTCGCTCAGGGCGTGAAGGGCTTTGATCCGGTTGCCAACAACCAGCTGACTCAAGAAGAAATCGACAAGGCTGAAAAGAACCCGCTTCACAAGCTGAAGCTGAAGTTCAACCCGGCTGCCGTTGGCGAAGAAAAGCGCCGTGGCCCGCGCTACACTCCGCTGTCGAAGCGTCAAGACCGTCCGAATTCGATCCTATGGCTGGTCAAGTTCCACCCCGAACTTCCCGATGGCGCGATTGCAAAGCTCGTCGGAACCACCAAGCCGACCATTCAGGCGATCCGCGAGCGTACCCACTGGAACATCGCCAACATGCAGCCGGTCGATCCGGTCGCACTCGGCCTGTGTAAGCAGTCGGAACTCGACCAAGCCGTTCAGAAGGCCAACGCCAACAAAGGCACGGCCATGTCGGATGACGAGCGCCGCAAGCTGGTGTCGACCGAGCAGAGCCTCGGCATGGACGCAGACGAGCCGAAAATGCCGTCGTCCATCGCTGGCCTTGAGACCTTCACTCTGTCGGAAAACAGCGGCAACGAAGAGCTGATGGACAACGACAAGATCGACGACGATTTCTCGGATGCGGAAAGCTTCTTCAACCTGCCTTCGGGCGGTGATGACGACGAAGACGACAAATAAGTCTCTGTCGATCCAAATGAAAAGCCCCGCGATTGCGGGGCTTTTTTACATTGTGCGTCTGGCTTTGAGCGCGGCTGTGATCGTACCGTCGTCGAGGTAGTCGAGCTCACCTCCGACAGGCACACCTTGCGCGAGTGACGTGACCTTCACGTCACCAAGCTGGTCCGCGATGTAGTGGGCGGTGGTCTGGCCGTCGATGGTGGCCGACAGCGCGAGAATGACCTCGCTGATGTGCTCTGACGAAATGCGGTCGATCAGCTTGGGGATGCGCAACTCGTCGGGCCCCACCGCATCCAGCGCGGACAGCGTTCCGCCCAGCACATGATAGCGACCGCGAAACACCGCAGCGCGTTCCATTGCCCAAAGGTCGGCGACATCCTCGACCACGCAAAGCTCGCCGTTCTCGCGGCGGGTGTCCTCGCAGATCGGGCAAATGTCGGCGGTGCCGATATTGCCGCAGTTCAGGCACTCGCGAGCCGTCTGCGCGACGGTTGTCATCGCTTCGGCAAGCGGCGAGAGGTGCGTTTTACGTTTCTTGACCAGATGCAGCACCGCACGACGGGCCGACCGCGGGCCAAGGCCCGGCAGCTTCGACAGAAGCTCGATCAGCGTTTCGATATCAGCGGTGCCTTGAGCCATCTTAGAACGGCATCTCGAAGCCCGGCGGCAGGCCCAGACCTTCGGTCAGCTTGGACATCTCCGCCTTGGCTTTTTCCGAAGCGCGGCCCTGCGCGTCCTTGATCGCGGCGAGGATCAGGTCTTCGACCATTTCCTTTTCGTCGGTGTTGAAGATCGACGGATCGATATCGAGTGCCTTCAGCTCGCCCTTGCAGGTCGCGGTGGCTTTGACGAGGCCAGCGCCGGCTTCACCGGTCACGGTCATCGTTTCCAGCTCTTCCTGAAGCTGGGCCATTTTCGACTGCATTTCCTGTGCGGTCTTCATCATCTTGGCCATGTCGCCAAGACCGCCCATACCTTTGAACATCACGTTTTCCTTCGATTGCGGATGCGCCGGACGGCGCGAATAAGTGCGAATAGCATTACGCCAGCAGCGAACACGGTCGGGACGATCGGCGGGGCTATGCAGCCTTCGGCCTGTCCCAGCGCCCAGATGCCATCCGAGTCTTTGGCCCAAAGGCGCGTCGACACCAAGAGTAACACGAACGATGCAGATATAATGCCTGCCATCTGCCATGCAATGTGGCGATAGAAAGAGCCCATCAGCACGATCAGCAGCATTACGAACAGCATCGGGTTCGCGAACACGTATGCGGCTTCGGTCCAGATGTTCACGGTGCCCTTGTCGGGCGACCACATCGGACGGAGTTGTTCGCAGACATCGGCCATTGCCGGAGCGGGAAGGAGGGCGAGGATCAGTCCTCTTCGAAGGGGTCCCATTCGTCCTCTACTTCTTCGAGTGCTTCTTCGAGAGCGCCGGTTTCCAGATCCTTCGCCGTGCGGACCTCTGCAATCTTCGACTTCGGGAAGGCCGCGAGGATCGACTGCACGAGCGGCAGCGCTGCGGCTTCGGCTTTCAGCTCGGCCTCGGCAGCGTCGCGGATTTCGGATACGGTCGGCCGACCGCCTTCGTTCACGACGATCACGGCCCAACGGTTGCCGGTCCATGTTTGCAGGCGCGAGCCGAGCTTCGCCGCCATGTCGCGAGGCGCGTTCGGTGTCGGTTCGAATTCGATACGGCCCGGACGGAAGCTGGCGAGGCGCATGTAATTCTCGACCTCCACCAGTAGCTGCACATCGCGGTGCGCACGGATCAGATCGAGCACGGATTCGAACGTTGCGTAGCGGGCCAGCGAATTCTGCGCGAGCTGCGGGGCGGCAGACGCCACAGGGCCGCTCGGTCCCGAATGGGTCGGGACGTGCCCGCCGCCGTAGGCGTTCGTGCTACCACCCTGAGCCGGAGCATAGGCGCCGCCACCACCACCACCCGGATGGGGCGGGGGAGCTGTGTTTTGCAGCTTGCGCACCAGTTCCTCGGGCGAGGGCAGTTCGGCAACGTGCGTCAGACGGATGATCGCCATCTCGGCTGCCATCATCGCGTTCGGCGCTTGGCCAACTTCCTCGATTGCTTTGAGCAGCATCTGCCACATACGGGTCAGAACGCGCATCGGCAGCGCATCGGCGGCGGTTTTGCCGCGCGAGCGTTCATCGGGGCTGACAGTCGGATCGTCGGCAGCCTCGGGTGTGATTTTGATGACCGAAATCCAGTGCGTGATCTCGGCAAGGTCGCGCAGCACGGCCATCGGGTCGGCGCCATCGGAATACTGCGCCGACAATTCGCCCAGAGCCTCAGCCGCCTGACCGCGCATAATCATGTCAAAGAGGTCAAACACACGCCCACGGTCGGCAAGGCCGAGCATCGCGCGGACCTGTTCGGCGGTCGTCTCGCCAGCGCCATGCGAAATCGCCTGATCAAGTAGCGAGGTCGCGTCACGCGCCGACCCTTCGGCAGCGCGGGTGATCAGGGCAATCGCGTCTTCGGTGATCTCTGCGCCTTCAGCGTTCGCGATCTTGCGCATGAGGCCGAGCATCACCTCGGGCTCGATCCGGCGAAGGTCGAAGCGCTGGCAGCGCGACAGAACGGTCACCGGAACCTTACGGATCTCGGTGGTCGCAAAGATGAACTTCACATGCGCGGGCGGTTCTTCAAGCGTCTTCAGCAGCGCGTTGAACGCGCCCGTCGACAGCATGTGAACTTCGTCGATGATGTAGACTTTGTAGCGTGCCGAGGCCGCGCGGTAGTGAACGCTGTCGATAATCTCGCGGATGTTGGCAACGCCGGTGTTGGAGGCGGCGTCCATCTCGATCACGTCGACATGGCGGCCTTCCATGATGGCGGTGCAGTGCTCGCACTTCCCGCAAGGCTCTGTCGTCGGACCGCCGTTGCCGTCCACGCCCACACAGTTCATGCCCTTGGCGATGATACGCGCGGTGGTCGTTTTGCCTGTGCCGCGGATGCCGGTCATGATGAACGCCTGCGCGATCCGGCCTGCCTCGAACGAGTTTTTCAGCGTGCGCACCATCGCATCCTGACCCACGAGATCGACAAAGGTCTCGGGGCGGTATTTGCGGGCAAGCACCTGATACGGCTTGGGTTCGGCTTCGGTCATGGCGTCCTTGGGATTCTGCTTGCTGGCAAGGTAAGCGCAGGAGAAGGCGAGGTCCACCGCGATTGCCGCAATCAGCCGGTGTCGGCTGCGTCGAATTGTGGGGATAAGGTGAGAGGCTGGACAACGACCCAAGCGGGGCTCGTTACGGCTGCTTCCTTCCGGACCTGACCGGGTTGGCGAGGCGCTCGCCCGCGCCAACCTCTCAAGCGGGGAGATATGACATGGAAACCGGTTTTGCAAGGGCGCGCACGCAGCAAAACTCGCCGCATCGCAAAAGGCGGAATGCGGGCGTCGGTTCTGGCAAACATTTTGAATGTAGGGGAAAAGTGGCAGCCCGTAGGGGAATCGAACCCCTCTTTCCAGGTTGAAAACCTGGCGTCCTAACCGATAGACGAACGGGCCACTCTTGGTGTGAGCGGGCTAATAATGAAGTCCGCAGAGGGGCGCAAGTGGAAAATCACGCTTTTCTTTTGCGACCCACCAAAATTCCTCCGAGGATCAGCGCGACACCTGCGATCCGCGCGAATGGCGACCCCGGAGCGCCTGTAATGATATCCATGATCACGCTGGAAAGCATCTGCCCAGCGATCACCAGAACAGCTGTTTGCGCCGCACCGAGGCGCGAGATCAGCCAGCTGGACGAGGCCACAAAAACAACGCCGAGCGGGCCGCCGACAAACGCAAGCCAAGGCCAGTCGATGGGTTCGCCCTTGGGGAACAACCCGCCAAAGGCCAGCGCGACAGCGGTCAGCGCAACGAAGCCAACGAAGTGATTCCAGAACGACGACACAAGCGGGCCGGTGCTGAGCGACAAGCGGCCATTGATCTGGCGGCTGAGGCCAACAAGGATGCCGCCGCCGAAAGCGAATGCGATAAACGTCAGCATCACGCGCCCCGTCCGTAGAAGATGATGAGCAGGCTCCCCGCTACGATCAGCGCGATTCCCGTGAGGTCTTTCCAAGCGGGCGATTTGCGGGGCAGGCCGAAGAGGCCGAGTTTGTCTGCGGTCAATCCAAAGACCATCTGACCCGCGAGGCCGAGCGCCAGAGTGCCCGACAGTGCCAGTGCCGAATTCACTGCAGTCGAGGTGAGAATCACTGTCAGCGCGCCAGATATCCCGCCCAAATATGCCCAAAGCGGGGCCTTGGAGGCTCCGGAGGGGCGGCGGCGAAAGGCAGGGATCGCAACCAGCATGAGTATCGCGGCAACCGCGCCGGTTCCGTGCGCCGAGAGCGAGGAGAACAGCGCAGAGGCTGCCGCAGCCAGTTGACCGTTGAAATATGTCATCAACGTCAACAGTCCGCCTGTCCCGAGGGCGGCAAAGAACAGAAGGGCGGGGCGTTCGGGGGGCTGTGTCATGGCAGGTCTCCTGCGGCTACCCCTGCCACCAGCGTGGCTCGTGCGCAACCATCAGGCGTAAATTCGAAGGCGCAGAATATGGTGCGTAAGAAAACATATATCCGCCTCATTCCTTACGATGCTAAGCGAAAACCAAAAATGGAATGGGACATGCGTGGTATTTTTGCTGTCACCGCTTGTGTGGCATCGCTTAATTTTGCACCGGTTTTCGCACTGGATTATGACTCGGGCGCTGTTGCCCAGCCGTCGAACCCTTACGAGCTTGTCGGAATCGGTCGCCTCTTTTCGAATGATAAATTCGGCGACAATGACGACCGCTGGCGGACGGGTAGCTATAGCCTGTCGTTCGCTTTCTCGAACGAGGGCGATAACGATTACGGGTCAGGCCCGCTGGATCTGGTCGAATTCCGCTTCCGTTCCGAAATTATCGCGCCGCGCCATCTGAAGCGTGCAGGCTCGGACGACCGCATCTATGTCGGCCAGCTCTCGTTCGGTGCGCACACCCATTACCAAGTCGAACGCTACGAGGTCAGTCTCGGCGCGGATATGATCTTTACCGGCCCGCAGACCGGCATGTCCGACTTCCATCAGAAAACCCACGAGGCATTCAGTGCTCCGTCGCTCGGCGATAGTGTGATCGATAATCAGCTCGGCAATCACATTTTCCCGACCGTGACCGCAGAGATCGGCAAGGAATACCAGCTTAGCCACACCGCTCCCGTCACCATGCGTCCGTTCGCTGAGGCGATTGCCGGTGTCGAGTCGCTTGCCCGCGTTGGTGTCGACTTCAACTACGGTGTCGCTGGTCGCGATATCG
Source organism: Marivivens aquimaris (assembly GCF_015220045.1). NCBI lineage: Bacteria > Pseudomonadati > Pseudomonadota > Alphaproteobacteria > Rhodobacterales > Paracoccaceae > Marivivens > Marivivens aquimaris. The sequence goes on along the minus strand of NZ_JADBGB010000001.1, from coordinate 2,084,008 downwards.
CCTACAGCCGCGATTCCGCGACGGGCCAGCGTATTCCGCTCGGCTATGGCGACAACCTTGGCGTCACGTGGAGTGCTGGTGTCGACTATGCCAACGTCATCGATAGCGCCTACTTCCCCTCTTATTTCGACAGCGAGCTAGAGAGCGACCGATTCCGTGCGCGTGCCGGTGTGAACTGGCATTTCGGTGACCGTATGGCAGTTTACTACGGCGTGACCTACCTGTCGGAAGAGTATGTCGGGCAGGAAGAGGGGCAGGTGCTCGGTTCGTTCCGGTTAAATTTCACCTATTAATTGAAATATTGGGAAAGTCTGTTCTCTCAACTTGATTTGAACTCTGTGTTGACGTTACGGTGAGCTTCACAACTCGGACGATTAAGATCCGGAACTGACTGAGGCACAGAGAAGAGCAGAAGATGAAAACGGGCTTTCATGGCACGTTCGTCATTTCCTGGTCGCAAACGGAACTTGATGGGGAGTGGTCCGCTCCGCTCGACGTCTTGCGCGTCGGCGCTAGCTGGATCTGGACAGGCGAAGCAGTCCGCGTAGACGGGCCTTCGGAAATCCTGCCCCTCGGGACTGCGACCGGAATGGTCGAAATGCGTAAGCGGGCGGCGCACACCGTCCGCCGTCTCCTTAATGCTGTCGATAAGAATACCTCGTTCGCGGACGGAGTGGCCGATGCGCCGCCGTTGGCCGAGAAGAGCTTTAACGTCACCGATGGCCGATCGACGTGGAATATCACGCTGATCGAAGCAGGGCAGGGGCGTAAACCGCTGCTCGTCTTTATCGGAGAGATTCCTCCGCGTGATACCGAGATGTGGATCGTCGCTCATAACATCGACATGGGCCGCGTGGCGCGTGCGAACGCGAATCCGGGCGGTGTGATCTGCTTTACTCCCGGAACAATGATCCAGACCGAATTCGGCCCGCGCCTTGTCGAAAGCCTGCGCGAAGGTGACCGCATTCAGACCAAGGACAACGGTTGCCGCGAGATCCTCTGGATCGGCCAGCGCCGGATGACGGGGGCGCGCCTCTTTGCGATGCCTCACCTCGCCCCGATCCGTATGCGCCGCGGTGCGCTGGACGAAGGTGTGCCGGACGACGGTATCCTCGTGTCGCCCGATCACCGCATGGTGCTGAAGGGCGCACGTGCCCGCGCATTGTTTAATTGTGATGAAGTGCTGGTGGCAGCGCGAGACCTTGTGAACGACTCCAGCGTTTATGTAGACCGCGCCGTTCGCGAAGTGACCTACATTCACCTTCTGCTGCCCGGACACGAGATTGTCTTTGCCAATGGGGTGGAGACCGAAAGCTTCCATCCGGCCAGCGCGGCACTGTCATATCTGGACGAACACGACCGTATGCGGCTCATGACTCGCATTCCCGAAGCGGGCTGCGATCCGATGGCTTACGGGGCCTTTGCGCGCCGTGTTCTGTCGGGTTATGAAACCGCCGTCTTGCGTCAGGACTTCTAACGCCGAAAGGCTGTTGACTCCTCCGCAGCTCTCTCTATAAGCCGCGTTTCATTGGTGTTGGTGGCCCCCGCAAGGGGACGCCTGTCAGGCTTCGGCCAGAGGACAACGCCCTTCGAAACCTAATGAAGGAGATCAGCCGTGACCAAACGCACGTCTGCCAAGTACAAAATTGACCGCCGCATGGGCGAAAACATCTGGGGACGCCCGAAGTCCCCGGTTAACCGTCGTGAATACGGCCCCGGCCAGCACGGCCAGCGTCGCAAGGCCAAGATCTCGGACTTCGGTCTGCAGCTCCGCGCCAAGCAGAAGCTGAAGGGCTACTACGGCGACCTGACCGAGAAGCAGTTCCGCCGCATCTATGCGGAAGCAGAACGCGTTAAGGGCGACACCGGTGAAAACCTGATCGGTCTGCTCGAGCGCCGTCTGGACGCTGTCGTTTACCGCGCCAAGTTCGTTCCGACCGTTTTCGCTGCTCGCCAGTTCGTAAACCACGGCCACGTCACTGTTAACGGCAAGAAAGTTAACATCCCGTCGTACCGCGTCAAAGAAGGCGACGTCATCGAAGTTCGTCAGAAGTCGAAGCAGATGGCTCTCGTTCTCGAAGCAGCTCAGCTGCCCGAGCGCGACGTTCCGGACTACCTCGACGTAGACCACTCGAAGATGACCGCGACTTTCGTTCGCGCTCCGGGTCTGTCGGACGTTCCGTACCCGGTTCTGATGGAACCGAACCTGGTCGTCGAATTCTACGCGAAGAACTAATCTGTTCTTCGCCGCATTACGGAAAGGCCGCCCACTGGGCGGCCTTTTTGCTTTCGGGGGTCAGCGAAATTGCCGCTCGATCTCGATCAGCTTCTGTTTCCGCCACAGCCCGCCCGCGTAGCCAGTCAGGGTGCCGTCCGCACCGATGACGCGGTGGCAAGGGATGATGAGAGCGATCTGGTTCTGGGCGTTGGCATTCGCCACAGCGCGCGTGGCAGTCGGGCGCCCGATGTCAGCGGCAAGCTCGCCATAACTGCGGGTTTCTCCGGCAGGGATTGCGCGGAGGGCGGCCCAGATTTGTTGCTGGAACGCGGTGCCGTAGTCGGAGGCGAGCGGGACGGTGAATTGCTCCAGCTCGCCCGCAAAAAACTGGCGTAGCTGGTCTTCGGTCTGATCGTGGATCGCCGTTCGTCCGAAGCCAAGCGCGCCCTCTGCCTTGTGGATCTTGCGCAGTTGTTCGGCCAGCCCTTTGCGTTCGGGGAATTCCAGCTTCCGAAGGGCATTGTCGTCCGCCAGCGCGATCATGGGGCCGAGCGGTGTTTCGAAGAAATCCGCCTTTAGCCTGCTGTCCGATTTCATCTCGGACGGGGCTACGCCCAGCATCGCCACAAAAGCCGACCGAAAAGCTGAGGGCGAGTCGAAGCCCGCTTCGAGTTGTGCGTCGATCACCTTGTGTCCTTTCGCCAAAGCGCGGTAGCTGTCACGCAGCCGCCTTGCGCGCGCCATTTGCAGGAATGTCATGCCGTATTGCCGCCGGAAGGTTCGCCGGACGGTGGAGCTGTCAAAGCCCATAGCGACCACGTCATCCTCCGACCAGCGGCGGTCCGGCTCTGCATCGAGCGCAGCCATCAGCGCTCCAATCACTGGATCGGTCTCCGCCGCGGGCTTTACCGGATGGCATCGCTTGCAGGGGCGGAAGCCAGCGTCGAAACACTCTTGCGGGGTCGCGAAAAACTGACAATTCGACCGCAATGGTTTGCGGGCAGGGCAGGTCAGGCGGCAGAATATGCCGGTGGACGCCACGCCCACATACGCCTGTCCGTCGAAGCGGGCATCGCGGCGTAAAAGCGCGTCATAGAGGGTGTCGAAATCTGGCAATTTGAACAGCATGGCCCACCATAGCGCGCTTCATGTCACGCTGCCGCCTGAAAACGGGCAGCGCATCAATGATCTTCTCTGGAAAGGACAGGTGCGCCCCGTTATGGAGTGACTGTTATTCGGAGGGGCAGAGATGACCACCAAGCCACAGCCACAGCCCGGCATTATGGATATCGCACTCTACGTGAGCGGCGAATCCAAGGTCGAAGGCAAAACCGAGGTTCTGAAACTCTCGGCGAACGAAAACCCCTATGGTTTCAGTGACAAAGCCAAGGAAGCCTATCTGCGTTCGGCTGTGAACCTCCATCGCTATCCCAACACCGACCACGCGCCCCTGCGCGAAGCGATTGCCGAGATCCACGGTCTCGACGCAGGCCGCATCATCTGCGGCGTCGGCTCGGACGAAGTGCTGCAATTCATCGTGCACAGCTACGCCGGTGTCGGGTACGAGGTCATTGTGACCGAGCACGGGTTTTCGATGTACCCGATTCTCGCCCGTATGGTTGGCGCAACTCCGGTCGAGGTGAAGGAAAAGACCCGCGTCGTAGACGTGGATTCGATCCTGTCGGCTGTCACGCCCAAAACCCGCGTTGTGTTTATCGCAAACCCCGCGAACCCGACCGGCACCATGATCGGTGAGGACGAGCTTTACCGTCTTGCCAAGGGGCTGCCGCGCAATGTGATCCTTGTGATCGACAGCGCATATGCTGAGTTTGCCGATGGCTATGACGGCGGCAAAGCCATTGTGGACGAATTCGCGAACGTCGTGATGACCCGCACGTTCTCCAAGCTGCACGGCCTTGGCGGGATGCGGATCGGTTGGGGTTATGCGCAACGTGAAGTCGTCGATGTGCTGAACCGCGTGCGTCAGCCGTTCAACCTGTCGGAAACCCAGATGACCGTGGCTGCGGCTGCGGTGCGCGATACCGACTTTGCCGAACGCTGCGTTCGTGAGAATGCCCGCTGGCGCGACTGGCTACGCAATGCGCTGGTGCAGATGGGTGTCGGCTGTGACGAAAGCTACGCCAATTTCGTTCTGGCGCGTTTTTCGAACCCTGACGAGGCTGCGGCTTGCAATGCCGCGCTCAAGGCCGACGGCATCATTGTGCGCCCAGTTGGCAGCTACAAACTGCCGAACTGTCTTCGTATCACAGTCGGTGACGAGGCCGCTTGCCGCCGCGTCATCCACGTGATCGCAACGTTCAAAGGCATCCGCTGATGACTGTGATCTACAAACGCGTCGCGCTCATCGGTCTGGGCCTGATTGCCGGCTCTATGTCGCTGGCCATTCGTCGGGGCAAGCTGGCTGAGGAAATCGTAGGGTACGCTCGTTCGCAGGAAACCCGTGACATCGCGCGCGAAATCAACCTCGTGGATCGAGTCGTCGACAGCGCCGAGGAAGCCGTCAAAGACGCCGATCTCGTCGTGCTCGCCGTTCCGGTCGGTGCAATGGGCGCGGTGATGGAGGCGATTGCGCCGCACCTTAAAGAGGGTGCCGTCGTAAGTGACGTCGGCTCGGTCAAGCAATCGGTGTTCGACGCCGTGATGCCGCATATGCCTGAGCACGCGCACTTTATCGGCAGCCACCCGATGGCGGGTACCGAACACTCCGGTCCGCGCGCTGGTTTTGCAACGCTATTCGACAACCGCTGGTGCCTGATTGTGCCGCCTGCCGATGCCGATCAGGCTCAGGTCGACAAACTCGCCGCGTTCTGGCGCGCGATCGGTGCGGATATCGAGTTTATGGAGCCCGAGCGTCACGACCTCGTTTGTGCTGTGGTGTCTCACACGCCGCACCTCATCGCTTACACGATGGTGGGCGTGGCCGATGACCTTCGCCGCGTGACGGAGCGTGAGGTCATCAAATTCTCCGCCGCCGGTTTCCGTGACTTCACACGTATCGCGGCGTCCGATCCGACCATGTGGCGCGACGTGTTCCTGACGAACAAGGAAGCGACGCTGGAAATCCTCGGGCGTTTCACCGAAGAGCTCTTCGCTCTTCAGCGTGCGATCCGTACGGGCGATGGCGATACGCTGTTCGACTACTTTACCCATACCCGCGCGATCCGTCGGGGCATTCTTGAAGCTGGTCAGGATACCGACGCGCCGGACTTCGGCCGTACGAAGGCTGCGAAGGAATGAAGCTGGGGTTGGCGCTTGCGCTGACCTTGTGGGGCGGCGCGGTATGGGCAAATGCGCCCTCCGCGACGTCCCAACCCCGCTTGCGCCCGACCGAAGTCGTGGTCAGCGAGTCCGGCACCGCTGTTGCGCGTCCGAGGTTGCGCCCTGCTGCACTGGCGCCCGCGCCAAGCACGCCTGAAAGTACCGCCGCACGTATCGCGATGGAGCCTGAGACTTCCAGCCGGTTTGCCGTTTCCCGCTCCGCGCGTCCCTCGGCCCGGCCGCCGCATATCGTTCTAGCTGGCATTGCCGCTGCCGAAGCGCGCCGCCGTGGCAGCATCTGCGGCGATTTCGATATCCAAGGTGAGGAGATCGCGGATATCAACGGCCCCGGTCCTTGTGGCGTTGAAGGGGCCGTGCGCATCCGTTCGATCCTCGGCATCGGGTTCACCGAACAGCCAACCGTCGATTGTCGCACTGCCTCGGCGTTCAAGACATGGCTAGAGCGTGGCGCTATCCCCGCAGTCGGTAGTGAAGGCGGCGGCATCAAGGAAATCTGGGTGATGGGGCACTATAGCTGTCGCAACCAGATCGGAAATTCCAGTGGTCGTCGCCTGTCAGAGCATGCGCTCGGCCACGCGATCGACGTGGGCGGTCTGCGCCTCAATGATGGCAGCATGATCTCGGTCGAAAACGGCTGGGGCACGCGGTCTGACGGCGGGCAACTCCGCGCTATGCATCAGGCGGCTTGCGGACCGTTTGGGACGGTGCTGGGGCCGAACGCGAATGCGGCCCACCACGACCATTTCCACTTTGACACGGCCCGGAACCGCAACAGTGCCTATTGCCGCTGACAGGCGAGGGGCGACGGTCCGAGGGGGAACGGCCCCAAACGCATGGTTTGACCTGCAAGGGTGAGGGGCAGGGCGATGCGGCCTTCGCTATCGGCCAGATTGCCGCCGACGATTTTCCAGCTCTGGGCGACTTGCGGTTCAATCATTTCCATCTCGACCGCAACATCGAAGAACGTTTGCCAGCCCTTGACTGCAAGGTTGATCTGGCCTTGAGCGTCGCAGCCGTCCTCGAAGGTCAATTTGCCGTCAAACGCCAGTTCGATATCGTCCCACTTCATCGTCGCAGTCGCGATATCCAAAGTCTCGATCACGGGATCGGCCGACTGGATCAGCAGCGGCCGTTTCAGACCCGCTAGCGCTTCAAAGTGGGCGGACTCGATGACATTCGACAGCGATCCGTTGATCTGCCCGAAAAGGTCGAGATCCTGCGGCAGTTCGATGTTCGCCGCATCGAGCATCAGGGTATAGCCGTTGTGGGCATCCTCCGACTGCGCGGCCTTCATGTGAAGTGCTTCAATGGCAACGTCCGCACCGCTGACGGTGGCGTCTTCGATGTCGAGGGTCGCCTTTTCGACCTCTCCGAACGGCCAATAGTTTACCTTAAGGTCGCCTTCGACGCGGTCGCCTTCGATGACGATGGTCTGCAACTCGTCCGCCACTGTGATTGGCGCTTTGGTCGACAGGCGCAGGCCGTTGGGCGGCGTCGTGGGAATGCTGATATCAAGCGCGTCGAACGTCAGGCCATCCGCAGTGGCAAGGTCATCGACGCGGACAGTCCAGCGCAGTGGCGTAAACCGGATCGCGCGGTCAGAGGCGGAGATGTCATCACTTTTGTCGAACGCCGTGCCCAAACCAGCGTAGAGAACGACCGATCCGATCCCCCACCACAGGACATATGCCATTGGCAGTCCGATCTTCTTTCGCGTGTGGCGTGCCATGACTGCCCCTTCAAGTTTTCGTCTTGCGTCGTTATAGCCCACCCGAACAGGAGGAACAGTGATGACCCTATGGGTATTTGGTTACGGATCTCTTCTCTGGAATCCGGGTTTCGAACCGGTCGAGGCTCGCCAGGGGCGGCTCGACGGGTGGCATCGCTCGTTCTGTATGCTCTCCATTCACCACCGCGGTACCGTCGAACATCCCGGTTTGGTACTGGCGCTCGACGCGCAACAGGATGCACGCTGCACCGGTATGGTGCTGCGTGTGGCCGAGGAGGACACCGACGAGGTGCTTGCCTATCTGCGCGAGCGCGAACTGATATCTGCCGCCTATCTTGAGGTGAAGCTGCCTGTCACGCTCGACGATGGGCGCGAAATCGAAGCGGTGACCTATGTTATCGATGCCTCGCACGCGCAGTATGTCGACTTCGACCTCGAAACGCAGGCGCAGATGATCGCATCTGCGGTCGGTGGGCGTGGTCCGAACTACGAATATCTGGACAATACCGCGTCCCATCTGGACAAGATGGGCATCGCTGACCCCGATATGGCGTGGCTTGTTCGCCGCGTTGCAGCTATTCGTACAGGTGAATCCGTATAAATTATTTGGGTTCGGGGTTGTTGACCCCTATGGTGACCCAAAACAGAGACGAGGAACCTGTCCGACATGGACATCAGGGAACCTGAGGCCGAGCCGTATTTTTCGCAGCCGCTTCGCCAGATCATTTCTATGCTTATCGCCTTGGCCCTTATCGGGGCGGGGGGATATGTGGCGTTTGGAACGGTAGAATTCTTGTTCCTGTCCAATCCGTATCTCAACACGCTGATCGGGCTGGTGTTCGTCATTGGCCTGTTCTCCTGCTTTGCGCAGGTGTTCCAGTTGATGAACAGTGTGGAGTGGATCAAGCGTTTCGTCCGTGAACAGCAGACCCGCCAAGCGCCTGCACTGCTTGCGCCGCTGGCCACGCTTCTCCGTTCGCGCGGTGCGCGGATGCAGCTGTCAAACTCCTCGACACGCTCTATTCTGGACTCAGTCGCGTCGCGTATCGACGAAGATCGCGAGATTACCAAATACCTCGGCAACACGCTGATTTTCCTTGGCCTGCTCGGTACGTTCTACGGCCTCGCGACGACGCTTCCCGCGCTCGTTGATACGATCCGAAACCTCAATGCTGACGGCCAGTCGGGGTCTGACGTGTTCACCAAGCTCCAGCAGGGGCTCGAATCCCAGCTTGGCGGTATGGGAACGGCGTTCTCGTCATCGCTGCTCGGCCTCGCAGGTTCGCTGATCGTTGGTCTTCTGGAGCTTTTTGCTGGTCACGGTCAGAACCGTTTCTACCGTGAGCTTGAAGAGTGGCTGTCGTCGATCACCCGTCTCGGCTTTGCCTCGGGCGATGAGGCAACCGGCAGTGAAGGCACGGAATATGGCGGTGTTCTTGATCAGATGGCTGACCAGATCGACCAGCTTGCCGATCTGTTCCACCGCGCCGAAGAGCGCCGCGCGCACACCGACGTGCAGATCGCGAACCTCACCGGCGCGCTGACCATGCTGGCACAGCGACTGGAGCAGGACGATCCGCGTCCGGCGCTGACCGCCTCCGCCGAAGCCCAGCAGCGCCTTGTCGAGCGCCTGCGTGAAAGCGGTGTCGACGGCATCGACGCCGAAAGCCGTATGCGCCTGCGTTCGATCGACGTGCAGCTGCTAAAGATCCTCGAAGAACTCTCGGCCGGTCGTCAGGAGACGATGGCTGAAATCCGCGCTGAAGTCGGCGCTCTGGCTCGCGGGCTGCGTCAACAGCGCCGCCAGGGCGAGTAAAGCCCGATGGCAATCGGGGGCCGCCGCAGTACGAACCGTTTCAACGCCTCGATCTGGCCGGGGTTTGTAGACGCTATGACCGGCCTTCTATTGGTCATGATGTTCGTTCTGACAATTTTCATGGTCCTCCAATTTGCGCTGCGCGAACAGATTTCCGGTCAGGAAAGTCGCCTGATCGAGCTTTCCGACGAGGTCGCTATTCTTTCGCAGGCCCTCGGCCTTGAACGTGAAAAGAGCGCGACGCTTGAGAGCACTGTCGGCAACCTGAACGACGAACTCGACGAGGCGTCAGCTGCGGCCGATGCCCAAGCGGCGCTAATTGCCTCCCTGCGAACCGAGCGTGACAATATCGCCGCCCAGCTGGTGACGGCGCAAAACCAGATCACTGGTTTTGAAGCACAAGTCGCTGGACTGCTGGCAGACCGAGCTGACCTTCGCGACCAAGTCTCAAACCTTGAAGGCGACAATGCCGAGCTGATGAGCGAGAGCGAAGCTCTGAACCTCGCACTGGCTCAAGCGCGTGATGAAGTTGACGCGCAAGAAGAGGCCGCGCGCCTTGCCGCAGCCCGCCGCGAAGCGCTTGAGGCTATGATCGCCGAACTACGCAACGAAGGTGCAGAAACGTCTGGCGCGCTGGATGCTGCGCAGAGTGAGATCGACGAACTGGAAGCGGCACGGCTGGCTGATGCCGCGGCTGCCGAAGCTCTGCGTGAACGCCTTGCGAATGCGGATAGCGAACTGACCGCGATGACCCTCGCGCTTGAGCAGCAGCGCCAGCGTGCGGAAGAAACGCTGACCTTGCTCGCCGCAGCTGAAGCCGCCCGCGACGACCTTGATAGCAATCTGGCCGATGCGATCATCGCCCGTCAGGCATTGCAGGCCGAGGTCGATAGCCTCGCATCGACGCAGGACGAAACCGCTCAGGAACGTGCCGACTTGCAATCGCGGCTCGCTGCTGCCCTTGCCGCACTGAACGCAGCGCAGCAGGACGCCGCCGACCAGATGACCGAGGCAGAGCGGCAGGCCGCATTGCTGGCGACGGCGAATAGTGCGCTGGCTGAACAAGAGGCGCTTTCGGCGGAAAGCGAACGCCAGATTGCTGCACTGAACGCCAACGTCTCGCAGCTTCGCGCGCAGCTCGAAGAGCTTCAGGGCCTACTAAATATTGCGAACGAGAACGACAGCAGCGCGACCTTGCAGATCAACAATCTGACCACGCAGCTCAATCAGGCGCTCGCCCGCGCTGCGCTCGAAAACCAGCGTCGTCTCGCGCTCGAAGAAGCCGAGCGCAAGCGCCTCGAGGAAGAGGCCAAAGAGCTGTCGAACTACCGCTCCGAATTCTTCGGTCAGCTTCGCGCGCTACTCGCGGATCAAGACGGTGTGCGCATCGTCGGTGACCGCTTCGTGTTCTCGTCCGAGGTTCTGTTCGACGAAGGCAGTGCCGATCTGTCGCCCCAGGGGCGTCGCGAGATTGGCAATGTCGCGTCGATCCTACGTCAGATCGTCGACGATATTCCGGACACCATCGACTGGATTATTCGCGTCGACGGCCACACCGATGACCAACCGCTTTCGGGCACGGGCGAATTCGCCGATAACTGGGAGCTTAGCCAAGCACGCGCTCTTTCCGTAGTGCGCTTCATGGTCGATCGCGAAGGCATCGACCCGCGTCACCTGTCGGCCAACGGCTTTGCGGAATATCAGCCAATCAACGATGCCGACACTCCCGAAGCGCGCGCGCAGAACCGCCGTATCGAACTCAAACTGACCGAGCGTTAATCGAGCGCGAAGCTGGTGGACATGCTGTCCAATAGCTCGCCATTGCGCGTCATTGTCACAGTGCCATTGTAGGCTCCAGCGGGCCAGTGGTCTGTCGTGAGCCGTTTTCCGGCGGCGCGGAAAGTTTGGGCCTGGGCGCGGTCGAGCGTTTCTTCGTGGGTAAAGGTAAAGCCGTCCGGTCCGTCGATGCTGAGTGTCAACAGGTCGCCTACCTGCGTGCCGAAGCTCAGCCCCCAGATCACGAGATTGCTTCCCGCTGAGGGCAAGGTTGTCGCCGTGCCAGCTTTCACCGCGTCGTAGTTGGGCACGTTCGGCGCAAATCCTACGGACACAATCCCGCCATCAGGTGCGTTGATCGGCTCGGACCAGAGCGCACCCGAGGCCGTGCAATCAGTCGCACTACCTGTGTCGAACGGGTCGATGACATCGCCATCTTTGCGAACAGATAGGTGAACGTGGGGGAATTGGGTCTGGCCGGAAAGGCCGACTTGGCCGATGACTTCTCCAGTGGAGACCTCTTGCCCAACGCGGGGAATAACGCTGCCGAGCGCGAGGTGGCAGTATTGCGTTTCCCAACCATCACCGTGGTTGATGACGAGGCCGTTGCCGCATTCGCCGTCCGTGACATCGGGCGCATCGGGGCCGGTTTGCAAGACGTCCGGCATTTCGTCCCGCACGCCTGTCACCAGTCCGTCCGCTGCAGCCAGCACGTTCACGCCTTCCGCCTGCATCGCCAGCGAGGGGAGGGCGAAGTCGGTGCCCTTGTGGCCGTCATAAGTGAGGCCGCTACAGCGGAAATCGCTGAGGCCGCTGGTTGGGTCGCGGTCCACGAATTGTTGGATGTAGCAGACCTCGCCAAGATCGCAGTCGATCGGTGAGGACAAAGAAAAAGCCCCTGCCGCCACGGGGGCGGCAAGGGCCGAAATCATTACCAGTAACCGCATTAGTCGGCGGTCAGAAGCGGAGGCTTGTTGCCCGTCAGGCGGCCAGGCTTCGGCGGCTCGATCTGCAGGTCGAGCTTGTCGTCCTTGACCGCAACGCGGACCAGACCGCCTTTGGTAAGCTGACCGAAGAGAAGCTCTTCTGCCAACGGCTTCTTGATGTGCTCCTGAATGACACGACCCAGCGGACGCGCACCCATCTTGGAGTCGTAACCCTTGTCTGCCAGCCATGCAGCGGCTTCTTCGGTAAGTTCGATATGGACGTTGCGATCCATAAGCTGGGCTTCCAGCTGGAGTACGAACTTCTCGACCACCTGCATGATGACTTCTTTGGGCAGCGGCGCGAACGGAATGACAGCATCCAGACGGTTGCGGAATTCCGGTGTGAAGGTCCGCTCGATTGCAGCGGTATCTTCACCCTCGCGGCGGTCACGACCAAAGCCGATGGCTTCCTTCGCTTGCTCCGCAGCACCTGCGTTCGAAGTCATGATCAGGATCACATTGCGGAAGTCGGTGGTCCGACCGTTGTGGTCGGTGAGCTTCCCGTGGTCCATGACCTGCAGCAGGATGTTGTAGACATCCGGGTGGGCCTTTTCGATCTCGTCGAGCAGCAGAACACAGTGCGGGTTCTGGTCGATCTTGTCGGTGAGCATACCGCCTTGGTCGAAACCGACATAGCCCGGAGGGGCACCGATCAGACGCGAAACCGCGTGCTTCTCCATGTATTCCGACATGTCGAAGCGGATCAGTTCGACGCCGAGCGTGTCCGCCAGCTGCTTTGCCACTTCGGTCTTACCCACACCGGTCGGACCGGCGAAGAGGTAGTTACCGATGGGCTTCTCGGGTTCACGCAGACCAGCACGGGCCAGCTTGATCGCGGACGACAGCGACTCGATAGCGATGTTCTGACCGAACACGACGCGCTTGAGCGACTTTTCGAGATCCTTCAGTGTCTCTGCGTCGTCCTTGCTGACGTTCTTCGGCGGGATGCGGGCAATCTTGGCCACGACGGCTTCGATTTCCTTTACGCCGATGGTCTTGCGGCGCTTCGATTCCGCGACGAGGTGCTGGGCAGCGCCTGCTTCGTCGATGACGTCGATGGCCTTATCCGGCAGCTTGCGGTCGTTGATGTAGCGCGACGACAACTCCACAGCCGACTTGATGGCGTCAGCAGTGTAGCGGATGTTGTGGTGCTCTTCGAAGTAGGGCTTGAGACCCTGAAGGATCTTGACCGAATCTTCGACCGAAGGCTCGTTTACGTCGATCTTCTGGAAACGGCGGCTCAGCGCGCGATCCTTTTCGAAGTGCTGACGGAATTCCTTATAAGTGGTCGAGCCCATGCAACGCAGTTTGCCGCCCTGAAGCGCGGGCTTCAGGAGGTTCGACGCATCCATAGCGCCGCCCGAGGTAGCGCCGGCACCAATTACGGTGTGGATTTCGTCGATGAACAAAACCGCGTCGTCATGTTCTTCAAGCTCCGAAACAACGGCTTTCAGGCGCTCTTCGAAATCACCGCGATAACGGGTGCCTGCAAGCAGAGCGCCCATGTCGAGGCTGAAGATCGTGGTGCCCGAAAGGACTTCCGGCACTTCTTCGTTGATGATCTGGCGAGCGAGGCCTTCCGCGATTGCGGTCTTACCAACGCCCGGATCCCCGACGAGCAGCGGGTTGTTCTTGCGGCGACGGCAAAGCACCTGAATGCAGCGCTCGACCTCGTGGTGGCGGCCGATCAGCGGATCGACGTCGCCCTTGCGGGACTTCGCGTTGAGGTCGACGCAATACTTGGCCAGCGCGGATTCCTTGCCTTCGGCTTCGGGCGCGGACTGGTGCGGGCGGGACGTTTGCTCTTCTTCTTCGGCGCCGGTGATCGGGCGCGCTTCGCCGAACGCGGGGTCTTTGGCGACACCGTGGGCGATGAAGTTGACCGCGTCGTAACGGGTCATGTCCTGATCTTGCAGGAAGTACGCGGCGTTGCTTTCACGCTCTGCAAAGATAGCGACGAGCACGTTAGCACCGGTAACTTCGGTGCGGCCGGACGACTGGACGTGGATCGCAGCGCGCTGGATGACGCGCTGGAACGCAGCGGTCGGTACAGCTTCGGATCCTTCGACCTCGGTGATGAGGGTCGAAAGGTCGTCGTCGATGTAGTCTTCAAGGTTCTTGCGTAGCTCGTCGAGATCGACGGCACAGGCACGCATGACGCGTGATGCGTCGGGTTCGTCGATCAGAGCAAGCAAGAGGTGTTCGAGAGTAGCCAGTTCGTGACGGCGGGCGTTCGCCAGCGCCAGTGCTGCGTGGATGGACTGCTCGAGTGTTGTCGAAAATGACGGCACGTCAGTGCTCCTCTATCGGGGTTCGCGAAGCCGGAAGCTGCGCGAAGCATGGCCTCTTATACTTAAGGTTTGGTGTTCTTTGGTTGTCCTTCAAGGACTTTCTCTCGATTTACCTTCACAATTGTTTTCAACTCTATCCTACGGCTCAATCCCGCATCATGTTCGGGCATGTATCCGTCAGAAGTTGTCTTTACGCTTGCGGACCTCCGCAAAGACCTCCTCGTCGGTTGCAAGCGGCATGCCGATTGCGGACTTGAGCGCTTCGTCATCGGCTCGCAGATACGGGTTAGTTGCGACCTCATCGCCCAGAATGGAAGGGACGGTGGGCTCGCCGCGTTCCCGCGCCGCAAATACCGCGTCGGCCCGTGCTTTGACCGCCGGATGGTCCGGCTCGATGGCCAGGGCAAACTTGGCGTTGGTGGCCGTATACTCGTGGCCGGAACAAACAACGGTTTCGGGCGGCAGTGCGCGCAGACGTTTCAGACTGTTCCACATTTCGGCAGAGGTGCCTTCGAAAAGACGGCCGCAGCCGAATGCCATCAAGCTGTCAGCGGAAAACAGATAGCCGCTTTCGGGCAGGTGGAACGCGATATGACCGGACGAATGGCCGGGGACAAAGATGACATGGCATGTCTCGCCGCAAACCTCGAACGTGTCGCCGTCACCGACCGCTAGGTCCAGCGCAGGCAGGCGATGGGCGTCGATTTCGGCGCCGATTACGCGGGAGTTCGATTTGGCGCGGAGAGCATCCACACCGTCGATATGGTCATGGTGGTGGTGGGTTACAAGAATGTCGTCCAGTTCAAATCCGCGGTGGCCGAGGAAGGACGCGATGGGTTCAACCTCGGGGGCATCGACCAGAGCGGTCTTGCCAGTGGCCGCATTGTGCAACACGTATGCATAGTTGTCTGCGAGACACGGGATGGTGAAAAGCTCAAGGGGCATGGCATCGCCGTCCAGTTTGGTTAAAGTTGTATCCAAGCCTGACCCAAAGGACGACCGTCTGCAATGCACCTTGATGTGTTGGATCTTCGCAACTTTTACTACCGCAGCCAGCTTGGCCGTGCGGCACAGAAGGTTATTCGCAATGATCTGCTGACGCTATGGCCCGAAGCGAAGGGCCAGACTGTCGTGGGGTTCGGTTTCGCTGTTCCGATGCTGCGCCCCTATCTGACAGAGGCACGGCGGGTGGTTGGCCTGATGCCCGGACCGCAGGGCGTGATGCCTTGGCCGGCTGGGATGCCGAACGTTTCGGTCCTGTGTGAAGAGACGTTCTGGCCGCTCGATACTGGTAGCGTCGACAAGCTGGTGGTGATGCACGGTCTAGAAACATCAGAGAACCCGACTGCTGTTCTCAACGAATGCTGGCGCGTGCTGGGGCCGGGTGGGCGCGCGATCTTTGTTGTGCCAAACCGCGCAGGGCTCTGGTCGCGGAGTGACCGCACGCCTTTCGGTTACGGTCGTCCCTATTCGCTTGGCCAGCTTGAGGCGCAGTTCAAACAGCACAACTTTATCACCGAGCGTTCTCGGTCGTCGCTTTATCAAGTGCCGTCGTCTAAACGGATCTGGCGCAAGCTCGCGGGACTGACGGAGAACATCGGAAAGACTCTTCCGTTCGCGGCGGGCGGCGTACTCATGGTCGAAGTGACCAAACAGGTTGCTGCTCCTCGCAGGCCCGGACTGGGTGAGGCGGTCAAGCGGCCACTACGTGTCCTCGAAGGGGTAGGGCGGCCAGTGCCGAAGCCGGGGCTTTCGCGAACGCACCGCGAGTCATCATGAATGCAAAATATGTGGATGGATTCGGGTTTTCGGCCTCCAACGTTTGATCATGTCGGCATTTAATTGCGCCAATTGTCGCACATGTTGACATATCCACAATCTAGGGCGCAAACATTGGCCAATTACTGGCCTAAGCCTGTTGCCACACAAAAACCCCTCTGATACATCCCCCCGTGATCTTGTTGCCCCCGCAAATGCGAGGGCCATTTAAGCTGCCTGACGGTCGGCCCTCACGGGTCGAAGAGACGGCCTAATCATCGGAAGGGTGGACGTGTCCGAACCAGCTTCGATCTCAACCGGCATTGCTTCGCGCTATGCATCCGCCGTGTTCGACATTGCCAAAGAAGGCAATGGCCTCGCGGCACTCGAATCCGACATTGACGCACTGGCCGCAGCACTCGACTCGAGCGAGGACCTGCGTGCGCTGATCGGCTCGCCGATCTACAGCCGCGATCAACAGGCAGGTGCCGTCTCGGCTCTGGCCAAGAAAATGGAACTTTCGGAAACCATGAACAGCACGCTGGCCCTTCTGGCCCAGAAGCGCCGCCTGTTCGTGCTTCCGCAGCTGCTTGAAGTCCTTCGCGCCCGTCTGGCCGAAGAAAAGGGCGAAATCACCGCTGACGTCGTCAGCGCGAAAGCTCTGACCAAAGGCCAGACCGACAAGCTGTCCCAGACCCTGAAGGCGAAGGTCGGCAAGGACGTCAACATCAATGCCACTGTCGATGCTTCGCTCATCGGCGGTCTTATCGTTAAGGTGGGCTCGAAGATGATCGACACGTCGATCCGCTCCAAGCTCAGCGCTCTCCAGAACACCATGAAAGAGGTCGGATAATGGCGATCCAAGCTGCAGAAATTTCTGCGATCCTAAAAGACCAGATCAAGAACTTCGGCCAGGAAGCCGAAGTGGCCGAAGTCGGCCGTGTGCTCTCGGTCGGTGACGGTATCGCGCGTGTTTACGGTCTGGACAATGTTCAGGCTGGTGAAATGGTCGAATTCCCGGGCGGAATTCGCGGCATGGCGCTGAACCTCGAAGCTGACAACGTCGGTGTTGTTATCTTCGGTTCGGACCGCGACATTAAAGAAGGCGACACCGTCAAGCGTACCAACTCGATCGTGGACGTTCCGGCTGGTGACGAGCTTCTCGGTCGCGTTGTTGACGGTCTGGGTAACCCGATCGACGGCAAGGGCCCGATCAACACCTCGAAGCGCCTCGTCGCTGACGTTAAGGCTCCGGGCATTATCCCCCGTAAGTCGGTTCACGAACCGATGGCAACCGGCCTGAAGTCGGTTGACGCTATGATCCCGGTTGGCCGTGGTCAGCGCGAACTTATCATTGGTGACCGTCAGACCGGTAAGACTGCCGTTGCTCTCGACGCTATCCTGAACCAGAAGTCGTACAACGAAGCTGCTGGCGACGACGAGTCGAAGAAGCTGTACTGCATCTACGTTGCAGTTGGTCAGAAGCGTTCGACCGTTGCCCAGCTGGTTAAGAAGCTCGAAGAAAACGGCGCTATGGAATACTCCATCGTTGTTGCTGCGACCGCTTCGGATCCGGCACCGATGCAGTTCCTTGCACCGTACGCTGCAACCGCTATGGCTGAGCACTTCCGTGACAACGGCCGCCACGCTCTGATCATCTATGATGACCTTTCGAAGCAGGCTGTTTCGTATCGTCAGATGTCGCTGCTGCTCCGCCGCCCGCCGGGTCGTGAAGCTTACCCGGGCGACGTTTTCTACCTCCACTCCCGCCTGCTCGAGCGTTCGGCTAAGCTGAACGAAGACAACGGTGCTGGCTCGCTGACCGCCCTGCCGATCATCGAAACCCAGGGCGGCGACGTTTCGGCGTTTATTCCGACCAACGTGATCTCGATCACCGACGGTCAGATCTTCCTCGAAACCGAACTGTTCTACCAGGGTATCCGCCCCGCTGTGAACACCGGTCTCTCGGTTTCGCGCGTTGGCTCGTCGGCTCAGACCAAGGCTATGTCCTCGGTTGCTGGTCCGGTTAAGCTCTCGCTCGCTCAGTACCGCGAAATGGCTGCCTTCGCTCAGTTCGGTTCGGACCTCGACGCCTCGACCCAGCAGCTGCTGAACCGTGGTGCCCGTCTGACCGAGCTCATGAAGCAGCCGCAGTACTCGCCGCTGACCAACGCTGAAATCGTCTGCGTCATCTTCGCAGGTACCAACGGCTACCTCGATAAGCTGCCGGTTTCGGATGTTGCCCGTTTCGAAGACGGTCTGCTGAACTTCCTGCGCAACAAGCGTAAGGACATTCTGGACTGGATCTCGAACGAAGACCCGAAAATCAAAGGCGAAGCTGCTGACAAACTGAAAGCAGTTCTGGACGAATTCGCCGCTGATTTCGCCTGATCGTTGGGCTCTAGTTAAGGAGACAAGGCAGTGCCAAGTCTTAAGGACCTAAAAAACCGGATCACGTCGGTCAAATCGACCCGCAAGATCACTAAGGCGATGCAAATGGTCGCGGCGGCTAAACTCCGTCGCGCCCAGGAAGCAGCCGAGGCCTCGCGTCCTTACGCAGAGCGGTTCAATGCGGTCATCTCGTCGCTGGCAGCTTCGGCTGGTGCGTCGGATACCGCTCCGCTCCTGCTCAAGGGTACGGGCAGCGATCAGACCCACATGCTCGTGGTGATGACTGCTGAACGTGGCCTCTGCGGCGGCTTCAATTCGTCGATCGTCAAGCTGGCCCGTCAGCGCATCCAAGCGCTGAAGGCCGAAGGCAAGACGGTAAAAATCCTGACGGTCGGCAAGAAAGGCCGCGAGCAGCTGCGTCGCGACTATGCCGATCTGTTCGTTGGTCACGTTGACCTGAGCGAAGTCAAAAAAATCGGTTACGCTGATGCGCAGTCGATCGCCAAAGACCTGCTCAAGCGCTTCGAGGCCGGTGAATTCGACGTAGCGACGATCCTCTTCTCGGAGTTCCAGTCGGTTATCTCTCAGATCCCGACCGCTCAGCAGGTGATCCCCGCTAAGTTCGATGCACCCGAAGATGGTGTGACGACCGACTATGACTACGAACCCGGTGAAGAAGAGATTCTGGACGACCTGCTCCCGAAGAGCGTTGCGACCCAGATCTTCTCTGCTCTGCTGGAAAACGGTGCTTCCGAACAGGGTGCCCGTATGAGCGCGATGGACAATGCTACACGCAACGCCGGCGATATGATCGACCGACTGACCATCGAATTCAACCGTTCGCGTCAGGCCGTTATCACCAACGAACTGATCGAAATTATCTCGGGCGCTGAAGCGCTCTAAGAACCGGAGAAACGAAACATGGCACAAGCAAATGGCAAAATCACGCAGGTGATTGGCGCCGTTGTGGACGTGCAGTTCAGCGATCACCTGCCGGCGATCCTTAACGCACTGACCACCGACAACAATGGCAAGAAGCTGGTTCTTGAAGTAGCCCAGCACCTTGGCGAAAACACCGTACGTACCATCGCTATGGACGCGACCGAAGGTCTCGTTCGTGGTCAGGCAGTTGAAGACTCCGGTTCGCCGATTTCGGTTCCGGTCGGTACTGCAACTCTGGGCCGTATCCTTAACGTCGTCGGCGAGCCCGTTGACGAAAAGGGCCCGGTTAACGCGACTGAAACCCGTGCGATCCACCAGCCCGCACCGGAATTCAGCGAACAGTCGACCGCGACTGAAATCCTCGTAACGGGCATTAAGGTTATCGACCTTCTCGCACCGTACTCGAAGGGTGGTAAAATCGGTCTGTTCGGCGGCGCCGGCGTTGGTAAAACCGTTCTCATCATGGAACTGATCAACAACATCGCAAAAGTGCACTCGGGTTACTCGGTGTTCGCAGGTGTTGGTGAACGTACCCGTGAAGGTAACGACCTTTATCACGAGATGATCGAATCGAACGTTATTAAGCCGGACGCGCTTGAAGAGTCGCAGGTGGCTCTCGTGTACGGTCAGATGAACGAACCGCCGGGAGCACGTGCACGTGTTGCTCTGACCGGTTTGACCCTTGCTGAGCAGTTCCGCGACGCTTCGGGTACCGACGTTCTGTTCTTCGTGGACAACATCTTCCGCTTCACCCAGGCTGGTTCTGAGGTGTCGGCGCTTCTCGGCCGTATTCCTTCGGCTGTAGGCTACCAGCCGACCCTGGCAACCGACATGGGCGCCATGCAGGAACGCATCACCTCGACCAAGAACGGCTCGATCACCTCGATCCAAGCTGTTTACGTTCCGGCCGATGACCTTACCGACCCTGCACCGGCAACCACCTTCGCCCACCTCGACGCTACCACGGTTCTTAACCGTGCTATCTCGGAACTCGGCATCTACCCGGCTGTGGACCCGCTCGACTCGTCGTCGCGTATCCTCGACCCGCAGATCGTCGGTGAAGAGCATTACAACGTCGCACGTCAGGTTCAGAACATCCTCCAGCGCTACAAGTCGCTGCAGGACATCATCGCCATCCTCGGCATGGACGAACTGTCGGAAGAAGATAAGCTGACCGTTTCGCGCGCTCGTAAGATCCAGCGTTTCCTCTCGCAGCCGTTCGACGTTGCGAAAGTGTTCACTGGTTCGGACGGTGTTCAGGTTCCGCTCGAAGACACCATCAGCTCGTTCAAAGCTGTTGTCGCCGGCGAATATGACCACCTGCCGGAAGGTGCCTTCTACATGGTTGGCGGCATCGACGAAGTGCTCGCTAAAGCCGAGAAAATGGCCGCTTCGGCAGCCTAAGGAGTCGTTATGGCTGAATCGTTCCAGTTCGACCTCGTATCCCCTGAACGAAAGCTCGCTTCCGTCCAGGCCACCGAGGTCCAGATCCCGGGTGCCGATGGCGCAATGACGGCGATGGCAGGCCACGCGGCCACCATCACCACGCTGCGTCCGGGCATCCTGCGGGTTGTCCACACTGGTGGTACCGACGAATACATCGTTTCCGGCGGCTTCGCTGAAATCGGTGGTGAGAACGTATCGGTTCTGGCCGAACGCGCTCTCCCGACGGGTGAAGTTACTCAGGACGCTTTCGATGCGATGGTTGCGGAATACCGCGCTGCGCACGAGAAGGCTCTGGAGAACTTCAAAAACGAACCGGGTCCGGTCGATGACGCTGCGCGTCTGCTGGCTGACATGGTTGCCGTTGGAACCCACATGGGTCTGTCGTACCGCGAGTAATCCGCGCTATACGAAAGAAATCAAAAAGAAGCCCCGCAACTGCGGGGCTTTTTGCATTAATTCTGTCGTAACGCTTATCCGGATATGGTTATATGTCCGCCAAGCCAAGTTGACGGTAGAATGCTCAAACTCGAAAATCATCTCATAGGTGTGGATCAGGGCGATGTGGTGCTCTTTTCCGACTTCGACACTGACGGGGATATGTGGACCGGTGAAGGTCCGCGCCTGACCCGTTTTCCGGTCACCTTCCGCAAGGCCTATCGCAAGCTGCCTGCTGTTCAGGCGTGGGTGTCGATGCTCGATATGTCAAATCAGAGCAACGCGCGCATTGATGTTCAGGTGGAGAATATCAATTCCGAAGGCTGCGAGATTGTTTTCAGAACGTGGGGCGATACGCGCATCGCGCGGGCTCGCGCTGCGTGGATGTCCATAGGCGAACTCAAGCACGAGGACGACTGGGACATCGAATGAAAAAGGCGGGGAATTCCCCGCCTTCGTTTTTTAGAGCGTGTTGTAGAGGCCTTCGTAGATCGGGATCAGCGTCTCGTCTTCGAACAGCGAGGACACCGAGGTGCCGTTCCACGTGTTCAGTATGGCCTGAGCGAACATGGGTGCGGTCGGTACAATGCGGATGTTCGGTGCTTTGAGGATCGCGTCAGTCGGCTGGATCGAGTCGGTGATGACCAATGTCTTAAGGTGCGAGTTGGTGACGCGCTCGACAGCCGGACCCGACATCACGCCGTGCGAGATGTAGGCGTGAACTTCAGCAGCACCGGCCTGCATCAGGTGCTCGGCTGCTTTGCAGAGAGTACCTGCGGTGTCGCAAAGGTCGTCCACGATGATGCACTTCTTGCCTTCGACGCTACCGATGACGGTCATCTCGGCCACTTCACCCGGCTTTTCGCGGCGCTTGTCCACGATGGAGAGGGGAGCGTTGATACGCTTCGCCAGTTCGCGAGCACGGGCCACACCGCCGACGTCCGGCGAGACGACCATGATGTCTTCAAGGCCGCCTTTGAAGTGGTGCTTGATATCGAGAGCGAAGATCGGCGCCGCGTAGAGGTTATCTACCGGAATGTCGAAGAAGCCCTGAATCTGTGCTGCGTGCAGGTCGAGCGTCAGAACGCGGTCGACACCCGACTGGGTGATGAGGTTCGCAACGAGCTTGGAACTGATCGGTGTGCGGGCCTTGGTACGGCGGTCCTGACGGGCATAGCCGAAGTACGGAATGACTGCGGTGATGCGGCCAGCCGACGAACGCTTGAGCGCGTCGGTGATGATCAGCAGTTCCATGAGGTTGTCGTTGGCCGGATTCGAGGTCGGCTGGATAATGAACATATCCTCGCCGCGTACGTTCTCGTAGACCTCGACAAAGATCTCTTGGTCGTTGAAGCGCTCGACGCGCGTATCCACCAGACCAACGTTCATACCGCGGTGCATGGACATGCGACGCGCGATCGATTTGGCGAGTGGAATGTTGGCATTGCCCGAAATAAGTTTCGGTTCGGTCATCGTCGGCATCTGCAATTGTCCCCGAAAGCTGAGCATCCGCCTGTGCATGACGGATTCGTGACGTTGACACCGCGTAGCACGAACCTAACGTGAGGCAAAGTTTAGACCGGGAGGAACATTCATAATGCCGCATATCGACTACTTCTTTGCGACAATGTCGCCATTCACCTACCTCGCCGGAACACGGCTGGAAGAGATAGCTGCCAAGCACAATGCAACGATTACCTACAAGCCGATGGACATCGGTCAGGTGTTCATGCGCACGGGCGGCACACTTCCCAAGGATCGCCACCCGACGCGGCTCGAATACCGCGATCAGGAGCTCCGTCGTCAGGCGAAGAAAGCCGGTCTGCCGTTGAACCTGCGCCCTGCGCATTTTCCGGTGAATGGTGCGCCCGCGGCCTACGCGCTGATCGCAGCGCAGAATGCGGGCGGCGGTGATCTGGGCCAGCTGGTGCACGCATACACGGGCGCAGTCTGGGCCGAGGATGCGAACCTTGCTGACGATGCGGTCATTCGCGCGTGTCTGGAAAAGGCCGGTTTCGATCCTGCACTGGCAGACAGCGGCCTACTATCGGGCGCTGCGGCATACGAGGAGAACACCGAGGAAGCAGTGCGCCGCGGTGTGTTCGGCGCACCGTTCTATATCACCGAAACCGATGAGCGGTTCTGGGGGCAGGACAGGTTGGACGATCTGGACGCCCACCTGTGCGGCAATCTTTAACGGAGATGTGCGAGGAACGTCTCGACGTTCTCGTCGGTCGTTGACCAGCTACACACGAGGCGCGCTGCGAGGGCTTCCTCCGGCGCGCCTTCGAGGCTCTGGTTGAATGGCCAGAGGTAATACATCGCACCGGCTTTGTGGGCCGCTTGGTGGCCGCTGCGCGGGAAGCATGCAAACACGCAGTTCGCGTCGGTCGGATGGAGGAGTGACGCGCCCTCAATCTGCTGGATGCCTTCGCTCAGCTTTGCCGCCATTGCATTGGCGTTCGTTGCCAAGTCGAGCCACAGGTTGTCGTCGAGGTAGACGTCCATCTGGGCCGACAGATACCGATGCTTGGAGAACAGGTGCCCGCCACGCTTGCGGCGCAGTTCGAATTCCCAAGCCTTCTCGGGGTTGAAGATCACGACGGCTTCGACACCCATCAGACCGTTCTTGGTGCCGCCAAAGGACAGGATGTCGACGCCAGCGCGCCATGTCATCTCTGCCGGAGTGGCGCCGGTCGCGACAATCGCGTTGGCAAAACGTGCGCCGTCCATGTGGACGGGCAGGTTGTAGTCGCGGGCGACAGCAGTGAGGGCCGTGACTTCGGCCGCCGAATAGACGGTGCCGTTCTCGGTCACGTTGGTGATCGACACAGCGCCGCGCTGCATGTTGTGCACACCTGCGCGACCGGTGAATTCAATCGCTTTGCGCAGGGCGTCAGGGGACATCTTGGCGTGTTCGCCTTCGACCAGCGCTAGCTTGCCACCGCCGATGTAAAACTCGGGCGCGCCGCACTCGTCTTCTTCGATGTGGGCGTTCTGGTGGCAGAACACGGTCTGCCACGGCTCTACCATGATCGACAGGGCGAGCGCATTGGCCGAGCTACCCGTGGGCACAAAGTAGACAGCCGCTTCGGGGGCTTCGAACAGATCGCGGATTTTCTGGGCGGCAGACTTGGTCACGTCGTCAGCGCCGTAGCCGCTGGCGTAACCTTCGTTGGCCTTGGCGAGTGCCTCAAAGACTTTGGGGTGCACTGGGCTCGAATTGTCGGAGGCAAAGAACATCAGGTGGGTTCCTCAATAATGTAGTCTTCCCAATCATCATCGGCGACGTCGAACTCCGACACGGTCTGGCCGCGCAGGGATGCGTTCGCTTCGTGGACCGTTTCCGGACGGCCTGTCAGCAGCGGATGCCACTCGGGAAGCGGCTGGCCCACGTGCAGAAGGCGGTAGGCGCAAGTCTGCGGGAGCCAGTAAAGGTTTTCGGTAATGGTTTTAGGAGATAGGACAATGCACTCGGGAACGAACTGGTGACGGATCGGATACTGGCTACATAGGCAGGTATCGTCGTCCAGCAACCGGCAGGCCACGCGGGTCAGCGCCACTTCGCCGGTTTCCTCGTCTTCGAGCTTGTTCAGGCAGCACTTGCCGCAACCGTCGCAGAGGGCTTCCCACTGCGGGCGGGACATCTTGGCCATCGGGATTTTCTCCCAATAACGATGGCCAAGACCTTTGCGATCAATTTCCGTCATTTGCGAGGATCTCTCGGCTTTGGCGGCAGTCGGCGTCCATCTGGTCGATGAGCGCCTGAAGGCTGTCGAACTTGAGTTCGGGGCGAAGGTATTCGATCAGGGCGACCGACAACATTGTGCCGTAGAGGTCGCCTTTAAAATCGAAAATGAAAGTTTCGATGTTTGGCACGTTGTCCTGACCGAACATCGGGCGCACGCCAATGGAAGCCGCGCCGCCGTAGGTGCCTTTGTAGGTGCCTTCGAGCACATCGACCTTCACCGCATAGACACCCAGCTTCGGCTGGTGCAGGCCGTCGATCGACATATTGGCTGTCGGGTAGCCAAGGTCGCGGCCACGCTGGTCGCCGCGAATGACCTCGCCCTCAATCCGGTGCAGGTGGCCGAGCATCGCCGCGGCATCACCGGGTCGGCCTTCGGCCAGTGCATTGCGAATGTTGGTGGAAGACACTTCCTCGTCCAGCGAAAGAAGCGGGGTGACGGTGACGCCGAATCCAAGCTCTGCGCCGAGGTCTTTGAGTGTGTTCACATCACCTGCACGCGCCTTGCCGAAGAAGAAGTCCTCTCCGACGACGACATGAGCGAGGCCAAGACGATCAACTATGATCTGCTGGGCAAACTCGCGGGGCGACAGACCGGCGAGCGCCGCGTTGAACGGCACTTCGTACAGCTTCTCAACGCCGAGCTTTTCAAGGCGGTGAGCTTTCGCTTCGGCATTCATCAAGCGGAAAGCTGGGGCACCCGGGGCAAAGAACTGTCGCGGATGCGGCTCGAACGTCATGACGCCCAGCGGCAGGCCAGCCTCGTCGGCGACCTTGCGGGCCAGCGAGATGACGGCCTGATGGCCGAGGTGAACACCATCGAAATTACCGATGGCCGCAACGGCGCCACGGTCGCTCGGGTCGATATAAAGGGTATCGCGGATAATACGCATGTCCGATGCCTAGCCCTGCGCGAACCTAGGCGCAAGATCAGAGATGTCTGTGCGCCGCTGAACTTACAATCGCACGGATTTGAATTGAAGCGGCACGCGCCGAAGCCTACCTCTCAGGCTATCGAGCTTACATTCGATACTTATTGAAAGATACTACTCATGAACAAACTTGGTTTTGCTGGCATCTCGCTGGCTGCTTCGCTCCTCGCGATGCCCGTTTTTGCGGCTGGCACACACTGGACTTATTCTGGCGACGAAGGCCCCGACCACTGGGGCGAGCTCTCTGAAGAGTACGCTTCGTGTGCTGGCGGCGCGATGCAGTCGCCGATCGATCTGTCGGGCGCCGAAGCGTCGGGCACCGTCAATTACGAGTTCGATTACCAGCCAGTTGCGCTGAACATCCTGAACAACGGCCACACGGTGCAGTTCAACACCGCCGAAGGCGGCGATCTGGTTGAGGCGGGCAAGACGTTCCACCTCGCGCAGATCCACTTCCATACGCCGAGCGAGCACGATGTGGACGGCAAGGAATTCCCGATCGAGGCGCACTTCGTTCACCAAGCCGACGACGGCGCACTCGCTGTTTTGGGCGTGCTGATCGAAGAAGGCGAGGCCAATGCGACGCTGCAAACCGTGATCGACAATATGCCGACCACGCCGACCGAGGCGGCCGATGTTGCGGGCGTAACCATCGACCCGAACGGCCTGATCCCTGCATCGCACGAGATCTACCGCTACATGGGCTCGCTCACCACGCCGCCCTGCTCGGAAGGCGTGAACTGGCACGTACTGGCTACGCCGATGACCGCATCGGCAGAGCAGATCGCTGCCCTGTCCGAAGTACTGAACCACAACAACCGTCCGCTACAGCAGCTGAACGCGCGTCTGCTGGTCGGTCCGTCGGGTAACTGATCAGTCGAATTTACGGCTGGGGGCGAGGACGACAGCTTCGCCCATCAGCACCTTCTTGTTGTTCACAAGACAACGGGTATCAAGGGTGACGCGGCGCTTGGAGTGGTCGATGTTGATAACCTCGACTTCGGCCAGCACCATGTCACCCGGACGTACCGGCGCAAGGAACTTTAGGTTCTGGCCAAGGTAGACCGTACCGTGACCCGGAAGCTGTTCGCCGATCACAGCAGAGACCAGACCAGCGGTCAGCATACCGTGCGCGATACGGCCTTCGAAGATCGTGTCCTGCGCATAGGCGTCGTCCAGATGGACAGGGTTACGGTCGGTCGACACTTCGGCAAACAGTTCGATATCGCGATCGGTCACGACCTTCCGCAGGGAGCGGACCATGCCGATCTCGATATCCTCGATGCAGATCGTTCCGCGGGGGGCGTTATCCAGCATATTCGGCTCCATGAGTAACAAAAAATCCCATTTTTCATATTGGGTGTAATTTTGTTACTTTGCGGATGCAGAAAAATCAACCCCCATTAGACTAACGTAGGAAGCCGATCGAATAGGTCGGCGCCTGCATTTCTTTTTCGAGATAGGCACTTAGCGCGTCTGCATCCGGCTGCGTTTCGGTTTTTGTCTCTTCCGCCGCGATGCCGCCAGTGATGAAGAGGGAATCATAGCCCTCTCCCTGCGCGCCCGAAATGTCGGTTTTGATTCCGTCACCGATGCAGATGATCTGGGCTTCGTCAGGCTCGATGCCCTCTTGGAGCAGGCGGCGGCGCGCGAGGTCATAGATCGGCGGATGCGGTTTGCCGAAATAGAGCGTCTCACCGCCCATTTCCTCATAGACCTTCGCAACGGCACCGGCGCACCATTCGCGCTTCTCGCCGCGGTCGATGATAATGTCGGGATTGGCGCAGAGCATCTTCAGACCCTTTTCGCGGGCGAGCAGAAGTTGCGGGCGCATATCCTGCGGGTCGGCCTGCGGGTCGAACGGGCCGCAGTTCACGATGCCTTCTGCATCGTCCAGAGGGACGCGCTGGATGTCCACGGGGTTCTCGACAACCTTGATCGGGTTGAAGAACGTCAGATCGCGGTCTTCACCGATGAACCAGACTTTTTCGCCCACGGCACCCGAGAACATCGCGACACGCGCTGCGTCACCCGAGGTCGAGATCGCATCCCACGTATCGTCGGGCAGGCCCCAGTGCTTCATCTGTTCGACAACCAGCGGCCAAGCACGCGGAGCGTTGGTCACATAGATGACCTTGCCGCCGCGCTGACGATAGGCCTGCATCGCGGCAACCGCTTCGGAGAATGCTTCGATACCGTTGTGCATACAGCCCCAGAGATCCACGAAGGCGGCGTCGTACTGGTCGGAGATTTCGGCAAAGGAATTGATGGTCTGGGTCATAGGGAGCCCTGTTAACTAAGGTTTCCCTTTGACTATAGACCGCTCGTTTAAAAGGAAAGCGTCGGCTTAGTCGAACGCTTGCGGATAGCGCAGCTCAAGGCTCTTCGCTTTCGCGGGGCCGGCGACCATCGTGTATTCGACGGGGTAGGGCGAGGTCAGACCTTCGGGGGCAGGGCGGAAGCCGGCGCTGGTATAAAGCGCTGGCTCGCCGAGAACGACGAGCGTTTGATCCGTCATGCGGGCCCACTCAGTAATCATGCCGACCATTCGCTTGCCGTAGCCCATGCCGTGCAGGTCGGGATGAATCGCCACAGGTGCGAGGCACAGCCAGCTTTTCGGCGCGATCATGCGGGACAGCGCGAGGTATCCGACGATGCCTTGCTCTGACGGCAGAACCATTTCGCCCGCCATCGCTTTTGACTTGCGGAGCTTGCGCACGAGGTTCGCTTCATCCGGCTGGCCGAATGCCGCGTTCAAAAGGGCCTCGACGGCCTGTTCTTCGCCGCTTTGCATTTCGCGAAGGAAGTCGGGTGCGAACATGGTGGGCTCCTTAAACAAAAAGGCCCGCACTTGGCGGGCCTTTGAAAGATCGGTCGAAGCTCAGAGCTTGAGGTTCGGGATGATCTGCTTCTTGCGGGACATGATGCCCGGAAGAACAACGCTGTCGCCTTCGACGGTCGCATCGAACGACTTCTCGGCAACGGTTTTGACCAGATCGTTCGGGACGAACAGGGTGGCTTCTTCGTTCAGGATGTCGACGACGAACAGGAGAACCTGATCGACACCGTCTTCGGCTGCAACGGCAGTCATCGATTCCATGATCGACGCCTTGCGGTCGAGAACCAGCTTCGGTGCGGTGGTTTCGAGAACCGAAACGCGGAACTTGGTGCCTTCGACAGCGTACTCTTTCGAGTCCATGCGGATCAGTTCAGCGTCCGAGAATGCCGAGATATCCGACTTGGCTTCGAACATTTCCGAGGCGTAGGCGCCGAGGTCGATGTTCAGTTCCGAAGCGAGCTTCTGAGCCAGCGCCTTGTCGACGTCGGTGGTGGTCGGCGAACGGAATTCGAGGGTGTCGGACAGGATGCACGACAGCATCGCGCCCTTGATGTTATCCGGCATCTTGTCGGCGTCATCGCCCATCAGATCGTACATGATGGTCGCGGTGCAGGCGAGCGGACGAATGGTGATGTCGATCGGGCCTTTGGTTTCCAGACCGCCGACCAGCTTGTGGTGGTCGATGATGGCGGTGATGTCGGCTGCGTTGATGTCTGCGGGCAGCTCTGCAGGATTGTTGGTGTCAACGATGACAACCTGCTGGCCTGCGTCGACCGACGAAATGATTTCCGGCTTTTCGAAGCCCCACTTTTCAACGACGAAAGCAGCTTCGGTGTTCGGCTCGCCGAGCAGAACCGCCTTGGCGTCGACGCCCTTAACTTCGTTCAGATACCAAGCCCAGATCAGCGGGGAGCCGGTCGAGTCGGTGTCGGGGGATTTATGGCCGAAAACAAGAGTCGTCATTTATCGCATCCTTAAAAGGAAAATTGGGTCGCGGGCCTTATAGGAAGGCCAAACGCCTTTGTCACCAGCGATGAACGGTCCGAATGCCGCAGGGCAGCAGTCATTCGATACGTGCAATGCTCCAGCCGTTTTCGGCGAGCAGATTGAGGATGCCTTCGTCTCCCGGCAGGTGGGCGGCGCCGACGACGATCGAAATATCATCGTATTTGGCGGTTTCGGCTTCGATCACGGGAATCCAATTATGGTTCCGCTTGTCCAGCAGCAGATCGTTCTGGGCCGCCATAATCCGGTCCGCTTCGTCGGGGTCAGCGTAAGGCGCGAGCAATTCGGGAATGGTATCGGCCACCATCAGCAGGCTGATGTCCTGATCGAGGTAGGCATTCACCATAGTAGAGAGCGTTGCGTTGATGATCTCGGGATGAAAGTTGGCGATCTCCAGCGTCGCGATCTGGTCGTCCAGAGGCATACTGTCCATCAGTTCAAAAATGGTCGTTGGCGCTTCGAGGCTCTTGTTCGGGATGTCCAGTTCCTGCGCCGCGAGGAACGCGCTGTGATCGACGCCTTCCATCGTGGCCGGATCCTGCACGTTAATACATTCGCTCATCAGCGAAAGCTGGGTCGCGACCATGAACGGCTTCAGCCGACCAACGGTGAACGCCGGAATGCCGCGATTTCTGAGGACTTCATGAAGCGCAGACCACGCAACGGGGTCCATCAGGTCGATCAGGGTTTTATTGTCCGGCAGCAGGATCAGCGACGGATCGGCGGCGAGCATCTGATTGACCTTCGCGAAATCCTCGGCGGAGGCCTCGGTCAACAGTACTTCCGTCGGCGCGATCACCTCGGAAACCATCGCGTCGATCAGCGGGTCGAGCTCGGGCGTATAGATGTGCACGCTCCCCGCTATATAAAGAGTGTCTTCGCCGCGCGTGGCGGTCCAGAATAGTCCCTGCGCGTTGATGACATCGGCAGCTTTGGCCTGCACTTCGGCCTGACGTTCTGGCGACAGAAACTCCATGAACGACATCTCGCCGCAGAAAGCATCCGCTTGGGTGGCGGTCAGAATGGCGATCGTAGGCAGCAAAAAGCGCTTCATCAAATGTCCCTTAAATCGGCTCACCGCATTTGCGGTGAGCGCAAGAGTAAGAAGCCGATCCGCAGAAATCCACGGCCAATCGCAGCCCTGATTCCCAGATTGCTGGCAGGGGCGGAGCGGTCGCGGAACCGCGGATCGCGCGCCAGTTCGATCAGCGTTGCCTGCGGTTGGTGTGCTTTGGCAATCGGCTCGAAGGTAACGAACGGCTCTGCGGGCGAGTTGAAATCGAGCGCCTCAGGCGCAGCGCGCCGGAGCGGCAAGCGTTCGTCGAGTAATTTGTGACGGTCTTGTCCCTGCGTCCATGCAGGTCCGCCGTTAATCGGGGGAAGCATCGGAAAAATCCTGAAAATCTTGGGAAATGGCGACGGCGCGAGGCTGTCGAAATAGGTTGCAGCACGGCTGGACTAGCAGGCGTGGAATCGGACTCCGTAAATCATATGCAACCTCCAAAGAGAGACAGGGTTTGTGTGGCATCTGCTTAAGCGAGTGCCCGCGCTTCACCAAGGGTAAATTTGCCTATCCGAAAAATCGTGACTTTTTTGCCAAGGGACCTGTTGACAGGGGAGGGGGGCTTTCTTAGCTATTTCGCTGTTAGCACTCACGAGTGACGAGTGCTAACACCCCTCGGGAGGGGTATTAGAGATAACTGTTAGCTAGGAGCTACAACAATGGCTTTCAAACCGCTGCACGACCGCGTTCTGGTTCGCCGCGTTCAGAGCGACGAAAAAACTGCTGGTGGCCTTATCATTCCGGATAGCGCCAAGGAAAAGCCGGCTGAAGGCGAAGTCGTCGCTTGTGGCGAAGGCGCCCGCAAGGACTCGGGCGAACTGATCGCAATGGCCGTCAAAGCTGGCGATCGCGTTCTGTTCGGCAAGTGGTCCGGCACCGAAGTCACTGTCGACGGTGAAGAACTTCTCATCATGAAGGAAGGCGACATTCTCGGCATCATCGCCTGAGAACGCTTCCTGACCTGACAACAATTTTAGACGAGGAATACAGCAATGGCTGCTAAGGACGTCAAATTCGGCACCGAAGCCCGCAACGGCATGCTTCGCGGTGTCAACATTCTTGCTGACGCGGTAAAAGTGACGCTCGGCCCGAAAGGCCGCAACGTTGTTCTCGAAAAGTCGTTCGGTGCCCCGCGCATCACCAAGGACGGTGTTTCGGTCGCTAAAGAGATCGAGCTTGAAGACAAGTTCGAGAACATGGGCGCACAGATGGTCAAAGAAGTCGCTTCGCGTACCAACGACGAAGCCGGCGACGGTACCACCACTGCGACCGTTCTTGCTCAGGCAATCGTTCGTGAAGGTCTCAAGCAGGTTGCTGCTGGCCTGAACCCGATGGACCTGAAGCGCGGTATCGACATGGCAACCGCCAAGGTCGTCGAGCAGATCAAGTCGATGGCTCGCGAAGTCGCTGACTCGGACGAAGTCGCTCAGGTTGGCACCATTTCGGCCAACGGCGAAGCTTCGATCGGTCGTCAGATCGCAGACGCGATGCAGAAGGTCGGCAACGACGGCGTCATCACCGTCGAAGAAAACAAGGGCATGGAAACCGAAGTAGAAGTCGTCGAAGGCATGCAGTTCGACCGCGGCTACCTGTCGCCGTACTTCGTCACCAACCCGGACAAGATGATTGCAGAACTCGATGACTGCATCGTTCTGCTCCACGAGAAGAAGCTGTCGTCGCTCCAGCCGATGGTTCCGCTGCTCGAGCAGGTCATCCAGTCGCAGAAGCCGCTCCTCATCATCGCTGAGGACGTTGAAGGCGAAGCTCTGGCAACTCTCGTTGTCAACAAGCTGCGTGGCGGTCTGAAGATTGCTGCCGTGAAGGCTCCGGGCTTCGGCGATCGCCGTAAGGCCATGCTGCAGGACATCGCGATCCTCACCGGCGGTCAGGTCATCTCGGAAGACCTCGGCATGAAGCTCGAGAACGTCACCATGGATATGCTCGGCTCGGCCAAGAAGATCCAGATCTCGAAGGACAACACCACCATCGTTGATGGCGCTGGTGGAAAGGCAGAGATCGAAGCACGCGTTGCCCAGATCCGCACCCAGATCGAAGAAACCACTTCGGACTACGACCGTGAGAAGCTGCAAGAGCGCGTTGCCAAGCTGGCAGGCGGTGTTGCTGTTATCCGCGTCGGCGGCATGACCGAAATCGAAGTGAAAGAGCGTAAGGACCGCGTTGATGACGCACTGAACGCGACCCGTGCTGCTGTTCAGGAAGGCATCGTCGTTGGCGGTGGTGTTGCTCTGGTTCAGGCTGGCAAGGCTCTCGAAGGTCTGACCGGTGCAAACCCCGATCAGAACGCCGGTGTTGCTCTGGTTCGCCGCGCTCTCGAAGCTCCGCTGCGTCAGATCGCTGACAACGCTGGTGTCGACGGTGCTGTCGTTGCCGGTAAGGTCCGTGAATCGGATGACGTGAAGTTCGGCTTCAACGCTCAGACTGAAGAGTACGGCGACATGTTCGCATTCGGCGTCATCGACCCGGCTAAAGTGACCCGCACCGCTCTGGAAGACGCTGCTTCCATCGCTGGCCTGCTGATCACCACCGAAGCCATGGTTGCTGACAAGCCGGCCAAAGAAGGTGCTGGCGCACCGGACATGGGCGGAATGGGCGGCATGGGCGGCATGATGTAATCATCCGTCCCATCCGGGAATTAGGAACGGGGTCGCTTCGGCGGCCCCGTTTCTTTTTGTCTTGTGCAAAAGGGTAGGGCGCAAAAAGAAAAGCCGGGCACAAGGCCCGGCCAGTTAAGAGGGAGCCCCGACGCACAAGGCGCCGGGTCACCAAATTATTTCGCGATATAGGCGCGGAGGGTGTCCGCAACGCCGTTGTCGTAGAGGCTGTTCAGCGCAGCGCCGAAGGCCGCAACGAAGGTCTCGTTCTGGGCCAGATCACCAAAGACAGCCTGGTTCTCGAGGAAGGCTGCGGGGCGCTCTTTGGCGGCGTCAGCGTATTCCTTGAGCGCGACGTGGTTGTCGTCATTCGGTGCGATCTCGTTGCCTGCTTCGTCAACGCGGGTGCAGTAGCGGCACCACAGAGCAACTTCGAGAGCCAGACCCGAAATGTCCGCACCATTGGCCAGCGCGTCGCGCAGGGTCGGCAGGATGAACTTCGGCTGGCGGTTCGAACCGTCGAGGCAGAGACGCGGGATCGTGTCGCCAACTTCGGGGTTCGAGAAGCGCTCGATGATCTTTTCGCGGTACTTCTGGTAGTCCACGCCTTCGATCGGCTGAAGGGTCGGGATGACCTCGCGGCGTTCCAGTGCGTCCAGCCAGTCGTGGATGAGCGGGTCAGCCATTGCGTCGTGGACGAAGTGGTGACCGATTAGAGCCGACGGGTAAGCAATCGCAGCGTGGCCACCATTCAGGATGCGCAGCTTCATCAGCTCGTACTGGGCGACGTCCTCGACGAACTCTACGCCAACCTTTTCGAGGGCAGGGCGCCCCTGCGGGAAGTTGTCTTCCATCACCCACTGACGGAACGGCTCGCAAGCGACAGGCCATGCGTCGACGATGCCGAACTTGTCGGCAACCAGCTGGCGTTCACGGTCCGAGGTGGCGGGCGTGATGCAGTCAACCATCGAGTTCGGGAACGCGACGTTCTCCGAAATCCAGGTGGCGAAGTCTTCGTCGATTAGCTTTGCGAGACCAACAACGGTGCGCTTTGCAACGTGACCGTTTTCGGGAAGGTTGTCGCAGGACATGAAGGTGAACGGCGGCAGACCTGCGTCGCGGCGCATACGCAGTGCCTTGATGACCATGCCGAAGACCGTCTTCGGGGTATCGGGGTTCTCTGCGTCGTGGACGATATCGGGGTGCTTAGTGTCGAAACCGTCGGTGAGGGCGTCAACGTAGTAGCCGCCTTCGGTGATGGTGGTCGAAACGATCTTGGTGACCGGATCGGCCATGCGGGCAATGGTCTTGTCCGCGTGGATTTCGATGAAGTCGATCATGGAGCCGGTGACGCGCGCGGTCAGACCCGACGGGTCCAGTTCGACGACCGTGGTCATCCAGTCCTGAGCTTCCAGCTTTTCACGCATCAGCGCGTCGCCTGCGCGAACGCCAGCACCGCAAAGTGCCCACTCGTGGCTTTCGCCGAGCGCAAACAGACGGTCGAGATAGACAGCCTGGTGCGCGCGGTGGAAGTTGCCGACACCTACGTGGAGGATACCGGCAGTCAGAGCGCTGCGGTCATACTCAGGCTTACCCACTTCTGCGGGGAGCTGGTCGAGTGCGGATGTTTCGAGTTTGATAGCCATGTCAGCTCATCCAGTTACCGCCGTCTACGTTATAGGTCTGGGCGACCACGTAATCGGCATCTTTTGTTGCTAGGAAAACGGCCATACCGGTGAGGTCTTCGGCACGACCCATACGCCCATAAGGAACTTCTTTGCCTACGCGGCGCTTTTTCTCGCCGGGAGGAAGCCCCTCGTACTTTGCAAAGAACGCATCCACACCGTCCCAATGTTCGCCGTCGACAACGCCAGGCGCGATCGCGTTCACATTGATACCGTGGTGAATGAGGTTCAGACCTGCGGACTGCGTCATGCTGATGACGGCCGCCTTGGTGGCGCAGTAAACAGCGACGAGGCTTTCACCGCGGCGACCTGCCTGACTGGCCATATTGATGATTTTGCCGCCGCGACCGCGGGCGATCATGCCCTTCGCGACTGCTTGCATCATGAACAGTGTGCCTTTGACGTTAACGTCGAACACACGGTTATAATCGGCTTCGGAAATCTCGATGATCGGCGCAGCGGTGAAGAGGGCAGCGTTGTTGATCAGGATGTCGATCCCGCCGAACTGCTCTTCGACCGATGCAACGGCGCTTTCGATGCTTTCGACAGACGTCACATCGCATTGTACCGCGATCGCGGCATCGCCGATTTCCGCAGCAGCTTTGGCAGCTGCTTCTGCATTGATATCGGCGATCGCGACCTTTGCACCTTCGGCCACATAGGCCTTGGCAAAGGCGAGCCCGATTCCTCGGGCTGCGCCTGTAATCAATGCTGTTTTACCAGCAAGCCGCTCCATCAGATGCTCAGTCCTTCTGCGTTGAAGCGGTGGATCTTGTCTGCTTCCGGCGTCAGGTAGACGGTGTCACCGTGGCGCAGGTTGAATTCGCCGCTCACACGGACGGTGAGGGCTTCGCCCAGACCGGTGTCGTGTACATAGAGGAACGTGTCCGAACCGAGGTGCTCCGAAACGCCGACGGTGCCTTTCCAAGCGCCTTCGGTGGCCGATGCAGCAAGGTGCTCCGGACGGATGCCGATGGTGTGGGCATCGTACTTTGCAGCTTCCTGACCTTCGATGAAGTTCATCTTGGGCGAGCCGATGAAGCCTGCAACGAACTTGTTCTTCGGGTTCTTGTAGAGTTCCAGCGGCGAGCCGACCTGCTCGATGACGCCAGCCTGAAGAACGACGATCTTGTCGGCCATGGTCATCGCTTCGACCTGGTCGTGGGTCACGTAGATCATCGTGGTTTCGAGGCGCTTGTGCAGCTCCGAAATCTCGAGTCGCATGCCCACACGAAGAGCCGCGTCGAGGTTCGAGAGCGGTTCGTCGAAGAGGAAGGCAGCCGGTTCGCGAACGATCGAGCGGCCGATGGCCACACGCTGACGCTGACCACCCGAAAGCTGGCCCGGACGACGGTCGAGGTAGTTGGTCAGGTTCAGAACCGACGCGGCGTTGTTCACGCGCTTGTCGATTTCAGCCTGATCCATCTTCGCCATCTTGAGCGGGAAGGCGATGTTCTTGCGTACGGTCATGTGCGGGTACAGAGCGTACGACTGGAACACCATTGCCAGACCGCGCTTGGCGGGCGGCAGTTCGGTGGCGTCCTGACCGTCGATGCGGATCTGACCGCCGGAAACGTCTTCGAGACCGGCAATCAGGCGCAGGAGGGTGGACTTACCGCAGCCCGACGGGCCGACGAAGACAACGAACTCGCCGTCTTCGATGGTGAGGTCCAGCGGCGGAATGACTTCGACATCGCCGAAGCGCTTGGTGACTTTATCGAGAGTAATGCGTCCCATAATCGTATTCCCTTATTTCACGGCGCCGAAGGTCAGGCCACGGACAAGTTGTTTCTGGCTGAACCAGCCCATGATGAGGATCGGTGCGATCGCCATGGTCGAGGCTGCAGAGAGTTTTGCGTAAAAGAGGCCTTCGGGGCTGGAATAGCTTGCGATAAAGGCCGTCAGAGGTGCTGCTTTGGTTACCGTCAGGTTGATCGTCCAGAACGCTTCGTTCCAAGCGAGGATGATGTTGAGCAGCAGTGTCGATGCGATGCCCGGTACAGCCATCGGAGTCAGAATGTAGACGATCTCTTCTTTCAGCGATGCGCCATCCATACGAGCCGCTTCGAGGATCTCGCCCGGAATTTCGCGGAAGTAGGTGTAGAGCATCCAGATGATGATCGGCAGGTTGATGAGCATAATGACGATAACCAGTGCGGTACGGCTATCGAGCAGGCCCATTTTGGCTGCGCCGATGTAGATCGGGTAGAGAACGCCAACAGCCGGCAGCATCTTGGTGGAGAGCATCCACATCAGGATGTCCTTGGTGCGCTTGGACGGCGTAAAGGCCATCGACCACGCGGCAGGAATTGCCACCAGAAGACCGAGCAGGGTGGAGCCGACCGAGATGAAGATCGAATTCCACAGGAAGTTCGTGTAGTTCGAACGCTCCTGAACAACGCGGTAGTTCTCGAGTGTCCAGTCAAAGAACAGGAACACGGGCGGATCCGAGATAGCCTGACCTTCGGTTTTGAAGCTCGTCAGGATGGTCCAGAGGATCGGGAAGAAGATCAGCAGACCGACAGCCCATGCGAGGGCAGTGTTGATCGCTTTTTGCTGCGTAGTAACAG
This sequence comes from Marivivens aquimaris, assembly GCF_015220045.1. Taxonomy (NCBI): domain Bacteria; kingdom Pseudomonadati; phylum Pseudomonadota; class Alphaproteobacteria; order Rhodobacterales; family Paracoccaceae; genus Marivivens; species Marivivens aquimaris. The sequence continues at coordinate 2,046,466 of NZ_JADBGB010000001.1, read as the reverse complement.
AACGTGCCATGATCGCCCCCTTAGTCCAGGTTTTTGCCGACGATGCGCATCAGGAAGATGGCAACGATGTTGGCGAGAATGATTGCGTAGACACCACCTGCGGAACCCAGACCGACAGCTTGGCTTTCGCTGATGCGCTGGAAGATGAGGTAGGTGAGGGTCTTCGTGCCGAATGCACCGCCGGTGGTCACAAAGATCTCGGCGAAGATCGAAAGCAGGAAGATCGTCTGGATGAGCAGGACGATGGTGATCGCGCGGCTCAGGTGCGGCAGGATGATGTACCAGAAGCGGGCCAGCGTCGGGGCGCCGTCCATTTCGGATGCTTCAAGCTGCTCGCCATCCAGCGACTGGATCGCCGTCAGAAGGATGAGCGTCGCGAACGGGAGCCACTGCCAGCTGACGATGATGATGATCGACAGGAGCGACTGTTCCGACATCCAGACCACCGGGTCCGCTCCGAAGAAGCGCCACAGGTGGGCCAGAAGGCCGTTGGTCGGGTCCATGAACATGTTCTTCCAGACCAGCGCCGAAACGGTGGGCATCACGAAGAACGGTGCGATGACGAGAATACGCACGATACCCTGGCCCCACATCGGACGGTCAAGGAGAAGGGCGAGAAGAACACCGAAAATGATGGTGATGGCGAGTACGCCGCCAACGATAATCAGAGTGGTGAGAATGCTGGGCCAGAAAGAGCTGCTGCTAATAAAGCGCGTGTAGTTTTCCAAACCAGCGAAGCCGAGGTCGCCGCCGCGCATCGGTCTGTAGTCTCGGAAAGAGAGGTACAGCGTGGCGATCAGCGGAACGAGCATCCATCCCAGAAGGAGGGTAACCGCCGGCGCCATCATAATGCGGGCAGCTGAGCGAGAGTGTTGTGTTGCCATGATACACTTCCTCTGTTGGCAGTAATGACACCACCTGAAAATTTAAACGAGTTGTGCGGGGAAAGTGGAAAACAGGGGGGCAGCCTACGGCCGCCCCCCTGCGTTGGAGGAGACTATTAGCGGTAGCCAGCAGCTTCCATTGCGTCGTTGGTGATCGCCTGTGCCTTCTCAAGAGCTTCTTCGACGGTCTGCTGACCGGCGTAAGCTGCCGAGAATTCCTGCGAAACTTCGGTGGCGATGCCAGCGAATTCCGGGATAGCGGCGAACTGAACGCCAACGTACGGCGATTCATTCACGGTCGAGTTCAGCGGGTCAGCCGACAGGATCGAGTCCAGGGTCATCTGAGCGAACGGAACTTCCATGTAGTTCGGGTTTTCGTACAGCGAGGTACGTGCGCCCGGCGGTACGTTTGCCCAGCCTTCGTTCTCAGCGACGAGCTCGATGTAGTCCTTCGAGGTTGCCCATTCGATGAACTGCTTAGCAGCGTCTTGCTTCTGCGAGCCAGCCGGGATGGCGAGTGCCCAAGCCCAGAGCCAGTTCGAGCGCTTGCCCAGACCGTTATCGGGTGCCAGAGCGAAGCCTACGCTGTCAGCAACTTCCGACTCGGCTGCGTTGGTGACGAACGAAGCAGCAACGGTTGCGTCGATCCACATGCCGCACTTGCCCTGCTGGAACAGCGAGAGGTTTTCGTTGAAGCCGTTGGTTGCGTAACCAGCCGGGCCCGACTCGTCCATCATGCCTTTGAAGAAGTTGAGGGTGTTTGCCCAAGCTTCGCCGTCAAAGGTTGCGTTCCAGTCCATGTCGAACCACTGGGCGCCGAAGGAGTTACCCATTGCAGTGATGAAAGCACCGCCTTCACCCCAGCCGGCTTTACCGCGGAGACAGATACCGTTGATGTCGGCGTCACGGTCGGTCATTGCAGCCGCTGCTTCGCGGATGAATTCCCAAGTCGGCGCGTCCGGCATTTCCAGACCAGCTTTTTCCATCAGGTCGGTGCGGTACATGATCATCGACGATTCACCGTAGAACGGTGCAGCGTAGAGGGTGCCGTCGTGGCTCAGACCGCCAGCCATTGCCGGCAGGATGTCGTCTGCATCGTACTCGTCCGAAAGGTCGTCGAGCGGGACGAGCCAGCCGTTCGCACCCCAGATCGGGGTTTCGTACATGCCGATGGTCATGATGTCGAATGCGCCACCGTTGGTCGAGATGTCGGTGGTTACGCGCTGGCGAAGAACGTTCTCTTCGAGGGTGACCCACTCCAGCTCGATGCCGGTCTTTTCGGTGAAGTCATCGTCCAGACCCTGCATGCGGATCATGTCACCGTTGTTAACGGTGGCGATGGTCAGCGTTTCGGCGCTTGCGATAGCAGCGGCCGAGCACAGAGCAGTCGCGCCGAGAAGCGCGCGCACAGTCATTGTCATAATTTCCTCCCAATGCCCTTGATGGGCAATTGCTACGTTAGTGGGCAAATGTTCGCGAAAAGGCCGATTCATGTCAATCCCCGACCCTAGCTGCACCGCAGTAGGCCAGAAAAAACCAATGAAATCAGTTATGCGTTTGAGAAATGCTTGTACGGAAGTACAGGTATGCGCCCACGGCAGGGCTCATTGCTGCGCTGCGGCGAAGCAAATCATGCGACGAATTGGTGGGTTGGGCGGAGAATCAGTCGGCCGAGAGAATCGCTTCGGCGGTTGATTCGCTCGTGATCAGACCCGAGATCAGACGGCCCCTCAGAGCCCCCATGATACCCCGGACTTTGGACGGTCCGACGGCCACGCCGATGAACCGCTGATCACATGCCGGACGGAGCGGCGCAGAGGCCACGCGGCGATTGAACGCGCAGTCGATGATCTCGCCGCTGTCGTCGTAAATCCACGATGTGATTTCACCGGCAGCACCGCGGGCCTGAACCTCGTCGATCTCGTCGCGGGTCAGGAAGCCATCGACGAACAGCGGGGCTGTGCTGTCCATCTGCCCGATGCCAACCAGCGTCAGGTCGGCCCGCTCGCAAAGGCTCAGCGTGTTTCTGACGGCCTCTTGGCCGAAGAGCGTGCCGAGTTCCTCGCGAGAGTTCGCAAGCACCGGAAGCGGGTAGGGGTACTGCACCGCGTTGATACGCTCAGCGAGCTGAATCGTAGCGTTATAAGGCGTTGCGGAGCCGTCGGACATCATGTTGCCCAGCCGCGAAACGACGCGGTGCTGGGGGCAATGCATGCGCGGAACCTGCTCAACCGTGGCTTTCAACGCACGGCCCGTACCAAGCGCGATGATGCGCTCTTCGTCGGTTTTCAGCGTGCGTTCAATCTCCGCTCCGGCGGCGATTGCGGCGCCTGCCATGAGGTTCGGCGCTTCGGGGTCGGAGGGGACGACTTCGCAGAATTGTAGCCCGAACTTATCGAGGATCGCTTGCGATAAATCCATGCATCGGGCGATCGGATGGTCGAGGCGGACCTTGACCAGACGCTCGCTCACAGCCATCGCAACGAGGCGCTGCGCGGACTGTCTGGAGACCCCCAGCTTGCGCGCGATTTCGTCCTGGGTGTTGCCTGCGACATAGTACAGCCAACCGGCACGAGCAGCGTCGTCCAGTCGCGTAGTTTCGGGCGTGAAACGTCCGACAGTCACAGATTTCTCCCTCTCTCAAAATTGTCGTAAGAGGTGTGCGAAATCGGACCAGTTGTCAAAGGATTGCGTATCGTCAGGCAATCTTATCCCGAGATTCCGCAGGTGCGAAGCGCCCGTGTACGCCAGCACGTTCATCTCTGCGGCCTTGGCTGCCGTGATGCCCGGAATGCTGTCTTCGACGACGAGAATGCGCTCTTTCGGAACGCCCATCTCTTTGGCAACATGGAGAAAAAGATCAGGCGCAGGCTTGCCGCGCTCGACGAGGCTCGCGGTGTAGACATGCTCGCTGAAGTACTTGTCGAGGCCGGTGAGTTCGAGCGTTCTCGCCACCCGCGGCGGGCTTGATGATGTTGCAACGCAGCGACGGATGTTGAGCTGTTCGAGCATCTCCGCGATACCCTCTGTCGGGCGAAGGCGGGTCTCGAACCTCTCCAGAAGCGTGTTGCGGTAGCGCATCTCGAAATCGTCGGGAAGCGGCGTTCTGTGGCTCTCGCGGATCGCCTTTGCAACGGTCGGGAAGCTGCGGCCGAGGCAGTGGATACGCACGTAATCCCGATCAATTTTGATGCCGACATTGCGCAGTTCTTCGATCAAAACCTCCGCGCTGATAATCTCGCTGTCCACAAGGACGCCGTCGCAATCGAAAATAATCAGGTCAATCATTAGTGCTCTCACAATGTATTGCCTCTCTCGTGCCACGGGCTAGCCTGTGGAAGCAAGCACAGGAGCGAAAATGACCTCAATTCCCGTATTCGATGGCCACAACGATTTCCTCTTCCGCGTGTCTTCGGTGTCCCCTGACAAGAGGGAAGCCATGTGGCTGGAAGGCGAGGGCGCGCACCACCTCGACTTGCCCCGCATGAAAGAGGCAAACTTTGCGGGGGGGTTCTTCGCAATCTGGGTGCCATCGCCGGACGACGGCTCCGGCCTTGATTTCGAGACACAGATGGAAACGCTGCCTTATCACCTGAACCTGCCGCCGATGCTGTCGCAGGCCGATGCTGTGCTGACCGCGATGACCCAAGCGGCCTGCCTGCGCCAGATGGAGCGCGTGTCGGGCGGTGATTTCGTCATCGTGGAGAGCGGCAAGCAGATCCGTCCGCTGATCGAGAGTGGGAAGATTGCCGCGATCATGCATATGGAAGGGGCGGAGGCGATCGGGCCGGAGCTCGATCATCTGCAACTATGGTACGACATGGGTCTGCGTTCTCTTGGCCCTGTGTGGAGCCGTCCGACGCTGTTCGGTGAAGGCGTGCCATTCGCGTTTCCGTCGTCGCCGGATCATGGCGCGGGCCTGACGGACCTCGGCAAGCAACTGGTTGCTGAATGTGACCGCCTCGGCATCTTGATCGACCTGTCACACCTGAACGAAAAGGGTTTCGAGGATGTCGTCGCGCTGTCCAGCCAGCCGATGATGGCAACGCATTCGAACGCCCATGCGATTACTCCGTCGTCCCGAAACCTCACGGATCGCCAGCTGAAGATCATGGCAGAAACCGACGGCGTTGTGGGTTTGAATTACGGTTGCGCCTTCCTGCGCGACGACGGCCGCCGCGATGAAAACGTGGGTTTCGATCCGATGATGCGGCACCTCGATCACTTGCTCTCGATCATGGGCGAGGACCGTGTGGCGCTTGGCTCCGACTTTGACGGAGCGGTCATTCCCAAGGCGATTGGCGATGTCATGGGCCTCTACGATCTGATCCAAGCCATGCAGGCCCACGGCTACGGGACCGAACTCACGGCCAAGATCGCCAACGGCAACTGGCTTAACTTCCTCGAACGCGCGATGTGATTATTCGGCGGGGGCCCAACCGGCGATAAGCTGACGAAGCCCCAGCCAGGCGCCTGCAAAGATGCTCGCGACGACCAGAGGGGCGGACCACGCGAGAACCGACATGGCCGACAGGCCCTGTCCGATGCTGCATCCCATCGCGACGACGGCTCCGACCCCCATGAGCGCCGCGCCGAACACCTGACGGCGCAGTTCGCGCGGGTCCTCGCAGGCTTCCCAGCGGAAATGACCTTTGATCAGGGAGCCGAGGAACGCGCCGCACCACACACCGCAGACTGAACCGACGGCGAACGATAGCGAGCTGCCGCTGGCGGTCATGGTCCACAGGATCGTCTCGCCCAGTGGGGCGGCAAAGGTGTGGCTCGCGACGATAGCGGGGTTGAACGCATACTCTGCGATCCACTGCGTTCCCGCCCAAGCAAGGACGACCGACAGGCCGACGACCGCGCCCCATGCAATGTACTCTGGCGCTTTGCGGACGTGCGAGGGCGCGATCGTGAGCGCCAGAATGACGAGGCCAGCGATCATCCCGATGAGGTTCGGTGAAACGCCGACGACCTCGCCAAGCGTATGCGCGATACCCGCTGGAGCGTCGGCGCGACCTTGCGGGAAGACCGCAACACGAAGATAGGCGAGGGGACCGCTTATCGTGGCAAAGGCAGCGATACCCATAACGACCACGATGACGAAGTTTCGTAAATCACCGCCGCCCAGTCGCGCGAGCGCCCCGTAGCCGCAGTTGCCTGCGAGGGCCATGCCGTAGCCGAAGACAAGTCCGCCGAAGATGGCGCCGATAGGTGCGAATGCGAAGCCGAGGTAGATCGTGTCCATGGGGCTGAGCAGGCCGCCAGCCATCAGGCCAAAGGTTCCGAACACAGCCACGCCGATCGCCACGCCCCACATCCGGAGCCGCAAATCATTGTTGCCGTAGAAGTAATCCTCGATTGCGCCGAGTGTGCAGAAGCGCCCAAGCCGCGCTGCCAGTCCGAGCATCACGCCGGTGACAAGGCCGACGATAGCGGCCATTGTCCCGTCTCCGAGCCAGTCGATCATAAAGTGTCCTCCCTTGGCGACCCAAGGGCCGCACTCACGATCGTCCGCAGAACATCTCGTAGAGCACGTTGATAATCTGGCGGGGACGGTCGTCGGTCAAGCTGTAGTAGATGGTCTTGCCCTCGCGTCGTGGTACGACGAGACCTTCCAGACGCAAGCGTGCAAGCTGCTGGGAAACCGCAGCCTGACGGGCGGAGATAAGCTCTTCGAGTTCAGTCACCGACTTTTCGCCGGAGGCCAGATGGCAGAGGATCATGAGGCGACCCTCATGACTGATCGCCTTGAGAAAATTCGCCGCGTCCGTCGAATTCTTCTCCATCTTCGCCATGTCAGCGAGGCTGATAGCGAGCTCACCCATGTCCCAATCCCAGCTTTTTGTAGAGCGTTCCATCGCGACTTACTGATCTTTGTCTACGTTTCAAGTCCCCAATAGGTCCCAGTTGGGCCAAGTTGTTAACGCTATCACTCATAAGTCACATATTCGGCGCAGGTATTTCGGCCTCTTGCAGCAGGTTTCCGAGGAAGCCCCAGAAGAAATCTTCGCCCGGATAACCCTCGATACGGCCAAGCTCGACGTTATCGTCGATCAGCACAAAGGTCGGCGAGAAAACGACAGGGCGCTCAAACTCATAAGCGTCCAGCGAGCCATGCAGGTCGGCTGTGATGAGAGGTGCGGTCTTGCCTTCGGTTGTTTTGTCATAGGCATCGCCGACTTCGGCGTCCCAGCGGGCGCACCAGATACAGCCTTGTTCGCGCACCATTAAAAGCTGCGTTTCGGCTGCGACAGGTGCCCCTACAAGTATCGATAAGGCTGCGATAAGGTACTTCAGCTTCGGTCTCCTAATTCGTTTGACCGGCGTACGACTAGTCATCTAGCGTAATATGAATATGTGAATTCATCAAGGATGCCGCAATGGAGATCAGCTATCTCGGTGCAGCGATTGCCGGTCTGCTTTCATTCTTCACGCCCTGCGTGTTGCCCATGGTTCCGTTCTACCTGTCATATATGGGCGGGATGTCGATGGCGGAACTGCAGGGCGACGATGAAATTGCGCCAGGTGTGCAACGTCGGCTGATTTTGGCCTCCATTTCCTTCGCGCTGGGCGTTACGACGATCTTTGTTTTGCTGGGGATGGGCGCGACGACGGCGGGGCAATTCGTGGCGCAGTGGAAATCGGTGCTGGCCTATGTGGCTGCCGCAATCCTCATCGTTTTCGGCCTCCATTTCCTCGGCGTCTTCCGTATTGGACTGCTGTACCGCGAAGCGCGCCTCGACTCGACGAAGAAGCCTGCGGGCCTCGCTGGAGCCTACGTGATGGGTCTCGCCTTCGGCTTTGGCTGGACGCCCTGCGTCGGGCCTGCGCTGGCCTCGGTTCTCTTCATGGCAGGCGGTATGGGCAACGTCTGGGAAGGCGGCCTTCTGCTGCTGGTCTACGGTGTTGCCATGACCTTGCCGTTCGTCATCGCCGCGTTTTTTGCCAAGCCGTTCCTTGGCTGGGCGCGTAGGAACCGCAAATATCAGGCATATGTTGAAAAAGTCATGGGCGTCATGCTGATTGTGTTCGGCATCCTCATCGCAACGGGGAGTGTGAACGTGATTGCAGACTGGATGATTAAGGCGATGCCTTGGTTCACCAACATACTCTGATTTCGCAATACGGGAGGAGAATCCGATGCGGAAACTACTGACATTGCTGGCCGCGTGTCTGTGGACATCGGTAGCCAGCGCAGCCACGCTCGGTGATGACGGGCTGCACAAAGAAACGTGGATGCGCGAAACCTTCAAGGATCTGCGTGAGGACCTCGAAGAAGCGACCGCCGAAGGCAAGCGTCTGCTGGTCATGGTCGAGCAGCGCGGCTGCATTTACTGCACCAAGATGCACGAGGAGGTGTTCCCGAACGAGACAATCGCCCAGTACATCGAGGACAACTACTTCGTCGTTCAGATCAACATGTTCGGCGACGTGGAGGTGACCGATTTCGACGGTACGACTCTGCCTGAAAAAGAGATGGTTCAGAACTGGGGGATTCTTTTCACGCCGACGCTGATTTTCTACCCGAAAGAAGTGGAAGACGGCGTTGCCGGAATGGATGCAGCCGCAGCGGTGATGCCCGGTGCATTCGGCAAATGGACCACCTACAACCTGCTCCGCTGGGTGGTCGATGAAGGCTATTTAGGCGACGAGAATTTCCAGAAATATCATGCGCGTATGATCGAAGAGGGCGGGCTGTCCGATTGACAGCCTGCGACAATTCGCCCATACCTTGAGGCCCGCCGCAGAGCAGCAATATTCAAATTTTTGAATTTATCGTTGTCAGCGGCGAATGGTGTGCACTAAGGTATTCATTAAGCCGCATATGATGATCAGGGAGGGCTCATGAAGAGCATCATTCAAATGACGGCCGGTCTGGCTTTGGCCGCCACAGTCGCTTCGGCAGAGGACGTTGCTCCGGCAGATGTCGTTTACGAAGAGTATGGTGAGGTCACTGCTTCTCTGACTGGCGTAGCTGGCGATCCGGAAAACGGCATCGTTGTTATGACTTCGCGTGGCAAAGGCAACTGCATCGCCTGTCACGAAGTTACGGCTCTCGCGGATTATCCGTTCCATGGCGAGGTCGGGCCGATGCTCGACGGCGTGGGCGGCTACCGCAGCGAAGCCGAACTTCGCGGTATCGTCGCAAACGCGAAACACACATTCCCCGACACCATGATGCCCGCGTTCTACAAGACCAGCGGCTACATCCGTCCGGGCGATGCGTTCACCGGCAAAGCAGGCCAAGAGCCGCTTCCGCCGCTTCTGACCGCGCAGGAAATCGAGGATGTCGTCGCGTACTTGCTGACGCTGACCGACTGATCCAACCGTATTCTAAGGAGACAACATGAACCTGAACCGCAGAGAAATGATCCTGCTGGCGACGGGCGCTTCGGTGGCCGCGATGCTGCCGTTCCGCGCTTCGGCTGCTGCTGATGAGGCGATCAATGCATTCACTGGTGGTGCCGAAGTCGGCGAGGGCGGTCTGACCCTCACTGCTCCGGAAATCGCCGAAAACGGTAACACTGTGCCGATCGAAGTCGACGCTCCGGGCGCGACCGCGATCTTGGTACTGGCTGCTGGCAACCCGACCCCGTCGGTCGCCACTTTCAACTTCGGCCCGCTAGCGGGTGCGCAGATGGCTTCGACCCGTATCCGCCTTGCAGGTACGCAGGACGTCATCGCCATCGCGAAGATGTCGGATGGCTCGTTCGTTCGCGCTTCGAAAGAAGTTAAGGTCACCATCGGCGGCTGCGGCGGCTAAGGCATCGGAGAGAGAAAATGGCAGACAACGTAACACCCCGCGTCCGCGTCCCCCGCGATGCCACTGCTGGTGAAGTCATCACCATCAAGACCCTGATTTCGCACCCGATGGAATCGGGCCAGCGCAAAGACGGCGACGGCAACCCGATCCCGCGTTCGATCATTAACCGCTTCACTTGTGACTTTAACGGCCAGAACGTTATCGACGTCACTCTCGAGCCGGCAATCTCGACCAACCCGTACTTCGAATTCCAGGCCACCGTGCCGGAAAGCGGCGCGTTTACCTTCACTTGGTATGACGATGACGGTTCGGTCTACGAGGACACCAAGGAAATCGCGGTCAGCTAAGGGCTGATCGCGTCACAAGGGGAGGATCAATAATGATGAAAACGGCTCTCAAAGGTGCTGTGTACGGGCTGATCGCTCTTGCTGCATCCACTGCCGTTGCTGACGAAAGCGCCGAGCTCATCGTCAACGGCGAAACCGAGATCGTGACCCGCGCTGACGCGCCGGCACACCTTGATGGTGCTCTTTCGGAAATCACCTCGGGCTGGGTCTACCGCTCGAATGAAACCCAAGCCATGCAGATGGACGACTTCGACAATCCGGGCATGCTCGCCGTCGAAGACGCCATGGTCGCTTGGGGCACCGCCGAAGGCACCGAGAACAAATCCTGCGCGGATTGCCATGGCGCTGCCGAAGAAGGCATGGCCGGTGTTCGCGCGACCTATCCGAAGTGGAACGACGACGCCGAGGAAGTCCGTACTCTCGCGATGCAGATCAATGCATGCCGTACCGAGAACATGGGCGCCGAGGAGTGGAAATACGACGGTGACGACATGCTCGCCATGGAAGGTCTGATTTCCTACGCCGGTCGTGGTGACACGATCAACGTCGCCATCGACGGACCTGCTCAGGCCATGTGGGAACAGGGTCGTGACATGTACTATACCCGCACCGGTCAGCTCGAGCTGTCGTGCGCGAACTGCCACGAGCAGAACTATGGTAACATGATCCGCGCTGACCACCTGAGCCAAGGCCAGATCAACGGCTTCCCGACCTACCGTCTGAAAAATGCGAAGCTGAACGGCGTTCAGTCGCGCTTCAAGGGGTGTGTCCGCGATACCCGCGCAGAGACCTATGCAGTCGGCAGCGAAGAGTTCATCGCTCTCGAACTGTACGTTGCAAGCCGCGGCAACGGCCTCTCGGTCGAAGGCCCGTCGGTCCGCAACTAAGCTCTAGGCAAGCCCGCATTCCGTGTGGATGCGGGCTTTCTCCTAGCTAAAATATTCAATTTTCAGAATGCGAAGAAGGATCGAGTGACATGATCTCGCGTCGTGATTTTCTACAGGCAAGCATGGCGGCCAGCGCCATCGTCGGTGCCTCTGGGTTTGGTAATTGGGGCCGTCTGGCGGCGCAGCAACTTCTGACGCAGGACGACCTGCTGTCGTTCAAGACCTTCGGTAATGTGTCTCTGATCCACCTGACCGACATCCACGCCCAGCTGAACCCGATGTATTTCCGCGAGCCGGAGATCAACATCGGCGTGGGTGAAAACAAAGGCGAAGTCCCGCATATCACCGGTGCTGACTTCCGTCGTCTGTACGGCATCGAGGATGGCTCCCCGTCCGCATACGCGCTGACCTACAACGACTTTGCTTCGCTCGCCAAAGGCTACGGCAAGATGGGCGGCCTTGATCGCATCGCGACTGTCGTGAAGGCAATCCGTGCCGACCGTCCCGACGCGCTGCTGCTTGATGGCGGTGATACGTGGCAGGGTAGCTACACCTGCTACCACACCGAAGGTCAGGACATGGTCAACACCATGAACCTTCTCAAGCCTGACGCGATGACGTTCCATTGGGAATTCACGCTCGGTCAGGATCGCGTTCGCGAGATCGTCGAAAACCTCCCCTTCGCCGCGCTGGGCCAGAACATCTTTGACGCGATGTGGGATGAACCCGCTGCCGAATTCTCGCCCTACAAGTTCTTCGAGCGAGGCGGTGTCAAGATCGCCGTGATCGGTCAGGCGTTCCCCTACATGCCGATCGCTAACCCCGGCTGGATGTTCCCCGATTACTCCTTCGGTATCCGCGACGAGAACATGCAGGCGATGGTCGATGAATGCCGCGCCAAGGGCGCCGAGTGCGTTGTCGTTCTGTCCCACAACGGTTTTGACGTGGACAAGAAGATGGCCGAGCGCGTGCAGGGCATCGACGTTGTTCTGTCGGGCCACACCCACGACGCGCTGCCTGAGCCGTATCTCGTTGGCGAAACCATCGTCATTCCTTCGGGCTCGCATGGCAAATTCGTAAGCCGCATCGACCTCGACATCCGCGATGGCCGCATGATGGGCTTCCGTCACAAGCTCATCCCGATCTTCTCGGACGTCATCGAATCCGACGCCGAAATGTCCTCCGCTATCGAGGCCGAACGCGCGCCGTTCCAGAGCGAACTGAGCGAAGTGCTCGGCACCGTCGCCGACGACACCACGCTGTTCCGCCGTGGGAACTTTAACGGCTCGTGGGACGATCTGATCTGTGACGCGCTCCTCGAAGAGCGTGATGCGGAGATCGCAATGTCGCCGGGCGTGCGCTGGGGCCCGTCGCTGATCCCGGGTCAGCAGATCACCCGCGAGGACGTCTTTGGCGTTACTTCGATGACCTACCCGAACGCGTACCGCACCGAGATGACGGGCGAGTTCATCCACACCATCATGGAAGACGTTGCCGACAACATCTTCAATCCTGATCCCTACTACCAGCAGGGCGGCGACATGGTGCGTATGGGCGGCCTTGGTTACCACATCGACGTCAGCAAGCCGATCGGCGAGCGCATTTCCAACATTACGATGCTCAAGACCGGCGAACAGCTCGATCCGGCCAAGAGCTACGTCGTCGCCGGCTGGGCGAGTGTTAACGAAGGCACCGAAGGTCCGGCGATCTGGGACGTGGTGGAATCTCACATCCGCAAACTTGGCACCGTTTCCGTTGCGCCGAACACATCGGTGCAGGTCAGCGGCGTCTAAACGGAGGACATCAGGATGGATATCAAGATCAAAGGCACGAAACCGTCCCGCCGGAATTTCCTGACCGGCGCCGTGGCTGCTGGCGGTGCCGCTGTCAGCGCGTCGTTTGCGCGTGCCCAAGGTGCGCCCGATCCGGCAATCACCGAACTGCAACCGTGGCGCAACCAGCTTGGTGACGGCGTCGATGCGCGTCCCTATGGTGTTCCGTCGAAGTACGCGTCTGAGGCTGTGCGCCGTGACGTTCCGTGGCTGACTGCCGACCCGATCAGCTCGGTCAACTTCACGCCCTTGCATGAACTCGACGGTATCATCACGCCCAACGGGCTGTGCTTCGAGCGTCACCATGGCGGTGTCGCTGATGTCGATCCGGCAGAGTACCGCCTGATGATCAACGGCCTCGTGGATAAGGAAATCGTGTTCACGCTCGAAGACCTGATGCGTTATCCGCGCGAAAACCACGTCTACTTCCTCGAGTGCGCGGCAAACTCGGGCATGGAGTGGGCCGGCGCCCAGCTCAACGGCTGCCAGTTCACCCACGGCATGATCCACAATGTCATGTACACCGGCATCCCGCTGCGCCTTCTGCTCGAAGAAGCGGGCGTTCAGGCCAATGGCAAGTGGCTGCTCGCCGAAGGTGCCGATGCCTCTGCGATGACCCGCTCGATCCCGATGGAAAAGGCGCTCGACGACTGCCTCGTTGCGTTCAAGATGAACGGCGAAGCGCTCCGTCCCGAGCAGGGCTACCCCGTTCGCCTCGTCGTTCCCGGTTGGGAAGGCAATATGTGGATCAAGTGGCTCCGCCGTCTCGAAGTCGGTGACGAGCCTTGGCAGCACCGCGAGGAAACGTCGAAGTACACCGACCTTCTGGCCAACGGTAAGGCCCGCCGCTTCACGTGGGAGATGGACGCCAAGTCGGTCATTACCAGCCCGTCGCCGCAAGCGCCGATCACCCATGGCAAAGGCTGGACTGTGGTCACCGGCATCGCTTGGTCGGGCCGCGGCACGATCCCGCGTGTGGACGTGACCATCGACGGCGGCAAGAACTGGCATCAGGCCCGCATGAGCGGTCCGTCGTTCAACAAGTCCGTGCATCGCTTCTACTTCGAATTCGAATGGGACGGCTCGCCGCTGCTCCTGCAATCCCGCGCTCACGACAGCACCGGATACGTCCAGCCGACCAAAGACGAGCTGCGCGCGATCCGTGGCGAGAATTCGATCTACCACAACAACGGCATCCAGACTTGGTATGTCAACGAGAACGGCGAGGCTGAAAATGTCGAAATTTCTTAAGATCTTCGTCCCCGCTCTGGGCGGCGCGACCGGCATCCTCGCGATCTCTTACATGATGGCTGACCAGTTGGTCGTGGACATCCCTGCGCCCGTTCGTGAAGCCATCGCAGTCCGCGCGGCCTACGCCGAAGAAGCCAAGGCCCAAGCCGCTGCCGACGCGGAGGCTGCCGCAGCACTCGCCGCCGAGATGGCGGCTGCCGGCCATGCGCCGTCGATCGAAGGCGGCTACGGCCTCGGTCGTCCCGCGCTGACCGAAGAAGTAGCCGCGTGGAACACCGACATCCGTCCCGACGGAATGGGCCTGCCCGAAGGCTCGGGCGATGTATGGACCGGTGAAGAGGTTTTTGTCGAAAAGTGCGCCGTGTGTCACGGCGACTTCGGTGAAGCTGTTGGTCGCTGGCCAGTTCTCGCAGGCGGGCAGGGCACATTGAAAAACGAAGATCCGGTGAAGACCATCGGTTCGTATTGGCCGTACCTGTCGACGGTCTACGATTACGTGAACCGCGCCATGCCGTTCGGTGATGCATCGACGCTGACACCTGACGAAGTCTACGCGATCACCGCGTATCTTCTGTACCTCAACAACGAGGTCGAGGACGACTTCACCCTGTCGAGCGACAACTTCACCGAGGTGCGACTGCCCAACGAAGACAACTTCTTTATGGACGACCGCATGGACACCGAATTCCCCGTCTTCGTCCGCGCGGACATCTGCATGGAGAATTGCAAGGAAGAGGTGGAGATCACGATGCACGCCAGCGTGCTCGACGTGACGCCTGAAGAAGAGGGCGCTTCGGAAGAAGATGCTCTGACCGAAGAAGCTGCCGTGACAACAGAGGAATCGACAACCGAGGTCGCTGCTGAGGAAACCAACGAGGAAGCTCCGGCCGAAGAACCTGCTGTGGAAATGGCGGCCTTCGATCCCGAGCTAGCTGTCGCTGGCGAGCGTGTCTTCGGCAAGTGCCGCGCCTGTCACAAGGTCGGTGACGGCGCACGTAACGGCACCGGTCCGCAGCTCAACGGCATTGTCGGTCGCGGGATCGGAGCACTCCAAGATTTCCGTTATTCCGATGTTTTCCAAGAGGCTCACGCCAACGGCGAGACGTGGGATGAGGAACGCCTTGGCGCATTTCTTGCAAACCCGCGTGACGCTATGCCGCGTACCCGTATGAGCTTTGCGGGTCTACGTGATCAGGGTGATATCGACGCGGTGATCGAGTACCTGAAGTCGGTCGATCAGTAATCGGAGCGCTTCCCCCTTGGTTGTAGCCGCGAGGGAAGCTACATGCTCCGAAACATGATATAGATCAAAGCCACGTTTTTGATGTGGCTTTATCAACACCGCAGATTGAGGGGCTTTTGCCATGAACCGTTTTGCCATTTCCGCACTGGTCGCACTGACCGCTTCGACTGCCTTTGCGCAGGAAGCAGTGACCTATGACGTGAATGGCACCTTCGACGACGCCATCTTCGGACTGGAATCGGCAATCACGGGGCGGGGACTGGTGGTCGACTGGGTCAGCCACACCGGAGAGATGCTTGCCCGCACGGGCGAGGATGTCGGCTCCGATGTGACGCTCTTCGACAAGGCCGATGTCTACAACTTCTGCTCGGCAGCCCTGTCGCGCAAGATGATGGAGATTGACCCCCTCAACATCGCGCACTGTCCGTATGCGGTCTTTGTCTTCGAACGCGAAGGCGAGGTGACCGTGGGCTACCGCACCCAACCCGAAGGCGAGATGCAGGAAGTTCAGGCACTTCTTGACGAAATCGCCCGCGAAGCTGCCGGAGACTAATCATGGACTATCAGAACTTCTTCCGCTCGGAGTTGGACAAGCTCCGCGATGAAGGAAACTACCGCGTGTTTGCCGATCTCGAGCGTGAACGCGGCAATTTCCCTCAAGCGGCGAACTTCATCGAGGATAGCGTCCGCAAGGTCACTATCTGGTGCTCCAACGATTACCTCGGCATGGGTCAACATCCGGTCGTCCTGTCCGCCATGCATGATGCGCTGGACAAGGTGGGTGCCGGTGCTGGCGGTACACGCAATATTTCGGGCACCACACACCACCACGTCCTTCTGGAGCGCGAACTGGCCGATCTGCATGGCAAGGAAGCCGCGCTGCTGTTTACCTCAGGCTACGTGTCGAACTGGGCCGGTCTGGGGACACTGGGCGCGAAAATCCCTGGCCTCGTTATTCTGTCCGACGCGCTGAACCATGCGTCGATGATCGAAGGTATCCGCCATTCCAAGGCACAGCGCATCATCTGGAAGCACAACGACCTTGAAGACCTCGAACGTCATCTGGCGAGCCTGCCCGCAGAGCAGCCGAAGCTGATCGCGTTCGAGTCCGTCTACTCGATGGACGGTGACATCGCGCCGATCAAAGAGATCTGCGACCTCGCCGACAAGTACAACGCGATGACCTACATTGACGAAGTGCACGCTGTCGGCATGTACGGTCCCCGCGGTGGCGGCGTGGCCGAGCGCGAAGGTCTGATGGACCGCATTACTGTGATCGAAGGCACACTGGGCAAAGCGTTCGGCGTCATGGGCGGTTACATCACTGCATCGCGTGAACTGGTCGATTTCGTCCGCTCGTTCGCGTCGGGCTTCATCTTTACCACCGCTCTACCGCCTGCCGTGGCCGCTGGTGCCTGCGCCGCGATCCGTCACCTCAAGACGTCGACGGATGAGCGTGAGGGCCAGAAGGCGAAAGTCGCCAAGGTTCGTGCAATGCTCGACAAGGCGGGCATCCCGCACATCGACAACCCGAGCCACATCATTCCGGTGATGGTGGGCGATCCGGTGAAGTGTAAGTGGCTGTCGGACGTTCTGATGGATCAGCACGGCATCTACATCCAGCCGATCAATTACCCGACCGTTCCCAAGGGCACCGAGCGTCTGCGCATCACTCCGTCGCCGGTGCATACCGACGAGGATATTGAAAAGCTGATCGGCGCGCTCTCGGACCTGTGGGAGCAATGCCAGGCGGCGCGAATGCCGATGGCAGCACAATAAAACAGAAGGGGCCGCGAGGCCCCTTTTTCATAGCTGATCTTCGACGGATTTGCGGTCGATCACCGACCAGACCTGCCGGACTTTGCCGTCTTCGAACCTGTAGAACACGTTCTCGTCGAACTGTACGCGCCTGCCGTTGATGGGTAGGCCGAAAAACTCGCCCTTTGGCGTGCAGTCGAACTCCAGCTTCGCGGCGATATGCGGCGGCTCCGCGATCAGCAGGCCGATGTTGAAACGCAGATCGGGGATTTCGCGAAAGTCCCGCTCCAGCATCTGCCGGTAGCCTGAGAGCCCGACCTGTTTGCCGTTATGCTCGGCCTCCTCGTGGACGAATTTGCCGAGGTTCGCCCAATCCTGCCTGTTCAGGCAATCGATATAGCAACGGTAGATTTCAGATAATTCTGCGGGTGTCACTGCGACCTCCTCTGGTCAGTCGCAGCGACCCTAATACGCGTCAGGCGGGAATGAAACGGTAGCCGTCGCCTGATTTTTCCGCGTGCCCGATGCCGGGGAAGGGGAAGTGGAAGCCGACCAGCATCGCCTTGTCCGCATTCAGACGATCCAGCAGCGCGGTCCGTGTCGCCGCGCCCATCTCGCCGTCCTGATCGGAACCCAATTCCCACTGCGGCTGTTCGAACGCGACATGGTGGTTGCCGATACTATCGCCGACGATCATCAGCGGATCGGAACCGTTCACGGCGAACGCCATGTGACCGGGGGTGTGTCCCGGTGTTCCGACAGCCTGAAGGCCCGTAAGCACATCCTCGCCATCGTCGAACACGTCCATTTCGACGGCATTCAGATACCGAAGCGCACCGGCCGCAAATGCCATACGTTCTTCGCCGATTGTGTTCACCGTTTCGGGGTCGAGCCAGTAGTCACGCTCCGCTCGTCCGATCATGTGGCGGGCGTTGTAGAACACTGGCTCATAGAAGTCGTCGAGCACGCCCCAAAGGTGGTCGGGGTGCGCGTGGGTAAAAAGGACATGCGTGACGTCCTCCGGCGCGACACCCAGCGCGTCCAGCGAGTCGACCAGCCGACCCGCGCTGGGCTGGAAATTCATGCCCGAACCGACGTCGATCAGGATCGTATTCTCGCCATCGCGCAGCAGCGTGACATTGCAATCGGGGGTCAGTTGCTCGGTGCCGAGATCATAGCGCGCGAGGATGTCGGCGGCGTCATTCACATGCTCCCCGAGGATAAAACCGGCAGGCAAAATGAGGTTGCCGTCCGACAGCGTGTCGACCGTGTAGTTGCCGACGGTCGTCGAGGCATGAAGGCGAAATGGCAGGGTTCCGGCCATCGCGGCAGTGCCCATGATCATCGTCCGGCGTGTGATAGCCATAACGGCTCCTCCCTCATCACATTCAATATCGACTATATATAAAGCGCCTTGCCTATTTTGGCTACATCGGTCATCGGTGCCGCAAATAAAACGCGGATGGTCGTATTTTCCCACTAGACGACCCCCAATAAATTTCCTATCGGAAACTTACGTGTTCGGGAGAACTGGATCGCCAGTGCCGAAGGAGCAACCGCCCCGGGAAACTCTCAGGCAAACGGACCTTGCACGTGCAAACACTCTGGAGAGAGGCGCAACGCGCCCGCCGAAGGGATAACGATCTCAGGCGAAGGGACAGAGGGGGCATCGACAACGGGCGGAGACCCTGATGCTGGAGTGGACATGAGCGATATGAAACGCACGGGGCTTTTCGATCTTCATCTGGAACTGGGTGCCAAGATGGTGCCGTTCGCGGGCTACGATATGCCCGTGCAGTACCCGATGGGCGTGATGAAAGAACACCTCTGGACCCGCGAGAATGCGGGGCTGTTCGACGTCAGCCACATGGGTCAGGTCATCCTGCGTGGTGACGATGTCGCATCCAAGTTCGAAGCGCTCGTCCCGATGAACGTGCAGGGCCTCAAAGAAGGTCGCCAGCGCTATGGCTTTTTCACCAACGATGATGGCGGCATCCGTGATGATCTGATGTTTGCCAACCGCGGCGATCATCTGTTCGTGGTCGTGAATGCCGCCTGCAAGGATGCCGATATCGCCTACATGCGTTCCGCGCTGGAAGGTGTCGAGGTAATCGAGGTGACTGACCGCTCGCTCGTGGCTCTACAGGGCCCGAAGGCCGAAGCCGCGCTTCAACCGATTGCGGACGTTGCCGAGATGAAGTTCATGGACGTGGCCACTATCGACACCGACTACGGCGAACTCTGGATCAGCCGTTCGGGTTATACCGGTGAGGACGGGTTCGAGATCTCCGTGCCCGACCAACATGCCGAAGCCTTCGCCCGCCGACTTCTGGCCGATGATGCGGTTGCTCCGATTGGTCTTGGCGCGCGCGATAGCCTGCGTCTTGAGGCTGGTCTGTGCCTCTACGGTTCCGACATCGACGAAGTGACCACGCCTGCCGCGGCCGATCTCCTTTGGGCGATCCAGAAGGTGCGCGTAAACGGCGAGCGTGCAGGTGGCTTTCCTGGTGCTGACCGTATCATCGAAGAAATTGAAAACGGCGCGCCTAGCAAGCGTGTTGGGCTGCTGCCCGACGGCCGTGCGCCGATGCGCGCAGGCACACAGCTCTTCGCGGATGCCGAAGGCGGCGTGCCGATCGGCGTCGTCACCTCCGGCGCATTCGGACCGTCAATCGAGCGCCCGATGTCGATGGCCTATGTGCCAACGGAACTTGCACACAATGACGTAGTTATTTTCGGAGAAGTGCGTGGCAAACGCCTTCCCGCTAAAGTGACGGCACTTCCGTTCCGTCCTTCCGCTTATAAACGTTGATGTCCAACACGGAGACCATGGACATGAAATATACCGAAGAACATGAATGGCTGCGGGTCGAAGGCGATCTGGTTGTCGTAGGAATTACCGAATACGCGACTGAACAGCTCGGCGATATCGTGTTCGTCGAACTGCCGGAAGAAGGCACCGAAATCAGCAAGGACGACGAAGTTGTCGTCATCGAGTCCGTCAAGGCGGCCTCCGAGATCCTCGCCCCCCTCGATGGCGAGATCGTCGAGGTCAATGACGTACTGTCTGACAATCCGGCGCTCGTGAACGAAGATCCGCTGAATGACGGTTGGTTCTTCAAGATGAAGATCGAAGACATGTCCGTGCTCGACGAGCTGATGGACGAAGCCGCCTACAAAGAACACATCGGCTGATCTGGTCCCGCCTTCGGGCGGGCTCTTTTCGGAATAAATTCAGGGGGTGCCTCGGCACCCTCCGGGATAGCTCTTGCCTGAGGATATGGGATGACCTTTACCCCTACCGATTACCGCCCCTACGATTTTGCGAACCGTCGCCATATTGGCCCGAGCCCGTCGGAGATGTCCGAAATGCTCAAGGTGATCGGCGCGGATAGCCTCGATGCACTGATCGATGAAACGATCCCCGCGTCGATCCGTCAGGCGGAGCCGCTGGACTTCGGTAAACCAAAATCCGAGGGCGAGTTGCTGCACTTCCTCGGTAACGTGGCGAAGAAGAACAAGGTCATGACCAGCCTGATCGGGCAGGGCTTCTATGGCACGGTCACCCCGCCCGCGATCCAGCGCAATATCCTCGAAAACCCCGCTTGGTACACGGCCTACACGCCCTACCAGCCCGAGATTTCGCAGGGCCGACTGGAGGCGCTGTTGAACTACCAGACCATGATCTGCGATCTCACTGGCCTCGAAATAGCGAACGCATCGCTGCTCGATGAAGCGACCGCTGCTGCCGAAGCGATGACGATGGCGGAGCGTGTGGCCAAGTCCAAAGCCAAGGTGTTCTTCGTCGATGAAAACTGCCATCCGCAGAACATCGCCGTCATGAAAACTCGCGCGGAGCCGTTGGGCATCGAAATCATCGTTGGCTCGCCTGATAATCTGGACGCGGACGCTGTTTTTGGCGCTGTCTTCCAATATCCGGGCACATACGGTCACGTTCGCGATTTCACTGAGCAGATGGAGGCGCTGCACGCCGCCAAGGCCATTGGTATCGTCATCGCCGACCCACTCGCGCTGACGCTACTCAAGGAACCGGGTGCGATGGGTGCTGATATCGCCGTCGGCTCGACCCAGCGCTTCGGCGTTCCGCTCGGCTACGGCGGTCCGCACGCTGCGTACTTTGCTTGTAAAGAAGAGTATAAGCGCTCCATGCCCGGCCGCATCGTCGGTGTGTCGGTGGATAGCCGTGGTGGCCGCGCGCTGCGCCTCGCGCTCCAGACCCGCGAACAGCACATCCGCCGCGAAAAGGCGACGTCGAACGTCTGCACCGCTCAGGCTCTGCTCGCCGTTATGGCGTCGATGTACGCCGTGTTCCACGGTCCCGTTGGCCTCAAAGCGATCGCGCAACGTATCCACCGCAAGACCGTCCGCCTCGTGCGTGGGCTGGAGGCGGCAGGCTTCAAGGTCGAGCCGGATGTCTATTTCGACACTGTCACCGTCGAGGTCGGCCCGTTCCAAGGCGCCGTCATGAAGTCTGCGGTCGAGGAAGGCGTGAACCTGCGCAAGATCGGCACCACCAAGGTCGGCATCAGCCTTGATGAGCGCACCCGTCGCTCGACCATTGAAGCCGTTTGGCGCGCCTTCGGTATTAACGCTTCCGACGATGATCTGACCCACCGCTATGTCATCCCTGATGATGTGATGCGGACCTCGGGTTACCTTGAACACCCGATTTTCCACATGAACCGCGCCGAGACCGAGATGATGCGTTATATGCGCCGCCTTTCGGACCGTGACCTCGCGCTTGACCGTGCCATGATCCCGCTTGGGTCTTGCACGATGAAGCTGAACGCTGCGGTCGAGATGATGCCGATCACTTGGCCCGAGTTTGCGTTCATGCACCCCTTCGCGCCCGTCGATCAGGCTGCGGGCTATCAGGAGATGATTGGCGATTTGTCAGACAAGCTCTGTCAGATTACGGGCTATGACGACATGTCGATGCAGCCGAACTCCGGTGCGCAGGGGGAATACGCGGGTCTTCTGACGATCCAAGCCTACCACCGTTCGCGCGGCGACGATCAGCGGAATATCTGCCTCATCCCGATGTCCGCACACGGAACCAACCCCGCGTCGGCGCAGATGTGCGGCATGAAGGTTGTCGTGGTGAAGTCGGCAGAGAATGGCGACATCGACGTCGAGGACTTCCGTGCAAAAGCCGAGAAAGCGGGCGAGAACCTCGCCGCCTGCATGATCACCTATCCGTCCACTCACGGCGTGTTCGAGGAAACCGTCCGCGAAGTGTGCAGCATCACGCATGAGTTCGGCGGACAGGTCTATATCGACGGCGCGAACCTGAATGCGATGGTCGGTCTGGTAAAGCCGGGCGACATTGGCGGCGACGTCAGCCATCTCAACCTGCACAAGACCTTTGCCATCCCGCATGGCGGCGGCGGTCCTGGCATGGGGCCGATCGGTGTGAAATCCCACCTCGCGCCGTTCCTGCCGGGACACCCCGAAACGGGTGGCACCGAGGGGCCGGTGTCGGCAGCGCCGTGGGGCTCTGCGTCGATCCTGCTGATCTCGTGGGCTTACGTTCTGATGATGGGTGGACAGGGCCTGACCCAAGCTACCAAGGTCGCGATTCTGAACGCAAACTACATCGCGAAACGATTAGAGGCAGGTTACGATGTGCTGTTCAAAGGCCGCTCGTCCCGCGTGGCCCACGAGTGCATCATCGACACCCGCCCGTTTGCCGATAGCTGCGATATCACCGTGGACGACATCGCCAAGCGCCTCATCGACAACGGCTTCCACGCCCCGACGATGAGCTGGCCTGTTGCGGGCACGCTGATGGTGGAGCCGACCGAGTCCGAAACGAAGGCGGAGCTCGACCGCTTCTGCAACGCGATGCTCGAAATCCGGACGGAGATCGACAAGGTGGCGGAAGGCAAATGGCCGGCGGACAACAACCCGCTCAAGAACGCGCCGCATACTGTCGAGGATCTGGTCGGTGAATGGGAACGCCCCTACACCCGCGAAGAGGCCTGCTACCCTGCCGGCTCTTTCCGCGTCGACAAGTATTGGGCCCCTGTGAACCGTGTCGACAACGTGTGGGGTGACCGCAATCTCACTTGTATTTGCCCGCCAGTGGAGAACTACGCCTGATCAACTTATCCAGAGGTTTCTCGGCTTAAGTGTCGCCTAATTGACAATAAGGCTGAGCAAATCCCCTCATGGGTAAGTTGTTACGAGTTAGTAAGGTTCAGGTTGTGTGGGCTGTGTGTGCGTACAGTCCGCACATCCTGCTTTTGCTTTGCAACGTAGACCGTGTATTCTTGCTCTGTGCCTATATCAGCTGCTCTGAACTCGACCTACCAGCCCTGTAACAAATCGCTGCGCCATTCCCAGCGGTATCCTGCACTCATGTCCGCTCCGCTTCTTGCCGCTCTGCCGGAGGATGAACGTGCCGCGTTCATCGACGCGGGGCGCTTGGTCGTGGTGCAGGAAGACAAGGATATCGTCAGGCAGGGCGAAATGCCCGTCGGCGCAATGATCGTCGGAACGGGTAGGGCAGAGGTTATCTACCTCAGCGAAAACGGCCTGCGTCTTCCGGTCAAGGTGTCCGAAGCGGGCGATGACCTCGGCACGGCAGAGACGATTGCGGGCGTGCCATACGCTGCCACCTGCCACGTCGCGGCCAACACTGCATTGGTAGTCTTTACCCAAGCGCAGATGCTGGAGCTGATGACCGACGTGCGCTGCGTTCAGGTGCTCGCCGCTGCTGCCTGCACTGCCTACATGAGCCACAACCAGTATTGCGCTGCCGACCGCGCACTTGCGGTGCCTCAGCGGATCGCGCGTTACCTTCTGGAAATCCGCGACCGGTCGAACATGATCTATCAGAACCAGAGCTTTCTGGCCGACGCGACAGGCTCTTCACGCCAGACGGTGAACCGCGTTTTGGGCGAACTTCGCCGCCGCGAGATCATCGAGGTTGGAAAAGGCACGATCCACATTACATCTGTCCCATCACTGCTGGCCTACGCTGATTACAAAGACGCTGACGATAATCTCGCTTGAAGAGGCGTGGCAAAGTTCCTATTTGGCGGGCCTAATTGCCAAATCCTTGCCTGATAGGGGGGCCGATGATCCAGACGCCGTACTACTTGATCGACAAGGCACAACTGCTTCCGAACATGGAAAAGATCGCGTGGCTCCGTGAGAACTCGGGTGCCAAGGCTCTGCTCGCGCTCAAGTGCTTCGCGACATGGTCGGTGTTCGACTTCATGTCCGAATACATGGACGGCACGACCTCCAGTTCGCTGTTCGAGGTCAAACTGGGTCGCGAGAAGTTCCCGGGTGAAACCCACGCCTATTCCGTCGCTTGGAAAGACGACGAAATGGACGATGTTCTGGCGAACTCGGACAAGGTCATCTTCAACACCGTCGGCCAACTGACCCGCCACGAGGAAGTCTCGCGCGGTCACAAGCGCGGCCTGCGCGTGAACCCCGGTGTGTCGACGTCTGGCTTCGACCTCGCCGACCCTGCGCGTCCGTTCAGCCGTCTGGGCGAGCACGATCCGAAGAATATCGAACCCGTCGCCGATCTGATTTCCGGATTCATGTTCCACAACAACTGCGAAAACGCCGACTTCGAGCGTTTCGACGGTATGCTCAACAGCATCGAGCAGCGCTTCGGCTATCTGATCCGCCAGATGGAATGGATCAGCCTTGGCGGTGGTATCCACTTCACTGGTGAAGGCTACCCGCTCGATAAGCTGGCAGAGCGCCTGAAGCGTTTTTCGGAGCAGAACGAGGTGCAGGTCTACCTCGAACCGGGTGAAGCGGCGATCACCAAATCGACCACGCTTGAGCTCACTGTGCTGGACACGCTCCACAACGGCAAGAACCTCGCGATTGTAGACAGTTCCATCGAAGCGCATATGCTCGATTTGCTGATCTACCGCGAAAGTGCCAAGATGAACGAAAGCGGCGACGAAGACTGGATGGTCTGCGGCAAATCCTGCCTTGCAGGCGATATATTCGGCGAATTCAAGTTTCCCGCGCCGCTCAAGGCCGGTGACCGGATCAGCATTCAGGATGCGGCCGGTTACACCATGGTGAAGAAAAACTGGTTCAACGGCGTAAAGATGCCGTCGATTGCCGTCCGCGAACTCGACGGTTCGGTCCGTCTGGTCAAGGACTTCACCTACGAAGATTTCTCGGCAGCGCTGTCGTGAATGTGTCGCTCTCGGGCGATAGAACTTTAACACTAACTGTAAACCAAAGGGGGTCCGTTGAGTTGAAACAGAACGTACTCATCATCGGCGCTGGTGGCGTCGCTCAGGTCGTGGCGCACAAGTGCGCGCAAAACAACGATGTGCTCGGCGATATCCATATCGCGAGCCGGACGCTTTCCAAGTGTGAGGCGATCCTTGAGTCCGTCCGTGAGAAGGGCGCGATGAAACAAGAGGGCGTTCTTGAAGCTCACGAGCTGGACGCAACCAAATCGGCAGACGTCGCGGCCCTCATCCGCAAGACCGGCGCAGAGATCGTCATCAACGTCGGCACCGCCTTCGTGAACATGCACGTCCTAGACGGCTGCATTGAAACCGGCGCTGCCTACATCGACACCGCGATCCACGAAGAGCCGGACAAGATTTGCGAAACCCCGCCGTGGTACGCCAACTACGAGTGGAAAAAGCGCGATCTGTGCGCAGAGAAAGGCGTCACCGCCATCCTCGGCGCTGGCTTCGATCCGGGCGTTGTGAATGCCTACGCACGCTTCGCCATCGACATGATGGATGAAGTGAAGTCGATCGACATCGTGGACATCAACGCCGGCTCGCACGGCAAATACTTCGCGACTAACTTCGATCCGGAGATCAACTTCCGCGAATTCACCGGCACTGTCTATTCGTGGCAGGAAGGTGAGTGGAAATCGAACAAGATGTTCGAAGTTGGCAAGGTCTGGGATCTGCCGGTTGTCGGTCCGTCGCAATCCTACATGTCGGGCCACGACGAGGTACACAGCCTCGCCACCAACTACCCTGACGCGGACGTCCGTTTCTGGATGGGCTTCGGTGATCACTACATCAACGTCTTCACCGTCCTGAAGAACATCGGCCTTCTGTCCGAGCAGCCGGTCAAGCTGGCCGAAGGTCAGGAAGTCGTGCCGCTCAAGGTCGTCAAAGCCTGTCTGCCAGATCCTGCATCGCTCGCGCCGAACTACACCGGCAAGACCTGCATCGGCGATCTGGTCAAAGGCACCAAGGACGGCGAAGAGATCGAAGTCTTCGTTTACAACGTGGCCGACCACAAGGAAGCCTACAACGAGGTGGGCTCGCAGGGCATTTCCTACACCGCAGGGGTGCCGCCCGTTGCTGCCGCAATGCTGGTTGCGACCGGTGAGTGGGACGCCAAGACCATGAAGAACGTCGAAGAGCTCGACCCCAAGCCGTTCTTCTCGATCCTCGACCGTATCGGCCTGCCGACCCGCAAGCGTATCGGCGGTCTTCAGGGCGAAGACACGGCCTGGGACGCTTAAATATACTTATGCGCGGCGCCCTCTACGAAGGGGGCGGCGGGCTAAAGTTGTTCGCGATATGCGACGTATTAAGGTGGGCTTCGGCCCACCTTTTTTGTTTGGAAAGTGAATGATTGCTGCTGGTATCGAGATAGGCACGAACAAGATCGAAGGTTTGATCTTCGACCGGAATTGGAAAGTCTCTGCGAGAAAACGTCTGGCGACGCCCACGGGGTACAAGAACCTTATCAAGACGACCGTGCAGGTGATCCGCTCGTGTGGCGATCTGCCGATCGGTATCGCGGGCTCCGGCCTCATCAATCCGGCAAACGGCAAGGCCATCACGTCCAACGTCGGGGCAGAGGGTCAGACCTTTCCGCGTGACGTTATCACCGCTGCCCGCCGCTCGATCACGTGGGTCAACGACTCGCGGGCCATCATTCTGTCAGAGGCCAGCTTTGGCATGGCCGAGGGACACAACCGCATCGCCGCGCTGCGGATCGGTAGCTCGGTATCCTGCGCCTACCTCGTCGGTGGACGGTTGGTGAACGGCCCGTCTGGTGCCTGCGGAGAGATCGGCCATATGGCACTGCCCGCGCCGCTTGTGGCGAAGTGGCGTCTGCCGCTGATCGACTGTTCCTGTGGCCGCGCGGGATGCTTTGAGACGCTGTTGTCAGGTCCGGGAATGGTGCGATTGGCGCAATCGTTCGGAGAAAACCCACCCTCCGCCAAAGAAATCGCGGATGAGCGGGGGCGCATCTGGGGCATCTGGACAGAGATTGCGGCAGAGGCGGTCGCGAACCTGATATTCAGCTTCGACCCCGACGTCATCGTGCTCGGCGGCGGGGTGTCTCAGGCACCGAATGCCACTGAGGATATCAATGCAGCGCTCAAGAAAACGATGATCAAAGGCTTTCCGCTGCCCGAGATTGTCACAGCATCGGCAGGGCAGGCCTCAGGCCCGCTCGGCGCAGCATATGCGGCATGGAGCAATACGCTTCACGACTGATACTGCGTTGAAATGTAGGGGATAAGTGGCAGCCCGTAGGGGAATCGAACCCCTCTTTCCAGGTTGAAAACCTGGCGTCCTAACCGATAGACGAACGGGCCACTCTTGCTGTGAAGCGGCTTCTAAGAGAAGTCCGAGGCCGCTGCAAGAGGTATTTTCAAAAAACTATTAACTTGCTGGCGCGGCGTCTTCGAGGCGCAGTTGAACGCTCTGTCGGCCCTGCCAGATGTTGATTTCGAGACGCCCCGCGAGGTGGAAACGCGCGCCCTTATGACCTTCGAGCATCGGTCCGATGGGCCCGTCGTAGGCACCGAATGCAATCGCGTCGATCCGCGCGCCGAGGCCATCGCCGAAGCTGATTTTCAGGTGGTTGGCACCGACCTTTTTCGCGAACAGAATCGTGCTGTCGGGAAAAGCGAAACGCGGGGCAGATGCTGATGCACCGAAGGGCCCAGCCTTTTCGATTTGCTCGATCAGTTCGACCGTCGCAGCGCCGGGCATGAGGATGCCGTCGAGCCGCAGGTCCGCAGGCCCCATCCGATCCGCACCCTGACGCGCCAGCAGTTCGGCCAGACGCTCCATCGCGGGCTCTAGCTGGTCGCGGTGCACGGTCAAACCAGCCGCCATCTTGTGACCGCCGCCCTTCATCAGCAGACCCTCAGCCGCGACGCGCTGGATTGCCGCGCCAAGGTCGATGCCGGTCACCGAACGACCCGAGCCTTTGCCAATGTCGCCCTCGAAGCCGATGACGACGGCGGGACGGTTGGTTGATTCCTTGATGCGGGCCGCAACGATCCCGACCACGCCGGGATGCCAGCCATCCTCGGCGGCCCAGACGAGCGCACCGTCTAGGCCGCGCGCTTCGGCTTGCGCGGTGGCTTCTTCGCGAACGGCATTCTCGATTTCGCGGCGTTCGCGGTTCAGCATATTGAGTTGCTGCGCGAGCTTCTCCGCCTCGAAACGGTCGTCGGTCGCCAGCAAGCGCGCACCTAGGTCAGCAGCCCCGATCCGTCCGCCGGCATTGACGCGCGGCCCGAGCAGGAACCCGAGGTGATAGGACGTCGGCGCAGAATCCATGCCTGCGACATCCGCCAAAGCGACCAGTCCAATGCGTTCACGCTTTGCCATGACCGATAGGCCCTGACGGACAAATGCACGGTTGAGGCCGATCAGCGGCGCAACGTCGGCCACCGTCGCCAGCGCGACGAGGTCGAGGAGAGCCATCAGGTCCGGCCCGCGCACGTTCTTGGCCCGCAGGCGACGGTTCACATCGACCAGCAGCATGAACACGACGCCAGCCGCGCAAAGGTAGCTCAGCGTTCCGCTCTCGTCCTGACGGTTCGGGTTCACCACGGCCACACAGTCTGGCAGCGTCTCGTCCGCCAAGTGGTGGTCGAGCACAATGACATCCGCGCCTTTGGCGGCGGCGATCGGTCCATGAGACAGCGTTCCGCAGTCGACGCAGATGATCAGGTCGTGGTCGCGGGCCAGAGCCTCCATCGCGGGCTCGTTGGGGCCGTAGCCTTCGTCGATACGGTCGGGAATATAGAGCGTTGCCTTGCGGCCCATCTGGCGCAGCCACACAATCAGCAGCGCGGCAGAGGAACCACCGTCGACATCATAGTCGGCGAAGATCGCGATACGTTCGTTCCGCTCCACTGCGCGCTCGAAGCGGGCGGCGGCAGGGTCCATATCCAGCATGGTGAGCGGATCGGGCAGGAGATCGCGGAGCTTTGGCTCCAGGAAACTATCGGCTTCCATCGGGGGAACGCCGCGACGCACGAGCGTGGTGCAAAGGGCAGGGGGCAAGCCGGTTGCCTGCTCCATCGCCTCGCATTGGCGGGTGTCTTCGATTGAGGGGCCGACCCAGCGGCGGCCCGTCGCGGAACATTCGACGTCGAGGAAAGCCTTCATGGCCCGAGTATATCGCCCGAAGCGCCGCCGAGGGCAAATACGAAAAGGGCCGCAGGGATGACTGCGGCCCTTTTGTGATCAGACGGGGTTGCGGTAGGTCATGTAGCGCACCGAACCGGTCTTGGAGCGCATGAGGACCGTCGTCGCGGTCAGATAACCCGGTTCGCGTTTGATGCCCGGAACGAGGCTACCGTCGGTGACGCCGGTCGCAGCGAAGATCACGTCGCCGGTCACAAGGTCATCGCGGGTGTAAACGCGGTCGAAGTTGGTGATGCCTGCTTTGCGGGCGCGGCCTTTTTCGTCCTCGTTGCGGAACAGCAGCTTGCCGTAGAACTGGCCGCCCATGCATTTCAGCGCAGCAGCAGCCAGAACGCCTTCCGGCGCGCCGCCCGATCCCATGTACATGTCGATGCCGGTCTTTTCGGTCTCTGCGCAGTGCATGACGCCTGCGACGTCGCCGTCGGTGATCAGGCGGATCGCGGCGCCGGTGCTGCGCAGTTCGCGGATCATTTCGTCATGGCGCGGGCGTTCCAGAACGCAGACGGTGATGTCTTCGGTCGAACAGCCCTTGGCCGCCGCTAGCGCATTGACGCGCTCGGAGGGGTTCATCGACAGGGTGACGGTGCCCGGCTTGAAGCCCGTACCGATGGCGAGCTTTTCCATATAAACGTCAGGTGCGTGCAGCATGGTGCCGCGCGGGCCCATGGCGATGACGGTCAGCGCGTTCGGCATGTCCTTGGCGGTCAGTGTTGTGCCTTCGAGCGGGTCGAGCGCGATATCCACGGCCGGGCCCTGACCTGCGCCGACTTCCTCACCGATGTAGAGCATCGGCGCTTCGTCGCGCTCGCCTTCGCCAATGACGACGACGCCCTGAATGTCGAGCTTGTTGAGCTGGTCGCGCATGGCGTTCACGGCAGCTTGGTCAGCGGCCTTTTCGTCGCCGCGACCGATCAGCTTGGCCGATGCGAGTGCAGCCGCTTCGGAAACGCGGGCAAGGCCCAGAGAAAGCATACGATCGTGAAATTCGGGGGTCTTGGACATACTCAATTCCTTTGGGGCTATCGAATTCATCTACGCCGCGCCTGTGCGCTGCCGCAATACTGGGTGCGCTAACATCCGCAAAACACTATCTTTTGCGGCCAAGAACTATACAGTTTTGGAACGATTTGATGAATTCACGGTAACGGCCCGTAGAAAAGCAAAAGGCCGCCTCGCGGCGGCCTCTGGAGATGTCTCAGACCTTCTCGATCCGGAGGGCGACGGGGTCGCCTGAAACCACTCCGGTCTGTCCGAACAGCTCGATCGCATGTTCGAGCGCTTGGCGCGTGGTGCGGTGCGTGACGATGACGACCGGCGCGTGGCTGCCGTCGTGGTCGTGCTGGCGCATTCGGTGGATCGACACGCCTGCTTCGCCGA
This sequence comes from Marivivens aquimaris, assembly GCF_015220045.1. Taxonomy (NCBI): domain Bacteria; kingdom Pseudomonadati; phylum Pseudomonadota; class Alphaproteobacteria; order Rhodobacterales; family Paracoccaceae; genus Marivivens; species Marivivens aquimaris. The sequence continues at coordinate 2,015,671 of NZ_JADBGB010000001.1, read as the reverse complement.
GGGCCGATGCGACCTTGCCCATCGCGCCCGGCTTATCCAGCAGATCGATGCGGATGTAGTACGGGGCGGGAACAGCGGCGCGAGCCGAAGCGACTTTCTTCAGCGAGGCGGCAGGCTGACCGAAGGTCGAGCAACGGAAGCCGCGCGCGATGTCCATGACATCGGCCATAACGGCGCTGGCGGTCGGACCTTCGCCCGCACCTGCACCGCGCAGGACGATCTGCCCAACGCTGTCGCCTTCGAGGACGACCATGTTGGTGCCGCCGACAAGCTGGCCGAGCGGGGAAGTCGCCGGAACAAGGCAGGGCGACATGCGCTGCTCAAGTCCGCGACCCGTCATCTGGGCCACGCCGAGCAGTTTGATCTTGTAGCCCATGTCGGCCGCGTTGCGGATATCTTCGATGGTGATCGCGCCGATACCTTCAAGCTCGACACCTTCGAAATCGACCTGCGTGCCGTAGGCGATCGACGACAGCAGCGCCAGCTTGTGTCCAGCGTCGATGCCGCCAACGTCGAGGTTCGGATCGGCTTCGAGGTAACCAAGGCCGTCAGCCTCGTCGAAGGCTTCCTTGTAGCTCAGACCAGCATCTTCCATCCGCGTGAGGATGTAGTTGCATGTGCCGTTCATGACGCCCATCACGCGGGTGACAGCGTTGGCCGAAAGGCCTTCGGTCAGCGATTTGATAACGGGGATACCGCCAGCGACGGCAGCTTCGAAACGAACGACGTTGCCTTTGGCTTCGGCAGCTTCGGCGAGCGCCTGCCCATGGTGCGCGAGGAGTGCCTTGTTCGCGGTCACGACGTCCTTGCCGCAGGCGATGGCTTTTTCGATGGAAGCTTTGGCCGAGCCGTTTTCGCCGCCCATCAGTTCGACATAGACGTCGACGTCATCGCGCGCCGCCAGTGCGACCGGATCGTCTTCCCATGCGTAGGCAGACAGATCAACGCCGCGATCCTTGTCTTTCGAACGGGCCGAAACCGCTGTGATGACCACGTCGCGTCCGGTTCGTGCACGCAGCATATCAGCGTGTTTCTGAACGATGCGGATCACACCGACACCGACGGTGCCGAGACCCGCAATACCAAGACGAAGTGCGTCACTCATGGTTGGATTCCACGTTAATCGGAAAGTATCGCAGTGCTGTTATCCTGTCCCGCCCGTCACTGCAACGAAGAGGCGTCCGCATCTTCACTTTCAATGTCCATGTTTTCGAAATCCATCTGGCGGATGGTCTCGGCACGGGCACGAAGTGCAGCGGCGCGGGCAAGGAGGTTGCTCTGCTCGTTCTCGGTCGCCTCGGGCACCGACGCCAAAAGCGTATTGAGGTTCACCAGTTCGGGATAGGCGGTGTCGTCATCGGGTTTGCCGCCCAGCGACGGGATGTTCGTGCAGGCAGCGAGGACGAGGGGAAGGGCAAGCAGGATGCGCATGGGGACCAGACTTTGAGTTGCCCGACGATATGCCGCTGCGGCGCCAAGAAACAAGAGCGAAGCCGCAAATGAAAAGGGCGACCCGAAGGCCGCCCTCTGACAATTCAGTGTGCCGGACGAATGAACGTCCCGTTCCGCAATTCCTTGATCGCGTTACGGATCTCATCCTGCGTGTTCATCACAATCGGGCCGTGCCAAGCGACGGGTTCCTCAATGGGCGCGCCCGAAATCAGCAGAAAGCGAACGCCTTCCTCACCGGCTTGGACCACGATCTCGTCGCCCGTGCCGAAGCGAACCAGAGTGCGGTTGCCCGACATATCGCGGATGTTGACCTCTTCGCCCATGACTTCCTTTTCGAGAAGGACGCCTTCGGGCGCCGACGCATCGACGAACGCACCCGAGCCAGCGAAGACATAGGCAAATGCGCGGCGATAGGTGTCGATCTTGAACCGCTTTTTCACGCCCGCAGGGATCGAGATATCGAGGTACTGCGGATCGGCGGCGATACCGTCGACGGGGCCTTTTTTGCCCCAGAATTCGCCCACGATGACTTTCACCTTAGTGCCGTCATCATCGATGATGACAGGGATATCGTTCGATTTGACGTCCTGATAGCGCGGCGCGGTCATCTTCAGGCTCGACGGTAGGTTTGCCCAAAGCTGGAAACCGTGCATCTGACCCGCGATGTTACCCTTCGGCATCTCTTGGTGCAGAATGCCCGAACCGGCAGTCATCCATTGCACGTCACCCGCGCCAAGCGTGCCTTCGTTGCCGAGGCTGTCGCCGTGGTCAACTGTGCCGTTCAGGACGTAGGTGATAGTCTCGATGCCGCGGTGGGGGTGCCACGGAAAACCGCGGCTGTAGTCGTTGGGGTGGTCACCGCGGAAGTCGTCGAACAGCAGGAACGGGTCCAGCTCGCTCGGATCGTGGAAACCGAATGCGCGATGCAGTTTGACGCCTGCACCCTCCATTGTGGGAACAGCGCGCCGTGCTTCGACAGTAGGGCGAATAGACATGGTGTGATCTCCTTTGCGACCGAGATAGGCAGCATCAGCGCACAGCGCAACCTGACGTCAGCGCACAGAACCTCTGCAAACCCGCGCCCCCTTCCGCTTGAGGGCAGGGCGAGGTATTGCAGCCTACATTGACCGGAGGATCACAATGACCGACATCCCACTCGCTACACTCAGCGCCTCTGCGCCGCGCCGCGCTTTCGGGGTCGCCGTGCTTTTTGCGCTGGGCCTTATTCTCATTCTGATCCCACTGCGTCAGCCGCCAGGCGCGATCTGGTACGGGCTCATGGTTCTCTTCGGAATCGGAGCGATCGTTCTGGGCGAAGCGCTGCGCCGCGCCACATCCGCCACACTGATCCTCACGCCGACCGATCTGCGCGAAGACACCGGCCGCGTGCTGGCCGTTCTGGCAGACGTCAGCAAAGTGAACCGAGGCAGCTTTGCCATGAAGCCGTCGAACGGTTTCACGCTGGAAATGAAGTCGCCGCAGCAACGTATTTGGGCGCCCGGCCTCTGGTGGAGCATTGGACGTCGCGTTGGTGTAGGCGGTGTGGTGCCGTCCCCGCAGGCGCGGATCATGGCCGAAAAGATCGAGGAACTGATATCCGCTCAGCAGGTCTGAGTAGAGGTATCCCCATTCTCCTGCGAGTTCCAGCAGACCTGCGATGAATTGAAACGCGGGCGCACGGCAGCCATCTCGGAGAAAGTCTGCGACGGCAGCCAGTTTCCGTAGGGCGCTTCGTAATACATCATGTTCTCGACCACGATGACGACTTCGTTGCGCGGAATGAGCGGCAGTTGCGCTTTGATGGTCTCGAGGCTGGTTGCGGTGAGTTTGGTGTAATCACCGCGGCGGCGGGACCAGCGCACGCGGTAATCGTTGTTTTCGTAGTCATAGTCGATGACCGAGACACGCAGCGAAGTTTCGTAAGGCGACGCTGTCAGCAGTTCATTCAGCGAATAGAGCGAGTCCAGGTAATTCGGCGTGATATAGCCGGTCTCACGGCCCAGCTGGTCAGCGATAGTGTAGGCCGCTTTGCTCAGCTGGGAAGACGACCGGAAGCCGTCGAAATACACGTAGGTGCCGAAGTATGCGAACAGGAGCGCTGGAAGTACGAACAGTGACTCGATGACCATGCTGCCACCTTCGTCATCGCGGAAACGGCGGAAGAAATTGGTGATCTTACTCATTACAGCGGTTCCATAACAAAGGACGACACAGCAACCAGGCCGTAGGTGTCATCGCTTTGTGTTGCGAGAGCACGGCTGAGGCTCAGGTGCGGGAAAGTCGGGTCAAAGATCGAGCAGACGCGGACAAGCATCAGCTGGTTGGCGGCGCCTTGTTGGAAGCTGCTGAGCGGTCTGCCACGGTCTTCGCGGTCCACGCATTCGGTGGTGACGGGCGGATCGGACCATGCGAGCAAATCGAGGCGGCGCATTTCGATCCGCATGTCTTCAAGGCAATTCGGCAGCGCAACGGCATGTTCGCAAATCGCGTTCTTGAGCTTGTCGTGCGTGACCGGCGTGATGTGGGACAGGCGTACTTCGCGAACGGCGAGGTCGACGGCGCGGTCCAGAAGAACCTGACGCACCATGAGGATGCCCAGCTCGAAGGACGAGATCATGATGATCACGATCAGCGGGAACATCATCGCAAACTCGACGGTCGAGCTGCCTTTTTCTTCCTTAGCGAAACGACGGAAGAAGCGCGGGAGTCGGAGGAGGCGTTTCATTAGCGTGTCAGTTTCAGGTTGTTGATCTGGGTCGCGATGGCGTGGAATGCGTCGGAAATCGAAACGCCGTCCACGTCGAAGAAGTGATTGGGGGTGGACGCACAGTCCGACATCACCTGGTTGCCGTTGTAGGTGTCGACCTCGAAGCCGATGGTCCACACGATGATACCGGCATCCTTGGCGGCGTCGCACATATCGCTCAGCAGACGGTTGCCGTCGGACTGGGTGTACTTTTCGTAGTAGTAGTAGCTCCAGTAGCGCTGATCGACGTAGCGGCGCAGGTAGTAGTTGAAGTTGTAATCGTTCCAGTGGGCGTATTCGCTTTCCGCGTCGTAGGCCCAGCTTTGGATGCGCTGCGTGTTCGAATTCTCACCGTCCGTCATGAGCACGACGAATTTCAGGGTTTCTTCATCGTCGTAATTGTTCGGGCGGTTGCGGAACGCTTCGTCGACGAGGCCATAGTCGATAAACGCGTTCTCCAACCAACGTAGCGACGGATCGAGCAGAGCCGTGCCCCACTTCATGCCCAGGTAGATCGCAGTACCGGCGCGGGGTTGCAGCTTGTTGATCTGGTTGATCAGGTCGCTGCGGTTATTGCTCCACGGGCGGACCCATTCGTAATCGTAACGCGGGCAAACTGTGGTTGTACGGTCGTTGTTGCGGCCGTCGAAGTTCCACTGGAAATGCTGCATCTGTTGGTAGGTGTAGTCCGAACGAATGTAGGTTTCGCGGAAATGCGAGTCCGGAATTTCCCAGCAATAGGAGAAGTCATGCACCTGATTGCGGGTCAGACCGTAGGACAGGTAAGGGCCGATGTTCACCTGCTCCGAATAGGGGACCAACGATACCGAAACGAGGTCGCCGTTTCCGTCATCGAGAACGGTGTTCACGAAGTCAGTTGCGGCCGACTTCAGCCGCGGCAGGCGGTTGTTCAGCGCCATCGAGCCGGAGATATCGAGCACGAGCGAGATTTCGACCTTTGCCACACGTTCTTGAGCGCGCGCAAAGCTTGGCACCTGCATCAGTTCGCGGTCATCGTCATTTTCGGCGAACATGTTCGCAACGGTCGAGAAGTAGAGCGGCACGTTCGTCTTCAGACGCGCTTCGACGGTGCGGTAGTTCAGGCCCTCGTCGACGATGGGATCACCATCCAGTTCATCGAGCATACCCTTTTTCGAGAGGTAATCGCGCACCACGGTTGCGGCAGGCTGCGTCTGGTCAAGGTCAGCGGCTGCCAGCACGGCGGTGTCGAGCACGCCTTGCGCTTCAGCGCGGCGTCCTTCGATCCGGATGAAGTCGATAGCCAGACCGGACAACAGCAACATCGCCGCCAGAGCGACGAGGCCGAAAAGCAGTAATGAGCCGTCCTCGTCCCGTCTGAAACGGTTAAAGAACTGCTTTGTTGTGGTCAGGCGCATTAGACGACTCCGAATCCAAACGGATAAATACCTAAAAAGACTAGGTGATTTATACTTTGGAGAACGGCGGTTTTGCGGCGCGAACTAGGCCCAAAATGAGGCAATGTTGCGGCAACTGTGACGGTCTCAATCTCTCGCGAAAATTGTATCCGAATTGGGAGAAATCGTGTCCGAAAGGTCAGATCGCTAAGATAGAGCAGCATTTGGCCGAGAAGGATTCAAGTGCTGAATCCCGCCCCGATGGAAATTTGCGGTTTTGGCACCTCATGAGGCAAGGGGAGGAACTGCCATGGGGACTACGAATTCACCTGAAGAACCGTCATTTCGCGAGTCAGTCGACATCATGTTCAACCGCGCTGTGGCGCTGATGGACCTGCCTGCGGGCCTTGAAGAAAAGATCAGGGTTTGTAACTCGACCTACACCGTCCGCTTTGGCGTCCGCCTGCGCGGCGCGATGCACACATTCGTTGGCTATCGCTCGGTGCACTCCGAACACATGGAACCTGTGAAGGGCGGTATTCGCTATGCCACCTCGGTTAATCAAGACGAAGTCGAGGCGCTCGCCGCCCTGATGACCTACAAGTGTTCGCTGGTCGAAGCGCCCTTTGGCGGCTCCAAAGGCGGCCTCTGCATTGACCCGCGAGAGTGGGACGAACACGAGCTTGAACAGATCACCCGCCGCTTTGCCTACGAGCTGATCAAGCGCGACCTCATCAACCCGTCGCAGAACGTGCCCGCTCCTGACATGGGCACAGGCGAGCGCGAGATGGCGTGGATCGCCGACCAGTACAAGCGGATGAACACCACTGACATCAACAGCGCAGCCTGTGTCACAGGTAAGCCGCGCAATGCGGGCGGTATCGCTGGCCGTGTCGAAGCAACGGGCCGCGGGGTCCAATACGCCCTTCGCGAGTTCTTCCGTCACCCCGAAGACATGAAGATCGCCAAGCTGTCAGGCACGCTCGAAGGCAAAAGGGTCATTGTGCAAGGTCTCGGCAACGTGGGCTATCACGCCGCCAAGTTCCTGAGTGAAGAGGACGGCTGCAACATCACCGGCATCATCGAACGCGACGGTGCGCTCTTTTCCGAAGCCGGCCTCGACGTCGAGAAAGTCCGCGATTGGCTGGGCAAGCACGGCGGGATCAAAGGTTACCCCGACGGCCTCCATCATGCGGACGGCGCATCGGTACTCGAAGAGGAATGCGACATCCTTATTCCGGCAGCGATGGAGGGGGTTATCAACCTGTCCAACGCGCATAATATCAAAACTAACCTCATCATCGAGGCGGCCAACGGCCCCGTGACTGCGGGCGCTGACGAGATCCTGCGCGACAAGGGCGTGGTCATCATTCCCGACATGTATGCCAACGCGGGAGGTGTGACGGTGTCCTATTTCGAGTGGGTAAAGAACCTCTCCCACATCCGCTTTGGTCGCCTCGGTCGCCGTCAGGAAGAGGCACGTCACCAGTTGCTGATCGACGAACTTGACCGGCTCGACCGTTTCCTTGGTGACAAGTGGTCGATGACACCGAACTTCAAGGAGTCCTACCTGCGCGGGGCAGGGGAGCTCGAATTGGTCCGCTCTGGCCTCGATGACACGATGCGCGCTGCCTACGGTGCTATGCGCGAGGTCTGGCATTCACGCGATGACGTGCCCGATCTGCGTACCGCCGCTTATCTTGTGTCGATTGCCAAGGTCGTGGACAGCTATCGCGCCAAGGGCCTCTGATCTGGATGGGGCCGCCAAGCGCGGCCCCGATCCGACGAAAACTGAAAAGTTGATATGGCGGGTTCTGGACACCGCCACCCGCAGGGCCGATATTGTCCCCCATGAGTCTGCCCCCCGGATTTCTCGACGAATTGCGCACCCGTTTGTCGCTCGCCCAAGTGGTCGGGCGCAAAGTCATGTGGGATCAGCGCAAGTCCAATCAGGGCAAGGGCGACTGGTGGGCCCCGTGCCCCTTCCATCAGGAAAAAAGCGCGTCTTTCCATGTGGATGACCGTAAGGGCTATTACTACTGCTTCGGCTGTCAGGCCAAAGGCGACGCTATCTCTTTCGTGCAGGAAAGCGAAAATGTCGGCTTTATGGAGGCGATCAAGATCCTCGCTGCCGAGGCCGGAATGCCGATGCCCGAGCGTGATCCGCAGGCGCAGGCCAAGACCGACCACCGCACCAAACTGGCCGAGGTCATGGAGGAAGCAGTCAAGTTCTTCCGTCTCCAACTGAAGACCCAAGCCGCGGGTGAAGCGCGCGCGTACCTCGCGCGTCGTGGCCTCCAGCCTCAAGCTATTGACCGCTGGGAAATTGGTTTTGCGCCGCAGGGATGGCAGAACCTCTATGAGGCGATGACGGCCAAAGGTATTCCCGACGACCTGCTGCTAGCCGCGGGCCTGTGCAAGAAGTCGGACAAGAACGACCGTCGCTACGACATCTTCCGCGATCGCATCATGTTCCCGATCCGCGATGGGCGGGGCAGGGCGATTGCGTTTGGCGGACGGGCGATGGACCCGAACGACAACGCCAAATACCTCAACAGCCCTGAAACAGACCTCTTCGATAAGGGCCGCAACCTGTTCAACGTGCGCAACGCGCGCGAGGCGGCAGGTAAGGGCCAGCCCCTGATCGTAGCCGAGGGCTACATGGACGTCATTGCGCTGTCCGAGGCTGGCTTTGGCGCCGCCGTTGCGCCGCTTGGTACGGCGGTGACCGACAGCCAGCTTCAGATGATGTGGCGCATCTCGCCCGAGCCAGTGATCGCCCTCGACGGCGATAAGGCCGGTCTGCGGGCTGCGATGCGGGTCATCGACCTTGTGCTGCCGATGCTCGAAGCGGGCAAGTCGCTGCGTTTCGCGTTGTTCCCCGACGGTATGGACCCCGACGACCTGATCCGCGCCAAAGGGGCGAGCGCCGTGCAAGAGGTACTCGACGCCGCCATGCCGACCGTGCGGTTGATGTGGCAGCGCGAAACCGAAGGCAAAGTGTTCGACAGTCCCGAACGCCGTGCTGCGCTGGACAAGGTGCTACGCGAGAAGATCAAACTGATCCGCGATCCGTCCTTGCGCCGTCACTATGGCGATGCGATTGCCGAACTTCGCGCCGATCTGTTCCAGACCCGCCGCAACGACACGCCCCGTTTCGACGCCGGCGGCGGCGGTCAGCGCCGTCAGTGGCAGCCGCGCGGTAAGTTCGCGCCCAGCATGGCGACGGCTGGCACCAAAGCCTCCGAACTTGCTACCGGCACGGCCGACGAAAACCTCATGCGCGAAACTGTGATCCTCGCGATTTTTGTAGCGAACCTCGATCAGGTAGAGGCGTTCGAAGAGCGCTTGGAGCGGATGGAATGCTACAATCCGGAAAACGGACGGCTTCGCGATGCACTGCTCAGAACCATCGGAGAACACGAGCCGAAATCGGTGCTTGAAGAACAAATTGGTATCCATGCCCTTGAAAACCTTATGGGCCAACGCCACATCGCCATCACTCCTGCCATAAGACGTAACGGCGACCGGGATCTGGTCCGCAATTCCTTGATCGAGGAAATGGACAAACTGTTCGCACGCCGCGGTCACGAAATAGAAATGGCTGAGGCTGTAGAAGAGTTCGCGGCCATCGAAGAGGGTGATGAAGGAGTGACGTGGCGCATCGGCAAAGCCGCACTAGCTGTAGATCCTACGACCCGCCGCGAAGTCGAAGACACGACCGAAGTGGTGATCGCGGACAACGGATTGGCATTGAGCAAGGACGAAAGAGACATGTTCCGGAAGCTGATCGAGACACTCGGCACCGGTTCTGAGGGCAAAAAATCCTCTAACTGACACTTATTCACAGTGATTCTCGCCTCAAGAGGTTGCGAATCGCTCGTTCCCAAAGTTGATTCGACCAGATCGAATCATCGAATCACATGGACCCGTTCCAAGGAGCTTTGAATGGCCGCCAAAGATAACGACGACACCAAGGATACCGATCAGGACGCCGATATCACCATGGATGTCAGTCAAGCTGCCGTCAAAAAGATGATCTCGGAAGCGCGCGAGCGTGGCTATATCACTTATGACCAGCTGAACGCAGTCCTCCCGCCGGATCAGGTGTCTTCGGACCAGATCGAGGACGTCATGTCGATGCTCTCTGAGATGGGCATCCAGGTGACCGAAGAGGAAGAGTCCGAAGAAGTCGAAGAGAACCAGGGTTCGACCCAGCTTGTGACCACCAACAGCGGTGGCCGCGATGTTGCGCTGTCGAGCGGCGATACCGAAAAGCTCGACCGTACCGACGATCCGGTCCGCATGTATCTGCGCGAGATGGGCAGCGTCGAGCTGCTGTCGCGTGAAGGCGAAATCGCGATTGCGAAGCGTATCGAAGCTGGCCGCAACACGATGATCCTCGGGCTTTGCGAAAGCCCCCTGACTTTCCAGGCGATCACCATCTGGCGCGACGAACTTCTGTCCGAAGACATTCTGCTACGCGATGTGATCGACCTTGAAGCGACGTTCGGCAACAGTCTGGACGGTGAAGACGATGATGCCGAACCGGTTGTCGATCCGTCGGCCGCTTCGGCTCCGTCCGCACAGAAGAAAGAAAACGAGCCCGAACTCGACGCCGATGGTAACCCCATCCAGAGCGATGATGACGACGACGATGACGAGCAGGGCAACATGTCCCTCGCTGCGATGGAAGCCGCGCTGAAGCCGCGCGTACTCGAAACGCTCGAACTCATCGCCCGCGACTTCTATACCCTGTCCGAAATGCAGGACGCCCGTATGTCGGCGACCCTGAACGAAGACAACACGTTCTCGTCCGATGACGAAGCGACCTACCAGAAGCTGCGTTCGGAAATCGTTGAAATGGTGAACTCGCTTCACCTGCATAACAACCGTATCGAAGCGCTGATCGACCAGCTCTACGGCATCAACCGCCGCATCATGTCGATCGACTCGAGCATGGTGAAGCTGGCCGACCAAGCCCGCATCAACCGCCGCGAGTTCATCGAAGCGTATCGCGGTGCCGAGCTTGATCCGACCTGGATGGACCGCATGGCCGAAAAGCCCGGTCGCGGTTGGCAGATGTTCTCGGAGAAATTCGAGGACAAGGTCAGCGAATTGCGTGCCGAAATGGCGCAGGTCGGTCAGTATGTCGGTGTGGACATCAGCGAATTCCGCCGCATCGTTCAGCAGGTCCAGAAGGGCGAAAAAGAAGCCCGTCAGGCCAAGAAAGAGATGGTGGAAGCGAACCTTCGCCTCGTTATCTCGATCGCGAAGAAATACACCAACCGTGGCCTCCAGTTCCTCGACCTTATTCAGGAAGGTAACATCGGCCTGATGAAGGCGGTCGATAAGTTCGAATATCGCCGTGGTTACAAGTTCTCGACCTACGCGACGTGGTGGATCCGTCAGGCGATCACCCGTTCGATTGCCGACCAGGCCCGTACGATCCGTATTCCGGTCCACATGATCGAAACGATCAACAAGCTGGTCCGTACCGGTCGTCAGATGCTGCACGAAATCGGCCGCGAACCGACTCCGGAAGAACTGGCCGAGAAGCTGCAAATGCCGCTCGACAAGGTTCGTAAGGTCATGAAGATCGCGAAAGAGCCGATCTCGCTGGAAACCCCGATCGGGGACGAGGAAGACTCGCAGCTCGGCGATTTCATCGAGGACAAGAACGCGATTCTGCCGCTGGACTCGGCTATTCAGGAAAACCTGAAAGAGACCACGACCCGCGTTCTCGCATCGCTCACCCCGCGTGAAGAGCGCGTTCTGCGTATGCGTTTCGGTATCGGCATGAACACCGACCACACCCTCGAAGAGGTCGGTCAGCAGTTCTCGGTGACGCGCGAACGTATTCGTCAGATCGAAGCCAAGGCGCTCCGGAAGCTCAAGCATCCGAGCCGCTCGCGCAAACTGCGCAGCTTCCTCGACCAATAACGAAAACGCCCCCGAATTCGGGGGCGTTTCTTTTTGGGCTTACAGCATCTCTGCCAGCTTCGTGGTCGGGCGACCAATCAGCGACGAGAGTGTCTTGCTGTCGTCAAACAGCCAACCGTCGGCGGCTTTCGCGTCACTATCTGCGAGCATGGCAGCAAGGCCCTCGGGCAGGCCAGCGCCGAGCAGAGCGGCTTTGAAGTCCTCTTCCGGCATGTCGATGTAGGTGACCTCAGTGCCTTTCGCCTCGGTCACGGCGGCCGCGTAGTCTGCGAGGGTGAAACCTTCGTCACCGGCCAATTCATAGATGTGACCCTCATGACCAGCGCCGGTCAGTACGGCGACCGCAGCTTCGGCAAAGTCCTGACGGCTGGCAGCGGCAAACTTGCCCTCACCTGCAGCGCCGAAGTGCTTGCCCATCGAAAGGTCCTGATCGAGCGTCGCCGTGATGTTTTCAAGGTACCAGCCATTGCGGAGCAGGGCGTAGGGAATGCCGCTTTCTTCGAGGTTCTTCTCGGTCGCGAGGTGCTCGACCGCCAGCCCCATCGGCGATTTGTTCGCCTGTAGGATGGAGGTGTAGGCAATGAACTTCACACCTGCCTGCTTGGCAGCGTTGATCGCGTGGAGGTGCTGTTCGGACCGCTTGCCGACTTCGGAGCCCGAGATCAGAAGCAGGCGGTCTACGCCCTCGAACGCCTCGAACATGGTTTCCGGCTTGTCGTAGTCGCCATAGCGGGCGTCGAAGCCTTGCTCTTTGAACTCGTTCAGCGCGGCCTCGGAACGGGCCATAACGGCGATGTCGGCAGCGGGTACGGATTTGGCGAGCTCGGCAACAACTTTACGGCCGAGTTGGCCCGATGCGCCGGTAACAAGATACTTGGTCATCTTAATCTCCAGTATAGAATCGTGTATAGGTCTCATTTAGAGACCATTACTGACTTCCGTAAGGAGGCAGTATTTTCGCACAAGGTTACACAGAGGTTCCCTGCCATGCCCGATACCGCGATTAATCCCGACTTCGGCTTCACGTCCGATGAGCTTGATCCTGAGAAATGTCCGGTGCGTCAGGTGCTCGCTCAGGTTGGGGGCAAGTGGACGGTCCTGATCCTTGAACTGCTTCAGCACGGCCCGCGCCGGTTCAACGCGCTCGGCCGCGCAATCCCCGACATTTCCAAACGGATGCTGACGCAGACTCTGCGCGATCTTGAGCGGGACGGGCTGGTCTCTCGCGAGGTGTTTCCGACCAAGCCCCCATCCGTACAGTATGCGCTGACCCCATTGGGGGTTGATTTGATGAAGGCAATGGGTGGACTGTTGGACTGGGCGTGGACCAACTTCGACAAGGTCAAAACGGCCCGCGACGTTTATGACGCAACCCCGTAGGTGACCCATGCGCATTCTGTTATCCGCCGCTCTGCTTTTCCCGATTGCCGCAAAAGCGGACACGGCCGAAAGCATGTTTACCTGTACCTTCAGGGGCGGTGACAAGGTCGTGCAGGTATATACCGTCGGCGAACTCGCGGGTTATGCCTACGGGCCGCAGCATGGCAATCCCGAGATGTCGCTTGTCCAACATGCGCTCGACGTCGACCTGCAGCCGTGGAGCGGCATTGGTCGCTACGAAAGCGAGAGCGTCACCTTCCTGAACGTGGATACCACCTACACCGTCTGGTGGTCGGTCGATAAAATGGACATGTCCGGCGTGGCGGAGGGCGGTATCACCGTGGCGCAGGGTGACAATGTGCTGGCGGAACTGACTTGCGATGCGGGCTCGGTCGAGACGAACACATTCTATGCTCTGCACGATTTGCGCGAAGACCTCGGGCTCCGCTGGTGTATAACGAGCCAAACTTGGGCAGCGAACTGCAAGGGCTGATGCACACAACTTTCCAGATTTCGACGCGGGGCTCCGGGCTCTACGAATTCACGCGTGATGTGATGCGCTGGGCCAGTGGCACGGGTGCGGATGAGGGTCTGCTGACGCTATTCGTGCAGCACACCTCCTGCTCGCTACTCATTCAGGAAAATGCCGACCCCGAAGTGCGCGTGGATATGCGCGAATATTTTCACCGCCTCGTGCCGCCGACGACCGATCCGTCGATGTCCTATCTGACCCACACCTACGAGGGGCCGGACGACATGCCTGCGCACATCAAAGCTGCGATGCTTCCCATTTCGCTGAGCATTCCGCTCATTGATGGGCAACTTGCGCTGGGCACTTGGCAGGGCGTCTACCTTTTTGAACATCGGTCGCGTCCGCACAATCGCAACGTCGTCGCACAGCTGATGGTGAGTCCGTAGAGTCACAACATCATGTGACTTTCAGAATGGCCTATCCAAATCTAGCGAGACGCCATATGGTGCCTGTGGATATCCGGTGCATAACTCCGGACCGTACGGTGAGAGGGACCTAGCCGATGCGTTGCCCGTTCTGCGGAAATGTCGATACGCAAGTCAAAGACTCCAGACCAGCCGAGGACCACGTCGCGATCCGTCGCCGTCGTTTCTGTCCTGCGTGCGGTGGACGTTTCACGACCTACGAGCGTGTGCAGCTCCGCGATCTCGTGGTGATCAAGAACAACGGGCGCCGCGAGGATTTCGACCGCGACAAGCTTGAGCGTTCCATCCGTATCGCCGTCCAGAAGCGTCCGATCGAGCCCGAACGTCTGGATCAGATGATCTCCGGCATCGTGCGCCGTCTGGAAAGCACGGGCGACACCGACATTCCGTCGCGCAGCATCGGTGAGATCGTGATGGAGAGCCTCGCGCGGATCGATACGGTCGCTTATGTCCGTTTCGCCAGCGTTTACAAGAACTTCCAAGCTGCCGACGACTTCGACAAGTTCATCGACGAGCTGCGACCTTCGAGCAAGACCGACCAGTGAGCCTGACCTCCGACGACCGCTTCATGGCGCTCGCGCTGTCGTTGGGACGGCGCGGGATGGGCCGTGTCTGGCCCAATCCGGCGGTTGGCTGCGTGATCGTCAAGGATGGCATCATCGTTGGCCGTGCCCGCACGGCGGATGGCGGGCGTCCCCATGCGGAACCGCAAGCGCTGGGCCAAGCGGGCGAGCGTGCGCAGGGCGCGACGGCTTATGTCAGCCTTGAGCCATGCGCGCATTACGGACAAACGCCGCCCTGTGCGAATACGCTGGTCGAGGCAGGTGTCGCGCGTGTCGTCATTGCCTGCACCGACCCCGATCCGCGTGTCGCAGGGCAGGGGATAAAAATCCTGCAAGACGCCGGTATCGAGGTTCTCGTCGGTGTCCGCGAAGCCGAGGCCCAGCGTGACCATGCTGGGTTTTTCTCGCGGATCGGTGCCAAGCGTCCATGGGTTACGCTGAAGCTTGCCTGCACGCTCGATGGCCGCATCGCGACGGCAACGGGCGAGAGTAAATGGATCACCGGACCCGAAGCGCGCCGTCTCGTTCACGCGCAGCGTGCCAAGCATGACGCCGTGATGGTCGGTGCCGGAACTGTACGTGCCGATGATCCGTCGTTGACCGTCCGCGATTTGGGCGTGACCCGCCAGCCCGTCCGCGTGGTCGTGTCCCGCCGTTTGGATATGCCTGCGGATTGCACTCTGACCCGCACTGCAAACGAAGTTCCAGTTTGGTTATGTCACGGCGAGGACGCGGGTAACCGACTGAACCCATGGGCGGAGGCAGGTGTCGTCGGCATTCCGTGCAAGGTCGAGCAGGGACAGATTTCGGTGATGTCTGCGCTTGAAGGTCTGGCCGAAAAGGGCCTGACCCGCGTGTTCTGCGAAGGCGGCGGCACGCTGGCGGCGTCCCTATTGCTGAACAACGTCGTGGACGAGTTGATCGTCTTCTCGGCGGGCATGGGCATCGGCGCTGAGGGGATGCCCGCGCTTGCCGCAATGGGCATCGACGCGCTAAGCGAAGCACCGCGTTTCAACCTTGCCGAAGTCACGCAAGTCGGCCGCGATATCTGCAGCCGCTGGACCCGCTCTTAACGCCAGAGATGGGCAAAGCTGGCAAATAGACCCTGCAATTTTGCGAGCGCTCTAAGGCCGTTTTTCTGCGGGCCAATGTCGCCGCTGGTCAGTCGCTCGACGATCACTTCGACAGGGCAGGGTTGGCCGGTGACTGGATCGAAGTAGCGTGGATAGGCGATCAGGCAGCAATGCGCGAGCGTCTCGATATCAGGCTTTGCGGTGCGGCGAGGATTGGGAGTGGCATCGTTTGTCAGCCCCCAGCCCGCGTAGAAAGGCTGCCCGAGGCAGGTGACCTGTTTGCCACGCAGCAGAGCCTCGAACCCGATGGTGGAGGTCATGGTCCAGACCTCGTCCGCCGCTTCGAGCGCGGCGTTGGCATTGACGCCCGAAAGCACCGCGTCGGCCCATTTCATAGGGTCATCAACCGCGCCGATGCGCAGGCCCGCTTCGACATCGGGGTGGGTTTTGTAGAGGATCACTGCATCCGGATTGGCCGCCCGCGTCACCGCCAGCAGATCGGCATTCGTGCGAATGTCACCCGCACCAAGCTGGATCGAGGCATCGTCCTCGACCTGTCCGGGCACGAGAATGCGCCGTCCTTCGGGAAGGTCCGGCAGTGCCGCGCCATCGAGGTTATATTTGCTTAGGCCGCTAGACGTCAGGTTGCGGATCAGGTCCTCAGCGCGGCGATGCTCGGTCTGCGTGAGGCTTGCGGTGTTGATGAGGTGTTCAAGGACAGAAGTCTGAGACGGATCGTAATAGATCCCGCGCGTATCCAGCGCGAGGCTCATCGGCGGCACCAATTCAGCGCCAAGCCCGCGAGATCGCAGGAACCCGTCCTCGACCCGTACGGCGCCCTCGGGCCCGTCCTTCAGGCCCCACACCATATGGCGGCGATCAAGCACGGCTTTGCCGAACACCAGCGGTTTGTAGCGGCCAAACGCTTTCTGCATCGACCCGCGCTTCCACAGGCGCATGCCATGGGCACTCCACCCGCGATGATCTTCGCGCCAGGCACGGACTTCGGCTTCTAGGATCGATACGGCACGCTCGAAGCTACAGAGTTTATCCTGAAACGGATCGTACCAGACCGGCGTTAGGATCATGGCCGCAGCGAAGAGCTGGGCGCGGGTCAGTTTGCGCTGCCTGCGATCAACCGGCATCCGGTCGTCGGTCAGGCCCCAGCCCGCGTAAAACGGCTGTCCGAAAACGACAGGACGGTGACCGGCGAGGATCGCGTCGAAGCCCATCTGGGATGAAACGGTATAAACCGTCGTCGCGCCTTCGAGCAGGTGCCATGGCGATACTGGGTCGCTCAGAAATTCAAACTGGCCATCACCATCTTGGTAGTGACCCGCGCGGTGGCCAGCGGCGGTTTCGGGATGCGTTTTGACTATGATGCGGGCGTGCGGGTTTTCCTCGCGCGCGACAAACAGCATTTCGAGGAAACGGTTGCGGTCGGCGCGGCTGGCTTTGACCGAAGCGTCGCCGGCCGTCTGATCGATCACCAGCACATAGCCGGGTTCAGGCACTGCGGTGTCTGGGTCAAAGGCATTGTATTTCGACAGGTGCGCGGCCCTCAGACGCTTGATGCCGTCCTTCGCGCGGGTCAGCAGTGCGGTGTCGTCGAGCGGATGCTCGATCAGCAGTTCTTCGAGCCGCGATTTCTTCGACGCATCGAAATGGACACCTCGATCATCGATCAGCAGCCCCAACGGCGGTTCGCCATCGCGGCCGGGCTTTACCGAACGCAGGAATGCATCTTCGACGCGGATCACTTCACTGTTGGTGTAGTTCGCAACGGCTTCGCCACGAGGCGAGGTGGGTGACTGTCCCCAAACGCCGACCAGATCGCCTTCGGATGGTTTGCCGAGGCTGATGTCATAGCCGGACAGCTCCAAAATGCGTCGGATGCGGCGCTGGGTCAGGAAACCGCCGTTGTAAACGTAAAGCCGCCGCGGGGCTGTCCCTGCGGCGGCCGGAATCCACTCTGGTAGATCCATTAGTTGCCAGCGATATCGGTCGCTGCGGTGGCCGCGTTGAGCGAACCGGTCGCGGCTGCTACGACCTTGTTGAACTGTACGAACGGCGCTTCGGTCACGTAGATCGTGTCGCCGTCACGCACCGCGAAATCGCGCGCCATGAACATGCCGTTCGGGCGGGTGAGGTCGAGGATATAAACGACACGCTGCGTTCCAATGAGGTCGGTGCGGTCGAGAAGCTGGTTCGCGATCTCGGCGGGCTCGTTGCGGAAGACGAAGACGCCGGTCGGGTCGGCGACGGCAGACAGCAGGCCACCAACGGTCGCGAGTGCTTCAATAGCCGAGATCGACTTGGTTTCAAACGGAATGCGGTTTTGGGCACCTGTGGCGCCGAGCGCAGTGAACGTGCGGCTGTCCTCTTTGACCATGATGCGGTCGCCTGCGCGGAGGGCAATGTCACCTTGCGGGTTGTCGTAAAGGTCCTCGTACCAGATCGTGCCGGTGGTGTTGCCGCGAACGACGGTGACCTGCGCGATTTCAGGCGGGATCACGACGCCACCAGCCTGCGCGAGCATGGAGGACAGAGTGCGCGTCGGGCGCTCGATCGGGTAAACGCCTTGCGCGCCGACGCCGCCAGAAACGCTGACGGTCGAGCCGTCACCAGCGAGGCGGCGGACCTGAACCTGCGGGGCAGGGGTCTGGTCTTCGAGCTTGCTTGTGATGATCTGGCGCAGACCTTCGGGCGTGTTGCCCGATGCGCGGATGCGGCCCGCGTAGGGCACAAAGATAAAGCCGGAGCCGTCGACCTGCACTTCGTTAAGGACAGTTGCGGGCTGGCCGGTCGGGACCAGCAGACCGTCGTCGACGTTTTCCCAAACCGTGAGGCCAAGGATGTCGCCTGGCTGGATCGTGTCGGAGCCAAGAACGCCAGCGTTGTTGAAGGTTGCCGAGAAGCCCAGAGCAGGCGAAACGCTGGCGATGCGGTTGACGCGGTCATCAACGATCAGCACGAAAGCATCGCCTTCGCGCAGAACGGAGCCTGCGAAAATCTCGTTCTTGTTCGGACCCGAACGGGGCAGACCACAGGATGCCAACAATGCAACTGCGGCCAGCATTGCCGCGCCTCTGGCTAGGCGCAAACTTAGAGTGGTCACTGCTCGGTCTCCTCGACCTGTTATTATTTGCCTCACATTTTAGTGTGACGGTAACGAAATTCACCTAAAAAATAAAGGACTACCATTCGGTCGCGGCATGAGTGTGCGATTGCGTCTAAAACCTGATCGTTCTCCGGTGTCAGCTCACAATGCGCAGCGCCTGACGCGGTGCGATCTTGCCCGATTTCAGCGCGTCGTAGGGATCTTCGTCATCAAGCATCATGTCGACCACTTGGCGCAGCAGTTGGCGTCGACCGCGTGACGAATAGAAACCGCCGGGGATTTGGCTGGTTTCAAGCAGGAAGCGGCGGTAATCGCGGTAGGCGCGGTTGTCGGGGCGACCTGGCTGTTCGAAGAACTTCGGCAGGGGCAAAGTCGAAACGAACTCCGGCTTGTCGTAAACCGCGCTGCCGAAAACCTTCAGCGGGATTGAGCGCCACAGGACCTGCTGCGCGGCGGTGGAGTTCACGGTGACAGCCGTCCGAGCGTGATCCAAGAGGCGCGCGAGCTTGCCGCCGCGGATGTAGTGGACGCGATCAAATACGCCATGCTCTTTGGCGATGCGGGCAATGTTCGCGCGGGTCGGCGAACGGTCGTTTTCCAGCGGGTGGGCCTTGAAAACAAGGTGATGATGCGATGCGGCACCTTTGGCGAAGCCGGAAATGACAAGCTCCAGAAACTCCTCCATCCGCTCGAAAGGCGAATGTTTGAGGAAGCTGGAATCGTGTTCGAGCTGGAGCAGCACGAGGTGATACGGGAAACCGCCCATCCGCACGCGCATCGTTGCCAGCATACGGTCGAGCGCGATGTAAGGCATCAGCAGCAGACGCTTGGTATAAAGCGCGGCCTCTTTCGCCACAGGAAGTTCGCGGTGCGGTTGGAAGTTGCGGAACTGCCGATTTCGAAACATCACGAACCAGTGGTAAACCGCGCCGTAGAACACGTGCTGGCGCATGTCGCCCCAGCGGGCGGGCGGTTCGGGCACGTCGAGGTCGGACAGAGCCAGCGCTGCACGCATATCGTCAATGCTCATGTCCATGAGGCGCGAGTGCCCGTTCGTGCCGCCGCGCTCGTAGGTGACCCAATAGGGCCGCATGTAGCCTTCTTCGAAGACGTGCACGGTCAGCCCCTTGGCGCGCGCGATCTCGACCGCGCTCGCGTGGATCGGGCGGGTGTCGCCGTAGAGGACGATGTCCGTGATGCCCTTTTTCGCGACCAGATTTTCGAAGGTCTCGGGCCATTCTTCAGGCGTGCGGGTGAAGGGAATGAAGCCGGTGTCACGGAACGAAAACGCGCGGTCACCAGCGTTAAAGCCGACACGCGACACCTTCGCCCCCGCATTGCGGAGCATCAGCCCCAAGCGGTGGAAGAAAGGCCCGTGCGGACCTTGCAGGAAGAGGAAGTGGCGTTCGGATTTACTCGGCACGTTTTCGTATAAACTCGTTGCAATAACCAAAACATTAACCTGCGAAACGCGCAGAAATAAGATCAAAATTGGGCTTTGCCTTGCCCATGTTGCGTAAGGTGGCTACCTGTTTGGACAAATCAGCAGGAGTTTCGCGATGTTCACCGGCATCATCACTGACGTAGGCAAAATTCTCGAAGTCGAGCAGCGCGGCGATCTGCGCGCCCGTATCGGCACGGAATACGATGTGGACGGCATCGATATCGGTGCCTCGATAGCGTGCGACGGCTGCTGCCTGACCGTGATTGCGCTAGGCACCGAGCCGCAGAACTGGTTCGACGTCGAAATCAGTGCCGAGAGCGTTTCGAAGACCAACATCGGCCAGAACATGTGGCACGTTGGCAAGCGCCTGAACCTCGAACGTGCGCTGAAGGTCGGCGACGAGCTTGGTGGTCATATCGTTTCGGGTCACGTCGATGGCGTGGCAGAATTGATCGAGCTGAAGGACGAGGGCGATAGCACTCGCATGACGTTCCGCGCACCGGACGATCTGGCCAAGTTCATCGCGCCGAAGGGTTCAGTCGCATTGAACGGCACCTCGCTGACCGTGAACGAAGTCGACGGCGCGACCTTCGGCATCAACGTCATCCCGCACACCAAGACGGTGACGACTTGGGGAGACGTGAAGGTCGGCGATCCGATCAACCTCGAGATTGACACGATGGCCCGCTACGTGGCCCGCCTGCGGGACTGGGGCTAATGGCCGGCATCGGGCACAACGGTGGACCTGCCATCGGCTCGACCGGATGGCAGAAGTTCGCATGGAAGAAAGCCCGCACCGATTTGCTGCCGACCCTGCCCATCGAAGTGGTCCGCCTGCGCGTAAACCGCGCGAAGGAATTAGGCCTGCCGTACAAGACCTACGCCAGCGTGCGCGCGGCGACGGGACATGACCTGATCGGGTTCCTTTTTTCCAGCAACGCACTGCGAATGTTCAAAGAAGCCAAGCTGGCCGAGGAGCAGGCGCAGAAACTTGCAGCGATCAAGGCCGACCGCAATGCTGTCGTCCATCGCCCGCTCTCGCCTGAAGCTGTAGCGCAACTGGACGGGATCGACACGGCCCACGCAGCGCCACTCTTTACCGCGAAGTGGACCGACATGCGCGACGATCTGCGTGCTATGGTGCAATCGCGCAAAGGCTCCGCTGATCGCTTCATGCTGATCGGGGAGGGCGCATTCGAGCGCGAGTGGGTTGCCGCCGGACAACTGGCCGGTTTCATGAGCGGCGAGGCGTATTTCGCGCAGGCTCAGGGTTGAAACTTCGGCGCGACACATAGCCCGAACGTCGCGTCCGTACTTTTATTGCGAAGCCGCGTGCCTTATCTGCAAGGCATCTGACTGCGGGGAATACAATGACTGCCGATTTCGAAAACGCCGGACCTGTCGAACGCGAACTACGTGACGCGATCAGCCCGATCGAGGAGATCATCTCCGAGGCCCGCAACGGCCGCATGTTCATCCTCGTCGACCACGAGGACCGCGAGAACGAAGGCGATTTCGTCATTCCGGCGCAGATGTGTACGCCCGATGCGATCAACTTCATGGCCACCCACGGGCGCGGCCTGATCTGCCTGACCATGAGCGGCCAGCGCATTGACCAGCTTGGCTTGCCGCTGATGGCCTCGACCAACTCGTCCCGCCACGAGACCGCGTTCACCGTGTCCATTGAGGCTCGCGAAGGCGTCTCGACCGGTATCTCCGCAGCCGACCGTGCTCACACCGTTGCTGTGGCTATCGACGGCAACAAAGGTGCGCAGGACATCGCGACGCCGGGCCACATTTTCCCGCTGCGCGCTCGCGACGGCGGCGTTCTGGTTCGCGCCGGTCACACCGAAGCCGCGACCGACATCGCCCGTCTGGCCGGTCTGATCCCCGCTGGTGTCATCTGCGAGATCATGAAGGAAGACGGCGACATGGCCCGCCTGCCGGACCTCGTTGCCATCGCCAAGCAGCATAACCTCAAGATCGGCACCATCAGTGACCTGATCGCCTATCGCCGACGTCACGATAACCTCGTGCGGATCAAGGAACAGACGACCATCACTTCCGAATATGGCGGTGAATGGCAGATGCGGATCTATTCTGACGAAACCCACGGCGCAGAGCACATCGCGTTGATTAAGGGCGACGTGACCTCCGACAAACCCGCGCTGGTGCGGATGCACTCGTTCGATCCGTTGCTCGACATGGTCGGGACGGGTGAAACGGGGCGTGCGTTCGAATTCTCGCGTTCGATGAAGCTGATCGCGCAAGAGGGCAGCGGTGTGGTCGTCCTACTGCGTGACACCGACATGCAGATCGCGACCGGAGACAGCGTGTCGCCCAAGACGCTCCGCCAATACGGCGTTGGCGCACAAATCCTGTCCTCTTTTGGACTGTCCGAAATCACCCTGCTGACCAACTCGCCCGCGCCGAAAGTGATCGGACTGGACGCCTACGGGCTCGAGATCGTCGGCACCCGACCCATTACGGAGTAAATTATGGCTGGTGCATCCCACTACACGCTCGAACGTCCGACTTTCGATAAGCCAGTCAAAATCCTGATCGTCGTCGCGCCTTACTACAAGGACATCACCGATGGCATGGTCGCAGGTGCGAAGGCCGAGATCGAGGCCGCAGGCGGCACTTGGGAGCTGGTCGAAGTGCCTGGCGCGCTGGAAGTTCCGACCGCCGTCGGCATCGCCGCCCGCATGAAGGACTTCGACGGCTACGTTGCGCTGGGCTGCGTCATTCGCGGTGAAACCACCCACTACGACACGGTGTGTAACGATTCGTCCCGCGCGCTCACGCTGCTCGGCCTTCAGGGGCATTGCATCGGCAACGGTATCCTCACGGTCGAAAACTACGAGCAGGCAGCCGTGCGTTCCGATCCCGAAGGCCAGAACAAAGGTGGCGGCGCGGCCGCTGCGGCCTTGCACCTGATCGACTTGGGGCGTAAGTGGGGCCGCGCTGGCTCGATCGGCTTTACCAACGACATCCTTATGGCCCGAGAGGGCTGAGGAAGGACCCGCCCCCATGACTGTTTCGAACAACCAACTTCGCAAGATGAAATCGGCTTCGCGCCTTTTCGCTGTTCAGGCCCTCTTCCAGATGGAAGCGGCGGGTCAGACCGTGGAATCCGTGGTCGAGGAGTTCGAGACGTTCCGCTTCGGAGAGATCTTCGAAGACTGGGAAATGCAGGAAGGGGAGCCGGATGTGTTCCGCAACCTCATCGACGGTGCAGTCGAAAATCAGGCGAAGATCGACCAGATGACCGACCGCGCACTCGTCGCGAAATGGCCGCTGGGCCGCATCGACCCGACCCTGCGTGCGCTTTTCCGCGCTGCCGGATCGGAGTTCGTAGCCGCCGAGACGCCGCCGAAAGTGGTCATCGTCGAGTTCGTACAGGTTGCCGAAGCCTTCTTCCCCGAGGGTAAAGAGCCGAAGTTCGTGAACGCCGTTCTTGACCACATGGCACGCGAGGCACGCCCCGACGCCTTCTGATCAGGCATCGGTAGGCGAAAGGTCGCATCGTAACAAATAAACTACATTAATTGCTTGTAGCTGCCGTTATACGACATACATTGTTGTTAACGGAGGTTGCTGACATGCCAGAACTTATCAAGGTCTACATAAAGCAGGTCCTGATTGGCTTCGGTCTCTCGGCAGTATTCGTCGCATCGCTTCTCTACGGAAACGTCGCGAACCTCCGGCATCTTGTTACCCATACCGACGTCGGCACCTTGGCAGTCTTCCTGCTGTGGCTGTTCAACGGCATCGTGCTGGCCGGCGTTCAGTTCGCCGTCCACATCATGACGATGAACGATGATGACGACGATGATGGTCCCGGTGGTGGTCTGCGTGAGCGCTTTGTTCAGCGCGAACTGATTCCCGTGCGCGTCGAAGCGACGAGCCGTCCCACCAAAAACACCCGTTACACCCGCCCGCGAGGCTGAGATGTCAGTCGGGGGCTTCCCTAACGTACGGCGCGATCCGAAGCGCGCGTTTCTCCAGAAGCTCAAGCGCCGCCTCAATGTGATTGGGGTGGCGATGTTGATTCTGGGGGTGCTTGCTTTGGTATTTCCGTTCTACTTTACCGCGCTCGCCAAGGTGGTCGTCGGCTGGTTCTTCCTGCTGATCGGCGCAGTCACGCTTTATAACGCCGTCTGGGCGCGCAAGCTGGCGGATGGACTGCTCAGTGGTGCGGTCGCCGCGCTATACCTCGCCGTTGGCGTCTATCTGTCTTTCGTCGCAAGTGGCGGATTGGTTGGGCTGACCGCGATCGTCGCGGTCGCTTTCCTGATCGACGGCGCGATTGAATACGCACTGGCCATGCGCCGCAAGCCGCGGGCAGGGTGGAACTGGATCGCGCTGAGCGGGCTGTCTTCGGCCATGCTTGGCGGTGTGCTGCTTGCACTTTTGCCGACCGATGCCGCTTGGGCGCTGGGCGCTGTTTTGGGGCTGAACTCCGTTACGACAGGACTGTCGGTCCTTGCGATGGCGCGAGCTGTGCGCCGTCCGGCAGAGTGAGTGGTGGCGAGAACCACAGCAACCGTACACGCTTAATTCCCGAGGACCTGTTATTACAGGTGGGCGCCAGATAACTAAACCAGAGCTCAGACAGAGCCAGCTCCCTCGGATTTGCTTAAGGCCACTGGAATGTTAGCGCATTCGTACGTGAAGAGCAGAAGCTCGCCGAGGACTGAGGTAGTACTGCAGCTTCTCGCTTTCAAGTCCCAATCGACTTGACGAATGTTCTCTAAATGTTCATTTTTAACCCATGAGCGATCAAGTGGCACTCGATACACCCGACATCACCGACCTGATGAAGCCCGGTCAATTGCTGGCCCGCGGGGTTTCGCGATTTCTGTTGAGCCATGACTTTGTCACCGTCGAAGAACTGGTGCCTACGGGTGGTCTGCGGGTAGATGTGATGGCACTCGGCCCAAAAGGCGAGATCTGGATCGTCGAATGCAAATCCAGCCGCGCCGACTATCAGTCGGATAAGAAATGGCAGGGATATCTGGAATGGTGTGACCGCTTTTTCTGGGCGGTCGATGCGGACTTTCCGGTCGAACTGCTCCCTGACGACTCAGGTCTGATCATCGCCGACAGTTACGGCGGAGAGATCGTGCGGATGCCGGATGAGACAAAACTGGCCGCCGCGCGCCGGAAGGTCATGATCCAGAAATTCGCGCGGCATGCGGCGATCCGCCAACATGCCGCCCGCGATCCTGGAATGAAGCTTAGCGCTTCTTCTTGGACATAGCGCGCGCACCTTGTGCAGCAGCGCGGATTTCTTCTGCGATTTCCTCGGCTTCTTCGGGATCGAAGTCCATCGGGATCTCGATGCCGCCTTCGGCTTCGATGAACAGGCGGACCATACCGGTGTTGGTCGGTCCGATTTGCAGATTCGCTTCGATTTCGCGTTCGCTATTAATACCCATGTCATGCTCCTGACTGATTTGTTTTGCAGTATCGCGCCTGAACAGGACGACGCAAGACTGCGGAATTTTTGACTTCGGGCTATTGCATTACCCGATAACCGAATGTAAATCCCCGCGCAGTGCCGCCTTAGCTCAGTTGGTTAGAGCGCCTGATTGTGGATCAGGAGGTCCCCCGTTCGAGCCGGGGAGGTGGTACCATCCCCCATCACTGCTGGTAGTCGATCTGAACCCTTTGGGTCATGGCGCCTGTCGTCGCGTTGAAGACGAGGATTTCGTCCCCGGCAACCACCGCATACCAACCATTGCCAACGGTGTACGATGTCGCCTCTACGCCATCGGGCAAGGTGATGCTGTCAGGCATCGACAGCGAGGGGCCGTTCAAGCGGGTGACAAGCGTTACAATTAGCACTACGAAGCCTGCGATCATCACGACCGCCATCGCCAGAACCAGTCTTTTTAGGAAAACGGCAACCGGCGGCAGTTCATCCATATCTTCGGGAGCCTTCGTCATGGCCACGTCCCTTGTCAGCTTTGTGATTGCGGAAGATCCGCCCGCCCGACTTGATAAGGCGCTTTCGCGTGATGTGCCAGCAGAGGCTGACCTGTCCCGCTCGCGGCTGGCCAAGCTGATCGAAGAGGGCGCCGTAAAGGTGGCAGGGGAGGTCGTGACCAACCCGCGCTTCAAAGTCGCTGGCGGCGAAGAGATCGAGATCACGGTCGAGGCCGCGACCGAGACCGACATCGTGGCCGAGGATATTCCGCTCACCGTGGTCTATGAGGATGATGACCTCATCGTCATCGACAAACCCGCTGGCATGGTCGTCCACCCCGCGCCCGGTACGCCGAACGGCACCGTGGTCAACGCGCTGATGTTCCACTGCGGGGAGAGCCTTTCGGGAATCGGTGGGGAGAAGCGTCCAGGTATCGTGCACCGTATCGACAAGGATACGACGGGTCTGCTGGTCGCGGCCAAGAACGACAAGGCCCACCATGGGCTCGCCGCGCAGTTCGAAAAGCACTCGGTCGAGCGTCGCTATCTCGCGGTCTGCTACGGCGCACCCGATCAGAACGATCCGCGCATCCACGGTATTCGCGGCACCAATTTTGAAGCCGGCAATATCCTCAAAATCCAGACCTTCCTCGGTCGTCATAAGACCGACCGTCAGCGTCAGGCTGTCAGCTTCGAGCAGGGCCGCCATGCCGTGACCCGCGCCCGTATCATCGAAACGCTGGGCGAGCCTGCCTCTGCCGCGCTGATCGAATGCTGGCTGGAAACAGGCCGCACGCACCAGATCCGCGTGCACATGTCCCATGTGGGTCACAGCCTCATCGGTGATCCGGTTTACGGCGGTAAGCGTAAACTTAATGCAAAGGCCGTTGGAGATGCGGGTGTCGAGGCTGCAAGTCGCTTCGACCGGCAAGCCCTCCATGCCGCGACGCTGGGGTTCGATCATCCTGTGACTGGAGAATGGATGGAGTTCGAATCCGAGCTGCCGGATGACATGGCGGAACTTGTCACTGCTCTAGGCGGTTCTCTTTGAAACAGTGATCCCGTCTGCGTGAAACGCGCGAAATTCGCTCGCTCACCGACGGATCGCAGCTAAAGTTGCGTTCATACCTGTGCACGCCGCCTTGAACGGTTCGTGAGGCGCGCCCATATGGATGTAAAAGATTTAAACATTCCCCAAGGGGGGACGAAAATGAGCACTTATGCAAATCTTCCGGCTCCGTCGCCGGAACAGGGTTTAAACCGGTATCTTCAGGAAATCCGCAAGTTTCCGATGCTGGAGCCCGAAGAAGAATACATGCTGGCGAAGCGTTGGGTCGATCACCAAGACTCCGCGTCGGCGCACCGTATGGTCACAAGCCACCTCCGCCTCGCCGCGAAAATCGCGATGGGCTACCGTGGTTATGGCCTGCCGCAGGCCGAGGTGATTTCCGAAGCTAACGTCGGTCTGATGCAGGCGGTGAAGCGTTTCGACCCCGAGAAGGGTTTCCGCCTCGCGACCTATGCGATGTGGTGGATTCGTGCGTCGATCCAAGAATACATCCTGCGTTCGTGGTCGCTGGTGAAGCTTGGCACGACGTCGGCGCAGAAGAAGCTGTTCTTCAACCTTCGCAAGGCCAAGGCCCGCATCGGTGCATTCGAAGATGGCGACCTGCGCCCCGAGAACGTGCAACGCATCGCGAACGACCTTGGTGTTACCGAGGACGAAGTTGTCCAGATGAACCGCCGTATGAGTGGCGGCGACGCTTCGCTCAATGCGACCATCGGCACCGAGGACGACAGCTCGACCCAATGGCAGGACTGGCTCGAAGACGAGGATGCGGATCAGGCTACCGCGTATGAAGAGCAGGACGAGATGGACAGCCGCCGCGCCATGCTGGCCGAAGCCATGGATGTTCTGAATGACCGCGAGAAGGACATTCTGGTGCAGCGCCGCCTATCTGACGAAACTGTCACGCTCGAAGACCTGTCATCACGTTACGAGGTCAGCCGCGAGCGTATCCGCCAGATCGAAGTTCGTGCGTTCGAGAAAATCCAGAAACGGATGCAGGAACTTGCTAAGGAAAAAGGCATGCTCGAAACCGCATGACCGACGAGGCCCGCCAAGTGCGGGCCTTTTCTTTGTCCGCCTTTACCTCCCGCGCGCCGCGGTCTAGCGTCCTCTCAACGTAATCAGGGAGGAAGTCATGAAGCCGGTTAAATGGGGTGTTCTGGGGGCGGCGAATTTCGCCAAGGAATTCATGGCTCGCGCGATCCACGCCGCTGAAGGTGCCGAGTTTGCGGCCATAGCGACGTCGGATGCCAAAAAGGCAGAGCCGTTTCAGGCTTTCGCGCCGAACCTCAAGGTCTACACCGACTACGACGCGCTGCTGGCCGATCCCGAGATCGAAGCCGTCTATATTCCGCTGCCGAACCATCTGCATGTCGATTGGACGGTGAAGGCTTTGGAGGCGGGCAAGCACGTCCTGTGTGAAAAGCCGATCGCGATGGAGGAAGGCGAGTTCGACCGCCTCATCGCTGCGCGGGACGCCTCGGGCAACCTCGCTGCCGAAGCCTACATGATCGTCCACCACCCGCAGTTCATCCGCGCCAAGCAACTGGTGCAGAGCGGCGTTCTGGGCGACCTTACGCTTGTCGATACGGTGTTCAGCTACAACAACGCAGCCGACGTCGAAAACATTCGCAACCGTCCCGAAACCGGCGGTGGCGCGTTGCCGGACATTGGCGTCTACATCTTCGGCTCGGCCCGTTTCGTGACAGGGGAGGAGCCGACCGCCATCGCGCATTCGCAGATCACCCGCGAGAATGGCGTCGATGTGTTCACACAGATGACTGCCGAGTTCCCTTCATTTGCTTATCGCGGCGTGATCTCCATGCGTATGGCACCGCGCCAGTACATCACGTTCCACGGCACCAAGGGCCACCTGACGCTCACCGCGCCTTTCAATGCAGGCGTCTACGACGTGGCTGAACTCACGCTGGAAACCACCGCAGGCCGCCAGATGGAGCGTTGGCCGAGTGCGAACCACTACGTGCTGCAGGTCCAGAATTTCTGCCGTTCGGTCCGCGAAGGCACTGCCTATCCGTGCCCGCTCGAATTCAGCCGCGGTACGCAGCGCATGATCGACATGACAATCGCGGCGGCTGATGGCGCCTGAGATCAAGATCCACCTGCCTCGGGCGATGCTGGAAACGGTGTCGCATAATCCGAAGCAGTTCTATCGCCGCCTAGAGAGGGAATTGCAGGAAAGAGGTTACAGGGCGCGGCTGGAAGAACGCCGCGCTCTGAACCTTCCGCCCGATCCGGACGACGGGCATTTCTATTTCATCCACGAAGCAACGCATCAGCAGGCCAACGTCCTGAATACTGGATTGGCCTATGTTTTTCCGTTCTGGTACGCCGATCCGAAAGGGATTTACGGCGAGAGCTCGGTGGTTGATGCCTCCTTTGATCCTTCGGATTTCGGGGACGAAGCGACTACGTTTGCCGTGCGCCTCCGTGATCGCCTCGCCGGTGGAAGGGTGTCGCGTTACGACCAGCCTAAGGAAGTGACCCGCTTTGACGGCAAGCACGTGGCGGTATTTTTGCAAGGCGACAGCGATATCCTCGCCCGCTCGACCTATCTCCATGGCCGCCAGATCATGCGCGAGGCTGTTGATTGGGCCGATGGCCGTCCGGTCGTAATCAAGCCGCACCCCAAGGGCATTTCCCGCCACGACAGACGTGTGCTGGACGCGCTTGTTGCACGGCACCCGAACGTCACTGTGTCAGACGCCAATGTGCACGACATTTTGGCCTCCGCGATGGTGACATTGTCGATCAGCTCTGCCGTTGCGCTGGAGGGGATGATCCACGGCGTGCCTGCGGTGCTCTGTGGGAAATCGGACCTGCATCATTGCGCGGTGACGGCACACACGCGCGAAGAGGTCGGACCGGCCATCGACCAAGCGCTCGCCCGCGATTGGCCGTTCGACGCGTTTCTGTACTGGTTCCTGCAAGTGCAGATGATCAACGCTGGCACAGAGGGCATGATCGACCGCGTCCTTGAGCGAATGGTGGCCCAAAGCGCAAGCCTCGACGCGTTCCGTTAATTCAGGCGCGCCCGCAGAACGCGGAGCATGTTCTCGCCCATGATCTTGCGCACTTGATCCTCGGTCAATCCCGCGTCCAGCAGGGCCGAAGTCAGCGCAGGCAGTTCGGACGTATCGAACGCCGTTTCGACCGACCCGTCGAAGTCCGAGCCAAGCGAAACGTGGTCTTCCCCTACCGTCTCGATCGCCGCGACGATCATCCGCGCGATGCCGGTGGGCGTGATGTCCCCACAAGCGACCTCGGCCCAGTAGCCCATGCCGATCACGCCGCCGGTTGCTGCGATGTCCTTGATCAGATCATCCTCGAAATTTCGCTTCACCGCGCAGTGTCCGTGGATGCCGCTGTGGCTGACGATAAGCGGCACGTTGGTCATATCGACGACCTCGCGCGCGGCCTGAGGGCTGACGTGCGCAAGGTCGATGATCCAGCCGTCCGCTTCGGCTTTGGCGACCACCTCGCGGCCGAACTCGGTGAGGCCATGGTTGCCCGTACCATGCAAGGAACCGGCGACCTCGTTGTCGAAAAAGTGCGTCAGACCCATCAGGCGATAGCCCGCGTCCCAGAGGCGGTCCATTTTGGCGATGTCGCCCTCCAGCGGATGCGCGCCCTCCATTCCGAGGATGCCCGCGACGAGCGGCGCGGCATTGGCGCGTGCTTCCAGAACCTCGTCCAGTTCGGCTTCGGTTGTCACGATCCGCAGATGGTCGGGGTCTTCCAGTTCGAACTCGTGCAGCTTTTCGGCCTGATACATGGCGCGCTCATAGATGCTGCCCCATGTACGGACCGGCCACAGCTGACCGATGGACAACAGCGTGATGTTGTCGAGCGCGTCTGCGTCGTTCTCGTCGTAGTTCAGACCCATCGGAGATTTGGTGACGGCGGTGAACACCTGCATAGCAACGTTGCCTTCGCCAAGGCGCGGCAGGTCGACCTGACCGTAAGAGCCGCGCTTGGTCAGATCCCTGTTCCACAGGAGGCTATCGGCGTGCCAGTCACCAACCGTCAGCGTAGCGTGCAGCGCGGCAGCCTCGTCCGAGACCTCGTAAGGTTCGTGACCGATAACGTTGTTGCGCATCTTCTCCGCGATGCTTGGCGCAAAGGCAAAGAAGCAGACGACCACCAGAAGCGCGAACCCCAGTACGGTCAGTAGAATACGTTTGATCATGACACGCCTCCCGTTTGGGCAAAGCGTAGCGGGTGTGTTGGCGAATGGGCAAACTATTCCTCGCGTCATGTGTGTGTCACGCAATGCGATTGTAACTCGCAGCCGAGCGGATAAACGTGCCGCTGGGTAAAGAGGGCATCATGGCACGTCAGGCAGTTCGGGACGGTATTGTTGGCGCGTTGGTGCTGACCGAAGTGGTGGTCGTCGGGCTGGGCGCTTTTGCGCGGCTCGTGCCGTCAGAGGTCCACACGAACTCCGTCCTGCGGGTCATGGACAGCCTGTCACTCCACCTGCTGATTATGGGGCTGTTGTTGGTGGGCGTGATCGCGGCGCTTGGGGCCATTCGCGTGGCTTTAGCGGCGGGTCTAGTGACATTAACGGCGCTGGGATTTCTTTTGGCAGATCAGCGGCAGCACTCTTTGCCATTCGTCGCTGCGGAAGGCTCGGTGCGTGTGCTCTGGTTCAACGTGCTCTACGACAATGTCGAGAAATCCGCGGCCATCGTCGACGCCATTATCGAGGCGAACCCCGATCTGGTGGTGCTGGGCGAGGCGGGGGCTCTCGTGGCGGATATGGACCGGCTGGCCGCCAACTACGACTGGATCACGGACTGCCCCGATGACCACTGTGAGGTCGTCATGCTGGGGCGCGGCGAAAGTTCCGCCGAAGAGCAGCGGTTTGGTATCCTCCGGCCCGGACGGTATTTCACAGCCGAGCTGCCGGTGGGTGGGTCAATGCTGACTGTCGTTGGCGCGCATTTCGTAAAGCCGTGGTTCGATGGCCTCGCAGGGACAGAGCAGTGGCAGCTTCGTAATCGCGTCAGGAAGATCGAAGGGCCGGTGCTCGTCGTCGGCGACTTTAACGCGGCACCGTGGAGCAATCCAGTTCGGTGGATGATGGAAGGCGCGGACCTCTATTCCGCGCGTGTGCCGGTCGCCACATGGCCCGTTGGGGCAGGGGCGCTGGGGGTGCCGATCGACCAAGTGTTCGTCGGGCACGGGGCGCGGCTTGTGTCGGTGGAGGCGTTTGGCGATGACCTTGGCTCCAACCATCGCGGTCTGTTGGCCGAAGTCACCATCCCACAATGAAAAGCGCCCCGGATTTTGGTCCGGGGCGCTTTGCTTAGTCTTCCATCGCTTCGAGTTCTTCGATGAACCCTTCGATCATCGAAAGACCCTTGTCCCAGAAGGCAGGGTCCGAAGCGTCCAGCCCGAACGGTGCGAGCAGTTCCTTGTGGTGCTTCGAGCCGCCTGCGGAGAGGAGGTCGAAGTACTTGTCCTTGAACTCTTCGCCCTGCTGTTCGTAGGACGCATAAAGCGCGTTCACGAGGCTGTCGCCGAAGGCGTAGGCGTAGACGTAGAACGGCGAGTGGACGAAGTGCGGGATGTAGGCCCAGAAGGTCTCGTATCCCGGCATGAATTCGAACACGTCGCCGAGGCTCTCGCCCTGAACCGACATCCACAGCGCGTTGATATCGTCCGGCGTCAGTTCGCCCTGCTTGCGGGCGTCGTGTAGCTTGCACTCGAAGTCGTAGAACGCGATCTGACGGACAACCGTGTTGATCATGTCCTCGACCTTGCCAGCCAGCAGAACCTTGCGCTCGGTGTCGCTCTTCGCGCCAGCGAGCAGCTTGCGGAAGGTCAGCATCTCGCCGAAGACCGAAGCAGTTTCGGCCAGCGTCAGCGGGGTGTCCGACAGGAACTCGCCCTGCTTTGCCGCCAGAACCTGGTGCACGCCGTGGCCCAGTTCGTGCGCCAGCGTCATCACGTCACGCGGTTTGCCGAGGTAGTTCAGCATCACGTAGGGGTGGACGGTGGTCACAGTCGGGTGCGCGAAGGCGCCCGGAGCCTTGCCGGGCTTCACGGCAGCGTCGATCCAGCCCTTGTTGAAAAACGGCTCTGCTAGTTGGGACATGCGCGGATCGAAGGCACCGTAGGCATCCATGACGATCTTTTCGGCTTCGTCCCATTTGACGGTGCGGTTGGTTTCCATCGGCAGCGGCGCGTTGCGGTCCCAAACCTGAAGCGTGTCGAGGCCAAGCCACTTGGCCTTCAGGCGGTAGTAGCGGTGCGACAGGCGCGGGTAGGCGTTGACGACAGCGGTGCGCAGCGCCTCGACCACTTCCGGCTCGACATGGTTGGCGAGGTGGCGGGACATCTGCGGGCTTTCCATGCCGCGCCAGCGATCCTCGATCTCTTTTTCCTTGGCGAGCGTGTTGTGGACGCGGGCAAAGGTTTTGATGTTCGCGCCAAAGACGCGGGCCAGTTCGCGCGCACCTTTTTCACGTTCGGCGCGGTCCTGTTCGGACAGCAGATCAAGCGTCGCCTCGATGTTCTTTTCTTCGCCGTCGATGTTGAACGTCAGGCCGGCGATGGTCTCGTCAAACAGCTTATTCCAAGCGGTCGCGCCAACGACGGAGTTGTCGTGGAGGAACTTCTCCAGTTCGTCTGACAGCTGGTAGGGCTTCATCGCGCGCATACGGTCGAGCACAGGTTTGTAGCGTGACAGCTCGATGTTTTCGGACATCAGCTTGTTGTAGTGCTCGTCCTCGATGCGGTTAAATTCGAGGCTCCAGAACACGAGCGGGGTGGTATAGCCGGTGATCTTGTCCTGACAGTCCGAAATGAACTTCGCACGGCCCGCGTCGGTGGTGATCTGGTAGTAGCGCAGACCCGCGAACGACATGATGCGCCCTGCGATCTCGCTGATCTTTTCATTGCGCTGGACCGCGGTCAGCAGTTCGGCAGCGCTAAGGGTCGCCAGCTTGCCTTCGTAGTCGGCGGCGAACGAGGCGCATTCCTGCTCCAGCCAGTCCATGTCGCGCTTGAGTTCGGCGCTGTCCTCAGAGGGGTAAAGGTCGGTCAGATCCCATTCCGGCAGATCGCCGAGATCCTTGCCGCCGGTTGCATTCGCATCGAATACGGGGCTCGGGAGCTTCATGCTATGTCCTTCTCAATTCGTTTGTTCAAAGAGATAGTCCTCGAACGTCACGGATGAAAGGCTCAGGCAATCTCGCTCTGCGAACAATCGAACGAATTTTCGGCGTAATGATCGAAATGCGCGCAAATACGGTCGATGACCATCGTGCGGGTTTCGGGCTTTTCCATCAGGATTTCATGCCGCCCGCCCTGAATGACGGTCAGGTCGCCGCCTTGCCAGCGCTCCATATATCGATGGATGCGTGTCGGGCAGACGATCTGTTCGTCGGTGCCGACAAACGTGACCGTCGGATAATGCGGCGGCGGGAGGCGGTGCAGGTTCTTCATCTCGACCAGCGCTTCATTGAGCCACTGCAGCGACGGGCCGCCGAGCGACAAATCGGGATGCTCCATCACCTGACGGCGCATATAGTCGAAGCTGTCACGGTCGGAGGTCAGCGTGTTCAGCTCGAACTCTGCACGGGCGAGGTAAGTTTCGATCTGCTGACCAGGGGCGAGCAGGTGGCTGAGGCCGATGCCGCGCGAAAGCGACGATATGCTCCACGCCACAGGGCGCAGCGCGGCCGCCATCTGGATACCCCACATCGGCGCGGAGAACGCAGCCGCCTTGACGTCCAGCCCTTCATGGAGTGAACGCAAACCAATGCATCCACCCATCGAGTGGCCAAGCAGGAAATACGGGCGGGGGAGGCCGGCTTCCTCGGCGTAGCGGATGGTGGCCGCGACATCATGTTGATAGTCGCGGAAGCTTTCGACGTGACCCAGCGCGGCGTTCGGGATCAGACGATCCGCGATCCCCTGACCGCGCCAGTCAATCGCAACGGTCGCATAGCCCTTTTCCAGAAATACCGCTGCATCGCGGCCGTATTTCTCGATGTATTCGGTACGACCGGGGAAGATGAGAATCGTGCCTTTCACATCCGCGCCGGTCCAATGCCCGATGCGGATGCGGCAACCATCCGACGTAACGACCCAAGAGGCCTGACCACCGTCAGGCCCTTCGGCGACGTCACTATAGAATGGTGCGGCAGTCATCATATCAGCCCAGTACGCCTGCGAGCTTCATCGCGGTGCCCATGTCACCGTCGACCGAGAGCTTGCCCGACATGAATGCGGTGGTGGGGTTCAGTTCGCCTTCGAGGATTTCCTGAAAGGTCTCTGCCGAAGCGGTCAGGGTCACGTCGGTGTCCTCGTCGCCTTCATGGACCCCAGCGCCGTCGATGACGATATTGCCTTCGTCTTCGATCACGAACTTGGCCGAACCATCGAAGCCTTCGTTACCCAGTTTCTCTTTCAGTGCCACAACAGCAGCATTTACGACGTCGCTCATTCCAAAGTCCTTTCGCCAAAGTGAGTATGCCGCCTCTGGTTATCGGCAAACAATAGTCTACACTGACGTTATGGGCGCGATGAAACCTTCAATCAAATGTACCGTTACGGCACTCGTGTTGTCAGTGGGGATTTCCCTACCGGTTTCAGCGCAGACCGTTGTTCTTGATGACCTTTTTTCGCAGCTGCAATCCGCTGACCCCACGCAGGCAATGCGCCTTGTTGGCCGCATTCAAGAAGAGTGGGGAAAGAGCGGATCGCCGTCTGTCGACCTTCTTTTGAAGCGTGGTCAGGACGCGTTGCTGCTCGGATCGATTGATTCCGCGATCGATCACTTCACCGCTGCGATCGACCACGACCCCGAATTTGCCGAAGCCTACAACGGACGCGCCACCGCATATTACATGGCGGACGAAATCGGGCCGTCGATTGCCGACATTCGCAAGACGCTCGAATTAAATCCGCGTCACTTCGGTGCAATGATCGGATTCGCGGCCATCTTGGAAGAAATCGAACGTCCCGAAGCTGCGCTCGAAGTCTACCGCGAGGTTTCCGCACTGGTGCCAGCGGACGGAAACGTGCAAGAGGCTATCGACCGTCTTGAAAAGGAACTCGAAGGCCAGTCGCTCTGATTGGCCTTTGCAGGGAAGAGAAATGAATACGTCCGCGCGCATCACGGCCGTTCTGGGCCCGACCAACACAGGTAAGACCCACTACGCTATCGAACGGATGCTGGCTTACCGGACGGGGATCATCGGCCTTCCGCTCCGCCTTTTGGCCAGGGAAGTCTACGACCGCATCGTCGCGTTGCGCGGCCCCTCGGTCGTGGCGCTGGTGACCGGCGAAGAGCGTATTGTTCCCGACCGCGTGCAATATTGGGTCTGCACCGTCGAGGCGATGCCTCCGGGGATGGGCTGCGATTTCCTTGCTATCGACGAAATCCAGCTTTGTGCCGATCCCGAGCGCGGCCACGTCTTTACCGACCGCCTTCTAAACGCGCGCGGTACGAAAGAGACCGTATTTCTCGGCTCGGAAACTATGCGGCCCGCTATTGCAGCCATGGTTCCCAAAGCGCAGTTCATGAAGAAGGAGCGTTTTTCGACGCTCACCTACTCAGGTTCGAAAAAGATAAGCAGGATGCGCCCGCGCTCGGCCATTGTAAGCTTTTCGGTTGAAAATGTGTATGCCATTGCCGAGCTCTTGCGCCGCACCAAAGGTGGTGCTGCGGTGGTGATGGGCGCTCTGAGCCCGCGTACGCGCAATGCTCAGGTCGAAATGTACCAGAACGGCGACGTGGATTACCTCGTTGCGACCGACGCCATCGGGATGGGCCTCAACCTCGACATCGATCATGTGGCTTTCTCTGCACTGACCAAATTCGACGGCCAGCGGGTCCGCTATCTGGAGCCGGACGAGCTGGCGCAGATCGCCGGACGGGCGGGGCGTCACATGTCCCATGGCACGTTCGGCGTGACCGGCGAGGCGCACGAACTTGACGAAGATGTCGTCGAAGCGATCGAAAACCACACGTTCCGGCCGGTAAAAAAGTTGCAATGGCGCAACAGCCGTCTGCAATTCGGCAGTATCGAAAGATTGCTCCAGACGCTGCAAGAGCGCACCGAAGACCCGTGGCTGACCCGCGTTCGCGAGTCCGATGACCTCGCCGCGCTCCGGAATCTGTCTCAGGATGCGGAGGTTGTCGCACGTGCAAGCGACGGAAAATCCGTGCAACTTCTGTGGGATGTGTGCCGAATACCGGACTTTCGCGGCATTTCGCGTAATGAACACGCCAATTTGCTGCGGGATATGTATAATTTCCTGCATCAGCACGGCCACGTCCCCGAGGACTGGTTTGCACGACAAGTCAAACGCATCGACAGGACCGATGGTAATATCGATACTCTGTCGCGTCGCCTCGCTTTTGTGCGGACGTGGACCTATGTGGCCCAAAGACGCGGGTGGCTGAAAGACGAAACCCATTGGCGTGAAGCGACTCGCGCTGTAGAAGACCGACTGTCAGACGCTCTTCACGATGCGTTGACCCAGAGATTTGTGGACCGGCGGACCAGCGTTCTGCTTCGCCGGCTCAAGCAGAAGGAGGGCCTTGTGGCCGAAGTAAACGAACAAGGTGAAGTAACTGTCGGCGGCGAATTCGTCGGCAAGTTGGAAGGCTTCCGTTTTCGTATGGATAAGACCGCAAGCGCGGACGAGGCAAAAACACTGCGTCAGGCTTCGGTCCAGGCGCTGGCTCCGCAGTTCCATCTGCGTGCAGACCGCTTCTACAACGCGCCGGACACCGAGATCGATTTCACCGATCAAGGCGGCCTGATGTGGGGTGAGCACGCTGTCGGCAAGCTCGTCGCCAGTCAGGATGCTCTGAAGCCGCAAGTCGTCGCATTCGTCGACGATGAGGCCGGTGAGGATGTCGCCCAGAAGGTCCAGCGCCGCCTGCAGCACTTTATCGACCGCAAGATCGCCGCTCTGTTCGAGCCGCTGCTCGCCATGTCGCGTGATGAGGCGATGGCAGGTCTGGCGCGCGGCTTTGCGTTTCGTCTGCTTGAAAACTTCGGCATCATCCCCCGCGGTGAAGTCGCCGACGACGTGAAGCAGCTTGATCAGGACAGCCGCGGCGCACTGCGCAAGCATGGCGTTCGTTTCGGTCAGTTCACCATCTTCATGCCGCTTCTGCTGAAGCCCGCGCCGACCCGTCTGCGTCTGGTGCTGTGGTCGCTGCACAAGAACCTCGACGACTTCCCTGACGCTCCGCCGCCGGGTCTCGTGACCATTCCGGCTGCTCGCGGCGTTCCGCAGGGCTTCTACGCTATGGCCGGTTATCGCGCCGCTGGCGAACGTGCGATCCGTATCGACATGCTCGAGCGCCTCGCCGACATGCTGCGTGACAAGGACAGCAAAAACGGCTTCGAAGCGAATGCCGACATGCTGTCGATCACCGGCATGACCCTCGAACAGTTTGCTGACCTCATGCAGGGCCTCGGCTACAAGGCCGACAAAGGCGAACGTGCTAAGGTCAAAGCTGCCGCTCCCGAGGTTCAACCGGCCGAAACGCCCACTGAAGAGCCCGTAGAGCAGCCGTCCGAACAGCCTGCGCCCGAAGGCCCGAGCGAAACGCCCGCCGAAACTCCGGCAGAGCAGCCCGCGCCCGAGAGCCCCGAAGAGATGGAGACTTTCTTCACCTTCACTTGGGGTGGCCGTGCACAACGCGCCGCTGGCGGCAACCGTCCGCAGCAGGGTCAGCGTCGTGGTGGCGGTGATCGCGAAGGCGGTAAAGGTGGCGAACAGCGCGGCAAAGGCCGTGGACCCAAAGGCAAGGGCGGAAAAGGCCCGCGTCAGGACAAGGGTGCCAAGACCTTTGAAGCCAAGCCCAAAAAAGAGAAGCAGATCGATCCGGATAACCCGTTCGCTGCGGCTCTGGCAGGTTTCAAGGCCAAGTGACGGACGCGCCGCGCCCGACCATCCGGGTCGACAAGTGGCTCTGGCATGCGCGTTTCTTCAAGACGCGCACGCTCGCCGCTTCGGTCGTCTCGGCAGGGAAGGTGCGGGTAGACGGACAGCCCATCAGTAAACCGGCCCGCGCTGTCGGGCCGGACAACGTTCTGACCTTCCCCCAAGGTAAAGAGATTCGCGTCGTCCGCATTATTGCATGCGGTGAAAGACGCGGACCCGCGCCCGAAGCGCAAAGTTTGTACGAAGATAGAACCGTGTGGTCGGAAAAATCTCCCACGAACCCGAGTTTTGACGGGAAAGGTCGCCCTGGAAAGCGCGAGAGGCGGAACATGGCGTCGCACGGACAAATTGACGACCCATTCTCGCTTGAATGACGGTCGAAGGCGGTCTAGCTAGACCCCCGAACATGAATAGGACCAACCAATGACCTATGTCGTTACGGAAAACTGCATTGCCTGCAAGTACACCGACTGCGTGGAAGTCTGTCCGGTAGACTGCTTCTACGAAGGTGAAAACACGCTCGTCATCCACCCCGACGAGTGCATCGACTGCGGCGTTTGCGAACCCGAATGCCCCGCCGACGCAATCCGTCCGGACACCGAGCCGGATATGGAGAAGTGGGTCGAGTTCAACCGCAAGTATTCGGAAATGTGGCCGGTCATCACCGCCAAGAAAGATCCGCTGCCGACCGCCGAAGAAATGGACGGTAAACCGGGCAAGATGGACATCTTCTCGGAAAAGCCGGGCGAAGGCGATTAAGCGAATCATCTGCGGGTGCAAGAAAACGCTTTGCGCCCGCAAATCCTTTGATACATTGAGATTAAAGGTTTCAAGACGCACTGCGGCATGGCCCTTTTTTTGGCGCTATTTTTGTGATATATAAGTTACAAATGCTGCCGGAAACCTGACCCGACCCAGTTCTGAACCAAATCCGACGGAGGCTTGCTATAGTCCGCCGCCGGATTTTGCGTCGTCAGACGGGCGAGGTCGTCTAGGAAGGACGATCATGACCAAAGCAAAGAAGCCTGAATTCAGCCCCGAAGAATACGTTGTCTATCCCGCTCACGGTGTGGGTCAGATCGTATCGATCGAGAAGCAGGAAGTCGCAGGCTTTGAACTCGAACTGTTCGTAATCTCGTTCGAGAAAGACAAGATGACCCTTCGCGTTCCGACCCACAAGGCGACCGAAGTCGGTATGCGCTCGCTGTCCTCGCCGGACGTCGTTGCGCACGCGATGAAGACCCTCAAGGGCAAGGCCAAGGTCAAAAAAGCCATGTGGTCGCGCCGCGCTCAGGAATACGAGCAGAAGATCAACTCGGGCGACCTGATCGCGATTGCCGAAGTGGTACGCGACCTGCACCGTGCTGACGACCAGCGCGAACAGTCGTACTCGGAGCGTCAGCTTTACGAGGCTGCTCTGGAGCGCCTGACCCGCGAGATCGCGGCCGTCGGCGGCAATGACGAGCAGTCGGCTGCCAAGGAAATTGACGACGTTCTGATGGGCCGCGCTGCCTGATCGACCTGATCGTTGTGAAATTGAAAAAGCCGCCCTTCGGGGCGGCTTTTGTTTTTTCTCGGAGAGGAGTGGGGGCGCTGCCCCCGCGCTGATGCGCTCCCCCGAGGTATTTTTGTCAGCGTGAATTCAGAGGGCGCGCCAGCCGATGTCACGGCGGCAGAAGCCTTCGGGCCAGTCGATCTGGTCGACCATCGCATAAGCTTTGTCGGCGGCTTCTTTCAGGGTGGCACCGCGGGCGGTGACGTTGAGAACGCGGCCGCCGGTTGCGACGATGCTGCCGTCTTTTTCCGCAGTGCCGGCGTGGAAGGTGTATTCGCTGCTGGTTTCGGGCAGAGCGTCGAGGCCGTTGATCACGGTGCCTTTTTCGTAGCTGCCCGGATAGCCGTTCGCAGCCATGACTACAGTCATCGCGTGGTCGTCAGCCCAGTTGGCCGAGACGTCCGAGAGGCGACCTTCGGCGCAGGCGAGCATGAGGTCGAGAGCCTGGCCGCCGAGGCGCATCATCAGGACCTGACATTCGGGATCGCCAAAGCGGCAGTTGTATTCGACGAGGCGCGGCTGGCCGTCCTTGATCATCAGGCCAGCGTAGAGGACGCCCTGATACGGCATTCCCTGCTTGGCCATTTCCTTCATCGTCGGGATGACGATTTCGTTCAGCGCTTTCTGGGCGATGTCGTCCGAGAGGACCGGAGCGGGCGAGTAGGCGCCCATACCGCCGGTGTTCGGGCCGGTGTCGCCTTCGCCAACGCGCTTGTGGTCCTGCGCGGTGCCGATGGGCAGGACGCTCTCGCCGTCGACGAGGATAAAGTAGGAGGCCTCTTCGCCTTCCATGAATTCCTCGATCACCACCTCGGCGCCTGCGCTGCCGAATTCGCCGCCGAACATGTCGTCGATAGCGTCGAGCGCGTCCTGTTCGTTCATCGCGACGATGACGCCTTTACCAGCGGCGAGGCCGTCTGCTTTGACGACGATCGGCGCGCCTTGCTGGCGAATGTAGTCCTTGGCCGGAGCGGCTTCGGCAAAGCGGGCGTAGGCTGCAGTCGGGGCGTTGGCCGCGTCGCAGATCGCTTTGGTGAAGGCTTTGGAGGCTTCGAGCTGGGCGGCAGCCTGCGAGGGGCCGAAGACCTTGAGGCCCGCATCGCGGCAACGGTCGGCAACGCCAGCGGCCAGCGGTGCTTCGGGGCCGATGATCAGAAAATCGATCGCGTTTTCTTCGGCGAAGGTCACAACGGCGTCGGCGTCGAGGATATCGAGCGATGCGCATTCGGCCACGGTCGCGATGCCCGCATTACCGGGAGCGACGATCAGGCGGTCACATTTTGGGTTCTGTTTGACGGCCCACGCCAGTGCGTGTTCACGCCCGCCGCTACCGAGGATGAGGATGTTCATGGCGACCTCCGCTTGGCCTTTGGTTTGAGGCGTTCTAGAGTCAGGTCCGGAATATAACAAGGGCGGGCAGATGGACCTTTTCGAAGAGCCGAACGACAACGCACACGAATTTTCGGTTTCCGAGATCTCGGGGGCGGTGAAGAAAGCCATCGAGGGCGAATTCGGGCATGTGCGTGTACGGGGCGAAGTCGGCCGCGTGGTGCTCGCGCGGACCGGGCATCTGTACTTCGATCTCAAGGATGATCGGAACGTTCTGGCCTCTGTCAGCTGGAAGGGGCAGGTGGCGCGCCTTGCGCATCGGCCCGAAGAAGGGATGGAGGTCATCGCGACGGGCCGCCTGACCACGTTCGGGCCGCAGTCGAAATATCAGCTCAACGTCGAAGATGTGCGCCCTGCCGGTGC
This sequence comes from Marivivens aquimaris, assembly GCF_015220045.1. NCBI lineage: Bacteria > Pseudomonadati > Pseudomonadota > Alphaproteobacteria > Rhodobacterales > Paracoccaceae > Marivivens > Marivivens aquimaris. Next base: position 1,973,366 of record NZ_JADBGB010000001.1, on the reverse strand, counting down.
CGGTGCGCTTATGGCGATGCTCGAAAAGCGGAAGGCAGCGCTGGCGGCCGAGGGTCTGTTCGCGGCTGAGCGCAAGCAGCAGATCCCGTATCTGCCGGAGATCATCGGCGTCGTAACCTCGCCCACTGGGGCGGTCATTCGCGATATTCTGCACCGTCTGCGCGACCGTTTTCCGCGCAAGGTGCTGGTCTGGCCGGTCGCTGTGCAGGGGCAGGGCTGTGCGCAGCAGGTTGCGAATGCGATTGAAGGGTTCAATAATCTCACCCCCGGCGGTGCGTTGCCGCGTCCGGATCTGATCATCGTGGCCCGTGGTGGCGGCTCCATTGAGGATCTCTGGGGGTTCAACGAAGAGATCGTGGTCCGCGCCGCTGCCGCCTCGCAAATCCCGCTGATTTCCGCGGTCGGTCACGAAACCGATACGACGTTGATCGACTTTGCCTCTGACGTGCGAGCACCGACGCCGACGGCCGCAGCAGAGCTTGCAGTTCCTGTGCGGCTGGAATTGCTGAACTGGCTGGACAATCAGAACGCCCGCCTGTCGCGGTCGCTGGTTCAGACGATCGATCTGCGCCGTCAAAGGCTTCGGGATATGGCGCGTGCGCTGCCGCAGAAGGATCATCTGCTGGATGGGCCTCGTCAGCGGCTCGACGTGCTGTCGGATAAGCTCGAAGCCGGCCTGAAGAATGCCGCTGCCCGCAAGCGACTCGCCCTGACCGAAGCATCGGGGCACCTTCGCCCGTCGGTGCTCACGCGACTGCTGACGGATTCGCAACGTAACCTGAATGCGTGGGATGTGCGCCTTGCCCCTGCTTTGGCACGTGTCGCCGAACGGCGCCGCGAAGCGCTGGACGCGCGCGTTGCTCGTCTGAGGCCGCAGGCGTTGGCGCAGCAGCTTGCCCGAACGGAAGAGAAATACGACGGGCTGACCGTGCGGCTTTCAGACGTTGCCACTCGCGCACAGCAGGCGCGTATGGACCGCCTGCAGTCGCTTGATCGTCTGCGTGAAACGCTTTCGTACCGCGCAACGCTCGAACGCGGCTATGCAGTTGTTCGCAGCGAAGGGGGCGTAATCACTACCGCGAAAAAGGCAGGCAAGGCGGGCGCTCTCGAAATCGAATTTGCCGATGGCCGCTTCGAAGTCGGGCAGGCGGCGACCAAGCCAGCGCCCAAGAAAAAGGATACGCCGCCGACGCAAGGCTCGCTGTTCTGATCAGAAACCGAAGTTGTTGCAGACCAGATCACGCTTGACCGGTTTGAGTTCGTAAATCTCGCTTCCGACGATCCCGTCGAGGCCAACGAAACTCGCCCGCAGGCGGCCGCCGTCGAGGTGATAATACCAGCATTGCGGGTCGGGGTTGTTCTCGTAGGCAAAGCATATCTGCTCGCCGTTGGTGTACCATTCACCGATCTCGCAAACGCCGTCGCCCCAGCTCCAGTAAACTTGCCGGTCCGGCATGTATTTTTCGAGCCCATATGGTTCGATGCCGACATAGCCGAAGTCGAAGGTGCGACCCAAGACATAGGCTTCGAACTGACTGGCGGTCAGGCTGTCCTGCTGTGCCGTCGCAGGAAGCGCCAAAGCGCAGAGTGCTAAGCAAAGTTTTCGCATAGTTGCAGCCTGCGTCATTCTCAACGCTTTGAAAAGCTACCCTTTCGCCATTCTTTCAGACGCGGATGCATCACCTTGCGCCACATCGGAGGTAGCAGCGCGATGCAGGCCATCACAGGAATGGAACGCGGTAGGGTGGGTGCATTCGGCAGTTCGAGCGCCGGGTAGGGGCGCATGGGGTGGGCGTGGTGGTCGGAATGACGCGGCGCATTGAGCATGAGCGCCGACGAATACCAATGCGGACTGTTCCAGCTATGACGCGCGGTGACGGGCTCCGGTTTGCCATCGGTGATCTTCCGGTCCAGCCCGTAGTGCTGCACATAGTCGGACATCAGCAATTGTACCTGCGCGAAGATCGCAAGCGCGACATACCACAGCAAACCAGTTGTTCCGCCGATCAGCCGAGCGATGAGCAGCATCAATGCCGCGCCCAGCAGATAGGTCACATACGGGTTGCGCCAGCGTGAGCGCTTGCTGCGAGCCATGCGGTCCCTCTCGGCTTCAAGACCCTTGCGGAATTCCCCGCGCCACGCACGGCCCGCGAATTTGTAAAAGCTCTCGCCATAGCGCGCCGAATTCGGGTCACTGCGCGTGGCGACCAGCGGATGATGGACCAGCACATGCGCCGAGGCGTGTTGGCCATAAAGCACGGAGATATAGGCCCAAACACCAAGTTTCCTCAGTAGTCGCGACTGCCGATGGATGAGTTCGTGCGCGTTGGAGTTGGCCACCTGCCCGAGGTACAGCCCCGCGGCGACAAAAACGCCGAACGCCTCCGCCCATGACAGCGAGCCGATCCCGTAGACCACTGCGCCAAGCATCGTGAACTGCCCGATCACAACGACGACCGACAGGCGGTCGGCAGCCGGAAACTCGCTCTCGGGCGTCGGCGGAGTGATCACGCGGACCACCTCGTCCAGCACCGCCACCATCACCGTCATTACCAGTGGCGCGATCACTGCCCAGATGCCGCCATAGAGCGCCGCCGCGATAATCAACGGCAGCGGAAGCAACGTAGCAACAGTGAAAAGGCGCATTGCGGACATACGAACTTCCATAGCACATTGCCTGAATTGAGCCAGTCACATTGCCCGCAGGCCTTTCCAATCCTAGCTATTGCCTTTAGTTGGAAAGAAACTGCGCATCGGATTTCACATGTCCTTTTTCAAAAAGCTCCGCGACCGCCTGACGAAGTCGTCCTCCCAGCTCGATGAAGGGCTTGAAGCCATCATCGACGAGGGCGCGGAAGAGAGCACTGACGAGAGCCATGTCGAGCCCGCCGCGCCGGTAGTTGCGCCCGCCGAAGCGCCGGTTGTCCAGCCGACCATCGACCAAGAGCAACCCAAGAAAGCAGGCATCGTCGACCGCCTGATGGGCCGCACCGACAACTCGCCGCGCCGCACCCTCGACGACGAGATGCTCGAACAGCTCGAAGAACTCCTGATCGCATCGGACATGGGCGTCGATACCGCGCTGCGCGTGACTTCGAACATCGCCGAAGGCCGCATGGGTCGCAAAGTCTCCGTGAACGAGATCAAGACACTCCTCGCAGAAGAAGTCACCCGCATCATGGAGCCCGTCGCGCGTCCGCTGCCGCTCTATTCGAAAAAGCCGCAGGTCGTTTTGGTCGTCGGCGTGAACGGTTCAGGCAAAACCACGACCATCGGCAAACTCGCCAGCCAGTTCCGCGCTGCCGGCAAAAAGGTCGTCATCGCTGCCGGTGACACCTTCCGCGCTGCCGCCGTCGAACAGCTTCAGGTCTGGGGTGATCGCGCAGGCGTGCCCGTCATGACTGCGCCCGAAGGCTCGGACCCTGCCAGCCTCGCATTCGATGCGATCACCAAAGCGCAGGAAGACGGTGCGGATCTTCTTATGATCGACACCGCAGGTCGCCTCCAGAACCGTCAGGACCTCATGGAGGAACTCGCGAAGATCGTCCGTGTCATCCGCAAGAAAGACCCCGATGCGCCGCACAACACCCTACTGGTGCTCGATGCGACAACTGGTCAAAACGCTCTCGTCCAGACCGAAGCTTTCCAGAAACTCGCCGATGTGTCCGGCCTTGTGATGACTAAACTCGACGGTACCGCCAAAGGCGGCGTCCTGGTCGCGCTTGCTGACAAATTCGCGCTTCCGATCCATGCCATTGGCGTTGGCGAGCAGATCGACGATCTCGCGCCTTTCGATCCCGAAGACTTTGCCAAGGCGCTGGTCGGCGCGCACGAATGACCCTTCATTCACTCTGGAAAAAATACCTCGGGGGGATAGGGGGCAGAGCCCCCTTCGACGTTTCATATGGGTGATTGGCTCGTCTCGATCGCGGGCACGCCGCAAGGCGCACAGCTCGCAACTCTGCTCGCTCTGATGTCGGCCATTGCGCACGCATCCTTCGGCGCTCTGCAAAAAGGCAATGTCGATCCGTGGACCTCGCGCGGGGTGATCGACGGTTGGCTGGCAATCATCTCCGCACCTGTGGCGCTGTTCCTCGTGCCTTGGCCCGATGGCCGGATGTGGATCATCCTGCTCGGCGCAGTCATCATCCACCTCGGCTATAAACTGGCGATGGCGCTGGCTTATGAGCGTGCCGCCTACACGGTCGTCTACCCGATTGTCAGAGGCAGCGGTCCGGTCGTCACCGTGGCCGCTGCGACGGTCATCTTCCACGAACACTTCGCGCTGATCCAATGGCTGGGCGTTGTCTGCCTGTCGGGCGGCATCCTGCTCGTCGCGGTACGCAACATGATCGACGAAAAGCTGGACCCTAAGGGGCTCCGCATCGGTCTGATGTGGGCCGCGATCGGCGGGGCGACGGTTGCACTCTATACCGTCTACGACGCATGGGGCATCCGCCAGTCGGCTGACCCGTTCACCTTCCTTGCGTGGTGGTTCTTCCTCGCGGCTTTCGACATGCCCGTTATCGCTGCGATCCGCTGGCGCAACTTGCCTGTCAAACCTGCCGTGGGTCCGCTCATGGTGCGAGGCATCTGCGGCGCCTTCATTGGCTGGATCAGCTTTGGCGGTGTCATGCTCGCAACCCGCATCGACAAGGTCGGTGAAGCTGCCGTCCTCCGCGAAACCTCGCCCGTTTTTGCCGCGCTGATCGGCTGGCTTTTCCTCGGTGAAAAGGTCGGTTGGCAACGGTCCATGTTTATCGCGCTGATCGCCATCGGCGCAGTTATCGTCGAATTTGGAGCCTAAGGAGCCTTCATGTCCGCAAAGCCCATCAATCCGATCCTGAAGCAGGTGCTCGAGCTTGGCCCGACCGTGGTCTTTTTCCTGATCTACCTACGGATCAAGGACGAGAACTACATCATCGGCGGCACCGAATATTCGGGCTTCATCGTCTCTGCGATCGTCTTCATCCCGATCCTGCTGGTCTCGATGGGTATCCTCTGGGCGCTCACCCGCAAGCTCAGCCGGATGCAGGTTTTCACCGCGTTCATGGTGATTTTCTTCGGCGGTTTGACAGCCTATTTTAACAACAAGGCGTTCTTCATGATGAAGACGACGATTGTTTACGGGCTGTTTTTCGTCCTGCTGGGTATCGGCCTGCTACGGGGACAGAGCTGGCTGCAATATGTCCTCGGGGAATTCCTGCCGATGGAAAACGAAGGCTGGATGATCTTCACCAAGCGCCTCGCGGTGTTCTTCCTCGTCCTCGCTCTCGCGAACGAGGTGATCTGGCGCACCCAGAGCGAGGAGCTCTGGGTCACGCTCGAGACATTCGCGTTTCCGGCTGTGACCTTCCTGTTCCTGTGGGTGAACATTGTCGCCCTCCAGAAATATCTGATCGAAGAGCCTAAGAAATAAAGTCTGCCGCTGTGCGCGTGTCGCGCAGCGGACGCACCAGTTCGATGGACTTGGTGTAAAGCGGATGCGCTTTGTAGGCGGCCAACTGGGCTTCGTCCTCGAATTCGCCATAGACAACGAAATCAGGCCCCTCGGGGCTGATCGGATCGCTGTTCAAATTCGGCCTGATTTCCAGACGAATGGAGTCGGGGATGGTTTCGAGGAGCTTCAGCCCCTCGAAAACGGCGTCACGGTTTTCGGGCCGCTTGACCGTGAAAAATACGATGTGCCGGATCATTTCTGTTTGAAAAGCCGTTCCATTTGTTCCTTGGAATAGCCCTTTTGGCGCACTTCAGCAGCGAGTTCCATGCCCTTTTTGACCGCAGGGCGGGCGGCCATGCGCTCCATCCATGCTTTCATATTCGGCTTGTCATCCAGCGTCTGCTGCTGGCCTTCCCAGCTTGCCGCCCACGGGTAGATCGCCATGTCCGCGATAGAGTAGTCGCCGCAAATGTAGTCCTTGCCGTCAAGCTGTGTGTCGAGAACGCGGTAGAGGCGAGCGACTTCGTTGCGATAGCGTTCCTGCGCGTAGGGCAGAACCTGCGGCGGGTCCATGTCGGGGGCGTAGCGCAGGAAGTGGTGCGCTTGTCCTGCCATCGGGCCAACGCCGCCCATTTGCCACATCAGCCATTGATCGACGTTGATGCGGTCACGCTCGGTCGCGCCGCAGAACGTGCCGGTCTTGCGGGCGAGGTATTGAAGGATCGCGCCCGACTCGAACATCGAAATCGGCTCGCCATCGGGGCCTTCGGGGTCGACGATGGCAGGCATACGGTTGTTCGGAGCGATTTTCAGGAACTCCGGATCGAACTGGTCGCCCGCGCCGATGTCGACCAGATGCAGGTCGTAAGGCAGGCCCATCTCCTCCAGTGCGATCGAGATTTTCTTGCCGTTGGGGGTCGGCCAATAATGCAATGCAATGGGGGCGGTCATCGGGAACTCCTAAAATTATAGGGGTACAATGCGCCTTTGCGCAGAGGCTGCAAGGTGTTTTCCTTGACCACGTGGAACGTGAGGCGTATCCCGCCCACGTGGCGATTTGAACCGGATTGCGGGCCACGTTAAACAAACCGCTAAAAAGGAACAGGCCAGCCCCTGCTACCTTTCCGGTGTCAGGGGTTTAATTTTAAGGCCGAAAGGAAAGCACATGGACAAATTTTCCAAGCGCACACGCGCAGTTCACAGCGGTGTCCGCCGCAGCAAATACAACGAACTGAGCGAAGCCATCTTCCTCACCCAGGGCTTCGTTTACGACACTGCCGAGCAGGCCGAGCAGCGTTTCGTCCAACTGGGCGACGACGAGTTCATCTATGCCCGCTACGGCAACCCGACCGTTGCGATGCTCGAAGACCGCATGGCCGACCTCGAAGGCGTTGAAGCAGGTTTCGCGACCGCCTCCGGTATGGCTGCCGTCAACGGTGCGCTGATGTCGCTGCTGAAAGCGGGCGACCACGTTGTATCGAGCCGCGCGCTGTTCGGTTCGTGCCTCTATATCCTCGAAGAAGTGCTGGCCCGCTTCGGCGTTGAGGTCACCCTCGTCGATGGTCGTGACATGGACGCATGGAAAGCCGCAATCCGTCCGGACACCAAGGTCGTGTTCTTCGAGTCGATCTCGAACCCCACCCTCGAAGTCATCGACATGAAGGCCGTTATCGATCTGGCCCACGCAAACGACGCGCTGGTCGTTGTCGACAATGCCATGGCGACGCCGGTCTACACGATCGCAGGTGAGCTGGGCGCTGACCTTATTGTCTACTCGACCACAAAGCACGTCGACGGCCAGGGCCGCTGCCTTGGCGGTATGGTTCTAGGCAAGAAAGAACTCGTCCGCGGTCCGGTCGAAGCCTATCTCAAGCACACCGGCGGCGCGATGAGCCCGTTCAACGCTTGGGTCATGCTCAAGTCGCTCGACACGCTGATGCTGCGAGTGAACCATCAGGCGGAAACCGCGCTGAAGCTCGCGGACGCGCTCGACGGTCATGAAAAGCTGAACTCGGTCAGCTTCCCGCTGCACCCGAGCCACCCGCAGTACGAGATGACCAAGGCGCAATACGATGGCGTCGGCACCGTGCTTGCGATCGACGTGAAGGGCGGCAAGGAAGAGTGCTTCCGTTTCCTCAATGCGCTCAACATCTTCACCATCACCAACAACTTTGCTGACAGCAAATCGCTGGTGACACATCCCGCGACGACCACCCACCAGCGTCTTCCGCAGGAACAGAAAGACACGCTCGGCATCACGCCGGGTCTCGTCCGTGTGTCGTGTGGCCTTGAGGATGCGGACGATCTGATCGCAGACGTTCTGCAGGCTCTGGACGCAATCTGATGAGTGATCCGCGCGACGGTTCCAAGCGTATTCCCTTCGCATTTGGTAGCAAACTGTCGCGCGCTTCCCATATAAAAGAGCGTGCTGCCACTTCGGGAGAACCCGACATGAATATCCATAGTCACGATATGGAACGTGAACCTTCGCGCGATGAGGCCGAAGCCGCGCTTGCGCTATTGCGCAAGTGGGCGAATGGCGTCACGCCCGAAGAGGTTGCAACGCTTGACCCGCTGGTCTCGCGGCTCATTCCGGGCAGCGAGGTGAGCAACTATCCCGCCTTGGCGCGCGCCTACCCCGAAGATTTTGTGGTCGACGAGGACTACAAGGCGTCGATGCCCGATCTGCAAAACGGCCCGTCGAGCCTCATTCGCGGTGCCAAGCAGACCATCCAGCACGTCGGTATCTCGAACTTCCGCCTGCCGATCCGCTTCCACGCCCGCGAGGGCGGCGAGGTGACGCTGGAAACTTCTGTGACCGGTACCGTTTCGCTTGAGGCCGAAAAGAAGGGCATCAATATGTCCCGCATCATGCGGACATTCTACAAGCATGCCGAAAAGACCTTCTCGTTCGATGTGATCTCGGATGCTTTGGACGCTTACAAGGAAGACCTCGAGAGCTTCGATGCACGCATCCAGATGCGGTTCCGCTACCCGATGAAGGTAGAATCCCTTCGTTCGGGTCTCGACGGCTACCAGTACTACGACATCGCACTCGAACTGATCGAGAAGGCGGGCGTCCGTAAAAAGATCATCCATCTCGACTACGTGTATTCGTCGACTTGCCCGTGCTCGCTTGAACTGTCCGAACATGCGCGCCAATTCCGCGGCCAGCTCGCGACCCCGCACTCGCAGCGTTCGGTGGCTCGTATTTCGGCGGTGCTTGACGAGAATTCGAAGACGCTCTGGTTCGAAGATCTGATCGAAATTGCCCGCGCCGCCGTGCCAACTGAAACGCAGGTCATGGTAAAGCGTGAAGACGAGCAGGCATTTGCCGAGCTCAATGCCGCCAATCCGATCTTTGTCGAGGATGCAGCCCGTCTGTTCTGCGAGCAGCTGCAGAAAGACCCGCGTATCGGTGATTTCCAGGTCGTCGCCAGCCATCAGGAGAGCCTGCACAGCCACGATGCGGTTTCGGTGCTGACCGAAGGCAAGACCTTCAATACCGACAGCCTCGATCCGAAGCTGTTTAGCACACTCTACCACGTCGGATAATTCTGCATCGCGGCGAAATGATGCCGCATCGCAGAAATAAGAATGGGCGCCGCTGGTCGGCGCCCTATTTCGTTGGTCACACAAGCACGCCATCTACGGAGGTTTCCGCCATGGCAAATGCAATGATTGACGTACGTTTCCTGAAATCCGGCCTCCACCAACAAGTCGACGACTACTTCGCGGCGCTGGGTCAGGGGACCAACGCTTATCTCGAACGCCGCACGCGGATGGCAGAGATCCTCCGCCTCAACGCGAAATCGGATGCAGAGCTTGCACGGATGGGGCTTGAGCGCGAAGAAATCCCGTCATACGTTTTTCGTGACCTGTTCGGTGCTTAGCTGACCGAACCCACAGCGACTTGACTCCGGCTGGGGGGACAGCCAAGCCACTGCTCATGACTGATCTTCGCCCTGTCGGATATGTAATCGGACTGCTGACTGCAGTTCTCGGCCTCGCAATGGCCGCCCCGCTGCTGTTCGATCTGTTCGATGGCAACGGCGAGTGGAAGACGTTCCTTCAGGCCGGAGTGATCACCGTCATCTTCGGCGGCACGATGGCCGTGGCTTGCACGAACCGCGAGACGCGCGGCCTGACGATCCGTCAGAGCTTTATCCTCACCACTGGTGTCTGGGTGACGCTTCCGCTGTTCGGTGCGATTCCGTTTCTGATGGGCGAACCGAACCTGCGTCTTGTCGATGCGGTGTTCGAAGCGATGTCCGGAATGACCACCACCGGAGCGACGGTGATCGAGGGGCTGGAGTTCCACTCCTACGGCATGTTGCTCTGGCGCGGTATCCTGCAATGGCTCGGCGGGCTCGGTATCGTCATCGTTGCGATGATCTTCCTTCCCGTTATGCGCGTCGGTGGTATGCAGTTCTTCCAGTCCGAAGGCTTCGACACATTGGGCAAGGCCTTGCCGCGTGCGCTCGATATCGCGAAGGGCCTGCTGAACATCTACGTCGGTCTGACGATCCTGTGCGGCTTTGCCTACATGATTACCGGCATGGATGGCCGCAACGCGCTGGTCCATGCGTTCACTACGATGGCGACGGGCGGCTTTTCGACCTCGGACGCGTCCTTCGCGGCCTTTGCTGGACCTCCGCAGTACGTGGCGGTGGTCTTCATGATCCTCGCATCCATCCCCTTCATTCGGATGCTTCAGTTTTTCCAAGGCGACCCTGAGCCGATCTGGAAGGACCAGCAGGTCCGCGGTTACCTCCTCTGGATCTCGATCGCGACGGCACTGGTGGTCGTCTACCGCATGATCCGCCTCGACCATTACGGCGAGTACGCGTTCCGCGAGACCCTGTTCAACGTCGTCTCGATCTTCTCGGGGACGGGCTTCGGGGACGGCGATATCCTCGCCTATGGTCCGTTCGCATTCGCGGTTTTTTTCTGCGTTGGTGCGATCGGTGGGTGTTCGGGGTCGACTGGTTGTTCGATCAAGATATTCCGCTATCAGATCATGCTGCGCGCCATTTCGGCCCAGATCCGCAGACTCCTTAGCCCTCACCGCGTGGTGCCGGTGCGCTATGAGGGACGTCCGGTCAGCGAGGGCGTCATGAACTCGATCATGCTACTGTTCACCTGTTTCATCCTGACATTCGGCCTGATGATCGTGGCGCTGAGCCTGACGGGCCTGAGCTTTTTCGCTTCGGTGACCGGCGCGTGGACGGCGGTATTCAATATCGGTCCGGCCTTTGGTCCAGAGGTTGCGGCATCCGGTGCGCTCTCGAATTTCCCTGACGCTGCAAAGTGGCTTATGTCGCTGGGGATGCTCCTCGGACGATTGGAGATCGTGTCCTGTCTCGTCCTTCTCGTCCCACGTTTCTGGGCCGACTAACGAAAAAGGGCCGGAGCGATGCTCCGGCCCTTTTCAATTCTGACGTTGCTTTTACCAGCAGCTGACGAGTGCCGTTACATCCGCCGCGAGGCCCGTCAGCGTTTCCGGCGGCATGTAGCCGACCATGTCGGTCGTCTTGGCCGTGATGCCTGCAGCGCCCAGAGCGTTCGTCAGCGCGGCAGCATTGCCCGCGAAATTCACGCTCTCAGGCAGGACCGTGTTGGTCTCGGCTTTCGGCAGCAGTATCCCGATGACAGCGCCACCCTGATCGAACACGGGACCGCCGACGTCGCCGTCGTGCGCTTCGATTTCGAGGCGGAGCACATCGGCTTCGCCATTCAGGCCGGTAAGGTCATTGAGGCCGCCGAAGGTCACAGCGGGCAGACGCAGAACGCCGCCGTAGGGATATCCAGCCACGGCAACGGTGTCCGCGAGGCGGGGCTGCGAAAGCTGGAATTCCGCCTGACCAATCGGCGCGAGCGCGGTGTCGGGCTGAAGGACAGCGAAACGGTCATCCGCCCACACCACGCTGGCGCGGTGGGTATCGTCTAGCGTGACATATTCGCAGCTACCTACGTTGGCCGCAGCGGTCAGAACGGCACCCTGACCGTTAACGAACATGCCTGCGCCGTTGCTCTGCGGTTTGCGGATCTCCAGTCCGGCGAGCAGGTCGGTTGAAGGCAGCGCCTCATCCGGCACCATCGCAGCATCCAGCACGCCTTCGATGCGGTTGAAGCTTTCCTGCATCTTGGCAAGCACACGGGTGCGGCGCTCTTCATCGCCAGCAGGCCAGACCAGACCGAAGCCCTTGATCACGCCGCGATCGTTGGTCGATGCAGAGATGTAGGTGTGGATGTTGTCGTTCGATCCGTTGATTTCGAAGCGATCGCCGTTTTTGCCACGCTGACCTTCGGTCGGCACGATCTGAAGCGTTTGCAGGATCTCGTAAAGACCGTAGAGGCGCTGGCGATCGCCCTGACCCGAAATCAGCAGAACCTGAACGCCGGAGCCGTCCTTGGCCTCGTAGCGGACAAAAGGCGCCTCGTAGACCGGCTCGCCGACCATTGCAGTCGGGATCATGATCGAAACGCCTGCGCGTTCGTTGCGGACGCGTTCGAGGCCGGTGCCTTCGAGGACGGCGTTGTAGTCAGACAGCAGTTCGGCGCGCTGACGGGTCGTCAGAATGCCAGTGCCTTCGTAACCCTTGCTTACCTGCCAGTCGGCCATAGAGCTGCGGGTGCCGCGGCCGAAAGCGCCGTCGATGCCCGAGTTATAGAAACCCGCCCATGCGAGGGCGATCTGGAGTTCCTTGCGCTCGTCGCCCGAAAGCTGGCTTTCGCTGGCGCGTGCTTCGGCAGGGGTTTCGTCGATGACGACGGGCTCGGGTTCGGGCTCGATCACCGGATCGACGACGATTGTCGGCTCCTCTTCGACGACCGGCTCCTCGACCACAGGCTCTTCGAGCGGTTCAAGGTCGAGCGACGAGATGTCGACTTCAACGTCATCGACGCCTTGGACATTATTGCGGTCCGCGACCGAGGGCAGGGGGAGTGGGCTTGTCGGAGCACCAACGCCGATGGGCCAGTACTGCTGGCCGAAGCGGCTGCCGTCGCTGACGAACGCATCGCGCGGAATGGTGCCTGCGCGGCGAAGCTCGCGGCGGTAGGCGTCGGCATCGTCGGCCGCATAAGGGCCAAGCGCCACGACATACCAGCCGTTACCAAGGTAGAAACCGTTAACATCCGGCAGTTCCGCAGCAAAGCGGCGCGCGCTTTCCTGACCACCGGACAGAGTGGGGCGTGCTTCGAGTTGAATCCACGACAGCTCTTGGGCTGCGACTTGAAGTGCGGATCCGATCAAAAGCACGAATGCGAGGATATGCCTGATCATACCTGTCCCGTTTTATTCGTGTTGTTGTTAGGTACTTATGTCATCTAGAACGCTTTGCGTAAAAGCCATCTGCAAATAATTTTATCAGTGTACTTCTTATGCCTCAAAAGCCCTGCGATTGACCCCGCGCGGCGAGCGGCCTATTGAAGCGGCGAACCGAAAAGAGGGCGACAATGGCCGACAAACCCCGTTCCTTCCAAGAAATCATCCTGCGCCTCCAGAACTACTGGGCGGGCAAGGGCTGTGCTGTGCTCCAGCCTTACGACATGGAAGTCGGTGCAGGTACGTTCCACCCTGCGACAACGCTTCGCAGCCTCGGCTCCAAGTCGTGGGCCGCTGCCTATGTGCAGCCGTCGCGTCGTCCGACCGATGGCCGTTACGGTGAGAACCCGAACCGTCTTCAGCACTATTACCAGTATCAGGTGATCATCAAACCGTCGCCGCCGGACCTTCAGGACCTGTACCTTGGTTCGCTGCAAGCGATCGGCATCGACGTTCACCTGCATGACATCCGTTTCGTCGAGGACGACTGGGAATCCCCGACCCTTGGCGCTTGGGGCCTTGGCTGGGAAGTCTGGTGTGATGGCATGGAAGTGTCGCAGTTCACCTATTTCCAGCAGGTTGGCGGTCACGACTGCAAACCGGTCTCGGGCGAGCTGACCTACGGCCTCGAACGTCTGGCGATGTACGTGCTTGGCGTCGATCACGTCATGGACATGCCGTTCAACGATCCCGATGCTCCGATTGCGCTGAAATACGGCGACATCTTCCGTCAGACCGAAGAAGAATACTCGCGCCACAACTTCGACCTCGCGGACACCGACAAGCTGTTCCGCAACTTCGAAGAGGCCGAGAAAGAATGCCAGCGTCTGCTGGACTTCGATCACGACGACGAAAAGACCGGCAAGCGTATCCTCATGGCGCACCCCGCCTATGACCAGTGCATCAAGGCGTCGCACGTCTTCAACCTGCTCGACGCGCGCGGTGTGATCTCGGTCACCGAACGCCAAGCCTATATCGGCCGCGTTCGTGCGCTGGCCAAGCTTTGCGCCGATGCGTTCGTCCAGACCGAAGCCGGCGGTCACGCCGTTTAAGGAAGTATCATGCGCTCTGCACGCCTTGCCGTTCTGGCGATTGTTCTGACTGCGCTCGTTGCGGGCGCAGGTCTCTATTATTCGCTGGTCTACGCTTATTACGAAGTTCTGGCCGGTGATGATCTGCCCGAGATTTCGCTGATCTCTGCCACTACGGGCGAGGCCGAAGACATAGCGGTTTCGGAAGTTCAGGCGATCGACAGCGACAGCTCGCCGATCCGTCTGCGCGCCTGCTTCGAGACGCCGACCCCGCTGGACGAACTGGCTGCGACCTACGAGGTTTACGAGAACGCCGTGCCGCTTAACGCGCCTGGCTGGTTCTCGTGTTTCGACGCCAAGCAGCTTGGTGCCGAGCTTGAGGACGGCGAAGCTGTCGCGTTCCTCGGCACGCCGAATATCAACTACGGGATCGACCGGATTGTCGCCATCACCCCTGCGGGCAATGGCTATGTCTGGAACCAGATCAACGCCTGTGGCGACGCTAAATTCAACGGCGATCCGCTGCCCGAAGGCTGCCCGACACCCCCCGAAGGGATGAACTGATGCCCAATCTTCTGATCGAACTTTTCTCCGAAGAAATTCCGGCCCGTATGCAGGCCAAGGCTGCCGATGATCTGAAAAAGTTGATCACCGACGGTCTGGTCGATGCTGGTCTGACCTACGTCCACGCCGCTGCCTTCTGGACGCCGCGCCGCCTGACCCTGTCGATCGAGGATCTGACGGGCGAGAGCAAAGCCGTTAAAGAAGAGCGCAAGGGTCCGTCCACGTCCGCTCCTGAAAAGGCTATCGAAGGCTTCCTGCGCTCGACCGGTCTGACCATGGACCAGCTCGAAGTACGCGACGACAAGAAGGGTCAGGTCTACTTCGCCGTCTTTGAAAAGCCAGGCCGTCAGGCTGGCGAGATCATTGCCGAAGTGCTGGACAAGACCATCCGCAACTTCCCGTGGCCCAAGTCCATGCGCTGGGGCGCAGGCCCGATGCGCTGGGTCCGTCCGCTGCACTCGATCATCTGTCTGCTTTCGGACGCTGATGGCAACGAGGTCGTGCCGTTCGAAATTGAAGGCATCAAGTCGGGCAATACCACCAAGGGCCACCGATTCATGGCGCCCGACGTGATCACCGTGTCGGACTTCGAGGACTACGAGGCCAAGCTCAAGCGCGCCAAGGTCGTCCTGCGCGCCGACGAGCGTGCGGAAACCATCGAGCACGAAGCCAGCAACATGGCCTTCGCAGCCGGTATGGAAATCGTCGAAGACAAGGGCCTGCTGGCCGAAGTCGGTAACCTCGTCGAATTCCCCGTGCCGCTGATGGGCCCGATCGCTGACGAATTCCTCGGCCTGCCGCCGGAGGTCCTGCAGACCTCGATGAAAGAGCATCAGAAGTTCTTCTCGGTCCGCAACCCGAAGACCGGCCGCATCGAAAAGTTCGTCACCGTCGCCAATATCGAAACCGCCGACCACGGCGAAACGATCCTCGCGGGTAACCTCAAGGTTCTGTCTGCACGTCTGTCTGATGCCAAGTTCTTCTACGAAAACGACCTGCGCGTTGCGAAGGCGGGCATGGGCGATTGGCTCGACGGCCTTGCGAACGTGACTTTCCACAACAAGCTAGGCAGCCAGAAAGACCGGATCGAGCGTATCGCCGCTCTGGCACGCACGCTGGCACCGTCCGTTGGTGCTGACGCCGATAAGGCGGGCGAGGCGGCTCTGATCGCCAAGGCCGACCTGCGTTCGGATATGGTTGGTGAGTTCCCCGAACTTCAGGGCCTGATGGGCCGCTACTACGCGCTCGCCGCGGGCCGCACCGATGATGTCGCCGACGCGTGCCGCGATCACTACTCGCCGCTCGGTCCGTCGGACGTGGTCCCGACCGCGCCCGTTTCCGTTGCCGTCGCGCTGGCCGACAAGATCGACACGCTCACCGGTTTCTGGGCCATCGACGAAAAGCCGACCGGCTCCAAGGACCCGTTCGCGCTGCGCCGCGCCGCGCTGGGCGTGATCCGTCTGGTGCTGGAGAACAACCTGACGCTCAAGCTTAAGGATGTGTTTGCTTCGGCCAACGAGGTTGCGGATGCCGACGAACTTCTGTCGTTCTTCCATGACCGTCTGAAGGTATTCCTGCGTGATCAGGGCATTCGCCACGATGTCATCGACGCTGTTCTGGCGATGCCGGGCAACGACGACCTGACACTGCTGGTCAAGCGCGCCCGCGCGCTTCAGGACTTCCTGTCGACCGACGATGGCGGCAACCTGATCCAAGGTTACAAGCGTGCGTCCAACATCCTCGCTCAGGCCGAGGAAAAGGATGGCGTCGAGTATTCCTTCGGTGCCGATCCCAAGTTCGCCGAAGCCGATGCGGAGCGCGACCTCTTCACCGCGCTCGACAAGGCCGATGCAGAGATCAAGCCCGCGATGGAAAACGAAGATTTCGCCGCCGCTATGTCCGCAATGGCGGGCCTGCGTGCGCCGATCGACGCGTTCTTCGAGGCTGTGCAGATCAACAGCGATAACCAGATCGTCCGTCGCAACCGTCTGAACCTGCTGTCGCGCATCCGGACCAGCTGTCTTTCGGTTGCCGATCTTTCGCGCATCGAAGGCTAAGAAAACGGCACGTTACCCTTGCTGCAAACTGCACTTTGCATAAAGTGCAATGCAGCAAGGAGACGCCGCAGTGCAGCACAACATCGAGTTCGAGCCGTTTACCCTGATCACTCCCAACGCGCGTATGTCGCCGTCGGTCCATGGTGGTCGGGCCAAGTGTTTGCAGCGTCTGATCCGCCTCGACATGCCCGTACCGACTACGGTCGCGCTGTCTTTCGACACCGTGAGAGAGATCGCGCGGGGCCAGATGCCGGATATGGCGGCGTTGCTTGAGCCGTTTGGCGACGCGCCGCTTTTGTCTGTCCGTCCGTCCAGTGCTGACTCTGATTGGGGCGGACCAGGAGCGATCCTGAATATCGGTTTCAACAACGCCCGCCACCGCGAACTGTCTGAAAAGATTGGGCTTGAAGCGGCGACCGCGCTCTACCTGCGCTTTGTTCAGTCATATTCGGTCGTCGTTGCGCGCCTCGATCCAGAACAATTTCACCTGCCTGATGCGCCGACCGAATCTGCCCTCCGGTCGATGCTTGAGGCCTACGAATACGAAACAGACGAACTGTTCCCCCAAGAGCCTGCGCAGCAGCTTGCCGAGGTGCTGCGGTCGATGGCGCGCGCATGGGACGGTACCACTGCGCGCCTTCTTCGTCAGGCCAAGGGCGCGCCCGCTGACGCTGGACTCGGCCTTGTCGTGCAAGCGATGGCCATGGGCGTCGGGCGCGGAAAGTCCGGCTCCGGCGTTATCCAGTTCGTCGATGACAAGACCGGCGAGCAGCGGATCACTGGTCGCTACCTCAGCCAAAGCCAAGGCCGCGAGGCGCTGACGAAGACCAAAGAAGCGCTCTACATTACCAAGGATGGCCGCGGCCCTTCGGTGGAGGAGGAGCTTCCAGAGGTTTTCGCGCAACTCACCGGCTACCGCGATTTGTGCCGGACCCGTCTGCGTGAAGAAATGCAGATCGAATTTACGATCGAGGATGGCGAATTGCATGTCCTCGATGCGATCCGTGTCCAGCGCTCCAACCGCGCGTCGGTGAAAATTGCCGTAGACCTCGCGCTGGATGGTGTCATTCCGACAGACGAAGCGGTGATGCGCGTCGATCCCGCGATCTTGTCCGAGCTGCTGCACCGTCAGGTGGATCCATCGGCCACGCCGGATGTGATCGTTGCAGGCATCGCTGCCAGCCCCGGCGCGGCATGCGGGCGGATCGTTTTTACCGCGAACGAAGCTCAGGCCAGCGCTGCCCGATCCGAAGCCTGCATCCTGGTCCGCCGCGAAACCACGCCCGAGGACATTCGTGGAATGCACGCCGCGAGCGCCGTCATCACTGTCCGCGGCGGCATCACCAGCCACGCCGCAGTGATCGGCCGCGGCCTCGGTTTGCCCTGCGTTGTCGGTGCCTCCGACCTCGTGATCGACCGCAAGCGCAAGGTCATGATCGCGCCGGATGGCCGTGAATTCCGCGAAGGTGACGTCATCACGGTGAACGGAACGTCGGGCCGCGTACTCGCTGGTACGGTGCCGCTGATGGAGCCCGCTCTGGATGGAGCGTTCCGTCAACTCCTTGATTGGGCAGATGAATTCCGTGACATCGGCATTCGTGCGAACGCCGATACGCCCGCCGACGCGCAGATCGCCCGCAACTTTGCGGCCCAAGGGATCGGTCTCTGCCGGACCGAGCATATGTTTTTTGAAGGCGACCGTCTTGGCGTGATGCGCGAGATGATCTTTGCCCACACAGCCGAGGATCGCCGCGCCGTACTGGACCGTCTTCTTCCCATGCAGCGGGGCGACTTCATCGCGCTGTTCCAGATCATGCACGGCACGCCCGTGTGCATCCGTCTGTTCGACCCGCCGCTCCACGAATTCCTGCCTGCGGACAAATCCGGTCACCGCGAACTGGCCGAGCAACTGTCGCTACCGCTGTCCGAAGTCACCTCCCGTGTCGAAGCGCTGACAGAATACAACCCGATGCTCGGGATGCGCGGCGTGCGCCTTGGTCTGACGTATCCGGAAATCTACGACATGCAGGCCCGCGCGATCTTCGAGGCGACGGTCGAGGCAAGCCGCTCAGGCGATCCTGTGGTGCCCGAAATTATGATCCCGCTCGTCAGTGCCATGCGCGAGGTCGAATTGGTCAAAAGCCGCATCGATGCCGTCGCTGCCGCTGTCCGTGCCGAAACAGGCGTCGATTTCCGCTTCCGCTATGGCGTGATGGTCGAAACGCCGCGCGCGGCTTTGCGGGCCGAGGAAATCGCGATGCACGCGCAATTCCTGTCATTCGGTACGAACGACCTCACCCAGATGACTTACGGCCTCAGCCGAGATGACGCTGGCCGCTTTATGTCCGCCTATGTGCAGGCGGGTGTCTACGCGGAAGATCCGTTCCACACGCTCGATGTCGAAGGCGTAGGCGAGCTGCTTTCGATGGGGGCGGAGCGGGGCAGGAAGGGCCGCGAAGACGTCGTTCTGTCGATTTGCGGCGAACATGGCGGTAGCCGGAGTGCCATTTCTTTTTGCAGATCGCAGAAGTTTGACTACGTTTCGTGCTCCCCCTTCCGCGTGCCCGCAGCGCGTTTGTCAGCAGCGCAATTAGCTATTTCAGACCGCAAAATTTCTGCTAGAGTCTAAGGTGTAAGGGACACTTACACACATGGCGAACACGGAACTATGAGTCCGTTCAAGGGTTTACCCAAATAGTCGGGTAGACCTTTCCGGTGTTTTTTTGTACGCAGCTCGGGCCGGCGTGGGGCAAACCACGTTGAACCGAGGAAGTCCGATGCGTTTTGCTGTGTCGAAAATTCTGAATCTACTGGCCGTCACAATTGCAATTTCGGCTACGGGCAACAGCGTTTTCGCCCAAGATGTATTGGCTGTAAGGCTCGGAGCGTTGCTCGGTCAGGAGCGTGAAGCGATCGCGGAAATCCCGTCGTCCCAGCTGTCCGCTCTTGCGAATCCCCCCGCACCTGATTCTCGCAATATCGAGACCGTTCCGGTCGTCGAGCGCTTCGATGAGGCCACTTTGGCAGCTCTTCCCGAGGCTGATGGTGGTGAACAGTGGCATTGTCTTGCCGAAGCACTCTATTTCGAAGCGCGCGGCGAGAGCGTCGAGGGCTTGTTCGCGGTTGGTGAAGTCATTCTGAACCGCGTCGACAGCGCCGATTACCCGACCACCGTTTGCGGCGTGGTCAATCAGGGCACCGGCGGTCGCTATCGCTGCCAGTTCACCTACACCTGTGATGGTCTGGCCGAGACGATCTCCGAACCTGCTGCTTGGGAAAAAGTGGGCAAGGTCGCTCGCCTTTTGATCGACGGCACGCCGCGCGTGCTGACTGCTGGCGCGACCCACTATCACACCCGCGCGGTGAACCCGTCGTGGGCCAAGCGCTTCCCCAAGACCGCGATGATCGGCAGCCATATCTTCTATCGCCAGCCGACACGCACCGCGATGAACTAAGTCGCGTTTGGCAGGCGATCTGGCGTTGCAGGTCGCTTGCCCCGACGACGATGGGCTAGTATGCCCAGACCAACGTCGTCGATGGAAAACTGCTATGAACAACGACATCCGCATGGCCTTCGCCCACCCGTCAGAGCGTGCCGAGGCCAGCGCTACCCAACCCTGCGACCGTATTTCGCTGCGTGATTACACCGTCGAGGTCGAGATCGGCGCTTTCCAGCAGGAGCGGGGACACCTCCAGCGCGTACGTTTCAATGTCGTTGTCGAGGTCAAACCCCAGACCGGCGAAATCGACGACGACGTTGATCGGATTCTGTCTTACGACCGCATTACCGAAGCTATCGACGGCGAGCTTGGTGCTGAGCGCATCAACCTCCTCGAAACGCTGGCTGCACGAGTGGCCGAACGCATCCTGCGCGAGCCGCAGGCGCTGCGCGTATTCGTGCGGATCGAAAAGCTCGACCGTGGCCCGTTCTCGCTTGGTGTCGAAATCGTGCGCGGCAAAGGCGAGGTTGCCCGTTCGGGACAGGACCACGTTGCTGTTCCCCATCCGCGCGTCCTGTTTCTGACCAATGACGCGATCATGTCTGACCGCCTTGGCAGCTGGCTCGATGAACTCGCCGCTGACGAGGCTCCGCTCATTATCGCCGTGGGCGCGGCTGATGTGCCTGCGCCGCAATCCTCGGCCGCTCTCGCGCAGCGCCGGATTGATCTGTTGGCCATCGAACAGAACGCTTGGGTTCTGGCTGGCCGCGATAAACGCTGCGTTGTCGTTGGCACGCGTACCGAGCTCGATTGGGCGATGAAGCATAACCAGATTTGCGTTTGGGCGCCGTCCAAGATCGTCCTTGATGCGGTAGAAAGCCCGAGCGCCGATCCGCGCGACGCTCTCCAGCTGGTATCGTGGTTCGCCGAACACTACGAAGCCGCCGAGCTGCTGGTCGTCGGTGCGGACGCTCCGATCTCTGCCGTGCCGGTGCGTGCGGTGCCTGTGGACGCGGGCAAACTGCTCTGATGCGCTACTACCGACCGATCCCGATGATGGACGCCGCGCGCCCCGAAGGTGCGCGGCAACTCGCAGGTGGTTGGTGCTGGTTCGACCGTGTCGAAGTGCTCGAACGCGGGCAGGCACCGCGCGTGGTGCCACTGTCCGAAGTGCCGGATGACCAGATCACAGCCATGACTGCGCCACGTGCGGATATCGCTGACCTGACGATGCGCACGCCGCAGATCATGGGTATCCTTAACGTGACCCCCGACAGTTTCAGCGATGGCGGCAAGTTCGACACTGCCTCTGCGGCGCTGGCACAGGGGCAGGCGATGATGGCGGACGGTGCGACGATCATCGACATCGGCGGCGAAAGTACGCGCCCCGGTGCTGCCGAGGTCGAAGTAAACGAGGAAGCCGCGCGTGTTGCGCCTTCGGTAGAAGCTCTGTCAGCGCACACCGTCGTCTCCATCGACACCCGCAAGGCGCTGGTCGCGCAGAAGGCTGCCGATCTTGGTGCTGCGATCCTGAACGACGTCTCCGCGATGGAGTTCGATCCGGAGATGGTGAACGTCGCCGCGAACACCGGCCTGCCGATCTGCCTGATGCATTCGCAGGGCACCCCCGAAACCATGCAGAAGGACCCGAGCTACACGGACGTCCTGCTCGATATCTACGACTATCTGGAGGCCCGCATTCAGGTCGCAGAGGCCGCAGGCATTCCGCGCAGCCGCATCATCACCGACCCAGGGATCGGTTTCGGAAAGACGCAGGCGCATAACCTTGCGCTCTTGCGGCGGATTTCCCTGTTCCACACGCTTGGTTGCCCTATCTTGCTGGGTGCGAGCCGCAAACGTTTCATCGGTGAAATATCAGGTGCGCAGGATGCTGCCCAAAGGGTGGCCGGATCGGTCTCTGTGGTGCTTGATGGCATTCGTCACGGGGTGCAGATCGTCCGCGTGCATGATACTTTGCCCACGAAACAGGCTCTCAGCCTGATGATGGCAATCAACGAGGAATAGAATGAGCCGTAAACTGTTCGGAACCGACGGTGTCCGTGGCAAAGCCAACCAGTACCCGATGACCGCCGATATGGCGCTGAAAATCGGAGCTGCTGCAGGACGCTATTTCCGCAACGACGGCTCGAATGGCCACCGCGTTGTCATCGGCAAGGACACGCGTCTGTCTGGCTATATGTTCGAAAACGCGCTGACAGCGGGCCTGACCTCGACCGGCATGAACGTGCTGTTGTTTGGTCCGATCCCGACCCCTGCGGTAGGGATGCTCACGACCTCCATGCGTGCCGACGTCGGCATCATGATTTCGGCCAGCCATAACCCGCACCACGACAACGGCATCAAGTTCTTTGGCCCTGACGGCTTCAAACTGTCCGACGTCGCCGAGGCCGAGATCGAAGAGCTGGTGTTCAACGAAATTGCGCCGGCCAAGGCTGAAAACATCGGCCGTGCCAAGCGCATCGACGACGGCCGTTTCCGCTATGCCGAGCGCATCAAGTCCACGCTGCCCGCTGGTCGCCACCTGACCGGCCTGAAGGTCGTGGTAGACTGCGCCAATGGTGCTGCCTACCGCGTTGCGCCCGAAGTCCTTTGGGAACTCGGTGCTGAAGTCATCCAGATCGGCACTTCGCCGAACGGTAAGAACATAAACGATAACTGCGGCTCGACATCGACCCGCACCGCGTCCGAAGCGATCGTCGCGCATGGCGCTGACGTGGGCATCTGCCTCGACGGTGACGCCGACCGCATTATGATCATCGACGAGAACGGCAACGTCGCCGACGGCGATCAACTCATGGCGCTGATGGCGACCCAATGGGCTGCCGAAGACCGCCTGCGCGGCGGTGCGTTGGTTGCGACCGTGATGTCGAACCTCGGGCTGGAGCGCTATCTGGACGGGCAGGGTTTGCGCCTCGAACGCACGGCTGTGGGTGATCGCTACGTTGTTGAACGCATGCGTCAGGGTGGCTTTAACCTTGGGGGTGAGCAGTCGGGGCACATCGTGATGACCGACTATGCGACCACTGGAGACGGCTTGCTCGCCGGCCTTCAGTTCCTGTCGGCGATGGTGCAAACGGGCAAGCGTGCGAGCGAGCTGGCAAAGACGTTCGAGACGGTGCCGCAGATGCTGAAAAATGTCCGATATGCGGCTGGTTCCGATCCGCTGAACGCTGCGACTGTGAAGGCTGCGATTTCAGATGCCGAAGGACGCCTCGAAGGCAAAGGCCGTCTGCTGATCCGCAAATCCGGCACCGAACCGCTCGTGCGTGTCATGGCTGAATGCGAAGATCCTCACCTGCTCGAACAGGTCGTGGATGCCATCGTGGCCGAGGTTCAGGCGGCCGCCTGACCAAAGCCGAACAGGCGGCGCAGGCTACGCCACTGGCTGACGCACAGTCCGGTCAGGATCAGAGCCAGCGCCGCAAAGAAGCGGAGCGGGAGTTCTTCGTTCAGAAGGAACGCTCCGCACAGGACCGACCATACGGGCACCTGATAATTTACCAGCGTCATAAAAACCGAGCCTGCGCTGCGGATCACGAGCGTCCGCAGGAGAGCTGCGAGTGCTGTGGGGAAGAACCCGAGGAAGATGATGGCGAGGCCCGCGCGGTCTGGTTGCCATGCAGGTACGCCTTCGACGGCGAGCATGGCGGGGATCAGCAGAGCCGATCCGACAACGAGTGTCAGCGCAGTCATCATGATCGGGTCAATGGGCGGGCAGCGGCGCGTCATGATCGAAGAACCTGCATAGGATACCGTTGCCGCAAGGCAGGCGATCTGGCCCAGCGGCTCCACCCCTGTGCCGATGCGCAGCGCGGACGGGCCAATCAGCACAAGCGCGCCTGTGAAACCGATCACGACGCCGAGCGTCCGGCGCATGTCCAACCGCTCATCAGAGAAGAAATGCGCCAGTGGCAGCACGAACAGCGGCAGCGCCGCCATCGAAATTCCCGCAAACGCGGACGGCACATACTGCTGGCCCCACGAGAGCAGGACGAACGGCAGCGCCGTATTCGTTGCGCCGATGACCGCCAGATGGGGGAAGGTGTTCCGCTTGGGTAGGGGAGCTTTCAACGCCAATGCCAGCGACAACATCGCTATCGCGCCGAGCGTTGTGCGGGCGCAGGCCACGGTGATGGGTCCGTAGCCTTCGAGCGCGATGGACACCACCATAAAGGTGCCGCCCCAGATTAGTCCGAGGGCGAAAATCGAGAACCAGTTGGCGGGCGTGGGCTGCGAAGTCATAGCGCTCTTTGACCACTTCGTAGAGGGGCTGTCTACTCGGCGCTATGCGCATTTGTGAATGTTGAAATCTATCAATTTGCGCTCGCGAGCTATCCCGTTGGGATAAGGCAGCGATTTCGCGGGCCGACTACTTTTGAGGAACAGGCAAAGGAGTTGGTAATGATTCGTATCCTCAAATCTCTCATCAGCATCTCGGACGCAAACACCGATCGCTATTCCCCCAGCGGTCTCAAAGTGCCCATGTCGGCGCGCCGCCGCCGCTGATCCGCTCCGTCAGCTAAGAATTCCAAAGCGTCCTTCGGGGCGCTTTTTTGTTGCTTATCCATCGGCCCAAACAAAAAAGGCCCCGCAAATGCGAGGCCCTTTCCGTAATGGATACAGTCGATTAGTTCTTCGACTTGTCGACCATCTTGCCCTTGGAGATCCACGGCATCATTTCGCGCAGCTTGGCGCCGGTCGCTTCGATCAGGTGCTCGTCGTTTGCACGGCGCGACGCTTTGATGGTCGGCTGGCCAACAGCGTTTTCGAGCATGAAGTCGCGAACGAACTTGCCCTGCTGGATGTCGGTGAGGACGTCCTTCATGGCTTTCTTGGTCTGCTCGTACGGCAGGATGCGCGGGCCGGTGACGTACTGGCCGTATTCTGCGGTGTTCGAGATCGAGTAGTCCATGTTGGCGATGCCGCCTTCATAGATCAGGTCAACGATCAGCTTCACTTCGTGCAGACACTCGAAGTAGGCCATTTCCGGTGCGTAGCCGGCTTCAACCAGAGTTTCGAAGCCGCAACGGATCAGCTCGACGAGGCCGCCGCAGAGAACTGCCTGTTCGCCGAAGAGGTCGGTTTCGCACTCTTCACGGAAGTTGGTTTCGATGATGCCCGAGCGGCCGCCACCGATAGCCGAGCAGTACGACAGACCGATGTCCAGCGCCTTGCCGGTTGCGTCTTGGTGAACTGCTACGAGGCACGGAACGCCGCCGCCTTTGACGTATTCGCCGCGAACGGTGTGACCCGGACCCTTCGGCGCCATCATGATGACGTCAACGCCTTCGGGGGCTTCGATCAGGCCGAAGTGAACGTTCAGGCCGTGTGCGAAAGCAATAGCAGCGCCCGGCTTGAGGTTGTCTTTGACGTACTTCTTGTAGGTCTCGGCCTGGAGTTCGTCGGGCATGGTGAACATGATGACGTCGCACCATGCAGCAGCTTCGGCGATACCCATGACCTGAAGACCTTCACCTTCGGCTTTCTTGGCCGACGGCGAACCTTCGCGCAGAGCGATGACGAGGTTCTTGGCGCCCGAGTCGCGGAGGTTAAGCGCGTGGGCGTGGCCCTGCGAACCGTAGCCGAGGATGGCGACTTTTTTGTCCTTGATCAGATTAACATCGCAATCGCGATCGTAATAAACGCGCATTGGGGCGCTCCTTGTCATGTCGTTTCGATTAGGGGCACCCTACGCCCCGCGAATAGTGAACGCGAGACTGCGGCGAATAGAAAATGTCGTCAAAAGCGATGTTGTTATTCGTCGGTTGGTCGAATATTGATAAATCTATGCTTGATGATGTCGATCGCCGTATTCTGCGCCTGATGCAGTCCGACCCGTCGCTGACCGTGCCGGAACTGGCCGAGTCGTGTGGCCTCACTGCCAACCGCGCCACCCGCCGGATCGAGAAAATGCGTGAAGCTGGCATCCTGATCGGGCAGGAGGCGGTCATCGACTGGAAGGCGCTCGGCTTTGACGTGGCGGTGTCGCTCCGCATCACGCTAGATAAAGCCGCCCCGCGTTCATTCGACGATTTCCTCGATGCCGCGCGGCTTGTGCCCGAAGTGATCGAAATCCAGACTTTCCTTGGCCGCGTAGACGTGCGCCTCCACATCGTTGCCCGCGATCTCGCGCACTGGCAGGCCATCTACCGCGATCAGGTTCTGAACTTGCCGCATATTGCGGAGATCGAAGCGCTGATGACCGTGGCGTCCGTGAAGCGCGAAGAGGTGCTGCCGCTATGATTGACCTTGACGACCTCGACCGCAAAATCCTCCGCAGTCTTCAGCAGGACGCCACGCAGTCCGCTAGCGTTCTGGGGCGTAGGCTTGGTCTGTCGCAGCCCGCCACGTGGCGCAGGATCAAACGACTGGAGCAGGCGGGTGCGATTGCTGGGCGTCGGCTGGTATTGAACCGCGAACAGCTTGGGTTTGGCGTGACTGTGTTCCTCGGCGTCAAACTGGTCGCCAAGGGCCGTGTGAGCCTTGAGGACTTCGAACGTGCGGTGTCCGCCATCCGCGAAGTGCAGACGGTGGAGCATGTGCTCGGCCTTTACGACTACCGTTTGCGGGTGGTGGCGACCGACCTTGCAGACTTCGAACGTATTCTGCGGCGGCGGATCATGACGCTTCCGGGCGTCGGGACAGTCGAAGCGAACGTGCTGCTGTCCGAAGAAAGGCGCCCCGGTCCTCTATAGGGCCGGGCGCCTCTGATTTTACAGGTCTCGCAGGAAGCGGCGCAGGACCTTTTCCAGCTTTGCGGCGCCGAGCGGCGCCATCGCCTTGGTGTGTTCGTGGCTGATCGCCTCGTCGCTCATGCCCGCAGCCATGTTGGTGATCGTGGAGATCGCCGCAGCGCGCAGACCCATGAAGCGAGCGAGGATGACCTCGGGAACCGTCGACATACCCACCGCGTCAGCGCCGAGCGTTTTGATCGCGCGGATTTCGGCGGGCGTCTCGAACGAGGGGCCGGAGTACCAAGCATAGATACCCTTGTGCATCTCGACCTCTTCGGCCTCCGCAGCGGCGAGCAGCTTGTTGCGCAGCTCGGGCTCGTAGGCGTCCATCATCGGCACGAAGCGTTTGTCCGTCGGCTCACCGATCAGCGGGTTAAGACCGCTGAAGTTGATGTGGTCGGTCAGCGCCATGATTGAACCGGTCGGCATGTCAGCCTGCAGCGATCCAGCCGCATTGGTCGCGATCACGGTGTCCGCACCCAGTTCGCACAGAACCTCAAGCGGGACGCGCATCTCGTCAGGCTTGCCGCGTTCGTAGTAATGCGCGCGGCCACCGAAGACAGCGACGCGGACGCCTTCGAGCGTACCGATGACGAGGTTCGGGTTGTGGCCCGACACGCCAGCGTGCGGGAAACCCGGAAGCTCCGAATAAGGGATCGCCACGCCTTCGACAGCGCCAGCAAGGTGGCCGAGACCCGATCCGAGGATCAGGCCCAGTTTGACCGGTGAGTCGCCCGCGTGTTCGCGGATGGTTTCGATGAGTTTAGCGTTCTTTGACATAAGCCTCTCCACCCGCACGCGGCGGGATCGCTTTGCCGACGAAACCGGCAAGCACAATAACAGTCAGCACGTAGGGCAGGGCGTCCAGAACCTGAGTCTGGACCTTGAAGCCGATAGCGCGCTCAAGGATGTCGGGGCGGATCGCCAGCGCTTGGAGATAACCAAACAGCAGCGTCGCACCCAGTGCGTACCACGGACGCCATTTGGCGAAGATCAACGCGGCAAGGGCGATATAGCCGCGACCAGCGGTCATCTCGCGAACGAAGCCCGCCTGAATACCGGTCGACAGGTAAGCACCCGCGATACCGGTGAGCACGCCGCAGATGATGACGGCGGAATAGCGCATCCGCTGGACCGAAATACCTGCTGTATCAACAGCACCGGGGTTTTCACCGACGGCACGCAGACGCAGACCGAAGCGGGTGCGATAGAGGAGCCACCATACCAGCGGAACGATGAGCAGTGCTGCGTAGGCGATGATGGTGTGACCGGACAAAAGCTCCGAATAGACCTTCATACCCCAGTCGGCCTTCATGATATCGCGGATCTTGGTTAGCGCGCCCGGGAAAACGATGGGATCGAAACGTGCGCCACCAGTCAGCGACGGCGTACGGCCACCTTGGCCAAACCACGCCTGCGCGGCGATGACCGTAATGCCCGAGGCGAAGAAGTTGATCGCAACGCCCGAAATGAGCTGGTTGCCACGGAATGTGATCGACGCAAGGCCGTGCAGCAGCGAAAGGACGACCGACGAAGCGATACCCGCAAACAGGCCGATCCAGACGTTGCCGGTTTCGAACGAAACCGCAGCGGCAAAGAAGGCCGAGATCAGCATCTTGCCTTCAAGGCCGATGTCGAACACGCCCGCACGTTCCGAAAACAGACCAGCGAGACAGGCAAGGAGCAGCGGGACAGCGAGGCGGACAGTGCCGTCTAGAACCGCAATGTCGAATAGAGCCAAGAGATCCATCAGTTGGCCTCCTTATTGTTGCGGATCATCAAGAAAATCTTCTCGATCGGCATCCGCACCATGTTGTCCAGCGCGCCGGTGAACAGGATTACAAGCGCCTGAATGACGGTGACCATTTCGCGGGGAATGCGCATCTCTGCCGATAGTTCCGCGCCGCCTTGGTAAAGCGCACCGAAGAGGAGCGCGGCGAGCAGGATACCGAACGGGTGGTTGCGGCCCATGAGCGCCACAGCGATGCCGATGAAGCCAGCGCCTTCGACAGCGTTCAGGACGAGTCGCTCTGCTTCACCCATGACGTTGTTAATCGCCATCATGCCTGCGAGGCCGCCGGAAATCAGCATGGCGACCATGATGATCTTGGTTGGGTTGATGCCTGCGTATTTCGCCGCCGGTTCGCTTTCACCATAGGCGCGGGTCTCGTATCCGAGCTTGGTGCGCCAGATCAGCGCCCAGACGCCCACACAAGCGATAAGCGCCACAATCAGGGCGACGTTGGCGGGGCCGGTGCGAGCGAACTCGATCCCGAAGAAGCCAAGGACTTCGGACAGGTTCGGCAGGTGCGTGTTAGAGGCGAAAGAAGGCGTCGCGGCTTCCATGCCTTCGGCCTTGATCGGGCCGTTCAGCAGGTAGTTCAGCAGCGGATAGGAGATGTAGTTGAACATGATCGTGGTGATCACGATGTGGCTGCCGCGCTTGGCTTGCAGGTAGGCGGGGATCGCTGCCCACGCTGCGCCGAAAATGGCAGCGGTCGCGCCAGCGCCGATCAGCGCGATTGTCCAGTGCGGCCACGGCACATAAAGACACGCAAGTGCAGCGCCCAGACCGCCCACATACGCCTGGCCTTCTGCGCCGATGTTGAACAGGCGCGCATGATAGGCGACCGCAACGGCGAGGCCGGTAAAGATGAAGTTGGTCGTGTAGTACAGAGTGTACGACAAGTTCGTTGACGTGCCGAGCGCGCCACTGATCAGGATGCCGAGCGCCTCGATCGGATTCTGGCCGATAATCAGCAGAACGATGGCCGAGATAATCGCCGCAAGCAGCAGCGAGATCAGCGGGACGAGGACCACGTCGGCCCAGTTAGGTATCTTTTGCATCAGGCAGTTTCCCTCTGCATACCGGCCATCAGAAGGCCGAGTTCGTTGACGTCTGTTTCATGCGGAAGGCGCTCGCCCATGATCTTGCCGTCAAACATGACAGCGATCCGGTCCGAGAGGGACATGATCTCGTCGAGTTCGACCGACACAAGTAGGATGGCTTTGCCCTGATCGCGAAGCGCGACGATCTGCTTGTGGATAAATTCGATCGCGCCAATGTCGACACCGCGGGTCGGCTGGCCGATCAACAGAATGTCGGGGTTACGTTCGATTTCACGGGCCACAACGATCTTCTGCTGGTTGCCGCCCGAGAAGTTTTTGGCAGCGAGCATCGGGTTCGGCGGGCGAACGTCGAAACGCTCCATCTTTTCGGCGGTGTCGCGGATGATCGCGGCATTGTCCATAATGAGGCCGTTTTTCTGGTAACGCTCGTCCATGTGGTAGCCGAAGGCCGTGTTTTCCCAAGCCGAGAAATTCAGGATCAGACCTTCGCGGTGGCGGTCTTCGGGCACGTGCGAAATGCCTGCACGGCGGCGGTCCTGACCGTCTGCCTTGGACGACAGGTCGATTTCCTGACCGTTCACCAGCACTTTGCCGCTGGCCTTGCGGTAACCGCCAAGGACTTCGAGCAATTCCGACTGGCCATTGCCGGCAACGCCAGCGATGCCGAGGATCTCGCCCGCGCGGATGTTGAAGGACACGTCTTTGACGCGGTGGACGCCCTGATTGTCGGTCACATCCAGATGCTGCACGTCGAGCACCACTTCACCCGGTTTAGCGGGGATCTTGTCGACCTGCAGAAGCACCTTACGCCCGACCATCAGCTCCGCCAGTTCCTGCGGATTGGTTTCTGCGGTCTTTACGGTTGCGGTCATCTCGCCACGACGCATGACCGACACGGTGTCGGTGATGTCCATGATTTCACGCAGTTTATGCGTGATCAGGATGATCGTCTTACCCTCTTCGCGCAGACGGTCGAGGATGCGGAACAACTGGTCCGCTTCCGCAGGCGTCAGAACACCCGTCGGCTCGTCGAGGATGAGGATGTTGGCGCGGCGGTAGAGCGCTTTCAGGATTTCGACGCGCTGTTGCATGCCGACGCCAATCTCTTCGATGACGGCATCGGGATCGACGTTGAGCCCGTATTCGTCAGCCAGAGATTTCAACTCGCGGCGCGCTTTGCTCAGCGAGGGACGGAGGAGAAAGCCATCCTCGACGCCCAGAATGATATTTTCGAGAACGGTAAAATTCTCGACCAGTTTGAAATGCTGGAAGACCATCCCGATACCGGCTGCAATTGCCGCTTCACTGTCGGGGATTTCGGTCTGTTTGCCGTTGACCCAGATTTCTCCGGAGTCGGCTTTGTAGAACCCGTAAAGGATCGACATGAGCGTTGATTTGCCCGCGCCGTTCTCACCGATAATGCCGTGGATGGTACCGGGCATAACCCGGATTGAAATGTCCTTGTTCGCCTGAACGGGGCCGAATGCTTTGGAAATGCCCTTAAGTTCAATGGCGGGAGCGATGTCGTTCATGCTTGTCCCTCGGGTCGGAAAGCGAAAGCCGCGCCGAACAATGCGGCGCGGCCTCGTGATCAGATAGTGCTGGAATTAGAAGTCCAGAACCGGGCAGGTTTCGTCCGACATGTAGTCGTGAACAGCCAGCTCGCCCGAAGCGATCTGAGCGGTCGCTTCTTCGACAGCTGCCTTCATTTCGTCGGTGATCAGCTCTTCGTTGTACTCGTCGAGAGCGTAGCCAACACCGTCGTTGTCGAGGCCCATGACCTGCAGGCCGACTTCAACGTCGGTACCGGCCGAGAAGGCATCGTAAACAGCGTTGTCGACGCGCTTGAGCATCGAGGTCAGAACCGAACCCGGCTGCATGTAGTTCTGGTTCGAGTCGACGCCGATCGAGTAAACGCCCTGGTCGGCTGCGGTCTGGAGAACACCAACGCCGGTGCCGCCAGCAGCTGCGTAGATTACGTCAGCGCCTTGGCTGATCTGGCCGAGGGTCAGTTCCGAACCTTTAACCGGATCGTTCCAAGCTGCCGGAGTAGTACCGGTCATGTTGGCGATGACGGTCGCGTCCGGGTTCACAGCCAGAACGCCCTGTGCGTAGCCACAAGCGAACTTGCGGATGAGCGGGATGTCCATGCCGCCGATGAAGCCAACGGTGCCGTCTTCCGACGCCATAGCTGCCAGCATACCGACGAGGTACGAACCTTCGTGCTCGTTGAAGACGACCGAACGGACGTTCGGAGCATCGGTGACCGAGTCGATGATGGTGAACTTGATATCCGGATAATCAGCAGCAACGGTTGCCAGCGGGGTGCCCCACGAGAAGCCAGCCATGACGATCGGGTTGTAGCCGTCTTCGGCGAAGCGGCGAATTGCCTGCTCACGCTGAGCGTCCGAGGTGATTTCGGTTTCGGCAAAGCTGCCGCCGGTTTCTTCGGCCCAACGCTGCGCGCCGGTGAAGGCTGCTTCGTTGAACGATTTGTCGAACTTACCACCGAGATCGAAGATCACGGCGGGATCGGCCATGGCGGCGCCTGCGGTCAGGGCCAGCGCGGTCGATGCGCCGAGGAATTTGGTGAAGAGGCTCATGGTTATTCTCCCAACTGGATTGTGGGACCGTCCTTACTGGTCGGTCCTCGACATCTTCGTGTCTGCCTTAATTAGAGGCGCGGGTAAGCGACAGGGTCAACCTGAATCTCGCGTCATTTGATAGAGATTTGATCGCGTGATCAAAGTTTACGCCGCCTTTAGTGTAACCTGCATGAGTAATGCATCATGTGACGTTCCGTCACCTACCGCGTAGTACCCGCGGCGCAATCCCGAATCAGAGAATCCGAAACTGCGGTACAGTGCGATCGCGGCAGAGTTGTTGACGTTCACTTCCAAAAAAACGCGCGTCACGCCGCGGGCTTGCACCGCTGAGAGTAGCTCCGTCATCAGCTTGCGTCCCTCGCCGGCGCGGCGCGCATGAGGATCGACGGCGACTGTCAGAACTTCGGCCTCATCCAGAATGACCTGTCCCATAGCAAAGCCATTGTCCGTACTGACCGTGACCACCTTCGGGTCCGATCTGAAGCTGTCCAATTCCTTCGCAGACCACGGGCGGGGCACAGTGAAGCTCCGCGCGTGGATGTCGGCCATCCGGTCCGTGATCATGTCAGAATTTTCGGGGCTGCATCGCGCGGCGGGGCGGCGTCTGCAGCGCGAACATAGAGCGGGGCAGGGCGCGGCTGCTTGGTCGTTGCGCGCTCCGCGGCGATGCGGGCGACATTCTCGATGAGCTGATGGGCTGTCGGCTCTGGCACGATGGGGTAGGGCGAGGCGTCTTCAGCGCTGCGCATCTCCGGCGCGCTGTTATCATCACGGACGTAAACCTGACCGCGCGGCGCAGAGATCACAGTGGTAACGGGGCCTTCGCTGCCATAGGCGCGGGCATCAAATCCGTCGACACCGATCGCCGGAATGCCGAGGCCGAGCGCGATGCCTCGGGCGGCGGAGACGGAAATACGAATGCCGGTGAAATTACCGGGGCCAATACCCACGCCAATCGCGCCGAGGTCGGCCATTTTCAGGTGATGTTCCGTCAGCAGTTCTTCGACCAAAGGCATCAGGCGCTCGGCCTGTCCCTTGGACATCTCTTCGACCCGCGTATGCACGGTGCCGTCGGCCAATAACAAAGCGGCGGCGCAATGCGCCGCCGATGTATCAAAAGCCAGTACTGGTCGATCAAACCGCAACGGGGCGGACCTCGAGCACTTCAGGAACGTAGTGGCGCAGCAGGTTTTCGATGCCCATCTTCAGCGTGAGAGTAGACGAGGGGCAACCGGCGCAAGCGCCCTGCATGTGCAGATAGACAACGCCGCGGTCAAAGCCGTGGAACGTAATGTCGCCGCCATCCTGCGCAACGGCCGGGCGCACGCGGGTATCGAGAAGCTCTTTGATCTGTTCGACAACAGCCACGTCTTCTTCCGCAACGTGTTCGGAGTTGTGGCCACCACTCGCGTCGGTGCCTTCGATGGCCGAAGCGCCAGACTGGAAGTGCTCCATAATCGCGCCGAGGATCGCAGGCTTGATATGGTCCCACTCGACCGAGTCCTCTTTGGTGACGGTTACGAAATCGTTGCCGAAGAACACACCAGCAATGCCGCCGGTCGCGAAAATGCGGCTGGCCAGCGGGGATTTCTCAGCGGCGGTCGCGCTCGGGAAATCGGCGGTGCCTGCTTCGAGTACGGTCTGGCCCGGAAGGAATTTCAGCGTCGCCGGGTTCGGCGTGGATTCGGTCTGGATAAACATGATGGCCAACCCTTTCTGTCAGGGTTGTAAAATGGTGGGAGCCATCGGGAATGTCAATGTTTAGAACAATTCTAAAAAGAAAAAGGGCCGCCGAAGGCGACCCTCTTCCGGAGTAATCCGAAAACGAATTACATGTCGGTGGTGTACATGGTCTTCGAAGCGACAACTTCACCGTCCACGGTCAGGGTGACGAGGATCTGGTCAGTGGTCGAGTAGTCGTCGATGTCGACAACAACGTTCGAAGTCAGGCCACCGTCGATCAGGTCGGTACCCAGCAGGGCGCCCTGCTCGTTACCCGAGTAGTCGTAGATCGAGATGACGCCATCAGCGGGAGCCATTACGGTTTCCAGGGTGATTTCCGAACCCAGAACGACGTTGTCGGCTTCGTCGAAGTAAGCGTCAGCGCTGCTCAGAGCGAAAGCGCTCGAAGCGATCATGGTAGCAGCGGCGGCAGCGGCAAGAGTGAACTTTTTCATAATATATAACTCCAGTTATCTAAGGGCGACGCGGTGTATTGCGCCGTTTGTGCTATTCGATATGTGCCTGATTTCCGGAGAGTGAAGGGGCGAAAAGTCGAAAAGATTTTTGCAATTTTGGCTATAAAAAATTGAACTTTTAAGGTGCTCGGGAGTTCTGGCGAGGTTCCCGACATTTCGATTCACTCGTGTGTGCATCAGCGCGCAGAAGTGGATGGAACCGGCAAAAAAGCGCGCAGAAAACTGCGCGCTTGACCCAAAAAAAAACTGAGATTTTTTCGATGTTTTTTCTTCTCAGGTGATCATCTCGAGCTTTTCTTTGCTCAGATCGCCCGGAACGATAGTAATCGGGATGGGCAAACTACCCGATTGACGCGTCAGTTGGCTTACGAGAGGGCCAGGACCCTTCTTATCGTCGCCTGCGCCAAGCACTAACACACCGATGTCGGGATCCGTACTCACAACATCGAGAATCTGCGGGACCGGCTCGCCTTCGCGTATCACCAATTCGGGGTCGATGTTCTGACGGTCGCGCATCCACTTCGCGAAAACCTCGTAATGGGCCACGATCCGCTCGCGCGCTTCTTCGCGCATGATCTCGCCCACGCCAATCCAGTGATTGAACTCGTCGGGAGTGATGACCGACAGGATGGTGACGCCGCCGCCAGTATTGTGCGCACGCATCGCGGCGAAGCGCATGGCGTTCAAACATTCACGGCTATCGTCGAGCACGACTAGGAATTTACGCATGAAGGTCCCCTTTGTTCGGGGATATTGTCGGAAGCTTCGGTCACTTGCAATGATCGTTGTGGCGGCCGCTTTCGCCTCTGGGGTGAGCCTCAAAAACAAAAGCGCGCCCACGCCGGGGCAAGCGTGGACGCTAGGTATTCTGCCAGCGGGGACACGCTGGACTTGGACCGGCGACGGACAGGAACACCGGCTAGGCCAGCGTTCATTGATTCCGTTTCAGCTATGTGACGCTTCGATGTCAGCCGCGAAGAAGACCGACGATATCGTAGGTTTGCTTCAGGATCGGCTGCGCAATCTCGCGGGCACGGTCAGCGCCGCGGGTTAGTAAGCGGTCGATTTCAGCCGGATCGTCCATCAGGCGCTTCATCTCGGTGGAGATCGGCGCAAGCTTTTCAACAGCGAGATCGGCGAGGGCCGGTTTGAACTTGCCCCAACCTGCGCCCGCGTACTCTGTAATGACCTGTTCGTTGGTCATATCGTTGAGCGCGGCATAGATGTTGACGAGGTTGCGCGCCTCCGGACGGTCCGTCAGACCTTCCAGCGTTTCCGGCAACGGTTCGGCATCGGACTTCGCCTTCTTGAACTTCTTGGCGATCTGGTCAGCATCATCAGTCATGTTGATGCGTTCCATGTCGCTCTCGCCCGACTTCGACATCTTTTTCGAACCATCGCGCAGGTTCATTACGCGCATGGCAGGGCCTTCGATGACCGGAGTGGTCTCGGGGAAGAAGTCGACTTTGAAGTCGTGGTTGAACTTCTTTGCGATGTCGCGGGTCAGTTCGACGTGCTGCTTCTGGTCCTCGCCGACCGGAACGTGGGTCGCGTGATAGAGCAAAATGTCGGCCGCCATCAGGGACGGGTAGGCATAAAGGCCGAGCGAGGCCTTTTCAGCGTCCTTGCCCGAACCGGCCTTATCCTTGAACTGCGTCATGCGGTTCATCCAGCCCACGCGGGCGACGCAGTTGAAAATCCAGCCCAGCTCGGCGTGTTCCGCGACCTGCGCCTGATTGAACAGGATCGACTTCTCGGGATCGATGCCCGAGGCAAGGTAGCCAGCGGCAACTTCACGGGTCGCGTTCGCCAGTTCCTTGGGATCCTGCCAGACGGTGATCGCGTGGAGGTCTACCACGCAATAGATCGTCTCGAACTGGCCGCCCTGCATATCCACGAAGCGTTTGATCGCGCCGAGATAGTTGCCAAGGGTCAGCCCGCCCGAGGGTTTGATGCCAGAGAACACGCGGGGCGTGAAATTGTTATCGGTCATCTGAAACCTTCCGGGTCTGGATTTACAGTGCGCGAAGGCTTACCGAGGGGGAAAAGTCGCGTCAATGCGATGTGTCCACGGAGGCGAGACAATGGAGCAGGAACGAGTCATTAATCCCATTCCGCCTGCAGTTCTGGTGCTAGCGCTGCTGATGGTCGGGATCGAACTGGTGATGCAACTGGCAACCGCCGGTCTGGCGGGCGGTGCGCAGGGCGTCGGCTGGCGCGCGGATACGATCAACGACTTCGGCTTTTTCCCCGCCATCCAGCACGAGATGTTTGCGCGCGGGACGTTCCCGTTTGACTACCTCTACCGTTATGTCACGTACCCGTTCGTCCATAGCAGCCTGATGCACGCTGGCTTTGCTGCCGTCATCACTCTGGCGGTCGGCAAGTTCGTCGGTGATCGCTGGCACTGGGCCTCGGTCGTGACGGTGTTCTTTTCCTCGGCCATCGTAGCGGCAGTGATCTTCGGACTGATCGCGCCCGAAAACTGGCCGTACTACGGCGGCTACCCAGCGGTTTACGGCCTGATCGGCGCGTTTTCCCACATCATGTGGGTTCGCCTTGGCCAGCAGGGCGCGAACCGTTGGAAGGCGTTCAGCATGATCGGCATCCTCTTGGTCATCCAGATCATCTGGGGCCTGTTCGTAAAGCTGATCTACCTCATGGGGTACGGCGGCGATGCGACCCCGATGATGCTCTATCTTGGCATATCGGAGTTCGCCGGTTTCGCGACAGGATTGATCCTATCGCCGCTCGTTGGACCCGGCGGATGGCAAGGCTTCCTCGCACGGATCCGTCAGCGCTGATTAACGGCTGCGGCGGAACGCTCCGGCAAATTCCCGAATACGGAACGCGCCGATGAGCTGGCCGACGATGAAGTAGCTAACCATGCCGATCATCACGAGGATGAAGAGTGCCAGATACCGGACGTGCGGCAGGCCGAAGAAGAATGCCGCACTGCCGTAGCTGAACCAGAGCACGGCGCCCATCGCGAATGATGCAAGAACGATCCGCCAGATGCGGCGCTTGAAGCGGGCGTCGAACTGCGCGGCTTCACCCATCGGGCGCGACATGATCCAGAGGATCAGCACAGCTACCCATGCCGAAAGCGTCGTCGCAATTGCCGAGGCGATGAAGCCAATGAACGGCGCAAGGCCGATCGCCGCCGTGGTGGTAATGGCCAGCGAGGCCAGCGCGATGTAGAACGGACGGCGGGTATCTTCACGCGCAAAGAACAGCGGCTGGAGCGTTTTCTGCATGACGAACGCGGGCAGGCCGAGGCCATAGACGGCGACCGCAATTGCGGTGTTCATCGTGTCGTCACTGCCGAACGCGCCGCGCTCGAAAAGTACCTGCACCAGCGGCACAGGAATGACCATCAGCGCAACGGCAGCGGGGACGGTCAGCGCCAGCGACATCTCGCAAGCACGGTTGAACGCATCGCGGCTGCCGTCGATATCACCGCCACGCAAACGGCGGGAAAGGTCGGGGAGGAGTACCACGCCAATCGCAATGCCAACCACGCCGAGCGGCAGTTGATAGAGGCGATCGGCGTAGGACAGCCACGCGACGGCTCCGTCAAAGAAGCTGGCGATCTGGCGACCGATGAGCAAATTGACCTGAACGACACCGCCCGAAAGCGCAGCGGGAGCTGCGATGATCGCAAGGCGCTTCAGCTCCGGCGTGAACTTCGGACGGGTGAAGCGCAGCGTGAAGCCCGCTTTATGCGCCGCGTACCAGACTAGCGCCATTTGCGCGAAACCGGCGAGCGGCACGGTCCAGACCAACGTGTCACCAACGGGCCAACCGAGCGCGTGTCCCAGAACCATGCCTGCAATAAACAGCACGTTCAGCAGAACAGGCGCAGCAGCGGCAGCTGTGAAGCGACCGATGGAGTTCAGCACGCCCGATAGCAAAGCAGCCAGCGAGATGAACAGGATATAGGGGAACGCGATACGGCCATAATCGACCGCGAGGTCGAACCGCTCGTCACCTGCAAAGCCCGACGCCATCGCCAGCACGAGCCACGGCATCGCTGCCATCGCAATCACAGTGAAGACGATCAGGACTGTTGCGAGGCCGGTGAAGGCGTCATTGGCGAACTTCTCCGCATCCTCGCCCGCTTCGAATTTCTTCGAAAACATCGGCACGAACGCCATGTTAAACGCACCCTCGGCAAAGAAGCGGCGGAACATGTTGGGCAGTGAAAAAGCGATCAGGAACGCTTCGGCGACAGGGCCGGTGCCGAGGTAGGCGGCGATCATGATGTCGCGCACAAAACCCATCAAGCGGGACGCAAGCGTCCACAGACCGACAGTGAGAAAGCCGGAGACAAGTCGAATGGGTTTCATAGGTTTGGAAAGTCCTGCGTTGAATAATGTGGCCTGTCTACTGGCAGGGCCTTGTAATGACTATGGAGAATTCGTGCAGTTTATATAGGGCGTTTCATGACCAAGACAGACGTCCATGCCCCAGGCCCTGACGGATTGAGGCGGATGAGAAAAATGCCCCAACGATCCGGCTGCCCATAGGTGCCCGCCACCCAGACGCGCGACAGATCGACGGTTTCCAATCGGCCTTCGGGATCATCCTGCAATTTGGGAAAATGCACCGCGACCCATTCTGTGGCTTTTTCCAATAGCAGAGCTTGCTCGTCGGCGCTGAAGTAGGGTTCGGCCTCGGTGACCTCGCATCCTCTGTCCGAGAGCGAGACCATCAAACGGTCCTGCGCCGAGAAATATGATACAGAAGCATCCTGCTGTTGGCGCAATTCGAGGCCCGCAAGGTCAGGTTCCTCATGGTTGGCGAACGGCAGGCAGACTTGGCTTAACAGATCGACATACGCAGTCACGCGGTCGAACCGTCCAAAATGCCAGCGGGCGGCCATACCTATGGCCACCCCGAGAACGACGATGATGACGAAAGCCAGAGCTTTCCTCATCAGACCGTCGCCCGTTCCACACCCATACGGATTGCTTCGCGCAGTTTCTTCTCCAG
This sequence comes from Marivivens aquimaris, assembly GCF_015220045.1. NCBI lineage: Bacteria > Pseudomonadati > Pseudomonadota > Alphaproteobacteria > Rhodobacterales > Paracoccaceae > Marivivens > Marivivens aquimaris. The sequence continues at coordinate 1,934,100 of NZ_JADBGB010000001.1, read as the reverse complement.
CGCGGCGCGGCGGTTTTCCTGATGGAATTTCAGGCCGAACATGTCTTTGACATAGAAGGTGTCGACAACCTGCTCACCAAATGTCGCGATCATTGCCGAGGCAATATAGACGTTGTCGGCCGCCAGAACGCGGGTCAGGTCATGCAAAAGGCCCGGCCGGTCGCGCGTGTCGACTTCGATGATGGTGTAGATATCCGAACCCTCGTTATCGAAGAGGATGTTGGTCTTCACCTTGAACGCCTGCTCGCGTTTCTTGAGCTTGTCGCGATCCTTCAGTGCCTCACGAGTAATCACCTCACCCCGCAGGGTCCGGTAGATCATCTGCTGCAAGCGGGGCAGGCGGCTTGCCTCATAGGGATGGCCGTCGGCGTCCTGCACCCAGAAGATCGCGGTCGCATAACCATCCTTCGACGTGTCCGTTCGGGCGTCGACAACGTTCGCACCGACAAGCGCCAGCGCACCGGTGAGGCGGTTGAACAGACCAGGGTGGTCGGCCATAGCAAAGCACGCACGGGTCGCATCGCGGTCAGGGTCAAGCTTGAGGTCGATCTTGATCTCGGTATCGGTGATGTTGCGCAGAAGTTCCGCGAATACCATGTGGACCGAATTGGGTAGGCCCTGCCAATAGGGACCGTAATGGCGGCCCATCTCGGTGCGCAGATCTTTCGCATCCCAATCGCTCAGAGCCGCGCGAAGGGCTTTCTTCGCCTCGTTCTCGCGGGTTTCACGGTTGATCTCTTCCAGACCGTTTTCGAGCGCGAGACGGGTTTCATTATAGAGACCGCGTAGCAGCATGGCTTTCCAGTTGTTCCACGTGCCGGGGCCAACGCCGTTGATATCGCAGACCGTCAGAACCGTCAGCAGATCAAGCCGTTCGACCGACTTCACCGCTTTGGCAAAATCGCGGACGGTGCGCGGATCGCTGATATCCCGTTTCTGCGCCATGTCCGACATCAGCAGGTGATAGCGGACCAGCCATTCGACCGTCTCCACCTCTTTTTTGTTGAGGCCAAGCCGCGGAGCAACCTTGCGGGCGATCTGGGCGCCGACGACGCTGTGATCTTCAGGACGGCCTTTGCCGATATCGTGTAGCAGGATCGCAATATAGAGGATCTTGCGGTTCACGCCGCCGCCCAGAATGCTGGAGGCCACAGGCAATTCCTCAACCAGCTCACCGCGTTCGATCCGCGCAAGGTGACTGATGCACTGGATGGTGTGCTCGTCCACGGTAAAGTGGTGATACATGTTGAACTGCATCATCGCGACGATGGGGGCGAATTCGGGCATGAACGCCGAAAGCACACCGAGTTCGTTCATGCGACGCAGCGCACGTTCGGGGTTGCCGTGTTTGAGCAGCAGATCGAGGAAAATACGGTTCGCTTCTTTGGAATTCCGCACGTCGTCGGTGATCAGATCGAGGTGCGAGGCCAGCAAACGCATGGCGTCCGAGTGCAATAGCGTCCCTGTCCGCAGTGCTTCTTCAAAAATCCGCAGCATGTTGACGTTGTCCGAGAAGAACGCTGTCTCATCGGCAATCGTCAGGCGGTTCTGCTTGATCGCGTAGGGCGGGCGGGCACGGCGGCGGCGCGACAGAAGACGCGTGAGCATCGGCTCGGCCTTGGTGTGCGTGGCTTCCAGCGAGGTAAGAAAGATACGGGTCAATTCGCCCACGCGGGTGGCGTGGCGGAAATAGTCCTGCATGAAGTGCTCGACAGCGCGGCGACCGCCGTTGTCGTTGTAGCCCATGCGCTCGGCGACCTCGACCTGAAGGTCGAACGTCAGCTGGTCCATAGCGCGTCCGGTAATCAAGTGCAGATGACAACGCACGGCCCAAAGGAATTCCTGTGCCTGTTCAAAGGTCGCGAATTCGTCGGCAGTGAAAACGCCGCGATCGACCAGTTCGGACGGGTCCTCGACCTGATTGACGTACTTCGCGATCCAATAAAGCGACTGGAGGTCGCGCAGACCGCCTTTGCCTTCTTTCACGTTGGGCTCAACGACGTAGCGCTGGCCACCTTGCTTGCGGTGACGTTCGGAACGCTCGGTCAGCTTTGCTTCGATGAAGTCAGCGGCGGAGTTGCTGAACAGATCGCTCCAGAGTTTTTCCTGAAGCGACTTCGCGAGCTTCTTGTCACCGTCGAGGAAACGTAGCTCAACAAGGCTGGTGCGGATCGTGTAATCTTCGCGCGCGAGCTTGAGGCAGTCTTTGACGGTGCGGCTGGCGTGGCCGACCTTCAGGCGCAAATCCCAAAGGATATACAGCATCGACTCGATCAGGCTCTCGGCCCAAGGCGTGATTTTGTACGGGGTCAGGAACAACAGATCGACGTCGGAGTGGGCAGCCATCTCTCCGCGACCGTAGCCGCCAATGGCCACCAGCGCGAGGCGTTCGCCGTCGGTCGGATTGTGCAGGGGGTGCAGCTTTGTGCGGGCGACGTGGAGCGTCGCGCGAACCAGACCATCGGTCAGGAAAGTATAGCTGCGGGTAACGGGGCTGGCGTCGAAGGGACGCGCGGCAAAGGAGGCGGCGATGGCGGCAACACCGCGTTTGCGGGCCGCCATCAGAATTTTGACCGTCTCTTTGCGGATGTCCATCGCATCCGTCAGATCCGCGATTGCGGTATCGATTTCAGCAATGACTGCATCTTTGTCAAAGATATCGGCGGCCGTGCAAATCAGGCCTTCGGCCGCCGTTTCGTTCGGGGCTTGCGTGAGGAGTGTCGGCTCAGAAGCCGAATCCCGCAAAGCTTCTTGGGGCAGGTTCAAGGATTACCACCTGATTGTTCTGGATCTGTGCGATAGCGAGTGCTCGCTCGTTTGTACCATTAGGAAGCAGACGGAACACCCCTTGCGTGCCTTCGAAGCCCTGAGTTTTCGTCAGGCTGTTGCGGGTGAGGGCATTGGCGTCACCACCGGCAGCCAGAGCGCCGATTGCAGCGATGCCGTCAAACGCCAGACCTGCAAGCGGGTGCGGCGCCGAGCCGTATGCTTGCGTGTAACGGCTTTCGAACAGGTTCATCATGTTGGTGTCCGGTACTGCGAAGATACCGTTCTGGAGACCGGGAAGCGAAACCGCTTGGCCGGCAGCGTCCCAACGGGTCAGGCCGACAAAGCTCGACGAGTCGACACCCTGCTCCGACAGACCGGTTGCGATGATCGGAAGGTCGGCGTTGATGCCGCCGGTCAGGACAACAGCGTCTGCACCGCTCGACTTGATCGCGTTGGCAATCGGGCCTGCTGCGCTGATGATCGCCTGCTGCGACATGCCGTAGCTTTGTACGGTCGACAGAGCGACACCTGCGTTGCGCGCGGCATTTGCAGTGGCATCACGGCCAACGGAACCCTGAAGGTCTTCACCATAAACAACCGCAACGTTGCGGCGACCCTGACGGGCGGCATAGCTGACAAGGCGGTTTGCGGTGTTCTGGAAGGTCGCACCCAAAATGAACACGTTGTTGCCTGCGATGCTCGCGTTATTCGAGAACGCCAGCACGTTCACGTTACGGCCTGCAACGGCAACGCCGGCAGCGTTTGCAGCTTCGGCATAAAGCGGTCCGAGGATAACTTTAGCGCCGTCGTTGACCGCTTGGGTCGCAACGGCAGCGGCCTGCGCAGGGCTACCTGCGGTGTTATACACGCGCAGATCGACGGTCACACCGCTCAGGTCGGCCATTGCCAGACGCGCAGCGTTTTCGAGGTTCTGGGCGAGGATGTTGTCGGATTCTTTCGCCGAGCCGCCCGGAACGAGCAAGGCGACCTGAACAGGCTGGCTCGGATCGATACGTGCGCCGGTGTTTCCGCCGGTGCTGCTGACCGGCACATCACATGCCGCGACCCATACCAGCGATAGTAAAGCAAAAATTCGTGCGGCCCACGACCGGACGGTGCTGGAAAAATTCATCATGAAATATACGCTCCCTACTTGCATGGCCGGTGCCTTCGCGGCATCCCCCAGCAAACGTTAGTTTAACGGGATAATAGACTTGGTAGACGAGGGGTCCAGAAATGAATCATGAAATACGTCCTCTCGCGCCTGGTCTGTACATGGTCGCAACGCCGATCGGGTCGGCCAGAGACATGACTTTGCGGGGACTCGATATTCTCGCCTCCGCCGATATCATTGCGGCCGAAGATACCCGTACCGCCCGAAAACTTATGGATATTCACGGTGTTCCGCTCAACCACCGAAAGATGGTCGCGTTCCATGACCACTCCGGTCAGGGCGAGGTCAACGGGCTGGTCAAAGAGATCGCGGCGGGCAAATCCATCGCCTACGTTTCCGAAGCAGGTACGCCGCTTATTGCCGATCCGGGCTATGAACTTGGACGTGCCGTGGCCGCCGCTGGTCTGTTCGTCACCGCCGCGCCTGGTGCGTCTGCCGCGCTTGCCGCAATGACCGTCTCGGGCCTGCCGTCCGACCGCTTTATGTTCATCGGCTTCCTTCCCGCAGGCAAAGTGCAGCGCGAAACCGAGATCGCGACCCTTCGCGATACGCCCGCCACGATGATTTTCTACGAAAGCCCGAAGCGCATTCAGGAAATGTTAGTGAGTTTGCGCGATATCCTTGGTGACGAGCGCGAAGTGGCCGTTTGCCGCGAGCTGACCAAGAAATTCGAGGAAGTCACCCGTGGCACCCTCGCCGAAGTCACCGAGGCCTACGCCGATCGCTCTGTCAAAGGTGAACTGGTTGTCGTCGTCGGCCGAGCCGGCGCGACCGAGGTGGAGGACGTCGACGTGGAAAGCGCACTGCGCGAGGCAATGAAAACGATGCGGGTCAAAGACGCCGCCACTGCTGTGGCTGGTGCGCTGGGCCTGCCGAAGCGGCAGGTCTATCAGATCGCTTTGTCGCTCGATAAGTGCGAATGACGGCAAAGGCACGTCGAGGATCGCTCGCCTACCACTCCGGCGTCGCTGCCGAAGGGATCGTCGAACGCGCCTACGAGGAGCGCGGAGCGGAGATTATCGAACGCCGCTGGCGCGGCCGAGCCGGTGAAATCGACTTGATCGCTCGGCATCAGAATTTGACCGTCTTTATAGAGGTCAAAGCGTCCTCGCGGCATGACACCGCAGCAATGCATCTCAGAAAACGCCAACTGGAACGGATTTGCCTAAGCGCGTGCGACTACATGGCCAAGCATGCGAAGGGCAAAGCCATGCGCATAGACCTCGCGACTGTTGATGGCGCAGGGCAGGTGCGCGTTTACGAAAACATCAGTTTCGATCTGTGAGGGTTGCACCGGTGGGTGTGCTGCGCCATCTATTCGGCAACAGCAAAGGAAAGACCCATGTCCCTCAAGGTCGCAATCCAGATGGATCCGATCGGTCCGATCAATATCGACGCCGACAGCACGTTCCGCATCGCCGAAGAGGCGCAGAAGCGTGGACACTCTCTGTTTTATTACACGCCTGATCGCCTTGCATTTCAGGAAGGCCGCATCACCGCTCGCGGTTGGCCGCTCGAAGTGCGCCGCGAGAAGGGGAACCACTTCACTCTCGGCGAAGAGCAGGAAGTCGACCTTGCGGATTACGATGTCGTCTGGCTTCGTCAGGATCCGCCGTTCGACATGGGCTACATCACGACCACGCACCTGCTGGACATGATCCATCCCGAAACGCTGGTGGTGAACGATCCGTTCTGGGTCCGCAATTACCCCGAAAAGCTGCTGGTCCTCCAGTTCCCTGACCTGACCCCGCCGACCGCGATTGCGCGTGATCTGCAGACGCTGCGCAATTTCCGCGACAAGCACGGCGATATCATCCTCAAGCCGCTTTACGGCAATGGCGGTGCAGGCGTGTTCAAGTTGACCTCGGGAGACGGCAACCTTGCTTCGCTGTGGGAAATGTTCAGCGGCATCAACAACGAGCCGCTCATCGTGCAGAAGTTCCTGCCGGACGTGTCTGCTGGCGACAAGCGTGTGATCCTTGTTGACGGCGAGCCAGTCGGTGCGATCAATCGCGTTCCTGCTAAGGGGGAAACCCGCTCGAACATGCACGTCGGCGGCCGCCCCGAAAAGGTCGAACTTACCGCTCGCGACCGCGAGATTTGCGCCGCGATCGGCCCGCTCTTGAAGGAAAAAGGCCAAGTGTTCGTCGGCATCGACGTCATCGGCAACTACCTGACCGAAATCAATGTGACCTCGCCGACCGGCATTCAGGAACTCGAGCGATTTGACGGCATCAACGTCGCCGAGAAAATCTGGGAAGCCATCGAGGCCCGCAAAGCATGATGCGGTCGCTGCGTCTCAGGCTCTACGCTCTGGGTGCGCGGCTGACCATTCGTCCGCTTTTCAGCCTGACTGACGATGCAAAGCGGGATGGCGACCGGCTCGACCGGCTTGCCTCCCGCTTTACCCATTTCGTGCCCTATACGTTGCGTTTGCCGCGTGAATTGGGCGGACGCCCCGCGCTTTGGCTCGCGGGGAAGGGCGCCGATCCGTCCAAGGTGATCCTCTATTTCCATGGCGGCGCGTATTTCGCGGGCTCGCCCGACACTCATGCAGCGATGCTGGCGCGGCTATCGCGCTACGCCGGCTATCCCGTTTTCGCCCAAGCCTACCGCCTTGCGCCAAAGTACCCGTTTCCGGCCGCTTTCGACGACGCGATTGCCGCATGGGACGATCTGATCTCGCGCGGCTATCACCCCGAAGACATTATCATTGGCGGCGACAGCGCAGGCGGCGGGTTGGCCTTGGCGCTGCTGGCGACGCTGTGCGCCCGCCGCGAATGTCCCGCCGCCCTATTTGCGATGTCGCCGTGGACCGATCTGACAATGTCGGGCCGCTCTGTCGAGGAAATCGGAAAAAGCGACGATGTCATCCCTTCGGACCGCATGACCGAAGCGGCGCGCGCCTATGTCGGCGAGGCCGAACCTTCCGACCCGCGGGTATCGCCACTATTCGCCGCGTTCGATCACCCGCCGCCGGTTTATTTACAGATCGGTAGTCCCGAAGTGCTGGAAGACGATACCTATCGCATGGCCGAGCGGTTGCGCAAAAGCGGTGGCGAGGTGCTTGTCCAGACGTGGGACGGCGCACCGCATGTCTGGCACTTGGGTGAGCTGTGGGTGCCGGAAGCGCGCGATGCCCTCAAGCAGATTGCGAATTTCGTTCAGACTTCTTTTGACAAAGTCAGCCGGTAGCTCACAGCCTCGGCGAGGTGCGGGTAGCGTATGTCTTGCGACCTATCGAGGTCTGCAATCGTCCGCGCCACGCGCAGAATGCGGTGATATCCGCGCGCGGTAAGGCCGAATTTCTCTGCCACGCGAAGGATGAGATTGCGGCCCTCGGCATCAGGCTCCGCAATTTGCTCCAGCACGGCACCTTCGGCTTCGGAGTTTGTGCGGATGTTTTCCAGATCGGCAAAGCGCTTGGTTTGGACGGCGCGCGCGGCACTGACCCGCTGGGCGATCTCATGCGAATGTTCGCCGTTGGCTGGTAGGTCGAGATCGTTGAAAGACACGGGCGGCACCTCGATCCTCAGATCGAAACGATCCATCAGCGGGCCAGAGATGCGGCCCAAATAATCAGTGCCACAATTTGGTGCACGGCTGCACGCGCGAGCGGAATCGGCCAAATGCCCGCAGCGGCAAGGGTTCGCGGCGGCAACCAGCATGAACCGGCAGGGGTAGCGGATGTGGGCGTTGGCGCGGGCGACGTGGACTTCGCCGCTTTCGATCGGTTGGCGCAGGGTGTCGAGGACGGTCCGCGGAAATTCTGGAAATTCGTCGAGGAATAGGACGCCGTTGTGAGCGAGGCTGACCTCGCCAGGTTTTGCGCCTTGCCCTCCGCCGATCAGCGCGGCGCGGGACGCGGTATGATGCGGGCTGCGGAAAGGACGCGAAAGGCAAATGCCGCCGTCATCTAGCGCGCCGGCGACCGAGTGGATCATCGAGGTTTCAAGCGCCTCGGTTGGCGACAGCTCCGGCATGATGCCGGTGATGCGGCTGGCGAGCATAGATTTGCCTGACCCAGGCGGGCCGAGCAGGAACAGATGGTGCCGACCTGCGGCAGCAATTTCCAGCGCGCGCTTTGCGCGTTCTTGGCCTTTGACATCGCGAAGATCGTCGATTTTTGGCCCTGATCTGGTTGCCTTGGGCGTGGCTGGCGGCAGGGGCGCTTTGCCGTTCAGGTGCTGGACGACCTCATACAAAGTTGCCGCGCCGAACACCGCTGTGCTGCCGACCCACGCGGCTTCGGTCGCGGCAACCGGTGGGCAAATGAGCATCCTATCGTCTTCGGACGCGGCGAGCGCGGCGGGGAGGGCGCCGGTGACATGGACGAGCTTACCGTCAAGTGACATCTCCCCCATCGCGACGGTTTCGGACGCCTTGTCGCGCGGGATGACGTCGAGTTCCGCCAGCAGCGCAATGGCGATCGGCAGGTCGAAGTGCGAACCTTCCTTGGGTAGGTCGGCGGGCGAGAGGTTGATCGTGATGCGCTGGCTGGGCAAGGCGATGGCCATCGCCTCCAACGCCGCCCTGATCCTGTCGCGCGCTTCGGACACAGCCTTGTCGGGCAGGCCGACGATGGAGAATGACGGCAAGCCTGCGGTGGCCGCGCATTGCACCTCTACAAGGCGCGCCTCGACACCTTCAAACGCCACGGAATATGCCGTCGAAACCATTCTGCCTCTCATGACTATTGCAGCATGGTTAACCGAGGCGTGGTTTCAGAAGTATTAACGGCGTCAGGGCAGGTGGTTAATTTTTCGCGCCGCGAAGCCGCCAGCCGTTTCGATGACAGTCACCGACAAATTGCTGATCCGATGCCCGAATGTGTCGTAGGCGGATATCCCGAGCGCCCGCTGCACTTGCGTCAGGATCTGGCCAAAATGCCCGACGACAATGAGGTCCGTGTGTCCCTCAGCAATCAGACGATCTATCGCACGATCCACGCGGGTTTTGACCGCATTCCAGCTTTCGCCGTTCGGGGGCGCGATATCGCCGGGCGTTTCCCAATAGGCGCGCATAAGGGGATCGTCCTTGAATTCGGACATCTCCCAGTCTCCGAAGTTGATTTCGCGAAGGTCCGGATCGTGGGGAAGGCGGTGGCGCTCGCCTTGGATCGCGTCGGCGGTTGCAACAGCTCGGCTGAGGTCCGAGGACACGACGGGCGCGTCGGGCAGATAGTTCGAGAGACGCGCAATCGCGGCCGTGTCGCTCAGATCAGCGGGCAGGTCGGTCCAGCCGACCATCGCCTTTGCGTGGGTCGGGCCATGGCGCACGAGCCAAAGGCGGGTCATGGCAACTCGCCCTTCAGGACGAGCGGAAGACCCGCGGCGACGAAGAAAACGTTATCGGCTGCCTCGGCGATCATGGCATTGAGCCGCCCCTGCGCCTCGCGGAATTGCCGCGAAATGGCATGTTCAGGGACGATCCCCATGCCGACTTCGTTCGAAACCACGACCACTTCCGCCTTGCATGAGCGGAGGTTTGCCACCAGTTTCGCGCTCTCCTGAGCGATATCCCGCTTGGCCATGAGCAGGTTTGTGAGCCATAACGTTGCGCAGTCGAGCAAAATTATTTGATCGGGAACCGCGGATTTCAGCGTCGGCCCAAGATCGAGCGGCTCCTCGATCGTCTCCCAACCTTCGCCGCGTTGGACGAGATGCTTGTCAACCTTCGCTTGCATCTCAGCGTCGAAAATCTGTGATGTAGCAAGGTACTTACGGGTTTTTTGCGTCGCAGTGACGAGCTTTTCCGCGAACTCGGATTTCCCCGAAGCGGCACCTCCTAGTACGAGCGTCAGCTTTTTCACGTTATTCGATGCAACCATTTGTGAGCCTGCGCGTTTGTTCATCGAAGCACTGGTAACGACACCGGTTGATCCAGACAACGCACAAGGAGACACAAGCATGGCGCTTGATGACACCAAACAGTTCGATCTCTCCCGCCGTGCCATGAAGGCAGAACTGCTTGATGCAGAGACCGAAGCCAACCTTGCTCGTGCATGGCGCGATCATCACGATGAACGCGCACTCCACCGCCTTATCAACGCATATATGCGCCTCGCCATTTCGATGGCCAGCAAATTCCGCCGCTACGGCGCTCCCATGAGCGATCTGGTGCAGGAAGCTAGCCTTGGCCTCATGAAAGCCGCAGACAAATTCGACCCCGACCGCGGCGTTCGTTTCTCGACCTACGCAGTCTGGTGGATCAAAGCCAGCATCCAAGATTATGTGATGCGCAACTGGTCGATGGTTCGTACCGGTTCGACCAGCAGCCAAAAGGCCCTCTTCTTCAACATGCGCCGCATTCAGGCCCGTATAGAACGTGAAGCAGATGCCACCGGTATTGTTCTGGAACGTCACGAACTGCACCGCATGATCTCCGAAGAGCTTGGTGTTCCGGTTCACGACGTTCAGATGATGGAAGGCCGCCTTTCGGGCTCCGATTTCTCTCTCGATGCCACCCAGTCGACCGAAGACGAAGGCCGTACTTGGGTTGAAAGCCTTGCTGACGAAGGCGAGCAGGCCGAAGAGAATGTTTCGGTCGCTCACGATGCCGAACTGATCCGCAGCTGGCTTCTCACCGCTATGATGGAACTCAACGACCGTGAGCGTTTCATTGTCCGCGAGCGCAAGCTCCGCGACGATCCGCGCACTCTCGAAAGCCTCGGCGGCGAGCTGGGTCTTTCCAAAGAGCGCGTACGTCAGCTCGAAGTTGCAGCGTTCAGCAAAATGCGCCGCACCCTTTCCTCGCGTTCCCCCGAGGTGCTAAACTTCATCGTATGAAGTGGCTCGCACCCCTGATCTTTCTTTGCGCTGCCCCTGTGGCGGCGCAAAACGTTTTTTTACTTGGCGAAACGCACGATAATCCGTTGCACCACGCCGAGCAGGCGCGTTTGATCGCCGAGATTTCTCCGACAGCCTTAGTTTTCGAAATGCTTTCGCCAGAGCAGGCGGAATTGGTGAACAATTCCGAACTCAATGCAGCGCTGGGCGAGGTCATCGGCTGGGAAGACGCTGGTTGGTCGGATTTTGCGATGTATCTGCCGATATTCACGGCGACCGACGCTCTGGTGTACGGTGCTCGTGTTCCGCGCGCCGCTCTTATGGCGGCCATCGGTACTGATGCAGCTTCGGTTTTCGGAGAGGATGCGGAGCAGTTTGGCCTGCTCCAACCCGCGCCAGAGGACATGCGCCAAGAACAAGCCGACGCTCATTGTGGAGCGCTGCCCGAGGAAATGCTGGACGGGATGGTTGAGGCGCAGCGTCTTCGTGATGCGTCATTTGCGCGAACAACCCTTCAGGCGCTGGATGAAACCGGCGGTCCTGTCGTGCTGATCACCGGTTCTGGCCACGCGCGCATCGATCGCGGTGTTCCGGCCTACATCGCCGAAGCTCGGCCCGATTTAGAAGTCTATAGCATCGGCATCGTCGAGCTTGAGACAGATTTACCCTTCGATGAGGTCATCGCCACCGATGCCGCTGAACGCGAAGACCCCTGTAACGCTTTCAGGTGATTGTCCTTTCTCTCTGCGCCCCATAGACTTTGCCCGAAAATGGGGAGGGCAGACATGCTCGCAGGCAAGCGGATTCTCTTGATCATTGGCGGCGGCATCGCGGCCTACAAATCGCTCGACCTGATCCGTCGCCTGAAAGAACGCGGTGCGGCCGTGGTCCCTGTGCTGACTAAGGGCGGATCGGAGTTCGTCACCCCGCTTTCGGTTTCTGCTCTGGCTGGCCACAAGGTCTATCAGGACCTCTTTGACCTCACCGAAGAGGCAGAGATGGGCCACATCCAGCTTTCGCGTTCGGCCGACCTCGTCGTCGTTGCTCCTGCCACGGCCGACCTGATGGCGAAGATGGCAAACGGGCACGCGGACGATCTCGCTTCGACGCTTCTGATGGCGACCGACAAACGCGTTCTGGTTGCGCCCGCGATGAACGTCCGCATGTGGGATCACCCTGCAACCCAGCGCAATATCGCGACCCTCGCAGGCGACGGTGTTCTGTTTTCCGGCCCGAACGAAGGCGACATGGCCTGCGGCGAATACGGCCCGGGGCGCATGTCCGAACCGCTCGAGATCGTCGCTGCCGTCGAGCGGACATTCGGAAACGGACCGCTTAAAGGCAAGCGCATCATTGTGACCTCCGGCCCGACGCACGAGCCGATTGATCCGGTGCGCTACATCGCAAATCGCTCCTCTGGTGCTCAAGGTACAGCCATCGCTACTGCGCTCGCCGAAATGGGCGCGGATGTTGAATTTGTGACAGGCCCAGCCGATATCCCGCCGCCAAGTGGCGTGAATGTTGTAAAAGTGCAATCCGCTGCAGAGATGCATCAGGCTGTTTTGGACGCCCTTCCGGCAGATGCGGGTGTCTTTGCTGCTGCCGTTGCCGACTGGCGGGTGGCCTCTGCCTCGGCCTCGAAAATCAAGAAAGAAAATGGCAAGCTGCCCACTCTCACCTTCGCCGAAAACGCCGACATCCTTGCCGAAGTCAGCAAGCTGACGGTCAATCGCCCGGCGTTGGTAGTGGGCTTCGCGGCTGAAACCGACGATGTCATTGCCCACGCCACCGCAAAACGCGAGCGCAAGGGCTGCGACTGGATTGTGGCCAACGACGTTTCGCCCGAAACGGGCATCATGGGCGGCAAGGAAAACGCCGTGACGCTGATCTCCGCCGATAGAGCGGAGGAGTGGCCGCGTATGTCCAAGACCGAGGTCGCGCGCCGCCTTGCCGAACGAATTGCTACGGCGCTCGCGCCCGAGAAAGGATAAGCCGTGATCGGAATTACTATCGAGTGGCTCGCAGATGCTGACCAATCAGTGCCGCTGCCCGCCTACGCTACCGCTGGCGCCGCCGGTGCCGATGTCCGCGCTAATTTCGGGGCCGACAAGCGTGAGGGTGTGACGCTCGAACCAGGCGCGCGGACACTTGTGCCGTGTGGTTTCAAAATGGAAATCCCAGAGAATTACGAGGTGCAGGTCCGTCCCCGTTCCGGTCTGGCGTTGAAGCACGGTATCACGCTGCCAAATACACCTGGCACCATCGACGCCGATTATCGCGGACCAGTTGGCGTGATCGTCATGAACGCGGGGCAGGAGCCATTCCACATCGCCCACGGCGAACGCATTGCGCAGTTCGTTGTCGCGCCGGTCGTCCAAGGGCGCTTCATCGTGGGCGAAAGCCTTAGCGATACGGCCCGCGGCGAAGGCGGCTTTGGGTCCACGGGGCGCGCATGATACTTGTCCTTGTCATGGCTGCCGCCCTTTGGGGCATTGGATGGGCGATGAAAGCGCCCGTTCGCGCTCGCGCGGTCATGATCGGCATTCTGATGATTGCCGTGCTGCTGATCCAGTTCACGCTGCCTTTCGGCCATCCGCTCCGCCAAGCAACGGGCGGTGACCCGCGTCTGTGGTTGCTGTTTCTCGGTTTCGGGCTTGTGGTCGTTGGATACAGCTTTGGTCTGCGGAAAGTCCGCACGCTCGCCAAGGCAAAATCGGAACCTGCCAAGCAAACCGGTACTTTTAACGACAGCGAGCTCGACCGATATGCGCGCCACATCATGCTGCGCGAAATCGGCGGCCCGGGTCAGAAAAAACTGAAGAATGCCAAAGTATTGGTCGTCGGGGCAGGGGGGCTTGGTTCGTCTGCGCTGCTTTATCTCGCTGCTGCTGGCGTTGGTCAGATCGGCGTCATCGACGAGGATACCGTCGACAACTCGAACCTCCAGCGGCAGGTGATCCACACCGACGCGGCCATTGGTCAGCCCAAGGCGCTTTCGGCGGCCTCTGCGATGACTGCGCTTAATCCGTGGATCACGGTGAAGCCCTACACCCGCAAACTAACTGCGGAAAACGCTGCCGCGCTGGTTGCCGAGTACGACCTCGTGCTCGACGGCACGGATAATTTCGACACACGCTATCTGGTGAATCGTGTCGCCGTCGAGGCCCGTAAGCCGTTGATCTCAGCGGCAATGACCCAGTGGGAGGGTCAAATCTCGCTCTATGACCCCGCGAATGGTGGCCCATGCTATCAGTGTGTCTTCCCCGAAGCGCCCGCCGCTGGCCTTGTTCCGTCCTGCGCTGAGGCAGGGGTTCTCGGCCCGTTGCCGGGCATCATTGGCTCCATGATGGCTGCCGAAGCGGTGAAGTACATCACCGGTGCCGGAGAAAGCCTGCGCGGACGCCTCATGATGTACGACGCGCTTTATGCCGACACACGGATCATGAAAACGAAACACAGCGATGACTGTCCCGTATGCGGCGGCATGCATTCCTGACTTGGTTTCCGCTTCGCTAAGCCTATGTCGTGCAATGGCCATCCGGCGCTACCAACAGGAGACATCGCTTCGTGAATTTTGACGATCGCGCCCAGATTTTTCGACGCATTATCCGTGACAGACTGGCCGAGCAGGAGAACGGGTTCGTCCAGTTTTTCCGCCTCCTCGCCGCGACTCCGGTGCCGGAGGGAACCGCACGTATCGTCATCGCGATCTACGAAGACGACCTGACCGAGAAATTCCCCGCGCTGCTGGCTTACGTCTCTGGCAATAATCAAAGCGTCGCGAATGACGAGGCCGCGCGGCGGCTCCATGCGCGGCTGTCGTCGTTCCAGCCGGTCATCGATATCCAGCAACTGGCGGAACTGTCGGACTGGGAAATGCATGGCGATGAGCAGGTTCCCGCCCTTCGCCAGCCTTACGATCACGTCGATTATGTCGGCGAATTGGTGATCCCCGCGCTCTGTGATGCAGCGGCCAAGGCGGACATGTCGGCGCTATCTGTGCCCGTCCACCTCGGCTCTGCGCAGCGGTACGAGGACGTCAAAGTCATCTACGAACCCTCGGCCCCACCCGAGCCGGGGTTCTGGAGCCGCGTCTTACGCAAGGGCCAGTGATTTCGGGCTGGCAGGTCACCGTTGAGCGTCCTACCTTGCGTTCAAACAGGAGTATTTCCATGACCAACCCGCTTCTTGCAAACTGGGACACGCCGTTCGGGCTGCCGCCTTTCGAAAACATCAGTGACGACGATTTCGCACCCGCCGTCGATGCTGCGCTGGTCGATGCGCAGGCGAATATCGACGCGATTACCCAGCAGGAAGAAATTACCTTCGCCGGCACGATCGAGGCACTGGAGCGTGCTACCGAAAAGTTGGATCGCGTGCTCGGTGCGTTCTATGCGGTCGCCGGCGCGGACTCGAACCCGGCCCGTGAGGCGCTGATGCGGGAATTTTCTCCCAAGCTCTCGGCTTTCTGGTCCGACATCACGGCGAACGAGGCTCTGTTCGAGCGGATCGACCAGCTATGGCAGCAAAAGGACGAGTTGGAGCTGACTGAAGAGCAGCAGCGCTTGCTCTATCTGACCCACCGTTCGTTCGTCCGCTCGGGTGCGCAGCTGAAGGGGCCGGACGCTGACCGCCTCAAGGAAGTCAAAGGCCGCCTGTCGGTGCTCGGCACCGAATTCACCCAGAATCTGCTCGCGGACGAACGTGACTGGTACCATGAGGTCGACGAAAGCCTGCTCACCGACCTGCCCGAGTTCGTAGCCGACGCTCTGAGGGCCGCAGGTCAGGAAAAGGAAAAAGAGGGGCCCGTTGTAACCCTTTCGCGGTCGGTAATTGTTCCATTTTTGCAATTTTGCCCTGACCGTGCACTGCGCAAAATCGCGTATGAAGCGTGGACGTCGCGCGGTGCGAATGGCGGAAAGACGGACAACCGCGCGATTGCTGCGGAAATCCTCGCGCTGCGTTACGAGCGGGCCAACCTGCTGGGCTACGATGACTTCGCGCACTACAAGCTGGAAACCGAAATGGCGGGCACGCCTGAGGCTGTCCGCGATCTGCTGATGAATGTCTGGCAACCTGCGCGCGCCAAGGCGGTCTCGGATGCGGCGACGCTGGAAGAGATGCTGAAGGCTGACGGGCACGCCGCGCCGCTTGAGGCGTGGGATTGGCATTACTATTCGGAAAAGCGCCGTCAGGCCGAGCATGACCTCGATGAGGGTCAGGTAAAGCCGTATTTCCAGCTCGACAACATGATTGAGGCGGCCTTTGACTGCGCGAACCGCCTGTTCGGCCTCAAGTGCAAGCCGGTCGACGGCCCGAAATATCACCCCGACGTCCGTCTGTTCGAAGTCTCGCGGAACGGCGAGCACATCGCGCTTTTCGTTGGCGACTACTTCGCGCGCGGCTCGAAACGGTCGGGCGCGTGGTGTTCGGCCATGCGCAGCCAACAGAAGCTGGCAGGCGACATTCGCCCGATCGTGGTGAACGTCTGCAACTTTGCCAAGCCCGTCGCCGGAAAGCCCGCGCTTCTATCCTACGATGACGCTCGCACGCTATTCCACGAATTCGGCCATGCGCTGCACCAGATGCTGTCTGACGTGACCTACGAGTCGATGTCCGGCACCTCCGTTGCGCGCGATTTCGTCGAGCTTCCCAGCCAGCTATTCGAGCATTGGCTGGAGGTTCCCGAAGTCCTGTCGAAGTTCGCCGTCAATCCGGCGGGCGAGGCTATGCCGCAGGAATTGCTGGACAAAGTGCTCGGCGCCGCGACCTACGACATGGGCTACCAGACTGTCGAGTACGTGGCTTCGGCCATCGTTGACCTCGAATTCCACCTTGGCACGCCGCCCGCTGATCCTATGCAAAAGCAGGCCGAAGTCCTCGAAGATATCGGGATGCCCCACGCGATCCGCATGCGCCACGCGACGCCGCACTTTGCGCACGTCTTTGCAGGCGACGGCTACTCGTGCGGCTACTACAGCTACATGTGGTCCGAGGTCATGGACGCCGACGCTTTCCAAGCCTTCGAGGAAGCCGGCGGCGCCTTCGATCCCGCGACGGCGAAGTCGCTCGAAGACAACATTCTGTCCATGGGCGGCACGGTCGAAGCGGCCGAACTTTACACCCGCTTCCGTGGCCGGTTGCCCGGTGTCGAGGCGCTGCTCAAGGGCCGCGACCTGTTGGACGTTGCATAATCTGGGGCGCCCATCGGGCGCTCCTTTCATTTGATTGGTGAAGTCACTTTGATGCGCAGCATTCTGGTTTTCATTGCACTTCTGTTCGTCACAGCCTGTTCGCAAAGACCGGGCGATAATGTGCTGGTGCCCTATGTCGACATTGGTGACGACGCCGAAATTATTCGCCTTTTCGTCGTCTCGTCGCGCACACCGACCGAGTATGGCTACAACGCGTCATTCGATTTCGCGACGGGTTACCGCTACTACGACATCTCCGTTCCGCCGGAGCGGACCGAGGGCAGCATCAAGTGGCCGAACCTCGACCCCGATCCTGTGACGGACTTCCTCGTGGTCGATACAGGTACGCTGACCCGCGAGGAATTCCTCCGCCAAGTCCATCGCGACAACCTTGGCGATGGCGAAGTCGGCGTGTTCGTACATGGCTTCAACCAACGCTTCCAAGAAGCGCTGTTCCGTGTTGCGCAGCTCAATGCGGATTCGGATTCTGACACCGTGGCCTCGGTGCTGTTCTCTTGGCCGTCGGAGGGCAATCCCCTCGGCTACGAGACTGACGCGCAAGGCGTTCTGTTCTCCCGCGACCCTTTGGCCGATCTGCTGACCGATCTGCACAACACGGGGCTGAGGACTGTCGTTTTCGCGCACAGCATGGGCGGCTGGCTGACGGTCGAGGCGCTGCGGATACTCAAGCTCGCAGGCCGTCAGGATGTGCTTGACGGGTTGGAGGTAATCCTAGCCGCGCCCGATGTGGATACGTTCGTTTTCGGGCGGGCGATGGATCTGATCGGGCCGATGAAGACGCCTATCGCGGTGCTGGTGTCACGCAAAGACCGCGCGCTCGACCTCGCCGCGCGACTGGCGGGCGGCAGGCCGAAGCTGGGATCGGTCGATGTTACGGATCCAGCGGTCGCGGAGGCGGCGCAGCTCGCGCACGTCCAGCTGATCGACATCTCGTCCGTGGACTTCGACCCGCTCGGCCATAGCGGCTACATCGGCGTCGCTCAGCACTATTCGGAATTGCAACAGGCGGACTCGGGCAGGGGCGACTTCGCGTCGACAGGCGCGTTCGTGTTCAACGCATTCGAGAACGCGGTCATCCAGCCTGTGAGCGGCGCGTTCTATCGTTAAGCGTTTCGTGGATCGTCGGGGTGGCGTTCCACGCCGATCGGGTCTTTGTGGATCAGAACGTCTGCTTCGGGGCGGGCGGCAACGATTGCACGGCGAAGGGCGGCACCAATCGAATGGGCTTCGTCGAGGGTCTGGCTGCCGTCGAGTTCGATGTGGATGTTCAGAAATACGCGGCTCCCAGCACGGCGGGTTTTCAGATCATGGAAGCCATGCACGCCGGGAAACTCGCCAACAATCTTTTCGACGTCAGCAATAAAATCGTTGCTGGCCGCGCGGTCCATCAGCGCATCGAACGCTTGCTTGCCGATGCGGATCGCGCCCACGGCCATGAGCAGGGCGGCGAGCAGGGCCACGATGCTGTCGACCGAGCCCAGCCCAAACTGCGCGTTTAGCCAAAGCGCAATCAGCGCACCCATGTTGGGGATCAGGTCGCCCACGTAATGGAGCGAGTCGGCCTCGACCACCTTGTTGCCAGTGCGTTTGCTGACGTACCGCTGCCATGCGACGAGGATCAGCGTCACAACTATCGAGAACACCATGACGACCATGCCCGCGCCCTCACGTGCAACGGGCGACACCGCATCCGAGGTCAGGCGCAGGTAAGCCGCGATGGCGATGGCGCAGGCCGACACCATAATGAACACGGATTGGGCCAAAGCTGCGAGGTCTTCTGCCGACGTGTGACCGAAGGCGTGATCGTCGTCCGCAGGTTTCGATGCGTATATAATCGCGGCCAGACCGCCAAGCGACATGAGCAGATCAAGCGCGCTATCGGCGAGGGTCGCAGCGATGGATAGAGAGTTCGTGGCGGCAAGTGCCCAGAGTTTTGCGCCAACAAGCAACAGCGCGACCGTTACGGAGAGGACACCGGCGGAGATTGAGAGTTTCGTTCTTTCTCTGTCCGGCATGGTCAGGTCTCCTGAGTCTGGGAGGGACTATCTAGTCTATGACTTCGGTCTCGCCCACCCCCCAAAGATTGGTTTTCGGGCTCCAGCCCGTAAATCCGCCGGCGGAGAGCTTGCACCAGTCGACGTTGCATTCGCGGATGCGGGCAACCACGCCGCTTTCAAGCTGCGCTTCTTGCGTGGCGTCCTCGTCGGGCATGGAAAACAGGGGAGTCATCTCGTCGATGATCACGGTGCGGCTGCCCGAGAGCATGATGTAATGCACCCATCCACCCATGCCGTCACGGTCGATAACGCGGCGCCAGTGGCCATGTTCGGCGGTGACCTGAAGCGGCATGTCGCGGCGCGTGAACACCCAGTCGATCCGATAGTCGGTCGAAGGGCCGCGGCGCACGTTTGCCTCCTGCGCTTTGAGCGAGACAAAACGGGGAAGGGGTAGGTTGGTCACTTCGCCCAGTTCTTGGGGTTCAGGCACGCTTGAAGGCGCGTCTTCGGCGTGAACCGAAACGGCGAGCATCAACGCAATCAGAGTTGCGATCGGACGCATCATGGGGCGCATCGTGTCACCTGTAAGCCTGTTGCCGCGCGGGGCATATGCTGCTCTTGTATCATGCGCGAGGTGCAGGCAATCTGCATTGTAAGAAAGCAAATGAAAAGTTGCGTAGAGGGTAGCATGCCGGGAAAACAATTGAGTGTTGTTGTAACGCGACGGTTGCCCGACCAGATCGAAACGCGGATGAAAGAGCTTTTCGATGTGCGCCTACGTGACGATGACACCGTCATGAGCAAGGCGGAGCTGACTGCGGCACTTCAGGATGCGGATGTTCTGGTGCCCTCAATCACGGACAGGATCGACGCCGAGGTGATCAAAGCAGCCGGTGAGCGTTTGAAGCTGATCGCGAACTTTGGTGCAGGGACGGACCACATTGATGTTGATGCCGCGCGCGATGCGGGTATCGAGGTGTCGAATACGCCGGGTGTGATGACCGAAGACACCGCCGACATGACGATGGCGCTGATCCTCGCCGTGGTGCGCCGTATTCCCGAGGGTCTTGCAATGATGCAGGCTGGAGACTGGGAGGGCTGGTCGCCAACGGGGATGCTAGGTGGCCGGATTGCGGGCCGCCGTTTGGGTATCCTCGGCATGGGCCGCATCGGTCAGGCGGTTGCTCGCCGTGCGGCCGCATTTGGAATGTCTGTGCACTACCATAACCGCCGCCGTCTGCGGCCCGAGACCGAGCAGGAGCTGGGTGCGACCTACTGGGACAGTCTCGACCAGATGGTCGCGCGGATGGATATCATCTCGATCAACTGTCCGCACACGCCCGCGACGTTTCACCTGATGAATGCGCGTCGCCTGAAACTGATGAAACCCGACGCGGTGATAGTGAATACCAGCCGCGGAGAGGTTATCGACGAGAACGCGCTGACGCGAATGCTGCGGGCGGGGGAGATCGCGGGTGCGGGCCTTGATGTGTTCGAGCAAGGCGCGCAGTTCAATCCGCGCCTGCGCGAGTTGAGCAATGTTGTACTGCTGCCGCATATGGGCTCGGCGACGCGGGAGGGGCGCGTCGAAATGGGTGAGCGGGTGATCCTGAACATCCACACCTTTGCGGACGGTCACAAACCGCCGGATCTGGTGGTGCCCGAGTTCCTTTAATCCGGCTTCGCTGCGCGAAACCGGTGCCTCCGGCGGAGGTATTTGGGTCAGAATGAAGGGGAGGGGATATGTTTACAGACGATGTGCGCCGTGCCATCGACCAGTCGGTTTTATGCTGGCTGGCAACCGTAGACGGCGAGGGGCAGCCGAACGTCAGCCCGAAAGAGATGTTCTATGCGGTCGGTGATCGCGAAATCCACATCGCCGAAATCGCGAGCCCGGTGTCGCGTCGCAACATTCAGGGCAATCACAAGGTCTGCGTGAGCTTTGTCGATGTGTTCCGCCAGAAAGGCTACAAAATTCACGGCGATGCGCGGATGGTTTGCGAGGACGCGAGCGATTTCGACGCGCTCGCCGCCCCTTTGCAAAAGATGGCCGGACCGGAGTTCAAAGTGCGCGGTGTTGTCGTCGTCGAGGCGATCAGGGCGACGCCGATCGTTGCGCCGAGTTACCGACTGTATCCCGACCGCACGGAAGCGGAGCAGATCCGGAACGCATTCCGGACCTACGGTGTCCGCGCGGTCGAGTAGCGTTTAGAGCGTCAGGATCGTGCAGCCGGTGGTTTTGCGCGCTTCGAGCGTGCGGTGAGCCTCGGCGACGTCTTCGAGCGGGAAACTCTGGTCGATCCGGATTTTGACGTCACCCGAAGTGACTTTTTCGAACAGCTCGGCCGCCATCTGCTGGCAGGTCGCGTGATCGGCGATATGGGTGAACAGCGTCGGTCGCGTGATCTGGAGCGAGCCTTTGGCCGCCAGCGTTTGTAGGCTGAACGGTGGCACCGCTCCGGACGCGTTGCCGAACGAGATCATCATGCCGAGCGGGCGCAGGCAGTTCAGCGAACCTTCGAACGTTGACGCGCCGACCGAGTCCATCACGACGTCTACGCCTTTGCCACCCGTGATTTCCTTCACGCGCTCGGCGAAGTCTTCGGAGTTGTAATTGATCGTATGCGTCGCGCCATGTTCGGCAGCGAGCGCGCATTTTTCATCGGAACCCGCCGTTCCGATGAGGGTGATGCCTTCGCTCTTGGCCCATTGGCAGGCGATGAGACCGACACCGCCTGCAGCGGCGTGGAACAGCACCGTATCGCCCGATTTGATCGGCACGGTGCGGCGGAAAAGGTAGTGCGTTGTCAGGCCCTTCAGCATCATTGCTGCGCCTTCTTCAAAGCTGATCGCATCGGGAAGGGGGCAGACCTGAGCGGCGGGCATCACGCGGGCTTCGCAGTAGGACCCCGGCGGGTTGGCGGCGTAAGCGGCGCGGTCGCCGACCTTGAGGTGTGTGACGCCTTCGCCGACGGCTTCGATCACACCGGCGGCTTCCATTCCCAGAGCGGCAGGGAGCTGCATGGGGTAGAGACCCGAGCGCTGGTAGCAATCGATGAAGTTTAGACCGACGGCATGATGGCGAATGCGGACCTGACCGGCGGCGGGTTCACCTACGTCGCGGGTCGCGATTTTCAGGGCCTCGGGGCCACCGTGTTCTTCGATGATGACAGTTTTGGACTGCATGGTTTTCTCCCTATCTTGGGAGAATTGCTAGGCGAGGCCGGATGTAATGTCCAGCTTCGCCTAGCGCACAGTCAGTTGGTGATTTGGCGCAGCAGGCGCTCACCAGGCAGGTCGGCTCCGATGATCTGTTCACGGGCCGAGCGCGCGAATTTGTCGAGCAGGGTGCGGTAATAACCGTCGCCCGACTGGACAGCGGAACTGATCAGAGCGCCGGTGGTCGTGGTGGACGCATCGCCTGCGGTAACTTGCAGGCTGTAGGTGCCGATGGTCGCACCGTTGCGGACGATGCGGGCGGAGCCTTGTAGCGTCGACAGGTCACGGCCAAAGGCGGTGGTGGTCGCGCCGGCAACGTTGAGGCGCGAGACATCGACAATCATCTGGACGCCGGTGCCGGTCGTCATGCGGTCGCGGAACTCACGCTCCAGCTGGGCTTTGAGTTCAGGCGCAAGTGAGCTGGTATATTCACGCGCACGGGTGCTGTCGAAAGCCGTACCAGCGGTGTTTACCTCGATCGAAGCAATCCGCAGCGTCGCGCGCATGTCGCGGCTGATCGGGTTGGTTTCGTAGAGGATGGGAGTACAGGCAGTCAGAGCTGCGCCTGCGAGAAGTGCGAAAAGGGCGCGACGGTGCATAGTGATATCTCGAATCCGGCATAAATCAGAATATGAGAGATACATAGCGTGACGGACGGCGCCGTCACGCTGTTTTTGGTATGCTGGCTTAGCGGTAGACTTGATCTTCGCCAGGGAACGCGCGGGTTTTGACCTCGTCCGCGTAGTCGGAGACGGCCTGTTCGATCATCGCGCCGAGCTTGCCGTATTCCTTTACAAACTTGGGGGTCCACGGGTTCAGGCCGAGCATGTCTTCGAGCACGAGGATCTGGCCATCGCACTGCGCCGACGCGCCGATGCCGATGGTCGGAACGGCGACCTGCTTGGTGATCTTCGCCGCCAAAGGTTCGACCATGCCTTCAAGCACGATGGCGAAGGCGCCTGCTTCGGTGACGACCTTGGCGTCCTCCTCGTGGAGCGGCCAGCTGTCCTCATCGCGGCCTTGGGTCTTGAAACCGCCCATAACGTGGCTCGACTGCGGGGTGAGGCCAATGTGCGCCATGACGGGAATGCCGCGTTCGGTCAGGAAGCGGATGGTCTCGGCCATACGCTTGCCGCCTTCGAGCTTGACCGCGCCGCAGCCGGTTTCCTTCATGATCTTCGCGGCGTTGCGGAACGCGATGTTCGGGCTTTCCTCGTAGGTACCAAACGGCATGTCGACGACTATGAGCGCCTGCTGAGTACCGCGCACAACAGCCTTGCCGTGCATAATCATCAGGTCGAGCGGCACGCCCACGGTCGACTCCATGCCGTGCATCACCATGCCGAGGCTGTCACCGACTAGAATGAAGTCGGCGTATTTGTCGACGATGGCCGCAGTATGCGCGTGGTACGACGTCAGAGAGACAATCGGTTCGCCGCCTTTTCGGGCTGCGATTTGGGGGACGGTGGTCCGGCGGATTGTCTTGGTCTGGGTGCTCATAGGGCAATCTCCCTCTGGTCAATGAGGAGGACGGTGTTGTCCTCGGGGCCGAACTCGGCTGACATCATAATGCCGATGGTGCCGCTCGGGCGGCCCGTCACCGGCTGGAGTGTCAATGCCTGCACGATGTCGACACCTGTCAGGCGTGCACGCGGCTCGGCGTTGATCGTATCACGGATCGCCGCGTCGATCTGCGCGATGGTGCCGCCGTTTTCCGCAACCTCTTCGGCGCGGGTGAGCGAGGCATTCAGTACGACGGAGGCAGCACGGTCTTCGGGTGAAAGGCGCACGTTGCGGGAGGACATGGCCAGCCCGTCAGCCTCTCGCACAGTGGGTACACCATGCACAGCGGTCGGCACATTCAGATCGAGCGCCATACGGCGGATGACCTGAAGCTGCTGGTAGTCCTTTTCGCCGAAGTAGGCATTGTCGGCCATGACGATGTTGAACAGCTTCGTCACGATGGTGCAGACGCCGCGATAATGACCGGGACGGACGAGGCCATGCAGCATGTTTGCAAGTTGCGTTGTCTCGACAATCGTCTCCGCGCCTTCGGGGTACATCTCGCTCACGGGCGGCATGAAAACGGCGGAAACGCCGGCAGCTTCCAGCTTGGCGAGGTCTTCGTCTTCGGTACGCGGATATTTCAGCAGATCGTCAGGATTGCCGAACTGGGTCGGATTCACGAAAATCGTGGCGACAACGGCGTCATTGGCGGCTTTCGCGGCGGCCACCAGCGATAGGTGACCATCGTGCAAAGCGCCCATCGTCGGCACCAGTCCGACAGATTGACCGGCGGCGCGAAAGTCCCGCACGGCAGCCCTGATTTCAGCGATTGAACGGCAGACCAGCATAGCCCCTCCACTTTTGCGCAAGGTGTAGCGGTCAGGCGAGAGGGCGGCAAGCAAACACGGGCGCGGGTTGGCGCTAACAATGTGTGCGGAAACGAAAAACGCCGCGTCCTTTGCGGGGACGCGGCGACTCGGTGATGTCTTGTCGGATTAGTTCGTCAGGACGAAGCGACGGTTCACCGGCTGGAGCGAGCGTGCGTTCATCGGGTAACGCGCTGCAAATGCGGAGATGGATTCGTCTGAAACAGCAACGGGCTGCTGCATGACGGTCCAGAGCACGGTTTCCGAGCACGGCGGCGTGGTGAGCGAGCCTTGGTAACGGTAAACGCTGGTGTTCTCCGGCAGGAGGTCGCCAAGGTCATAGTGGCCGACCAGTTCGAAGCCGTCAGTCGCCTCGACGCTGGCACCGGTCATGATGGTGTTGAAAAGCGCATTGGTACCGCCGCCGATCATGAGCACACCGATCACAGCAAGTTGGCCATCGGCTGCCTTGTGGACATAGTGGACTTCCATCGGCGCGCGAGTGCCGTTGACGGCGTGTTCGGACGGGGCGTGGAAGTGGAACTGCAGCAGGTCGTAGTACTTGCCGCCGATCGTCATGCCACCGCCGTTGGATACGTTGACCTGAATGGTGTGACCGTTGTCGACGACCGTCAGATCAGCCGCGGTATCCCATGTCAGCTGCGGCTGGGGCAGGTCGGAGCTGATGCCGCCCGTTAGGTCGATCGGAGACTGCTCCGCACCGTTGTCGCAGGCTGCGAACGTATCGGACAGGATGCCCCAGTTTTCGTTTCCGCTGTCGGGATAGGACCAGTGCAGTGCGGCAAGACGAGAATGACCCGCCGATGCAGAATTGTCGCTGGAAGAACCTTCGGCGAAAGCGGCCGAAGCAAATGCGGCCGAGGCCAGAAGGGAACAGAATGCGTGCAGCTTCATGGATGTACTCCAGTTTTATCTGGAGCTTCCAACGGCGGGGCAAACGGAACTGTTACTGTCCCTTCGCACAGCCTGAATGAAATGCTGTCGGTTTTCGACACTTTCTGGTCGGCTGTTTCCATTGCTGTTTTGCGCAATCTGGCAAAAGTGCCTGCAAGTCCAAACGGGAGTCGCCCTAATGAAATCGCACGTTCGCGCCCTTGTTGTCGGTGGTGGCGCCATCGGCACCTCCATTGCCTACCACCTTGCCCGCGCTGGCTGGGAAGACGTCATGCTCCTCGAGCGTGACGAGCTGACCTCCGGCTCGACATGGCACGCAGCCGGTCTTCTGCCGCTGTTCAACATGTCGTACGCGACGACCCACATCCACAAGTACTCGGTCGACTTCTACAAGACGCTCGAAGAAGAGACCGGCCTGAATGCCGGCTTCTCGATCTGCGGCAACCTGCGTATGGCGCAGACCGACGAGCGTATGGATGAATACAAACTGTATTCCTCGGTTGCCGAAACCGCCGACGTTTACCACGAATTCCTGACCCCCGCGCAGATCAAGGAACGCTGGCCGCTGGTTCGCACCGACGACCTCAAGGGCGCTCTATTCCACCCGCAGGACGGCTACATCAACCCCGCCGACGTCACCATGGCGATGGCCAAGGGCGCACGTCAGCGCGGCGTCATCATCGAACGTAAGTGGCAGGTCGACGGCTACAAGTGGACTGGCGATCACTGGGAAGTCACCGTCACCAAGATGGGCGAAAAGGGCGGTAACCTCGTTCCGACTGACGAACAGACTGTCATCCACGCAGAGCACGTTGTTACCGCGACCGGTAACCACGCGCAGCGCACTGCCAAGATGCTCGGCATCAAGATCCCCGCGATCCCCGTCGAACACCAGTTCATCGTTACCGAGCCCGATCCGGCGCTGGTTGCATACCGCGAAGCCGGCAACCCCGAGCACCCCGTTCTGCGTGACGCTGATGCGCTCTGGTACGTCCGCGAAGAGCGCGGCGGCTGGATCCTCGGCCCGTACGAGCGCGGCGCACCGGCACGTTTCGAATACGGCGTTCCGGATAGCTTCCGTGCCGACCTCTTCCCGCTCGACCTCGACCGTATCGAGGAAGAGTATGTCTCGATGATCCACCGTCTTCCGTCGTCGGAAGTCGCGGGCCTCAAGGACGACTTCAACGGCCCGATCTGCTACACCCCTGACGGCAACCCGCTCGTCGGTCCGGCTCCGGGTCTGCGCAACATGTGGCTGGCCGAAGGCTTCTCGTTCGGTATCACCGCTGCGGGCGGCACCGGCTACTACCTTGCCCAGATGATGGTCAACGGCGAAGCCGAGATCGACATGGCGTCGCTCGACCCCAAGCGTTACGGCTCGTGGATGACCACCGAATACGGTGCCCGCAAGAACGAAGAGTGCTACGAGCACGTCTACATCCTGCACCACCCCGACGAAGAGCGCGAAGCCTGCCGTCCGCTGCGTACCGCTCCGGCGTACGACCGCCAGAAGGCCCGCGGCGCTCAGTTCGGTCAGGTCAACGGTTGGGAGCGTCCGAACTACTACGGTCCGCTCGACGCCGCCGACAACTTCGACCACGACAGCCGCAGCTTCCGCCGCGGCGGTTGGTGGCAGTACGCCATGGAAGAGGCGAAAGCCGTTCGCGAGACCGCTGGTCTTATCGACGCGACCGCCTTCACCAAGCACATCGTCAAAGGACCGGGCGCGACCCAGTTCCTCGACTGGTTCACCTGTAACAAGCTGCCCAAGGTCGGTCGCATCAACCTGACCTACGCGCTGACCGAGGCAGGCACCACCCGCACCGAATACACCATCGTCCGTCTGGGCGAGGACGAGTACTACCTCGTTTCGGCAGGCGCATGGACCGACTATGACGGTGACTTCCTGCGCAAGGCTGCCGAGGACAAGGCGCCCGAGTTCGGCTACATCGAGATCCAGAACGTCACCACCCAGTGGGGCGTCTTCGCTCTGGCCGGTCCGCGTTCGCGCGATATCCTGAAGGAAGTCCTCAAGGATGCCGACGTCGAAACCGCGCTGTCCAACAAGCGCTTCCCGTGGCTGTCGGCGCGTCAGATCGAACTGGGCATGTGCCCCGTCAACGCAATCCGCGTGGCCTACACCGGTGAGCTTGGCTGGGAACTCCACCACCCGATCGAAATGCAGAACTACCTGTGGGATCTGCTCGTTCCGGCGCTTGAGAAGCACGGCGGCAAGCTCGTCGGTGCCCGCGCACAGAACTGGCTGCGTCAGGAGAAGTCCTACCGCGCATTCGGCAACGAACTGGGCCGCGACGCGACCCCGCTCGAAGCAGACCTGCCGCGCTTCGTCGACCTGTCCAAGGAATTCCAGGGCAAAGAGAAGATGGAAGCTATCGGCGTGCGCTCGAAGTGCGTCACCATCCTCATCGACGGTCCGGCAGATGCCGATCCGTGGGGTAAGGAAGCGCTGCGCGATCTGGACGGCAACTACGCAGGTCGTCTGACCTCGGGTGGCTACTCGGTCCACTTCGGCAAGCAGATCGGCATGGGCTACGTCAAACCGGCGCTTGCCGAGGTTGGCACCAAGCTGAAGGTCAAGATCATGGGTGATCTCTACGACGCGGAAATCGTCGAAGACAGCCCCTACGATCCGAAGAACGCAAACATCCGCGTGGATGGCTAAGTACAAAAGGGCGCCTTCGGGCGCCCTTTTCATTTCGGGGCTCTGCCCCTCTTGGCCTGCGGCCAATTCACCCCGGGATATTTGGGGCACAAAGGCAGATCAGCGGTAGCGATCCGGCAGCACGGCGGCTGCGTGCCCGGCGTCGATCGGGAGTTCGGTGCCGGTGACGATGGCGTGGATGAAGTCTTTGACGGCAGGTGCTGTGGTAAAGCCGTAGCCGCCTTGGCCCGCGCACCAGATGAACGAGGGATCGAGCGGATCGGGGCCGAGCACGAGCGTTTTGTCGGGCGAGAAGGTTCTGAGGCCCGCCCAGTTCGCGATCATGCGGTCGACCTCTACCGTGGTGTGGTCCTCGAAACGGGCGATGCCTTCGGCGAGGTCCATGTCGTCGGCCCAAGCGTCCATCGGTTCAGAGGGCGTTGCGTCGGCAGGCGAGACAATGAGCGCGCCGGCGTCGGGCTTCATGTACCAGCTTTCCTCCACGCCGAAGATCATCGGCCACGCGGATGGGTTCATGCCATCGGGGGCGGGGACGCGCGCCATGGAACGACGTTTGGGCTGGAAGCCGATTTCGGTAATTCCTGCTAGTGCGGCGACCTTGTCGACCCAAGAGCCTGCGGCGTTGACGATGTTTTTGGCATCAAATGTGCGGGTGGCTGTGGTGACGGTCCAAGTCTCGCCCGTTTTCGTGATGGACTGGACGCGCTGGGCGGTGACGACTTTGCCGCCGTTGGAACGGATTTTCTTGGCATAGGTCTGCATCAACAGTTCGGTGTCGATGTCGTAGGACGCCTCGTTGTAGGCAGCAAAGGCGACCTTTTCCGGATCGAGCATGGGGCACAGGTCCATCGCTTTGGCCATGTCGATCTCGGTCATGCCCATCCCTACGGTATCGGCTTCGAACTCTGCGCGCTGATCCGATTTGGCGACGAGCATCACGCCGCGAGGGGAAAGGACGCCAGCATCCTGATGCCCTTTGAGGGAAGCATGGCCCAGTGCCTCGACCGCTTTGCTGCCGTAGCTGGGTTCATAGAGCGCGGCGGAGCGACCCGAGGTGTGATAGCCCAGCGTGTCTTCGGCTTCGAGCACGGTGACTTGTCCCAAGGTCGAGAGGCCAGCGCCTGCTGCAAGTCCGGCGATGCCGCCGCCGATAACCAGATAGTCGATCATGTGAATTGTCCGTTGTCAGTTGGCGTGACCTTGACACAGGCGTGCGCCATGAAAAAGGGGCGCCGAAGCGCCCCTTTGAAACTTGGTCGGAAGAGACCGATCAGGACGGGATGTCGCCTTCGATACCTTCGACGTAGAAGTTGAGACCAGCGAGGGTGCCGTCGTCAGCGACTTCGCCTTCAGCAAGCCAGACCGAGCCATCCTGCTTGTTGATCGGGCCGGTGAACGGGTGGTACTCGCCCGAAGCGATCGCGTCGCGGAGTGCTTCTGCTTCGGCTTTGACGTCGTCCGGAACTGCCGACGAAATCTCGCCGATGCCGACCATGCCCGGGCCGATGCCGTCCCAGGTGTTGGTCGAGGTCCAGGTGCCGTCCATGACAGCCTGTACGCGGTCGATGTAGTAGGGCGCCCATTCGTCGATGATCGACGAGATGCGCGGCATCGGTGCGAATTCCGCCATGTCGGCAGCCTGACCGAAGGTGTAGACGTTGCCCGCATCCTTAGCAGCTTGCTGCGGCGCGGTGGAGTCGGTGTGCTGGAGGATGACGTCGCAGCCTTGCTCGATCAGAGCCTTGGCAGCGTCGGCTTCCTTCGCCGGGTTAAGCCATTCGAAGATCCAGATGATCTTGAATTCGACATCCGGGTTCACCTTCTTGGCGTGGATGTAAGCCGAGTTGATGCCGCGCACGACTTCCGGAATCGGAACCGACGCGATGTAGCCGATCTTGTTGCTCTGGGTCATGCGGCCCGCGAGGGTGCCCTGAACGGCGCGGCCTTCGTAGAAGCGTGCCGAGTAGACCGAAACGTTGTCGGCCATCTTGTAGCCGGTCGCGTGCTCGAACTTCACATCCGGGAACTTGGCGGCGACGTTGATGGTCGGGTCCATGTAGCCGAACGAGGTGGTGAAGATGATGTCGGCGCCGCCGAGAGCCATCTGGGTGATCGCGCGCTCGGCGTCGGGGCCTTCCGGAACCGATTCCTGATAGACGAAGTCTACCGCGTCACCGAAGTGCTCTACCATCTCCATGGCGGAGTGGTGGTGGTGCTGGGTCCAGCCGCCGTCGTTGATCGGACCGACGTAGATGAAGCCGACCTTGGTCTTGTCCTGCGCGCGGGCGGGGACGCCCAGAGCGGTTGCAATCGCGGCGCTGGCACCGGTGGCAAGTAGCGTTCTGCGTTTCATTTTTAGTTCTCCCAATTGGACCAGAGCAGATCTGGCTGTTTGCAGCGCCTCAGGTCGAGGCGTGAAAGGTTTTGCCCAGCGATGCAGGCGCATTGGAGGCGCGCAGCCCGACCAGAACGGCAATCGTCGCGAGGTAGGGTAGCATCGAAAGGTATTCGATCGGAATGGTCTGCATCCCTGCAAGCCGCAGCAGTCCGTAAACCACTGACAGAACGAGGATGATGACCGAGAGCAGGTTGTCCATCGGTGCGGCTGCTTTCTTTGTGATCGAGCGGGTAAGCCATACCACAGCGGCGGCGGCAGCAAGAAGCCCAATCGCGATATCGAGAAGAGCCAGTGTCCCATCGGCTTGCAGGTTTAGCTGCAACACGGTGACGCCGCCGAAAAGATAGGCACCGATCAGAAGTCGGAAAGGCTTCCAGCTGGCGAAGACCACGATAGCGAGGGCGATCCAGCCCGCACCGGCAGTGATGCCGTCGGTCCACTGGGGCACACGAACGAGGCTGATGTAAGCGCCTGCAAGGCCCGCGCATCCGCCGCCGAAGAAGATTGCCGCCATGCGAACAAGGCGAACAGGATAGCCGAGAGCGTGTGCCGCGTCGTGGTTCTCTCCGACTGCGCGCAGGATCAGACCCGCGCGACTGCGGAACATAACGAACCAGACGAGGACGATGAGGAGGATCGACAGATATACGACTGCGTCGTGGTTGAAGAGGATCGGACCGATTGCCGGAATGTCGGACAGGAGCGGGATCGGCAGACGCGGTACGGTGACGGGGTAGGTGGCGGTTGCGCCTTGGCCCACGAGTGATGACAGACCCAGCCCGAAGAGCGTCAGGCCAAGCCCCGTCGCGGTCTGGTTGGTCAGCAGGAACTGCGTCAGAAAACCGAAGATGAGGCTCAGGCACGCGCCCGCAAGCGCCGCCGCGGCAAAGCCGCCGATGGCGCTACCGCTACCGTGACCGATGATATAGCCGAAGACCGCTCCGGTGATCATCATGCCCTCGACACCAAGGTTCAAAACGCCGGAGCGCTCGACGACCAGCTCTCCGATAGCAGCCAGCAGAACCGGCGTGGAGGCGACCATGACCGCCGCGAGAAGGAGGATCGGATTGATGTCCATCAGCGCACCTCGTTCTTTCCAAAGCGGAGACGATAATTGGTCAGCACATCGACCCCGAGGATCGAGAACAGCAGCATCCCTTGGAACACCATGATCGCCGCAGCGGGCAGCTGTTCGCGGTCCTGAGCGACCTCGCCGCCGATATAAGTCAGAGCCATCAATGCGCCCGCCATCAGAATGCCGACCGGATGGAGCCGGCCCAGATAGGCAACGATAATAGCCGTGAAACCGTAAAATTTGGGGAAAGATCCGAGGATTTGTCCCGCAGGTCCAGTGACCTCGAACACGCCTGCAAGTCCGGCGAGGCCGCCCGAAAGCAGGAGCGAAATGATGACCAGCTTGTTCGGGTTCAGGCCCGAGAACGACGCGGCCTTCGGGCTTTGCCCTGCAAGGCGCACGTCGAAACCGAACTGGTGGCGGGTCAGGATGACATATGCCACGGCAACCGCGATCAGCGCCGCGATCACGCCCCAGTGGACGCCGGTACCCGCGAACAGCTCGCCGTTGGCGGCGGCGGGATACTGGCTGAGGTTGCGGCTACCGGGGAAGCCGTGGCCCTCGGGGTTGCGCATCAGGCCCGACGAGAACGCAGTAATCAGCACTTGCGCGACGTATACCAGCATGAGCGACACAAGGATTTCGTTTGTCTTGAATTTGACCTTCAGCAGCGCGGGGATCAGGCCCCAGACCGCACCTCCGATGGTGCCCGCGATGATGGCGAGCGGGAAGACAAGCCAGCGGGATTCGCTGGGATAGAACGCCAGCGCAACGCCAGCGCCGCAGATCGCGCCCATGATATACTGGCCTTCGGCGCCGATATTCCAAACGCCCGCGCGAAACCCGAAGGCAAGGCCGGTCGCGATGAGGATCAGCGGAGCGGCTTTCTTGATGACTTCGGGTCGGTAGTAGAACGAGAACTCACCGAAAAGCGGTTCGTAGAAAATTGCGCGGATCGCGCCCACGGGGTCTTTGCCGAGGCTGGCGAAGAGCGCCATGCCGAGCAGGATGGTCACGACGACGGCGACCAGAGGCGCGGCGTAGGTCCAGAATGTCGACGGCTGGGGTCGTTTCTCAAGCCTGAGCATGCGCGGCCTCCATATCGTGGGCGCCGCCCAGCATCAGACCGATTTCCTCAATGCTCAGCCCCTTGGTCGAGACAGGCTTGGACAGCCGCCCTTCGTTTAGAGCCGCGAAACGGTCTGCAATTTCCAGAATTTCATCAAGGTCCTGGCTGATCACCACTACCGCAGACCCACCAGCAGCGAGGTCAAGCAGAGACTGACGGATCGAAGCCGCCGCTGCCGCATCCACCCCCCAAGTCGGTTGGTTCACGACGAGAACCTTGGGCTTTTGCAGGATCTCGCGGCCGATGACGAATTTTTGCAGGTTGCCGCCCGACAGTGCGCGCGCGGTTGTCTCGGTCCCCGGAGTGCGGACATCGAACGCGTTGATGATGCTGTCGGCAAAGTCGCGTGCTTTGGACCAATCGAGCATACCGTTCTTTGATAGAGCCATCCGCGTGTTGCCTGTGAGCAGCGCATTTTCGGTCAATGTCATGTCGGGCGCAGCGGCGTGGCCGTTCCGTTCCTCGGGGGCAGCGCAAACGCCGATCTTGCGGCGCGCATTCGGTGTCAGACCGCCGATGGAGGCCCCGTCAACAACGACCATGCCGTCGCCGGTTCGCATCTCGCCCGAGAGCGCGGCGACCAGTTCGTCCTGACCGTTGCCTGCAACGCCGCCGATACCGACGACTTCGCCAGCGCGGACCGTCAGTTCGATGTTCTTGAGGGCCGTGCCGAATTGGTGCGGGGCAGGGGCGGAGAGGTTTTTCAGCTTCAGAATCTCGGCGCCCGCTTCCGCGTAGTCGCGCTGCGGCGCTTGCAGAACGGTGCCCACCATCATCTCGGCCATCTCGCGGCTCGTCGTGGCGCGCGGATCGCATTCGCCGACGACCTTGCCGAGCCGCAGGATCGTGGCCCTGTGGCAAAGCGCGCGGATTTCATCGAGCTTGTGGGAAATATAGAGGATCGAGGTGCCTTGTTCGGACAGCAGGCGGAGCGTCTCGAACAGGATATTGACCTCTTGCGGGGTCAGAACGGACGTCGGCTCGTCCATGATGAGCAGGCGCGGCGACTGGAGCAGGCAGCGGATGATCTCGACCCGCTGGCGCTCACCTGCCGACAGATCGCCGACGATCATATCGGGATCGAGCGGTAGGCCGTATTTCTCCGACACTTCACGGATACGGCCAGCGATCTGCTTGCGCGGCGGAGGGTTGTCCATACCAAGCGCGATGTTCTCGGCCACGGTCAGCGCGTCAAACAGCGAGAAATGCTGGAACACCATCGCGATGCCAGACCCGCGCGCGGCGCGCGGATCGCTCGGGCTAAAAGGCTGACCTGCGAGCGTCATGTCCCCCGCATCGGGCCGCACCAGACCATAGATCGTCTTGACCAAGGTCGATTTGCCCGCGCCGTTTTCACCCAGCAGCGCGTGGATTTCTCCCTCGCCGATGGAGAAGCTGACATCGCTGTTGGCGACCACGCCCGGATAGGCTTTGGTCAACCCTCTCAGATCAAGCAGTGTCACTGTTGCCCTGTCCCGTTCCCTGTCCGATGTGCGCCCGTTGTAGCACATCTGTTGCGACCCCCAAGGCTATTGCCTGAGGATGTTTGCCAAGCGACGGATCCCCGATCGGACAGGCGATACGCGCGATCTTTTCCTGCCGATGTCCCAGATCGGCAAGCCGCTTGAAAAAGCGGGCGCGTTTGGTCTGCGAGCCGATGAGGCCGAGGCCGGAAAATCCATGTGCCAGAAGAGCATGGCAGAGCGCAAGGTCGAGTTCATGACTATGCGTCAAGATGACATGCTCGGCAGTTTTTGGTGCGTGTTTGACCATCTGCACGGGGTCCACGGCGACCAGATCGGTGACGCCGAAAGGGATGTCCGACGGGAAACGGTCCTGCGCGATGTCGACCCATTTGATGTCCGCCAGCGGAGCCAGAATGGCGACCAGCGCGCGGCCCACGTGCCCCGAACCCCAGACCCAGATCTCGCGGCCCTTGGGTGGTGCTGTCTCGATCAGCCAGCCGTCGACGATGACCGGCGCGGGGAGCGTGCCAATGTGCGTCAGCTTGCGCTCGACGCTCGTCGGCATCGGGCCCGGTTTTAATGGACGCGCGTAGGGGAGGGTTGGCAACGTTTCGGCAGTGAAAATCTCGCTCACCAATGTCACCGACCCGCCGCAGCACTGCCCAAGTCCCGGCCCGAGGGGATAGGTGCGTTCGGACAGCGCGTCTGTCTGAGCACGGGCGGCGGCAACGGCTTCCCACTCCAGACGACCGCCGCCGATGGTGCCGTCCTGACCATCGTTCCAGACATACATCACCGTCCCCGCCTCACGCGGGACCGAACCCGCGGTTCGGGTCACGACGATCCGCGCGACGGGTCCGCGAGCCGTCAGGGCCGCGAGGTGTTCGAGGTCGAAACTCACCCGCGCACCCGTTTGATGGCTTCGAGAAGGCGTTCCGGCGTCGCGGGCGCATCAAGGGCGGGGTAGGTCGTGCCGCAAGCTGCAACCGCGTCCGATAACGCGAGGAACGCTGAGATGCCGAGCATGAACGGCGGCTCGCCGACAGCTTTGGATCGGTAGATCGTGGCCTCAGGGTTCTCCGCATCGACCAGTTCGACGTTGAAAACAGGCGGACGGTCAGAGCACGCGGGGATCTTATAAGTCGACGGCGCGTGGGTGCGTAGGCGGCCTTGGTCGTCCCAGATAAGCTCTTCGGTCGTCAGCCATCCGGCACCTTGAACATAGCCGCCTTCGACCTGACCCTTGTCGATCGCGGGGTTCAGCGACTTGCCTGCGTCGTGCAGAATATCGGTGCGCAGGATGCGGTTTTCGCCCGTGAGCGTGTCGATCACCACTTCGGTCACAGCGGCGCCGTGGGCAAAGTAGAAGAACGGTCGACCTTGGCCCTTTTGACGGTCCCACGACAGGTCCGGCGTCTTGTAGAACCCAGTGGCCGAAAGGCTCACGCGGGCCTCATAGCACTTCAGCGCGGCTTCGGCGAAGGTCAGTTCCTGATCTGCCCAGCGCACCATGCCGCCCGCGAATTCGACGGGTTGGCCGCCACCGAGGTGCTCTGCCATGCGCTCTTTGATTGCGTCACAGGCAACCAGCACGGCCATACCATTAAGGTCAGACCCCGACGATGCCGCGGTGGCAGATGTGTTCGGCACTTTTGCGGTATCGGTGGCCGTAATCCTCACCTTGTCGACGCCGACGCCAAAGCGGGCAGAGGCGACCTGAGCGACCTTCTGGAACAGACCTTGGCCCATCTCCGTCCCGCCATGGTTCATCATGATCGAGCCGTCGGCGTAGACGTGGACCAGTGCGCCCGCTTGGTTGAGGTGGGTGAGGGTGAACGAAATGCCGAACTTTACCGGTGAGAATGCGATGCCCCGTTTCAGGATCGGAGAGTTGGCGTTCCACTCGGCGATGGCTTCGCGGCGCGCTTCGTACTCGCAACTTTGCAGCAGCTTTTCGGTCATGCCGTGCAGCAGGAAGTCCTTCACCTCCATCCCGTAGGGCGTGGTGTTCGGCTCGGGTTTGTGGCTCGGGGGAGAGTACTTGCCGCCGAACGGCGTGCCGCCGCCTTTGACGCGAGAAAACGTGCCGTCGGGCGCGGTCTCGGAAGCCGTGTCGATCTTGGCTTCGGCGTAGTAGTTCACTTTGCGCACTTCGACCGGATCGAGACCGAGGTCGTGCGCGATATGGTCCATCACTCGCTCGATGCCAACCACACCTTGCGGACCGCCGAAGCCGCGATAGGCGGTGGCGGACTGCATGTTGGTCTTGAGGCGGTAGGACGTAATCTTGGCCGTTGGCAGAAGGTAAGCGTTGTCGGCGTGGAGCATGGCGCGGTCGGCGACCGCTCCGGTCAGATCTTGCGCCCAGCCGGCGCGGGTGATCTGCTCAAACACGACGCCCTGAACGCGGCCACGCTCGTCAAAGCCGACCTCGTAGTCGATGCGGAAGTCATGGCGCTTGCCCGTGATGACCATGTCGTCGTCGCGGTCGTAGCGCATCTTGCAGGGCTTCCCCGTCAGACGCGCGGCAACCGCACAGGACACGGCCAGCGCGTTGCCTTGGGACTCCTTGCCGCCGAAGCCGCCACCCATCCGGCGACATTCGACGCGGACTGCGTGCATCGGGGTGCCGATCGCCTCGGCCACCTTGTGCTGGATTTCGGTCGGGTGCTGGGTGGAGCTGTGCACCACCATATCCCCATTTTCCTGCGGCGCGGCCATCGCGGCCTGACCTTCGAGGTAGAAGTGCTCTTGCCCGCCCATCTCGATCCGGCCCGATAGTCGGCGCGGAGCCTTGGCTACGGCCTCATCGGCATCACCCTTCTGCCAGACGCGCGGGCCGCCTTCGAACCAGCTTTCAGCGGCAAGGGCGGCGTCATAGGTGAGGATCGGGTCTTCTTCGTCGATGACCATCCTACCGAGCCGTGCGGCCTTTCGGGCATTCAGATGGGTGTCTGCGATCACGAGAAACACCGGCTGGCCAACGTGGTTCACGCGGTCAGTGGCAAGTAGGGGCTCGTCATGGATCGAAGCGCTGACATCGTTGGCGAAGGGCAGGTCGTCGGCAGTCAGAACCGCGACGACACCTTCTGCAGCGCGGACGCCTGAAACGTCCAGTTCGCGGAGCGTCCCGCGTGCCTGGGGCGAAAGACCGAACGCGAGGTGCAGCGTGCCTTTCGGCGTGGGGATATCATCAACGTAACGGGCCTTGCCGGTGACGTGAAGCGCGGCGCTGTCGTGCGGAGTAGCGATGCCGACGGTCATGCGCGGACCTCCATCAGGTCGATGGAGATGCCTTGGCTCTCCGCGAAATAGCGGCGGAGCATCCCTTGTGCGGCCTCGGTGCGGTACGCAGCAGAGGCGCGCATGTCGGACATTGGTTTGAAGTCAGTACCCAGCGCGGTGCAGGCCGCGTCGATGGTGGCTTCGGTCCACGGCTGACCGACCAGAGCCTCCATCGTGCCCTTGGCCAGTTGCGGTGTCCCCGCCATGCCGCCGAACGCGATGCGGGCCTCGGTGACGGTGCCGTCAGTGATTGTCAGGTTGAAGCATCCGCAAACGGCAGAGATGTCCTGATCGAAACGCTTCGACAGTTTGTAGCAGCGCAGGCCGTCTGCCGACTTGGGGATGGTCACGGCCTCGACGAACTCGCACGCTTGCCGGTCCTGTTTGCCGTATTCGATGAAGAAATCCTCGATCGGCATCGAACGACGGTCATCACCGCGGCGCAGGTGCAGCGTGGCACCCAGCGCGATGAGGGCAGGTGGGTTGTCTCCAATGGGCGAGCCGTTGGCGATGTTGCCGCCGATGGTCGCTGAATTGCGCACCTGTTCCGAGCCGTAGCGGCGGGCCATCGCGGCGTAGCTCGGGTGGTGTTTGGTCAGCACGGGAAGCAGCTCGGCCATAGTCACACCCGCACCGATGCGAAGCGTATCCCCCTCGTCATTAATACTGCGCATGTCTGCGCAGCCGCCGACGAATGCCACGTTGGGCAGGTCGCGTAGTTGCTTCGTCACCCAGAGGCCGACGTCGGTCGCACCGGCAACCAGTGTGCCTTCGGGGTGCTCCATATACCACGCGGCCAGTTCGTCCGAGGACTTCGGCTGGGCAGGGGAGGCGCTGGCGTCAACGGCCTTGTCCTTGACCCATTCGGGCGCTGCCTGATGCGCGGCCTTTTCGGCGGCGCGGACAATCGGGGCGTATCCTGTGCAGCGGCATAGGTTGCCTGCCAGAACGCGGTCGGTATCGGTTTCTCCGGTCAGCTGCGCAGTCGCCATCGACACGACGAAACCGGGGGTACAGAAACCGCACTGGCTTCCGTGTTCTTCGACCATCGCGTGCTGGACGGGATGCATTTCACCGTTCGGGCCCGAAAGGCCCTCGACCGTGCGGAGCGCTTTGCCGTTGATCTGCGGCATGAGCATGATGCAGGCATTGTGGGCACGCGGGCCGCGTTCGTCGGTGACCATCACGGTGCACGCACCGCAGTCGCCTTCGTTGCAGCCTTCTTTCGTACCGGTCAGCCCTTGCTCTTCGCGTAGCCAGTCGAGCACCGTCCGCGTCGGCGGAACGTCTACCGAAACAGTCTCTCCGTTCAGAAGAAACGTGATCTCCATGTGAAAACCCGCCGCGTTACTCTTCCTTGGGGAATGGCGCATCGTCGATGCGGCGTAGACCCGCGCCCCCTTTTACCGTTCATTCAAATCTATGAAGGCCCTTTTGTGCAAGGTGTATTGCCGAATGATTTGCACGCTAAGCAAGCGACGCTAGGGCATTTGCCTTAATATTAGGCAAACGGGATCGCGCCGAATGTGATCGCGATGATGTTCCACTTATCAAAGGCTTGGGGTAGCTTGGGCGTATGACCGACTCTCCCCGTTTTATCCATCTGCGCGTCCATACCGAATATTCGCTGCTCGAAGGGGCAATGCGGGTCAAAAAGCTGTCTGGCACTGCCTTGGGCATGGGAATGCCCGCCGTCGCGGTGACCGACACCAACAGCATGTTCTGCGCGCTTGAGTTTTCCGAATACGCGAGTGGGGCGGGGCTCCAGCCGATTATCGGCTGTCAGGTGAGCTTCGGCTACGTCAAACCCGAGCCGGGCAAGAAGCCCGAACCGCCCGCGCCGTTGGTGTTCCTCGCCCAGACCGAAGAGGGCTACGAGAACCTCATGCGGATGTCGAGCATCCTTTATGTGGATAATAACGAGGGTCAGTTGCCGCAGATCCAGATGCAGGATCTGCGCGAGCACAACGCAGGTCTGATCTGTCTTACCGGCGGCCCCGACGGTCCGATGGGGCGTCTGTTGCGCACGGGGCAGGCGGCCAAGGCGCAGGCGATGATGCAGGAGCTGAAGGACATCTTCGGCGACCGCCTCTACGTCGAACTCCAGCGTCACCCCGAAGAGGGCGGCCTTCCCGAAGCCGAAAAGCTAAGCGAGCGCGGTTTTGTCGAGATGGCCTATGCGATGGACATTCCGCTGGTCGCGACGAACGACGTCTATTTCCCGAATGCAGAGATGTACGAAGCGCACGACGCGATGATCTGTATCGCGGAGGGCGCATATGTCGACCAGCAGCAGGACCGCCGCCGCCTTACGCGCCAGCACTATTTCAAGTCGCAGGAAGAGATGATCACACTCTTCGCCGACCTGCCCGAGGCTATCGAGAACACGGTCGAGATTGCCAAGCGCTGCGCGTTCAAAGCCTACAAGCGCGCGCCGATCCTTCCGAAGTTCGCCGATGACGAGGTCGAGGAACTTCGCCGTCAGGCTTGGGAAGGTCTGGAAGCACGACTGGCGGTCATCCCCCACGCCGCGCCGGTGGAGGAGTATAACAAACGCCTCCAGTTCGAGCTGGATATCATCGAGGGCATGGGATTCCCCGGTTACTTCCTGATCGTTGCTGACTTCATCAAGTGGGCGAAGGATCAGGGCATCCCCGTCGGGCCGGGCCGCGGTTCAGGTGCGGGCTCACTCGTGGCTTACGTGCTGACGATTACCGACCTTGATCCGCTGCGCTATTCGCTGCTGTTCGAACGCTTCCTCAACCCCGAACGTGTGTCGATGCCCGACTTCGACATCGACTTCTGCATGGACCGTCGTGAAGAGGTCATCAAATACGTTCAGGAGAAATACGGCCGCGATAAGGTCGCGCAGATCATCACCTTCGGTGCGCTTCTGTCCAAGGCGGCAGTGCGTGACGTGGGGCGTGTGCTCCAGCTGCCGTTCGGACAGGTCGACCGCCTGTCGAAGCTGATCCCCGTTGAGGGCGTGAAGCCCGTGTCGATCGAGCAGGCGCTCAAACAGGAAGACCGCCTGCGCCAGATGGCGAGCGAGGAAGAGGTCATCGACCGCCTTCTGAAATACGGGATGCAGGTCGAAGGGTTGCTGAGGAACGCGTCGACACACGCGGCGGGTGTCGTGATTGCGGACCGCCCGACGGATCGGCTCGTGCCGCTCTACCAAGACCCGCGTTCGGACATGCCTGCGACCCAGTTCAACATGAAATGGGTGGAGCAGGCCGGTCTGGTGAAGTTCGACTTCCTCGGTCTGAAAACGCTGACGGTGATCCAGTCGGCAATGAACCTGATCTTCAAATCGGGTCGTTCGCTGCATATCGCCGCCGATGGCACGCAGCTCTACGAGCCTGCCGCCGGTGCGGAGAACCACATCAACGCGATCCCGCTGGACGATAAGAAAACCTACGACCTCTATTCCGATGCGAAAACGGTCGCTGTGTTCCAGGTGGAAAGTTCGGGCATGATGTCCGCGCTTCGCCAGATGAAACCGACGTGTATCGAGGATATCGTTGCGCTTGTGGCGCTTTACCGTCCGGGTCCGATGGAGAACATCCCGACCTATTGCGACGTGAAGCACGGCCGCAAGGAACTGGAATCCGTCCACCCGACCATCGACCATATCCTCGCCGAAACGCAGGGCATCATCGTTTATCAGGAACAGGTGATGCAGATCGCGCAGGTCATGGCGGGTTACTCGCTCGGCGGCGCTGACCTTCTGCGCCGTGCGATGGGTAAGAAGATCAAAGAGGCGATGGACGCCGAACGTCCGAAGTTCGAAGCAGGCGCCAAAGAGAACGGCGTTGATAAAAAGAAAGCTTCCGAGGTCTTCGACCTTCTGGAGAAATTCGCGAACTACGGCTTCAACAAATCTCACGCTGCGGCCTACGCGGTCGTGTCCTACCAGACAGGTTGGCTCAAGGCGAACCATCCGGTCGAGTTCATGGCAGGCGTCATGAACTGCGATATCCACCTGACGGAAAAGCTGGCGATCTACGCCGAAGAAGTCCGCCGCGGGATGAACATCGAAATTGTCCCGCCGTGCGTGAACCGCTCGCTGGCGACGTTCGATGTGGTCGATCAGAAACTTGTCTACGCGCTGGGCGCGCTGAAAAACGTCGGCTCCGAAGCGATGAATATGATCGTTCGTGCGCGCGAGGAAACAGGCCGCCCGTTCGCAACGCTCTACGATTTCGCCCGCCGCGTCGATCTAAAGAAAGTGGGCAAGCGCCCGCTGGAAATGCTTGCGCGGGCAGGGGCATTCGATCAGCTCGACAGCAACCGCCGCCGCGTTCTGGAAAGCCTCGATCCGCTGGTCGCCTATTCCGCAGCTATCCACGAACAGAGCGCTTCGGCGCAGGTGTCGCTATTCGGTGATGCAGGCGAGGATCTGCCCGAACCGCGTCTGGCTGCCGTCACCGACTGGGCTCCATCCGACCGTCTGATGGAAGAGCAGAAAGCCATCGGCTTTTTCCTCTCGGGCCACCCGCTCGACGACTATGCGAGTGCGTTGAAGCGCAAGAAAATCTTCACGATCGCCGAAGCCCAAAAAAAAGCAGAGGCCGAAGGAGCCGTTGCCGTCCGTGTAGGCGTCATGGTTTCGGGCTTCCGCGAAATGAAGTCATCAAAAGGCACCCGCTATTTCCGAATGAACATCTCGGATTCGTCGGGCCAGCTTTCCGGCATCGCGATGTTCATGCGCAAGGATGACGAGCTATTCGCCGCGCGTACCGTGTTCGAAGAAACCGACAAAGTGGTCGTCACGCTCGAAGGGCGTTTCAACGACGGTCAGTTCGATCCGACGATCCGCGCGGTCGCTCCGATGGAATCGGTGGTGGCCGATGCGGGCGGGGCAGGGCTTCAGGTATATATTCAGGACGAAGAGGCGGTCGTCTCCATCGCGTCCGTTCTGGAAACCGCGCGCCGTGACAAGGTGCGGGGCAGCATCGGGCCGATCCGCCTCACAGTTATGACCAACGCCGATCCGGCAGAAGTCGATATCGACCTCGCCGATAGCTTCCCCGTGTCGCCGCAAATCCGTGGGGCGCTGCGGTCGATCGAAGGCGTCGTCGACGTGATCGAGATGTAATTACCAGTGCGGCGGGCGCTGGTCGGCGAGCGGGATGTCGTTGCTGCTCGCATATTCACGCTCTGCCTCACGCTCCATCAGCATGGCGAGGCGGCGCTTTGCCAGTAGCAGATCGGTCTCCTGCCGCGCGACGATGTCGGACAGTTCTTCGACGGTGCGGGTGAGGTGAGCGATACGCTCTTCAAGTGCGGTGGTGTCTGTCATGTGCAACATCTTATGCCGTGGCGGAGGAAAGGCCAAGATCGCGTTGCTCTTGTGCGGTCCTGTCTATAAAGGATGCGGCGAAAACCGACCGAGGACGGACCATGGCAAAGCAAAAGAAGCAGCCCCGCCCCAAGGCAGTCACGCCGAAGGGGTTCCGCGATTATTTCGGCACCGAAGTGACCGAACGCACCCATATGCTGTCCCAGATTGCCGAGGTCTACCACCGTTACGGCTTCGAAGCGCTCGAGACATCCGGTGTCGAAACTGTCGAAGCTCTGGGTAAATTCCTTCCTGACGTCGACCGCCCGAACGAGGGTGTGTTCGCATGGCAGGAAGACGAAAAGGACTGGGTCGCGCTGCGCTATGACCTGACCGCGCCGCTGGCGCGAGTGGCTGCGCAGTACCGCAATGACCTGCCGTCGCCCTATCGCCGCTACGCGATGGGGCCCGTCTGGCGTAATGAAAAGCCCGGACCGGGCCGCTTCCGTCAGTTCTATCAGTGTGACGCGGATACCGTCGGCGCGCCGACTGTTGCCGCCGACGCAGAGATCTGCGCGATGCTGTCCGACACGCTGGAAACCGTCGGCATTCCGCGCGGTGACTACATCGTGCGCGTGAACAACCGCAAAGTGCTGAACGGCGTGATGGAAGTCGCAGGCGTTCTCGACCCCAATGACCCCGAGGCAATGGCCGAAGAGCGCGGCACCGTGCTCCGCGCCATCGACAAGTTCGACAAATTCGGTGAGGAGGGCGTCCGCCTTCTGATCGGCAAGGGCCGCATGGACGAGTCCGGCGACTTCACCAAGGGCGCTGGGCTTTCGGACGAGCAAGCCGACATCGTCATGGGCTTCATGTCCGCCCGCCGCGACACCGGCGCTGCGACCGCTGCGCGTCTGCGTGAACTGGTCGGCGGTTCGGTCGTCGGCAATGATGGCGTGAACGAGCTTGAATACATCGCGGAACTGCTGGACGCCCAAGGCTACGGCCCTGACCGTATCCTGATCGACCCGTCGGTCGTGCGCGGTCTCGGTTACTACACTGGCCCCGTGTTCGAA
The DNA here is from genome assembly GCF_015220045.1 of Marivivens aquimaris. Classification (NCBI taxonomy): domain Bacteria; kingdom Pseudomonadati; phylum Pseudomonadota; class Alphaproteobacteria; order Rhodobacterales; family Paracoccaceae; genus Marivivens; species Marivivens aquimaris. Next base: position 1,890,255 of record NZ_JADBGB010000001.1, on the reverse strand, counting down.
GCAGAACTGACCTTTGAAATCCTCGACGAAAAGGGCCGTCCGCGCCAGTTCGGCTCGGTGTCGGGCGGTGGTCGTTACGACGATCTGGTCAAGCGCTTCACCGGTCAGGAAGTCCCCGCAACGGGCGTGTCGATTGGTGTTGACCGTCTGCTCGCCGCGCTCCGCGCAAAAGGCCGCATGGGCGGAGCGCCGACCGGCCCCGTGGTCGTGACCGTCATGGATAAGGACCGCATGGCTGACTATCAGGCTATGGTCGCCGAGCTGCGCAACGCAGGCATCCGCGCCGAGGTTTACCTCGGCAACCCGAAGAACTTCGGCAACCAGTTGAAGTATGCGGACAAGCGCAACAGCCCGATCGCCGTCATCGAAGGTGGCAGCGAAAAGGAAAACGGCGTTGTGCAGATCAAGGACCTGATCCTCGGTGCCCAGATCGCGCAGAACGCCACGCTCGACGAATGGAAAGAGCGTCCCTCGCAGTACGAAATGCCGCGTTCGGAGCTCGTCGCCAAAGTCCGCGAAATCCTTGAAAGCCAGAAGCAATGACGGGACTTCGCCAGACGAACGAAGAAGCGCGCCGCATCCGCGCGCTCTTTGAAGCGCAGGGCGCGCAGCTTGTCGAAACGGACATCCTGCAACCCGCCGAAACGCTTCTCGACCTCTATGGTGAAGACATCCGTGGCCGCGCCTATGTGACCACAGACGGCGTGCGCGGCGAGATGATGCTCCGCCCGGACTTCACTGTTCCCGTGGTGCAGTGGCACATGGAATCCAACGCCGATCCGGCCCGCTACACCTACTCGGGCAAAGTCTTCCGTATGCAGGAAGAAGACCTTAGCCGCCCGAACGAGTACGTGCAGGTCGGCTACGAGGTGTTCGACGGCAAAGCGCCTGTTCAAGCCGACGCAGAGGTCTTCGCGATCATCGCGAAGGCTCTGGACGGTCTGCCCGTCCGCGCTGCAACTGGCGACTACGGTATCCTGACCGCCGCTGTTCGCGGGCTCGACACATCCGACGCGCGCAAAGCAGCTCTGCTGCGCCACATCTGGCGCCCCCGCCGCTTCCGCGCATTGCTGGAACGTTTCGGCGGCAAAGCCGACGTTCCTGCAACCCGCGCCGCGCTGCTGGCCAAAGCTGATCCGATGGCTGACGCTCAAGTTGTCGGCCTCCGCTCCGCCAAAGAGGTCGAAGACCGCATCGCGGCGCTCCGCGAAGATGCGCAAATGGCCCCTATCGACAGCGAACAGATCGCGATGCTCGAAGAACTTGTGAGCCTGCGCGAAACCTGCCCGAATGTCCTCGGCAACCTGCGTGACATCGCCGTGGATATGCCGTCGATCTCCGAGGCTGTGACCCGCTTCTCCCAGCGTCTCGATGCGCTGTCTGAAGCCGGTATCGACGTGGATGCGCTGGAATTCGAAGGTAACTTTGGCCGCACCTCGCTCGAATACTACGACGGCTTCGTCTTCGGCTTCTATTCGGAAACCCGCGCTGGAATGCCCGCCGTGGCAACTGGCGGCCGTTATGACGCGCTAACCCGCGTGCTTGGCCGTGGCCGCGAAGTGCCCGCCGTGGGCGCCGTCATCCGTCCGGAACTCGTCGTCGCACTCAGGGGGCAGGCATGACCGTGAAACTTGGTGTGCCGTCCAAAGGGCGGCTGATGGAGAAGACCTTCGAATGGTTCGCAGATCGCGGCCTGAAGCTGGTGAAAACCGGTTCGGAGCGCGAATACTCCGGCGCTGTCGAAGGCATCGACGGTATCGAGCTGGTGCTGCTCTCGGCCGGTGAAATTCCGCGCGAGCTGTCGGCTGGCCGTATCCACCTCGGCGTTACCGGCTCTGACTTGGTCCGCGAAAAAGTGCCGGATTGGGAAAACCGCATCCGCGAACTGGCTCCGATGGGCTTCGGCGGTGCTGATCTGATCATTGCCGTGCCGAACGGCTGGGTCGACGTGGACACCCTCGATGATCTGGACGCCGCCGCTGCACAATTCCGCCGCAACCACGGTTTCCGCCTGCGCATCGCGACGAAATACCACCGCCTTGTCCGCGAGTTCCTGCGCGACAACGGCGTTGCCGACTACCAACTGGTCGACAGCCAAGGCGCAACCGAAGGCACTGTCCGCAATGAGACCGCCGAAGCGGTGGCAGACATCACCTCGACCGGTGAAACGCTGCGCGCGAACGGTCTGAAAATCCTCGATGACGCACTCATTCACGCGAGTCAGGCAACGCTCTTCAAATCGCGCAACGCGGATTGGAGCAACGAAGACCGCAATGTCCTCAATCAACTCGAAGACCTGCTCCGCATCTGAGCCTGCCTTTGTGCGAAAAATATCCTGGGGGTGAGGCCCTCGGGCCGAGGGGGCAGCGCCCCCTCACATAATCCCGATTTCAGCGAGCGCCGCAGAAAGGGAAGCCGGCAGTTCCGGCTCGTCTTCGCGTTTCGCACCCAGATCGACAGGCGCGTCCGAAGGCGCGAGGTACCGCCAGCCTTGGAACGGGCGCTTCTGCGTCGGGGCCACGCGCACCATTTCGGGGTCGAGAACGATGGCGCATCGGCTGATCCCGTCACCGCCCAAAACTTCATCGAGTCGGACGATCTTTTGGCGACACTGAATCAGGCCCTTGATCACCCAATAAATTGATCCGCCATTCAGAACTTCGTCCTGACGTTTAGGCCACATTCGCGTAACATGGCAGGGCAGGCCGTCCGCGGTTTTGGCGGCACCGGATTTTTGCCAACGTTCTAAACCGGATACGTCTTCCGTGCCGACCGACAGCTTGATCAGATGTGTGAATTTGCTCATACGGTCTCTCCTTGTCGCTCACTAAATATCTGTTCACAACCTGTGGACAAGCCCGTATTTTGCGTTGATACGGGAAAGTGACCGCAATATGTATGCCCACCTCACCTAAACCCACTCTGGAGGATTCGAGCCCATGTCCCGCTTTGCAGCCCCTATCGCCGAACAAATTTGGGATATGAAATACCGTTTCAAAGACGCTGACGGTAAGGCTCTGGACGGCACGGTAGAAGATACCTGGCGCCGTATTGCCCGCGCTCTGGCGTCGGTCGAAAAGGACTCGGCCAAGTGGGAAGACAAATTCTACCACGCGCTCGAAGATTTCAAATACCTCCCCGCTGGCCGCATCACCGCGGGTGCAGGCACTGCGCGTTCGGTCACGCTGTTCAACTGCTTCGTTATGGGCACTGTTCCGGACTCGATGGCAGGCATTTTCGACATGCTGAAAGAGGCCGCGCTGACCATGCAGCAGGGTGGCGGCATCGGTTACGACTTCTCGACCATCCGCCCCAAGGGCGCGCTGGTTCATGGCGTTGCCGCGGACGCATCGGGCCCACTGTCGTTCATGGACGTCTGGGACGCCATGTGCCGCACCATCATGTCCGCCGGATCGCGCCGTGGCGCGATGATGGCGACCATGCGCTGCGACCACCCCGATATCGAAGCCTTCATCACCGCGAAATCTGACCCCGCCCGCCTGCGCATGTTCAACATGTCGGTGCTCGTCACCGATCCGTTCATGGAAGCCGTGAAGGCCGACAAGTCGTGGGAACTCACCTACGGCGACAAGGTCTATAAGACCGTTCAGGCGCGCGACCTGTGGAACCAGATCATGCAGTCGACCTACGATTACGCCGAACCGGGTGTGATCTTCATCGACCGCATTAACAAGATGAACAACCTGAACTACTGCGAGACCATCGCGGCGACCAACCCCTGTGGTGAACAGCCGCTGCCGCCGTATGGCGCGTGTCTGCTGGGTTCGATCAACCTCGCCCGTCTTGTCGAGAACGCGTTCGAAAAAGACGCACGCATGGACGTCGAAGCGCTGGACGACCTCGTCGCCACCGCAGTCCGCATGATGGACAACGTCGTTGATGCGTCGAACTTCCCGCTCGACGCTCAGGCGCAAGAGGCCCGCAACAAGCGCCGCATCGGCCTTGGCGTGACTGGCCTTGCCGACGCTCTGCTGATGCTCGGCCTGAAGTACGGCACCGAAGAAGCCGCCGCCCAGACCGACGCATGGATGAAGCAGATCGCCCGCTCGTCCTACCTCGCATCGGTTGAGCTGGCCAAAGAGAAGGGCGCGTTCCCGCTCTTCGACAAGGACAAGTACCTCGCTTCGGGCAACATGAAGCAGATGGACAAGGACGTGCGCGATGCGATTGCCAAGCATGGCATCCGCAACGCTCTGCTGACCTCGATCGCGCCGACCGGCACCATCTCGCTTTACGCAGGTAACGTCTCGTCGGGTATCGAGCCGGTGTTCGCCTATGCCTACACCCGCAAGGTTCTCCAGAAAGACGGCTCGCGCACCGAAGAAGAAGTCGTCGACTACGCCGTAAAGATGTATCGCGACAAGTTCGGCGCGGATGCCGAGCTGCCCGACTACTTCGTCAACGCGCAGACGCTGGAGCCGCTGGCTCACGTCCGTATGCAGTCGGCTGCGCAGAAATGGATCGACTCGTCGATCTCCAAGACCATCAACTGCCCCGAAGACATCAGCTTTGAGTCGTTCAAAGAGGTGTACATGGAGGCGTACGACACCGGATGTAAGGGTTGCACCACCTACCGCCCGAACGATGTAACCGGTTCGGTTCTGTCGGTTTCGGAATCCTCGGACAAAACTCCGGCAGAAGCACCGGCAACCGTCTCTGAAGAAGCCGAAGTCATCTACATGTCGGAGCCGCTGGATCGTCCGGCAGCCCTCGAAGGCAACACCTACAAGGTCAAGTGGCCGGACAGCGAGCACGCGATCTACATCACTGTCAACGACGTGGTGATCGCAGGCCATCGCCGCCCGTTCGAAGTGTTCATCAACTCCAAGAACATGGAGCACTTCGCGTGGACCGTCGCGCTGACCCGCATGATCTCGGCCGTGTTCCGCCGTGGCGGTGACGTCTCGTTTGTCGTCGAAGAGCTCAAGGCCGTGTTCGACCCGCGCGGCGGCGCATGGATGAAGGGCAAGTACGTCCCGTCGATCCTCGCAGCTATCGGCGGTGTTCTGGAACAGCACATGGTCGCCACGGGCTTCATTAAAGGCGAGGGCCTCGGTCTAAAAGCCGACCCGCAAGCCGAAGTCATGGTCGTCGGCGAAAAACCCAAAGGCAAATCCTGCCCGAGCTGCGGCGAGTACGGCATGAAGATGGAAAGCGGCTGTGAGTCGTGCCTGTCTTGCGGATATAGCAAGTGTGGCTAAGGCTAACGCTATGATTTAAAATGGAAACGCCGCCCAATCGGGCGGCGTTTTTCGTTAGCCCCACTTGGCGAGAGAGGCCGCCAATTCGGGGTGATCGTTCGCGTAGTCGGCCAATTCGACGTCCGCTGCCGCGGCATCCCATGCCTGACGGATCGCTTTCACACCCGCAGCAATGCCCATCGGGTGACCGTGGATGCCGCCTCCGCCGAGGTACATCAGATCCAGCGTCCGGCCCGTCTGGCGATAGGTGTCGACCGCTTGGCCGCCCCATTGGCCGGAGCAAACCACGGGAAGCGGGCGGTCTGTGTCCGAAAAGATCGGGGTCATCACGTCTTTGAACGACTGGACGAAGCTATCGTCCGGTTCCCAGTATTTCGCGCGGATGCCGTTGATCTGGAATTGGTCGACGCCGAGCAGGCGCCAGATTTTCTGATAGGCGGTGAAGTCCATTCCCAGCCCCGGGTGGCGGGTCAGGATGTCCCAGCCATTGCGGTGCGCGTGGAGGCATAGCGCCGACCGTTTGCGCAGGAACGACATGCCGCCGTAGCCGATGGAATTGATGTTGAGCACCGCCGCATTGCCGCCGTGGGCGACGACCGTGTCGTGGTTTCGCATCATCGTGTCGGGGTCGGCAGAGGAAATTCCGAAGGCGTACATCACCTTCTTGCCTGTCTTCTGCTCGTGGTCGTTGATCATGGGCATGATCGCTTTCACACGGTCTTCGAGCGACGAATAGCCGGGGCTCATCAGCTTTTCGTCGTCCTTGATGAACTCGACACCCGCCTCGCAGAGCGTCTTGACCACTGCGGCGGTCTCTTCGGGCAGCAGTCCCAGCGAGGGCTTGATGATCGAAGCGATCATAGGTCCGTCTGTGACCCCCATCAGTTTGCGGGACCCTAGAATGCCGAACTGCGGACCGGGGTGGCAGGACCACTCGGACGGCAGGTCGATGTCCTTCACCCGCACGCCCGTGAGCCCGCGTACGGCGTAAACTCCGCCGATGGTGATGGTCATCAAAGCAGCGATATCGGTGCCGACAGCCTCGAGCGGGTAAGCGATGGTAACGTCCGCGCGGTGGTAGGGGCCGGTGCCGTCGGGGTCGGGAAATGACGGGGTGTCCGACGATTCCAACGGCGCGATTTTGACCACTGTCGCAGCGCAGCGGGCTCGCACTTCATCGGTTTCGTTCGGAAGGGCAGTAAACGTCCCCGTGGACTGGTCAGAGGCGATTTTGGCCGCAAGCGCCTCGATTTCGCCTGATGTTTCAAGCCTGTAGGTGACCTGAATTGTGCTTCGCGACATTAAATCCGTCCTCCAAAATCTGAGCAAAGAGTAGTAGTGATCATACCAGTTGACAACACGATAATTATCTCACAACCTGACCGTCGACCGAGGAGGAAGCGCCCACAACGCGCAAGTTCGGTCGACAGGAGGAGAGGAAACCCATGAAACTTAATCGTCGTCATTTTATGTCCGGCGTCGCGGCTGCAGCTATCCTGCCGCTCGCTCGTCCCGCTTTTGCCCAAGACAAGGGCCTGATCGCAATCATCACCCCGAGCCACGACAACCCGTTCTTCAAGGCCGAAGCCGTCGGTGCCGAAGCCCGCGCAATCGAGCTGGGTTATGAAACCATTATTATGGTCCACGATGATGATCCTAATAAGCAGTCTGAGCTCTTCGATAGTGCGATTGCCCGCGGTGCGAACGCAATCATTCTCGACAATGCCGGCGCCGATGCGACCGTTGCCGCTGTCCAGCGCGCAAAGGATGCAGGCATCCCGTCGTTCCTGATCGACCGCGAAATCAAAGAGTCCGGCATCGCCGTCAGCCAGATCGTTTCGAACAACTATCAGGGTGCGCAGCTTGGTGCCGAAGAGTTCGTGCGTCTGATGGGCGAGGCAGGCAACTATGTCGAACTCGTCGGTCGCGAAGCAGACACCAACGCTGGTATCCGTTCGTCGGGCTATCATGACATCATCGACCAGTACCCCGATCTGGTGATGGTTGCCCAGCAGTCGGCCAACTGGTCGCAGACCGAGGGCTACGAGAAGATGGAAACCATCCTTCAGGCGAACCCTGATATCAAGGGCGTGATCTGCGGGAACGACACTATGGCAATGGGCGCTTGGGCTGCTCTCGAAGCCGCTGGCCGCACCGATGTGATCGTCGTTGGCTTCGACGGCTCGAACGACGTGCGCGACTCGATCCTTGCTGGCGGTATCAAGGCAACGGTTCTCCAGCCGGCCTATCGTCAGGCGCAGATCGCCGTCGAACAGGCGGATGCCTATCTGACCGACGGTGCGACCGGTCAGGATGAAAAGCAGCTGATGGACTGTGTTCTGATCAACGCTGACAACGCTGCAAACCTCGAGACCTTCGCGCTCTCGTCCTGAGAACTCCCTGTGCGGGTCGCCGGTTAACGCCGGCGCCCGCGTTTTATTTAAGGACACAGAATGCGCGAACTTTTCACGCCGCTCGCGATCCTGTCTTGCATGGCGCTGCCGCTCGCAGGCTGCAAGATCGTTAAAAATCCCGACCCCAATGACGCCTCCGTGCAGGCTGCCGAGATGACCGATGAGGCGCGCATGGCCGCCTACGCTGAAACTATCTGGGCGGATAAAGTCCTGCCGACCGTTTCAGAAAACGCGGTGAGGCTCACTGATCTCCATGCGCAGATCGACGCTGAGGGCCTCGACGCTGCCGGTGCCGCGCATGGCCTGCGACCCGAAGGTGAGGCGAACCCGTGGAACTTTGCCGCGAACGGTGAGGGCACGATTGTCGAAGCCAACACCGAAAGCCGCGCTGCTAAGTTGATGGTGGACGTGGATGCTGACGGCGCGGCGGACCTGACGCTGCAACTCGGCCCCGTTATCCGCGGCACGGCCTTGCGCGACGCGATGCCGTTCATCGTCTTCACCGATTTCCGCGACCAGATCGAGTTTGCCAAACTGGGCCGCGCGCTGAATGACCTCGCGAATGCGGGACTTAGCGTGCCCGAAGGCGACCTCGTCGGCCGCACCGTGACCTTCGAAGGCGTCTACACGCTCCGCAACAAAGGGGATGCGATCGAACTGGTGCCGACCTCGCTTCAGGTGCGGTGATGGAGCAGGAAAAGCATCCCATCGGCCTGAAAATCCGCGGCGGGACCAAGGTCTATCCTGGCACGGTCGCGCTGAAGAACGCCGACTTCGATCTCCGGATGGGCGCCGTCAACGTGCTCGTCGGAGAAAACGGCGCGGGCAAGTCCACCATGATGAAGGTCATCGCCGGGGTGGAGCAACTCACCTCCGGTTCGATCTTCGTCGGCGAGGAGGAGGTTGTTCTGACCTCCACCGAAGAGGCCGCCCGCCACGGCATCGGCATCGTGTTTCAGGAACTGAACCTGTTCCCGAACATGACCGTGGCCGACAACATCTTCATCAACCGCGAGCGTACCCGCTACGGCGTCGATATCGACCGCGCCAAGCAGCGCGAAGAAACCCGCAAGCTGATGAAACGGCTGGAGCATGATATCGACCCCGATGCGCTGGTCGGCGACCTCAAAGTCGGTCAACAGCAGATCGTCGAGATCGCCAAGAGCCTTGCCCAGAACGCGCGTATCCTGATCCTCGACGAGCCGACCTCTGCGCTATCGGCGGCCGAGGTGGAAATCCTGTTCCGCGTGATCGAAGAGTTGAAACGCGACGGGGTGGGGATCGTCTATATCTCCCACCGCATCGAAGAACTGATCCGCGTTGGCGACTACATCACCGTCCTGCGGGACGGCGTCATTACTGGGGCCCGCTCGATGGAGGGCGTCGATATCCCGTGGATCGTCCTCAACATGATCGGCGATGCCAGCAAGGATTTCCCCAAGACACTGGATCATCCGTTCGGCGACGAGATTTTCCGCGCCGAGGACGTTTACCTGCCGAACTCTTCGGGTGGTTTCACCGTCAACGGCGTGTCGATGTCGCTAAAAGCGGGAGAAATCCTCGGCGTTTACGGCCTCATGGGGGCAGGGCGGACGGAGTTCGTCGAGACCGCTATGGGCCGTTATCCACACGCGCGCGGCAAATTCTATGTGGACGGTAAGGAAGCGAAGTCGCCCCACGTGTCCGACCGGATCAAGATGGGCCTCGCGATCATTCCGGAGGACCGCAAGCAGGACGGCCTCGTCCAGATCCTGTCGATCCGCGAGAACATGACATTGTCGTCGCTCGGTGATCTTTCGACCGCCGGTCACCTCGACCTCGCCAAGGAAAAGAAGACCGTCGGCGACTACGTCAAACAGTTGCTGATCAAGATCGCATCGCCAGAAAACCCCGTGTCATCGCTATCCGGCGGCAACCAACAGAAGGTGGTCATCGGCAAGGCGCTCATGACCAAGCCCAAGGTTCTTCTAATGGACGAGCCGTCGCGCGGCATCGACATTGGCGCCAAGGCCGAGGTGTTCCGCGTCATGCGCCAGCTCGCAGCGGAAGGGCTAGGCATCATCTTCGTCACCTCCGACCTCGAAGAAGTGCTCGGCCTGTCGGACCGCATCGTCGTCATGTCCAACGGCAAGATCACTGGCGAATTCACCAAAGAAACCGCGACCGAGACCGCGCTCATCACTGCATCTGCGGTCGGTCACGCTGCTTCGCACGAACAAAAGGAAACCGTATCATGACGGCCATGACGTCTTCGACCGTCCCTTCGGGCAACTCCAGCGCACTGCTCGTACTGCTCAAGGCGCGGACATTCATCGCGCTGATCCTTGTGGTGGCGTTCTTCTCTGCCGCTGCGCCGAACTTCCTGTCTACCGCGAACCTTGTGATCATGTCCAAGCACGTGGCGCTGAACGCCTTCCTCGCGATCGGCATGACGTTCGTCATCATCTCCGGCGGCATCGACTTGTCCGTAGGCTCTATTGTTGGGCTCTGCGGGATGGTCGCGGGCTACCTCGTACTGAACGGGATCGACATCGGGCTGGGCTGGTCCGTCCAGTTCAACACGCTGGAGATCTGCCTGATCGTCATCGCGGTCGGCGTGTTCATTGGTGCGATCAACGCCTTCCTCATTACAAAGCTCAACGTGGCCCCGTTCATCGCGACGCTCGGCACGCTCTATGTGGCGCGTGGAACGGCCATGCTGTCCTCGGATGGTCGTACGTTCCCGAACCTGAATGGCAATGCAGAGTATGGCTCGGATACGTTCCGTTGGATCGGCGCAGGCGATATCTTCGGCATTCCCGTGTCGATCCTGATGCTGATCGTCGTCGGTGTCCTCGCCGCCTACATCGCCAGCCGCACACCGCTCGGTCGCTTTATCTATGCTGTCGGCGGCAACGAGCGGGCGGCGGGTCTGTCGGGCGTGAAGGTGAACCGCGTCAAATACTTCGTCTACATGTTCTCCGGTTTCTGCGGCGCGCTCGTCGGGATCATCATTTCCTCGCAGCTGGTGGCGTCCCACCCCGCGACGGGCGATACCTTCGAACTCAACGCCATTGCGGCGGCGGTTTTGGGCGGCACCTCGATGGCCGGTGGTCGCGGTAAGATCGGCGGTACCATCGTAGGTGCTTTTGTCATCGGCGTTCTTTCCGACGGCCTCGTGATGATGGGTGTCTCGTCGTTTTGGCAGACAGTCATCAAAGGCCTCGTTATCATCGCGGCAGTTGTTATCGACCAAGCCCAGCAACGCGTGCAAGCGCGCGTTGCATTGCAGGCGCAGGCCGCCATCGGCCAGTAAAGGAGCTTATTTATGAAGGTTGCACTGATCGGCTGCGGTTTCTTCGCGATGAACCAGCTTCACGGCTGGAAAGATATCGACGGCGTCAAAGTCGTAGCCCTCTGCGATCGCGACGAAGAGCGTTTGGCCGTCGCCTCGGACCTGTTCGACGACGTGCGGACCTACACCGATGCGGCGGAAATGTTCGCGGATGGCGGCTTTGATACGGTGGACATCGCGACCACCGTTTCATCGCACCGCCCGCTGGTCGAGATGGCCGCCGCTCACAATGTGCATGTCATCTGCCAGAAGCCCTTTGCACTGAACCTCGAAGATGCAAGGGCCATGGTGAAGGCGGTCGAGGCCACGGGCAAAACGCTCATGATCCACGAGAACTTCCGCTGGCAGTCCGCTGTTCGCGCCGTGATCGACGAGGTTCGTAGCGGGGTGATTGGCACGCCGTTCTTTGGCAGGGTGTCGTTCCGTTCGGGCTACGATGTGTTCTCTGGCCAGCCCTATCTGGCCGAGGGCGAGCGGTTCATCATCGAAGACCTCGGCATCCACATCCTTGATATCTCGCGGGCACTGTTCGGTGACGCGACCCGCATCACCGCCACGACCCGCCGCATCAATCCCAAGATCAAAGGCGAGGATGTCGCCACCATGCTGCTCGAGCACGAGGGCGGTGTGACCTCAGTCGTCGATTGCTCCTACGCGACCCGTCGTTCGCCCGAGACGTTCCCCGAAAGCCTGCTGGAGATAGACGGCGAAAAGGGCACGATCCGGCTTCACGCGGGCTACAAGCTGTCGGTGCAGTTGGGTGACGATGTGACCGAGCGGGACGTAGCGCCGCCCGTCCTCGATTGGGCGTCTAAGCCGTGGCACAACATTCAGGAAAGCGTTCGGATCATCCAGCAGCACTTCGTCGATTGCATTGCTGCGGGGACGGAGCCGGAAACCAGTGGCCGTGACAACCTGCAAACCTTCGCGCTGGTCGAGGCGGCGTATATGTCGGCCAAGGACCATCGAACCATCGAACTGGCCGACCTATGAGCACCGCGCTGGAGCTCTACGGCACCGAAAAGCCGCCCGCCAAGGTCGAGAAGATCAGCGTTGGAAAGTTGACGTTCTCGCTTCAGGACGGCGCGCTGCGGCACATCACATATGACGGCGTGGAGCTACTGCGCGGCATCGCCTTTCTGGTCCGCGACCGCGACTGGGGCACCCTCGCGCCGCGCCTGACAGAAATTTCCCGCGATACTGCGAATGGCTTCGCGCTGTCTCAGCGTATGGAATACGAAAGCCACGGCGCGACGCTGGATGTCACCGTCGATGTGCGCGCCGACGAAACCAGTCTGACCGTGTCCGCCCGCGGCTCTGCCGACGCCCTCTTCGAGACCAATCGCACCGGCTTCACTATCCTCCACCCTGCGGGCGTCTCGGGTTGCCCCGCAGTGGTCGGCCATTCCGACGGATCAGTCGAAGAGGCAGCATTCCCTGTCCTCATCGACCCTTGGCAACCGTTCATGGACATCGTCTCGCTGGCCCACGAGCGGGATGGATACCGCGTACGCTGTGAGCTGTCGGGCGACACGTTCGAGATGGAAGACCAGCGCCAGTGGGGCGACGCGTCGTTCAAGACCTACAATCGTCCGCTCGCGCTGCCTTGGCCCTACGAACTTCAAGCTGGAGAGACCATCGAGCAGTCCGTGCGCCTGACGTGGGAAGCCTGTGAAACCGAAGCCTCCAAAGCCACCGATGAGGTGTCGGACGCCACTTTCCCCGAAATGGCTTTGGTCATAACCGCCGAGGACGCATCGCGTTTGGCGGATTCGCCGCAGGACATCGCCAAAGTCGCGCCGCAGCGATTGCTCTGCCACATCGACGCAGCGCTCGGTGACATCGAGGGCCAAATCGCAGCCTTCGCAGCGCTTCAAAATGCCCTCCCATCGCTCGTATACGATGCCGAATTGATCGGTATCTATGAGCCTTCGGTCGCCGATGAGCTCATCGCCATGAAGGCTGCGATGGAGGCTTCGGACTTCAAGCCGGACAGCGTTCTGGTCTGCCCCTCGGTCGATCGCCAGTCCACGCCGCCAGGATCGGAATGGCCCGAATGCCCGCCGCTCGATCTGATCCACAACACCGCTGCCGAGGTGTTCCCCGACATCACGCGCGGCGGTGGCATGGTCAGCTTTTTCCCAGAACTGAACCGCAAGCGACCGCCGCTCGAAAACCTGTCGTTCGTCTCTCATGGGCTGTGCCCCATCGTTCACGCGGCTGACGATGTTTCGGTCATTGAGACGCTCGAAGCGATTCCGCATATCACGCGGTCCGCGCGGGCCATTATCGGCGACCTCGACTACCGGATTGGCCCCGCGACTATCGCCATGCGGCAGAACCCGTATGGTAATCGCACGATCCCGAACCCTGACAATGGCCGCGTTTGCATGGCGCATGACGACCCTCGCCACCGTGCGAAGTTCGGTGCGGCCTATTTGATCGGTTTGGCCGCTTCGCTGGCGCCAGCAGGCGTAACCGTCTGGGCGCCGTCGGGCGTCTACGGGCCACGCGGCCTCGAAGGGCCGATCGTCGATGTGCTAGCTGCCTTGGCACGCTGCGCAGGGCAAAAGGTGTACCGCGCAGAAGTCGCGAACGGCATCGCAACGCTCGAAGTCGGAGACACGAAATTCACCGCCAACCTGACGCCCGATACGATCGGTGACCTCGGCCCCTACGACTGGGCGCAATCCAACCTTGCTGACGCGGGCGGTAACGACTTATAAACTAACGACCTTCAAGACAAATACGGAGCACGGGCATGATCCCGACGGCAAACAAGAAAGCGGACGCGGACAAGATCGTCCGCCGCAAGCTGTCGGATCAGGTGCTGGATAAACTGCGCGAGATGATCCTTTCGCGCGAGCTTCGCCCTGGTGACTTCATGCCGTCTGAGCGTGCGCTGATGGAGCGTTTCGGCGTGGGCCGTCCCGCCGTCCGCGAGGCGCTGCAATCACTGCACAACAGCGGTCTGATCAGCATTAACCATGGCGAGCGTTCGCGTGTGAACGCCATCGACGCGAGCACGGTTCTGAGCCAGTCCGACGAGGTTGCCCGTATGGTCCTTAGCGCGGCTCCGGCGAACCTCGAACACCTCAAACACGCGCGCCAGATGTTCGAACTGGGCATGGTGCGGGTCGCGGCGCAAAAAGCGAGCGCCGAGGATATCGCCGATTTGCGGGCGATTCTTGAGGAACAAGAGGGCCTCCGCGATGATCCGACTGCGTTTATCGAGGCCGATATGCGGTTTCACACCCGCCTTGCCGAAATGACGGAAAACCCGATCATCGTGTCGGTGTCACAGGCAATGCTGAGCTGGCTGTTCGAATATCACGTCAATCTGTTGCACTGGTCTGGCAAGGAAGACGTGACGCTGGCCGAGCACGAAGAGCTGATCAATCAGATCGAAAAACATGATGTGACCACCGCGGTCGAAACCATGGCGCGTCACCTTGAACGTTCTGCCAACGTGTTCGAGCCGAAATCCTAACGCGGTCCGCCGCCGTCACGGATCCAGCCGAAGAAATCCAAACTTCCCATCTGGCCGCCTTTGAGGGCGATCTCCAGCCCGTCGTGATGTTCGCCGCCGTAACCGACGCAGAGCGATGCGCCCGGAATGGTCGGAGCGATGGCCTTGATCGCTTTGAGACCGAGTGCGCGCATCCCGTGTCCGGATGTGTCGCCGCCGGAAATGACTGCGCGGCGGATGTTCGATTTCCGCAGAACCTCGTCGAGGATACGCCCGAGGGTGATGCCGATGTTGCGGTTGATGTCGTCCATAGGCGTGCCGGTTTTTGCGGACGCCTCGCGCACGGCGGCGACTGCAGGATCGCTGGGGCCGGTGGCGGAGCAGACCAGCGGGCTGAGGCCGTTCGATATGGCTTCGAGCGATTGCAGAACGGCTTTGGCGATCAGGCTTTCCGTGTCCGCAGGGCGTTCGACCATCGCGGCGGCGTCAAAACGAATGACCTCGAACCCGTTCGACGCAGCCCAGTCGATCTGTTGCGCGGTGCTGGGCGAGACAGAGCCGGACACAACAGCGATCTGGTCGACCTTGCCAGCGGAGGTCAGCGGGGCAGGGCTGGGGATGATGCCTTCATTCAACCAGTGTCGGATGAGCGCGAACTCGATGCCTTGTGACCCAACCACGAACGACAAGTCATCGCGGTTGTCCCAGATCAGCTTCCCTGCGGCGGCTTCGGAGCGGCCCTCCATGCTGTCGATGGAGATCACGCGTGCGCCGCTCTCCAGCAGTTCCGCCAACCGCGGCGCTGGATCGGACCAGAGGGCTTCAAGGTCGATTAAGCCGGAACTGAGGTCCGTCTGTTCGGAGAGGTGCGCCAACAGGTCAGCCTCTGCCATCGGGGTCACGGGGTGCTGCGACATGACTGGATGCCGGTCGAGGCGGAACACGCCGTCGAACGTGCCCGCGAACAGGTTGCCGAAGGCCTGATAACGGCGCATCTGCGGGGCGGCGGTGACCATCGGCGCTGCCTTGGCTCCCGTCACGTTAAGGCCGATCTCGGTCGCGCGGCCGATGTTGCCGGTGCTGGGCGATGAGTCGAAGGTCGAGCAGACTTTGTAGTGGAGGATCGGCGCGCCGGTGGCTTTGAGGAACTCGAAAGCGGCGGGCAGATGGGCCTCCATCCACTCCGGCCCTTCGGTGCGCGCGGTGGAGGCGATTCCGATGGCGTCGCAGCCCGCGAACCTCTCCATCAGGGCAGCATCGGGCATATCCGCAAAGAGGATTGTGTCTATACCGGCAAAGGCGAGAACTTCCATAACTGCGGCTGCGCCGGTGAAATCGTCACCAAACCACGTCAACTTTGGGGCCACAATCATCCTCCTGCGGTGTTTTGGCCGTTCGGCCTGCATTGACAATCTAGTCTGGATATTATCTGATCATACCAGTTACGCAAGATGCCCGAATAACGGGGCATGGAGGAGATGTATCATATGACTAATGTGGCTGTATTCGGCGCCGGCGGGAAAATGGGGGTGCGGTGCTCACTCAATCTGGCCAAGACGTCCTTCAATGTGTCCCACGTCGAGGTGAGCGAAGTCGGTCGCGCGCGTCTGAAAGATGCCGTTGGTGTCGACTGCGTTGACGCCGACGTCGCAATCAAAGACGCCGACGTCGTTCTGCTCGCTGTTCCGGATACCGCGATTGGTGTCGTGGCCAAGGGCATCGTCGACAAACTGAACCCCGGCACGATGGTCGTGATCCTCGACGCTGCTGCGCCGTTCGCGGGTCACCTGCCGGAGCGCGAAGACATCACCTATTTCGTCACGCACCCGTGCCACCCGATGATTTTCCATAACGAAGAAACCGAAGCTGCGCGCCTCGACCGTTTCGGCGGCGTTGCCCACCCGCAGGGCGTTGTGAATGCGCTGATGCAAGGGCCGGAAGAGCACTATGCTGTTGGTGATGAGATCGCGAAGGCGATCTACGCACCCGTCCGCACGACCTACCGCGTGACCGTCGAACAGATGGCCTATCTGGAACCGGGTCTGTCGGAGACGGTCTGCGCCTCGCTGCTCGTCGTGATGAAGCAGGCGATGGACGAAGTCGTGAAGACCGGCGTGTCCGAAGAATGTGCGAAGGACTTCCTCCTCGGTCACATGAACATCCTCGGCGCGGTGATCTTCGGTGTTCAGGAAGGTCAGTTCTCTGACGCGTGCAACAAGGCGATCGAGTTCGGTATTCCGGCGCTGATGAAAGACGACTGGAAGAGCGTCTTTGAACGCGACGAGATCATGGAAAGCATCAAGCGCATTACTTGATGCGAAAAAGGCGGAGCCAAAAGCTCCGCCTTTTGTTTTATGCGGCGACTGCAATGTTGCTGCGCTTGAAGCCAAGAACCGCCGCGACCCAGAAGAACCACACAATGAAGCCAAGGCCGAAGATTGCGCCTGCTGCATCGCCGAGGGCAGGAACCAGCGTCAGCAGACCCGCCAGACCGACTGCCGCGCCGAAGCCGACGAGGGCTTTCGAGAAGCGCGGGCTGGATGCGGCAGCTCCCGAGACGATCAGCACCCAAACGCCGCCGGCGATCTCGTTTCCGCCGCCAAGGCCGTTTTCCACGATCGACACCATCTGCCAGAGGCTACGCGCCGCATCAGTGTCTTCGGCGTAGACGCGGGTGACTTCGGCAAGGCCGACGTTTGCCACCATGCCAGCACCGACCACGAGCGTCGCCCAGAGCGCGCCGAACGTTTTAATCATCGGCGCGGCGTGCGGTGCCTCGTAACGCAGCACTTCGGACAGGCAGACCGCGAGCGCCGCCAGCGCCAATCCATTCAGCACGTAGATCGACATGTTCCAGATGGTCATCAGACCCGCGTGGCTCGTCACGAACGCGAGGATCTGGTCCACATCGGCGCCGTCAGTGCCATAACCGCTTTCGGCCAGAACGCCGATCATGAGCGCGAAGCCGAACACATAGGTCGCTCCGCAGACGAAGGCGGCCCAAGCGCCCCATTTTGCAAATTGTTTCATTGGTTGTCCCCACAATAAATATCTTCGTTTGCCTGTGTTCTATCGGTTTTCTGCACCTCACCGTATGACCGGACGTACCAAGCTATTGCTTGCTCGTGACACTTCCCGTTACACCCAGAGCATGAAAGAACTGACTGTCGCCACAGGTTTGGCGCGAACTTATGTGGATTATGCGCATAAACATGGCGCGAACCGCGAGGCGCTGCTGGCCGAGGCGGGCCTGACCGGCGTTGACCTTGGCGATCAGGACGGGCGTATCCCGTTGGAGACCTACAAAAACCTGATCCGCACAGCGCAGCAGATGACGGGCGATCCCGCGTTCGTCCTTCATCATGCGATGGACACCGAGATCGAGGAGATTTCGGTCGTCGGGCTCATCGTCCATTCCTGCCGCACGATGGGCGAGTCGCTCATGCAACTGAACCGCTACGGCAAGCTGATGGTCGAAGTGGACGTGATGGACGGGGCCGAGCGTTTTTCGACCGAATTTTCGCCCGAAGGCGTCTGGATCATCGATAACCGGCCCGATCCGAACAGCTTTATCGAACTGACCGAAGGCAGCTTTGCTCGCTTCGTCAGCGAATTCACCCGCGAGTTTCCGGACAAGCCCTTTGCCAAAGCGATGGAGTTCACCTACGCGCCGCCGAGCTACGCCGAGGAATACGCGCTGATGCGCTGCCTAGTGACGTTTAATGCGGCGCGCAACGCGATGCTGATCGACGCCGCGTGGCTGGGGCAGGAATTTGACGAACACATCGGCTATGTCTTCGGGCTATTTACCGAACGCGCCGACGCGCTGATGGCCGAACTGGAAAGCCGCACCTCGCTGCGCGCTAAGATCGAAGCGGCCCTGATGCCCGTCCTCCACAAAGGCGACATCTCGGTCGAGGCGGTTGCGAGCGACATGGGTATGAGCCGCCAGACGCTCTATCGTCGTCTGCGCGACGAAGGCGTGACATTCGCCGAACTGCTCGACGGGCTGCGTTGCCGGATGGCATCGGATTATCTGACGGCGCGCAAGGTCTCGATCAACGAGACGGCTTATCTCGTCGGCTTCTCCGAAGCGTCGTCTTTTGTGAGGGCATTCAAGCGCTGGACGGGCAAAACGCCCGCCGACTTCAGAAAAGGTGCGACGCTGGGACACAGCTAAATCCGCATTTTAGATGCCGGATTGCGTTGCATCGGGGGCCCTTAGGCATAGTTTGACGAACAACGCCGCTACTTGGCGTTTCATTCAGAAAATCAGCTAGAGGGCAGAGACGAATGCTCGGTTCCTTCGACGCGGTGCTGCTGGCACGCCTGCAATTCGCCTTTACGGTTTCATTCCACTTCCTGTTTCCCGCCTTCACCATCGGTCTGGCGAGCTATCTGGCGGTGTTGAACGGGCTGTGGCTTTACACGAAAAAGCAGCACTACCTCGACCTCTTCCGCTACTGGATCAAAATCTTCGCGCTCGCCTTTGCGATGGGCGTCGTGTCGGGCATCGTGATGTCCTACCAGTTCGGCACCAACTGGTCGGTGTTTGCGGACAGGGCAGGGCCGGTCATCGGCGCGCCGATGGCCTACGAGGTGCTTTCCGCGTTCTTCCTCGAAGCGGGCTTCCTCGGCATCATGCTCTTTGGCCGCGACCGTGTTGGGCCGACGCTGCATATGGTGGCCTGTCTGGCTGTGGCGTTCGGCACCTTCTTCTCGGCCTTCTGGATTCTTTCGGTCAATTCGTGGATGCAAACGCCTGCAGGTTTCAGCATCGACCCCGATACCAACCAGTTCCTGCCCGAGGACTTCTGGCAGATCGTATTCAACCCGTCCTTCCCGTACCGTCTGGCCCATACTGTCACTGCGGCCTACCTGACCACTGCGTTCATCGTGGGCGGCGTCGGTGCATGGCACCTGCTGCGTTACAAGCGGCGCGGTGATCAGCCGAGCCAAGCGACGAAAACCATGTTTTCCATGGCGATGTGGATGGCGACGATCGTGGCGCCGGTCCAGATTTTTCTTGGCGATGCGCATGGCCTTAATACGATGGAGCACCAGCCGCAGAAGGTCATGGCGATGGAGGGACACTTCGAAAGCCATCCCGAAGGCTGGGCGCCGCTCTACCTCTTTGGCATTCCGAACGAGGAAACGCAGACGCTCGACTATGCTGTCGGCATTCCGGGTGTGTCGTCGCTGATCCTCGGCCATAGCTTTGACGCGCCGATTATGGGCCTCGATAGTATTCCGGACGATGAACAGCCGCCCGTGGCTATCGTCTTCTGGTCCTTCCGCATCATGGTCGCGCTGGGCTTTGCAATGCTGGGCGTGGGCATGTGGTCGCTGTTGGCGCGTTACCGCAAGAGGCTGTACGAAGCGCCATGGCTCCACCGCGCGGCAGTGCTGATGACGCCGTCCGGCCTTGTCGCGGTGCTGGCAGGCTGGGTCACGACAGAGGTCGGCCGCCAGCCCTATACGGTCTACGGACTGCTGCGCACGTCGGACTCTGCGGCCCCTCTAGAGGCAGCTGCTGTGGGCGCGACGCTGGTTGCATTCATCGTCATTTATACGGCGGTCTTCGGGGCAGGCACCTATTACATCCTGCGCCTCATGGGCCATCCGCCGCATACTTCCGAAGCACGTTACAAAGACGTGGTTGACGGCCCGACACGGACGGCGGGCATCACGCCCGTGACCGAAGAGCTCATGCGCCGCCACACGAAAGAGGAGGAGTAAGCCATGCCGATTGCAGAAGGTGTCTCTTTCGACCTGACCCTCGCGTGGGCGATGCTGATCGCGCTGGCGGTTCTGATCTACGTCATCCTCGACGGCTTCGACCTCGGCCTCGGCATGCTGTTCGCAGTTGAAAAGGACCGCAAGAACCGCGATGTGATGATGAACTCCGTCGCGCCTGTGTGGGACGGGAACGAGACGTGGCTGATCCTTGGCGGCGGGGGGCTCTTTGCGGCCTTCCCCTTGGCCTACGCGACGATCCTACCTGCGACGTATATCCCAGTGATTATCATGCTACTCGCATTGATTTTCAGGGGCGTTGCCTTCGAGTTCCGGTGGCGGACCGAACGGTGGAAGCCTGTCTGGGACGCGGCTTTCATCGGCGGCTCGACCCTCGCGGCATTCGCGCAGGGCATGATCCTCGGCGCGCTCCTTCAGGGGCTGGATATCGACAAGGCGACCCGTTCCTACGTCGGCGGCGGTTGGGGGTGGCTGACGCCGTTCAGCTTGTTCGTCGGCCTCGCGGTTGTTTTCGGCTACGCGCTGCTTGGTGCAACGTGGCTCGTGATGAAGACCGAAGGTCCACTGCAAGAACGGATGCGCAAGCGTGCGCGGTTGCTTTCGATCATCACGGTCATCTTCATCGGGCTCGTCAGCATTTGGACCCCGTTCCTCCAAGACGGCTATTTCAGCCGCTGGTTCAGCGGATTTGGCATCGGCCTCGCGGTGCTGGTCGCGCTTGTGACCCTACTAATGCTGGCGCTCCTGCAACTCACGCTCCGCAGTGGCGGCGAGGAAGTCTGGCCGTTCATCATCTCGCTCGCGCTGTTCGCGCTGTGCTTTGTGGGTATGGGCGTGTCGATGTTCCCCTACATCGTACCCACCGAAATTACGATCTACGAGGCTGCTGCGCCGCGCGCGAGCCAGCTCTTCATGATCGTCGGAGCAAGCGTTCTGATCCCGATCATCTTGATCTATACGGGCCTTGCCTATTGGGTTTTCCGCGGCAAAGTCGATCCGGAAAAAGGATATCACTGATGTTCGGCAAGGTCGCTTGGTTCATCGGACTGTGGCTCGCGAGCGTTTCTGCGCTCGGCGTCATTGCCTTTGTCATCCGGCTCTGGATTGCGTGAAAGTGCAGCGCCTCAGGCGCGCTGCACTTTGCAATAGACCGCATCGTGGTCGGACAGCGGGCGCCCTGTTTCGTCCAGCGATGACACCACCCGTTTTTCTAGACAATCAAAGCCGCGTGTAGCGAACCAGTCCAGCTTCATCTGACGGTCTGGGTGCCGCGTGATGAGACTCGGGCGCGTTGTTGGGCCGTCCGCCGTCGCGGTCCACGTGTAGCCGTGCTCCTCGGCCAGTCCGAACAGGGTTTCTTTCTGCCAGTCGAAGTCCGGCGGCATATGGTTGCCGGTGTTCAGATCCCCGCCGATAATAACCGGCATGTCGGGCGCGAATGCATCGACCGCGTCAATGATCTTCTGCATTTGCGCATGACGATGCGGCGCTTGGGCGTTGCTTTCCAAGTGGGTCGAAATCACGCAAACCGGACCGTTATCAGTCGGAACTTCGGCTAAGAGTGCCATTCGCCCACCGATGCGCGGCTGGTCGGGGTCGGCTCCGCAAGCAGGGTCAAACCATTGCCCGTGGTCGTCGAGGCGCAAAAGTTTTACGCGGGTCATGGGCGCCTTGCTCATGATGCCGTTGCCGTGGAAGCCGAGCGTGTTGAAGTCGTCGGTAAAGAACTCCTTCTCCGCATCGCTACCGAGGCTCATCTCAAAGAACTCGACGCCGTAAATCCACTCCATCCCGAGCGCATCTGCCATGTCCTTAGTCGTGTTGCGCTGCGCCGTGCGAGACATGCCGTTGTCGACCTCGGAGAGCAGGACGATATTGGCACCCAGCGAAGCGAGGGTTGCCGCCGTCGCCTCGGGAAAGAGGCAGCGTTCAACGTTCCACGCGACGACATTCACCTGTGCCGGCAGCGTTTGCGCTGATGCTGTGCCGCCTTTCTGAACATCCTGCATTGCGTCCAGAGAGGACATGAATCCGCGATGAGCATCAGCCGTGCGCGGGCTCGCGAGGATGGCCGATTTCTCTGCCTCGGTAATGGGTGTCAGGTTCTCTACGCAGCGTGTCACAGGCGGTTTCCGGTCTGATGGTCGAACAGCGACACGGCGTTATTCTTGATCGCGACGGGGATCGGGCCGTCGCCGATAGCGGTGTCCTTGCCAATCTGCATGGTCAGGGCCTGACCCGCAATGTGGCCGTGCACGAGGCGATGCGCGCCTAGTTCTTCGATGATCGACACGTCGATGCGAAGCTGGCCGCCGACGCTCGGCTCCAGATCCTCGGGGCGGATGCCCACGGTGACGGGACCGGAAACGGCGAGGGCGGTGTTCGTGACAACCGTTTCGCCGACGCGCACCACGCCGCCATCGACGCGACCTTCCAGCAGGTTCATCGGAGGCGCCCCCATGAACGACGCCACAAAGGTCGAGGCGGGGGAGTGGTAGACCTCTGCCGGAGTGCCGATCTGTTCGATGATGCCGCCGTTCATGACGATAATGCGGTCGGCCATTGTCATCGCTTCGATCTGGTCGTGGGTCACGTAGATCGAGGTCACGCCGAGACGGCGCTGGAGGGCTTTGATCTCGATCCGCATCTGGTTGCGCAGCTTGGCGTCGAGGTTGGACAGCGGTTCGTCGAACAGGAACAGCGAAGGGTCACGCACGATCGCGCGGCCCATGGCAACACGCTGACGCTGACCACCCGAGAGTTGCGACGGCTTACGGTCGAGGTATTCGGTCAGGTTCAGCATGGTCGCCGCCTCCTGCACCTTTGCCTCAATGGTGGATTTGTCGATCTTGCGGTTCTTGAGGCCGTAGCCGATGTTCTTGCGCACCGTCATGTGCGGGTAGAGCGCGTAGTTCTGGAACACCATCGCGATGTCGCGGTCGGCGGGATCGACTTTGTTGACCTGACGGTCGCCGATTTTCAGCGCGCCTTCGCTGATATCCTCAAGACCTGCGATCATGCGCAGCATGGTGGATTTGCCGCAGCCTGAAGGGCCGACCAGCACGACGAACTCGCCGTCGGCGATGTCGTAGGAGGCGGGTTTCACGGCTTCGAAACCGTTGGGATAGACCTTGCGGACGTTGTCGAGAGTAACCTGAGCCATTCTGTCAGCTCCTTATTTATCGGATTCCGTCAGGCCCTTCACGAACCAGGACTGGAAGAAAATGACGATGAGGACGGGCGGAAGGATCGCGATGATCGCGAGCAGGTTCGCGCGGCCGTACTCGGGGACGTTGGTGTTGTCGATCGACTGGGTGATCTGCTTGATGCCGCGCACGAGGGTGAACATGTCTTCCTCGGTCGTTATCATGGTGGGCCAGAGGTACTGGTTCCAGCCGTAGACGAACATGATGATGAACATCGCCGCGATCATCGTGCGCGACAGCGGCACGAGGATGTCGATGAAGAACTTGATCGGACCGGCACCGTCGATGCGTGCGGCCTCGACCAGTTCCTCGGGCACAGAACGGAAGAACTGGCGGAAGAAGAACGTCGCGGTGGCGGATGCAATCAGCGGAATGATGAGGCCCTGATAGGTGTTCAGCATCCCCAGCTTCTGCACGATCTCGTAGGACGGCAGAATGCGCACTTCGAGCGGCAGCAGAAGCGTAGTGAAGATGATCCAGAACGCCATCGTGGCGAAGGGCAGGCGGAAATAAACGATGGCGTAAGCGGCCATCATGCCGACGATGATCTTGCCGAAGGCAAAGCCGAAGCCGAGGATCATTGAGTTATAGAGCATCCGCACGCCGGTATTGGCACCGCTGAAGCCGTCCGCTTGGAACATCGCCTTTTCGAAGTTCACCGGAAGCTGGTCCCCGAAGACAAGGCCGGGGCCGTTCTTGATCGTCTCGATGTCTGGCGTCGATGCCATCTGAACCAGCATGACGATCGGCAGGATCATGATCAGCGACCCGATGATGAGCACCGTATGGTCGAGGATCGTCTCTAATTTGATACGTTTCATGACTGTCCTCAGGTGTAGTGGATGCGGCGTTCGACCATGCGGAACTGGAACACGGTCATGGCGAGAACGAGGACCATCAGCACCACCGACTGCGCCGACGACCCGCCAAGGTCATTGCCGCGGAAGCCGTCGACGTAGACCTTGTAGACCAGTGTGAGCGGGTTGTTTCCGGGCTCGCCGCGGACAAGCACGTCGATCACGCCGAATGTGTCGAACATCGCGTAGGTGATGTTGGTGATCAGAAGGAAGAAACCGGTCGGGGCCAACAGCGGGAAGGTGATATCCCAGAAGCGGCTCGATGCCGAGCGGTTGTCGATCAGGGCGGCTTCGCGAACCGAACGGGGGATCGACTGGAGGCCGGAGAGAAAGAAGATAAAGTTGACCGGAAGCTGCTTCCAGACCGACACGACGACCATCGCGAAAGCGGTGTCGTAGTAGTTCACGCCAAGGCGAAAGTCGTAGCCGAGGAGGGCAAAAAACTCGGTCGCCGGGCCCCAGCTTTGGTCGAACATGATGACGCCGAGCACACCTGCGACCGGCGGAGCGACGGCGTAGACCCACATCAGCAGCGTGCGGTAGGTTTTCGCGCCGCGCAGCACCTTGTCTGCCTTCACGGCCAAGAGAAGCGATATGCCGAGCGAGAAGAACGTCACGAGCACAACGAAGAACAACGTAAACCACGCGGAGCGCATGTAGGCGGAGGACTTGAACAGCGAGGCGTAGTTCTTGAGGCCGACGAAGGTCTCTCCGAACCCGAAGGGGTCTTGGAGGAAAAACGACGACCGAACCGCGTGCCACGCAGGCCAGTAGAAAAAGATAACGATGATGAGCAGCTGCGGCAAAAGCAGCATGATCGGCAACCACCGTGTGGAGAAACCGGCGCGCTTCATAAGGCCCCCTTGGTCGTAATGGATAGCGGCCGCCTGATGGCGACCGCTGGACACTCTCGGAGATGGAGAGAGTTACTGCTGGGTCATCGCGAAGCGCGACAGCAGATCGTTGGCTTCGGTTTCGATGGTCGCGAATGCGTCATCAACCGAGGTCTCGTCGGTGAGGATGCGGCCGAATTCACGGTTCATCACGTCACGGATCTGGACGTAGAAGCCCATGCGGTAACCGGCAGTGTTCTCACCAGCGGGCAGCGAAAGCTGCTGGATGCCAACTTCGGCAGCGGGGAAGCGGTCATAGTGGCCGTCTTCTTTTGCCATCTCGTAGGCAGCTTCGGTGATCGGCACGTAGCCGGTTTCACGGTGCCACATGTACTGGACTTCCGGCGAGGTGAGGTACTCGAAGAAGGCCGCGGTAGCAGCGTCTTCTTCGTCCGACTTGCCCGACATAGCGAACAGAGATGCGCCGCCGATAAAGGTCTGGGTCGGCTCGGTGGTGATGGACTCCCAGTAGGGCAGGTAGGTTGCCGAGAATTCGAACGGCAGGTCTTTGGCCATCAGGCCGCCGAACGAACCCGACGAGCCGAGCCAGATAGCGACTTTGCCTTCTTCGAACGGGGTCTGGTTGTCGTCCCAGCTTGCGCCGTACCAGTTGTAGTAACCCTCATCGAGCCACTCTTTGACGTTGGTCCAGTGCATCTTGATCTCGTCCGAGTTCACGAGGATCTCGGTGTCAGCACCGTCATAACCGTTGTTGTTGGTCGCAAACGGCAGGTTATGACGCGAGAAGAAGTTCTCGACCCAGATCCACGGGGAGTGCGACTGCGAGAGCGGGATGTAGCCTGCTTCGACGAGTGCCGGAGCGGTGGTGTTCTCGAACTCTTCCCAGGTCTTCGGCGCTTCGACGCCAGCTTCTTCGAGAGCGGTCTCGTTGAAGTACATGATCGGCGAGGACGAGTTGAACGGCATACCGATCATCTTGCCTTCGCTGTCAGCATAGAAGTAGCGAACGCCCGAGATGTAGTCTTCGATGTCGAAGTCGACGCCATTGTCGATCATCAGATCCTGAACCGGAACGGTTGCGCCCTTGGCGCCGATGACGGTAGCGGCGCCAGCGTCGAAGACCTGAAGGATGTTCGGCTGTTCGCCAGCACGGAATGCCGCGATGCCAGCGGTCAGGGCTTCCTCGTAGGTGCCTTTGAAGACCGGAGTGATCTGGTAGTCGTCCTGGCTTGCGTTGAAGTCGGTCGCAATCTGGTTGACCGTGTCACCCAGCGCGCCGCCCATGGCGTGCCAGAAAGTGATTTCGGTTTGAGCGAAAGAAGCATTGGCCGCGAGCGACAGTGCGAGGGCCGAAACGAAAGAAATGCGCTTCATAGTCCTGTTCCAATCATGAGCGCCTGAATAGGCGTTTGGGTTGGTTTGCCCTCCCGATCGTCGGCAGGGCGCGAAACTCGTATGTCGGCGGATGGGGCCGACGCTTTGCACTTCGGGCATCGCCTCTTCGCGAATCTTGCCAGAATGTGCACACGTGTTCATATAGATGATGCACGTAACGAGTATGTGTCGGTAATTTTGACTAAGCAATAAAATTTCACCTATAGCGGGAAACAGCAATGAATAGCCCTCGACAGAGAACCCGCCGTGCCACGGCGGCCGATGTCGCCAGACTGGCGGGTGTGTCCCGTTCTGCGGTCTCGCGGGCCTTTACTGAAGGCGCTTACCTCGATGCGGAAAAGCGGGAGCGCATTCTGCGTGCGGCCGAGGATATCGGGTATCGCCCCAACGCTCTCGCCGCGGGGTTGCAAGGGCGGCAATCCAACCTCGTTGCGATCTTCGTGGGCGATATGCCGAACCAGTATGACAAGGAAGCCGCCGCACGCTTGGCGACCGGTCTGAACGCTGCAGGAAAGTGGCCGATCATGATTGGCGGCAGCGACGCGGTTGCTCACGAGGCCGCTTCGCGTGTGCTCAGTTTTCCGTTGGAGGCCATGATCTTACGGTCAGGCAGCCTCGGCGCGGATGTGGCCGCGACCTGCATCAAAATGGGCGTGCCAGTGATTTCGTCCGGACGGATCATCGAGCAGGACGGTGTCGACAACATCTGTGTCCGCAACCGTGAAGGAATGCGGGAGGGCGTGGCTCACCTCATCAAAGGCGGCTGTCACCGGGTCGCGTACATCGGCGGGCCAACGTCGTTCTCGTCTGCGCCTGAACGCAGGGCAGGGTGCCTCGATGCGCTGGGCGGTCTGGAACTGATTGCGGAATGCGAGGGGCGTTACACGATGGAAAGCGGATACGACGCGGCCCGCGCTTTGTTGAAAGAGCACAGTCCGGACGCACTCGTTTGTGCGAATGATGCCATGGCGCTGGGCGCAATGACTTACTTGCGTGATTCGGGTGTGCGTATCCCCGATGACATCGCTCTTATCGGCTTTGATGATATCGAAATGTCAGGCTGGCCTGCATTCGACCTGACAACAATCCGGAACCCGATCGACGACATGGTCGCGGCGATTACAGAACTTCTGCACCGCCGCGCCGTGGACCCAGCCAAAGACGGCGAGGTCATACTGCTCGACACAAAACTGGTTACGCGATCGTCGAGTCGTAGGCTGCTGCCTGATCGGTGAACTGGAACATATCCGAAGTGAGTTCATTGCTCTGGATGCCCCAGATGATCACGCGGTCGTCGCCGACATTGACGATGACACGGTTGTTCGTCGTGTCGTCCTGTAGCGTCGCGGTGGCCATCAGGGTGTCGTAGTCGTCGATACCGTCGAACAGAACGACGACGCTGTCGCCCTCGGCCGCCGCGAAATCGCGGATCTGGTTGGTTTCGTCACCATCGGCAAACACGAACATGTCCGCGCCCGCATCACCGTAGGCTTGGTCGTTGCCCGACCCAAAGATGATGTAGTCGTCACCCGCACCGCCGAACAGACGGTCGATATCAGCGCCGCCGTCCAGCATGTCGTTACCGCCTTCGCCGTAAAGCCAGTCGATACCTTCGTAGCCGCGAATGATGTTGTCGCCTGCGTTGCCTTCAATGTTATTGTTGAGAGCATTGCCGTTGGCGTCAAATTCCGCCTCGCCATCAAAGTAGATGCGTAGAATGTCGTCGGACATGTTGAATGTCAGGCCCATGCTGCTGTCACCCTTGATGTGCAGCGAGTCCGTGTCGATGTAGACGCCACCCATCTGCTCCCACATGTTCAAGCTCAGAATCTCCATCCCGCGGTGCGAGGATGCGTCATCCAGTGCGGAACGCAGGCTGAGGTATTCACCGCGCAGGCTGGTGTAAGTGCTGTCGTCATACATCACGACGGTCGGCGCGGATTCTTCAACGGTGAGGTTGTAAACAACGGTTTCGCTGTCCAGCTCGCCGTCCGAAGCGAAGAGGTGCACTTCGTAGTCGCCTGCATCCGCGAGGGTCGGGTCGATGGTCAGTTTGTCGCCGTCAATCTCGCCAAAGTAGTGACCACGCGAGCCGTTCGCTCCGTAGATGTGAACGTAATAGCTCAGGGCATCGCCTTCGGCATCCGAGAAGCCATCACTCAGGTAGATGCTGTCCGAATAGCCTTCGCCGATGGTCCAGTACTGGTTGTCGAGCGCCATGGTCTGACCCGGGCTCGGATCGGGATCACCCCACATGTAGGTGTCTTCGCTGTTGTCTTCCGGCGTGATGTCGAACACCGGAGCCGTGTCGCCGGTTGCGGTGCTGCCGGGGTTCTCACGCTCGGCCAGAATGTCCATGTAGGCGTCGAAATAGCGGTGGCCGAATTCGACCAGACCTGCGCCGTCAAAATGGATGTTGTTCGTGCCGAAGGTGGTGATACCGACCGAGGACACGAAGCCGAGGTTCGGGTCGGTCTCGGTCGTCTCGATGTTCTGGAGCGCTTCGTTCATATGGTAGTTGTCGCCCTGACGCGACAGTTCACCGGCAAGGAACGCGAGGTCATCTCCGCCCCACTCGGTGGCGCGAACCTGTGCAACGAACTCCATGAATTCCTGTTCGTACTGCGCAGGGTCCATGGTGAAGTCGGACTCGCCCTGATGCCAGACGAAGAGGTCGGCTTTGTCCTGATCGATAGCGGTCAGCGCGTTCTCGACGTCGGTGTTCAGGTCACGCCACAGCGCACCTGCTTCGGGATCGGCCTCGTCTTCGTTCCACATGGACATCGTGGTGCCCGGAACAGCATGGGTCACAACGAGAACGGGACGGTCGAGCTCGGCTGCCAGATCATTGGCGAGCGGGAAGTAGAGGTTGTTGTAAGTCGTGCCTTCGGGCTTGATGCCCGTGCCGCCAGCAGGGGCCGCATCGTAGTCGGCCACAACGATTTCGCCGTTGATGTAATCGTAGGCCATCACGTTCGGGTCGATGGTCGTGTCGCCGCCTTGGCCCGAGCCGAACATGTTCGACTGGCCGCCAGCCACGAGGACGAAGTAGTCGGGCGACCACCACCGACCGTTGCTGTCCTGATATTTGTAGTCGGCGTGGAGCGGTTCGTCGTCGCGCAAAATGTACGTCGTACCTGCGATGTTGACCTCGGTCGCGCTGGTATCAAGGCCGGTGTCGAGGAACTCTGCAAACGTGTCGAAGCTGCCGCCGTTGATGGTGGTGTCTGCTTCGGTCACGAAGGTCGTCGACGCTTGGACATCGGCGAGCGAGGTGTTCTGCACGATAATCTGGGCCGTGCCCTCCTTGATTGTGACGTGGCCGCTGGCCTCCGTCACGGCGCCTGCTGCCATCAGATCGTCGAAGGAGGTGTAGGTGCCTTCAAGTTCGATGGTGTCGCCTTCGGTTGCGTCGTAATCTTTGATGTAGGACTTGCCGTTGGCATCCAGTGCGAAGTGGAACGTGTCAGCACCATCTTCGCCATAAAGGAAATCGGTGCCGTCACCCGCGAAGAGGTGGTCGTCGCCGTCGCCGCCGTTCAGAATGTCCGAACCGTCGCCGCCAAAGAGGCTGTCATTGTCCTGATTGCCGAACAGGCGGTCATTACCGTCACCGCCGACGAGAACGTCATCACCGCTACGACCGACGAGACTGATGCCGCCATCCCCTGCGGTCATCGTGTTGTCGCCGTTGCTACCGTAGAATTTGCCGTTCGTGTCGCCACCGATGATGGTGGAGTTGCCGTCGCCTTCGAGGCGGAAATCGGTGATGCCTTCGGCAAGGCGGAAAATGTCACCTTCTTGGCTATTGATGAACATCAAATCGTCATATTCGATGTCCACGATGCCAAGAGGTTCGTAGTCTGCCGGAAAGCGGAGTGCGTAACCGGTCTGGAGGGCGGCCTTCGCTTCGTCGTAGGTTTCAAAAACGCCTGCGACTGTCTGCGAGGCAAAGTCCGAGTAGACGACAAAATAGTCGTGGGTGGCTGGAAGCAAAATCATCTCCGAGATGTAAAAAGCGTGCGAGAAATTCGCGTTTAAAAATCAACCGTAAAGAATGTCGGTTCTCTAACTTTAGGTTGTATCGACCCGCTGGCAACGTCTTTCAGGGTGCGCATTCAAACTTCAGCATGTGCGCATTTGTTGGTTGGACTTTGGTCCTGTGTGCGAAAGTCCAACATAGCAAGGCTTTCGAACCTTGCACTTCACACGTGTACTAGATGGGAAAAATCTCTCGCGTCATAGTGATGTTTTCACGACTTTCCATGTGCGCCCGTCATGCTAAAAGCCTCACACGAAACGCAGATTACTCATTTGTTAGCCGTGGGCTAACTTGATTTGAGGCAAAGCGTTATTCCCTCACACATGCTGAAATGACATCGCATCTGTTGGTGCGAGTGGCCATTAGTCATTCGAGGGTGGGATATGAAACATAAACGAATTCGTCCTTTCAACACGAAGGACACCTATCCGGAGCAGAATCTGGATAACGACCTTGCGCAGGCTGTCGTCACGCGCGGAGGGCAAACCGTCTGGATGCGCGGGCAATGTCCGCAGAACCTCGACGATGCGAAAAACATCGAGAGCCACGATCCGGTCGAACAGACCCATAAGGTCATGCAGAACATCCGTCAGCTGATCGAAGAGGCGGGCGGAGAGATGGAGCATCTCGTAAAGGTGGTTGTCTATATTACTGACGTCCGCCACCGCGAGGCCGTCTACCGGACGATGGGCGAGTACATCAAAGGCGTGCATCCTGTCTCGACCGGGCTGGTTGTGTCGGCCCTAGCGCGGCCCGAATGGCTGGTCGAAATCGATGCGACCGCAGTGATCCCGGATCCGCTATGACATTCTCGATCGTTGCGCGCTGCGCAGAAACAGGGATGTTCGGCGTTGGCATCTCGTCCTCTTCTCCGGCTGTTGCGGCCCGCTGTGCTTTTGCACGGGCGGGGGTCGGGGCAGTCGCAACCCAGAACATCACCGATCCACGTCTGGGACCTCTGGCGCTGAGCCACATGCAGCGCGGATTGGGCGCTGAAGCCGCTATCGAGGAAGTCCGCAAATTCGGTCGTAATATCGAGTTCCGACAGGTGCTCGCCATCGGCTCTGACGGCAGCGCTTTTGTGCATTCGGGCGAAGAAGCATTGGGTATCTTCGGCCATGCCATTGGGACGGACGTCGCCGCTGGTGGCAATCTGCTGGAAAACGCGGATATCCCTGCCGCAATGGTTTCGGCGTTCGAGCAGTCCGAGGGCCACTTGGGCGACCGCATCCTCACCGCGCTTCTCGCGGCGCGTGATGCCGGAGGCGAGGCCGGCCCCGTCCATTCCGCAGGCATTCTGCTGGTTGATAAGCAAAGTTGGCCCTATGCGGAACTGCGTTGTGATTGGACAGAGGGATGTCCGATCGACAATGTGAAAGCGGCGTGGGACGTCTACAAGCCGCAAGCTGACGATTACGTCACGCGTGCCCTCGATCCGACCGTTGCTCCGTCTTATGGCGTGCCGGGCGATGAATAGTTATAGTTGATTTATTTACGATTTTCGCTCAACTGTTAGTAAGGTTGGGCCTCTTGATTGGGAAAATTTGAATGCTGAGATTTACGATCCGGCAGCTTGAGTACTTTGTTGCCGTTGGCGACTGCGGAAGCGTGACGCTAGCTGCGGAAAGAGTAAACGTATCAGCACCTTCGGTCAGTTCAGCGATATCTCAGCTCGAGGCGGAATTGGGTCTGCCTCTGTTTGTGCGCAGGCATGCGCAGGGTTTGTCACTGACCACCGCTGGGAAGGCGCTTTTCGCGCAAGCACAGGTGGTGCTGCGCGAGGCAGACAAGATGCTGCACATCGCTGGCGACATCAGCGGCGAAATGCGCGGTCCCCTCACCGTCGGCGGAATGGTCAGCTTTGCGCAGGTCGTGCTGCCCGCGATGCGCCGCGCCTATGAGGCTGTCGCGCCAGAGGTAAAATTCTCCCAGATCGAACTGGACCAGAACGGTATTTTCTCCGCACTCCGACGGGCGGAGATCGACATTGCCGTCAGCTATGATCTCGGTATTCCACCCGATATGGATTTCATCCCGCTGATCGGGATGCCCGCTTATGTCATGGTCGCCGGTGACAGTCCGCTTGCGTCACGCACTAGCGTCGCGCCAGAAGAGCTCGTGTGGCTGCCGATGGTGCTGCTCGATCTGCCGTATAGCGCCGAATATTTCCTGTCGTTTTTCGGTCACCTCGCGGAGCGTCCGACCATTGTCGAGCGCACCCGCGATATCGCTGTTCTGCGTAGCCTCGTGGGTCATGACTTCGGTTTTGGCCTCGTGAATATGCGGCCGCTGAACGATCTTTCGCCCGACGGAAAGCCGCTGGCATTCGTGCCGCTGGAAACGGATCTGCCCACATTGCAGATGGGTCTTTCGATGATGAAGGGCGCGGACAGCACGCAGGTGGTCAAGCACTTCGTCAACTTCGCCAAGGAATGGACGACCGAAGGCCGTATGCCGCGCGTGATGCCGGAGAAGAAGTAATGGACACCATCGCGCTGCTCGAAAAACTCATCGCGTTCGAGACGGTCAGTGCGAAGTCCAACTTGCCTCTGATCGACTTTGTGGATGAATACCTGAAGTCGCGTGGATGGACGGTCGACCGGATCGAAGATGGCGAAAAGGCGGGACTGTTCTGCACCCTCGGACCTATCGCATCGGGCGGCATCATCCTGTCCGCCCATTCCGACGTCGTGCCGACAGATGGCCAGATCTGGACCAAAGAGGCGTTCCAAGCGACGAGGCAGGACGGCCGGATTTACGGACGCGGCGCAACGGATATGAAGGGCTTTCTCGCCGCCATGCTCGCGCTCGCTGGCCGCTTGAAAGCAGAAGACCTGCAGGCGCCGCTGATGTTCTCCATCTCCTACGACGAGGAAATCGGCTGCGTCGGGATGCAGAACATGATCGCCTACCTGCCGGATCATTTCAAAAGTGCTGCGCTTTGCATTGTTGGCGAGCCGACCGAGATGAAAGTGGCCATAGGTCATAAAGGTAAATCGGCATTAAGGGCGGTGTGCACGGGACAGGCGGGGCATAGCTCGCTCGCACCGAAGTTCGTCAACGCGGTGCAAGTCGCGGCTGCCTTTGCGCGTGAGTTGGATGTGGTCCAAACCCGCATGGCCGACAGGGGCGCTCACGACGAAGCCTACGACATTCCCTATTCGACGTTCCATGTTGGCAGCATTACCGGCGGCTCTGCGTTGAATATCGTGCCTGATCGGGCGGAGGTTCTTTTTGAATTCCGCCATCTCGCCGCTGACAAACCCGAAGACCTGTTGTCATCGATAGACGCCGCCG
Organism: Marivivens aquimaris; assembly: GCF_015220045.1. NCBI lineage: Bacteria > Pseudomonadati > Pseudomonadota > Alphaproteobacteria > Rhodobacterales > Paracoccaceae > Marivivens > Marivivens aquimaris. The sequence goes on along the minus strand of NZ_JADBGB010000001.1, from coordinate 1,856,408 downwards.
CGGCAAAGGCGCTCGCCGGTTTCAAGAACGGCGCGGGTATCGAGATCGAGGTTTTCAACAGCTACCCCGGATTTGACGCGGCCCCCGAAAGCGTTGGCGTCCAGCGCGCCTTTGCGCTCGCGGAAAATGCCAAACCTTTCAAAGTCGCATTCGGCACAGAGGCGGGCTTCTTTGCCCAGCTCGGCGTTCCGACCGTGGTCTGCGGTCCGGGATCGATGAGCGCGCAGGGCCACAAGCCGGACGAGTACATCGAGGAAAGCCAGCTCGCCGCCTGCGATGACATGTTGGGCCGCGTTCTGGAGGCGTTGCGGCTCAGCTAGTTGCGATGTGGTCTGCGACGAATTTCGCGTCGTGCCAGACACCCCAGATGAATGACGATCCCCGACGCGAAAGCCACGGTAGGCCGAGGTAGTAGATGCCATCGACGGCCCCGATGCCGCGGTGGTGCAACGGCTTTCCATCGGCAAGCGCGCCATCGACTTGGAGCCAGCTGAAATCCTGCGTGTAGCCGGTCGCCCAAATGACTGTGCCGATGTCCTCCTCGCTTAGCGACAGCGTACGGATCGGATTGGTCGCCGCAGCAGGCAGCGGGCCGATATCGTGCGCTTCGGGTTCCGGCGGCAAATTCAGACTGTGATCGGCGACATAGGCGTCGGCTTCACGCAATACCGAAAGGTAGTTTGCATCGCCGTTTCGAATATTCTCGGCGAGGTCATCGGCAAACCGCACCTCGTCACCTTCGCATTCGTCGGTACGTCCGACGAGGGTGAAATCGAGCTCCGCCAGTTTGCGGAAATCGACCGTGTGACCGCCGTTCGCACCGCTGACAGCGATGGTCACATGCGCGCGGCCCGCACCTGGTGTGGTCATATCCCATTTGCCAAGCACGCCCAGCCACCAGACGAAATCCTTTCCGCGATAGCTGCGGGGCGGGCGATCATGCGGGCCAACCGACAGGAATACTTTTCGGCCCGCACGGGCCAGTTCTTCGGCAATCTGGACGCCAGAAGAGCCTGCGCCGATCACCATGACCGCACCTTCCGCTAGCTCGGCGGGATTGCGGTAGGCGGCGGAGTGAATCTGATGAACCGCGCCGGAGTGAATGAGGTCAGGAAAGACAGGCTTCTGGAACGGTCCGGTGGCCGCGATCACATGGCGCGCTTGGTAGGTGTTCTTGGAGGTTTCGACGATGAAATATTCGCCGTCTTTCGTAACGCGCAGTACCTCGACACCGGAACGGATCGGGGCATCGAAACGCGCGGCATACTCTTCGAAATACCGCACGACTTCGTCCTTGCCGGGGAAGCCGTTGGCGGACGTCTCGGGGAAGATCATATTCGGAAAGCGATCATGCCAAGCAGGACCGTTAGCGACCAGCGAGTCCCAGCGGCCAGTGCGCCACTTCTCCGCGATGCGGTCCTTTTCCAGCACGATATGCGGGATGTCGTGGGCCGTCAGGTGTTCGGACGCGGCGATGCCCGCCTGTCCGGCGCCAATGACAACGGTATCGATAGTGCGCGTATTCATTGTCGCTCCAGTCCCCTCAACATAGGGGGTCACTCATCCTATACGATCCGCAGAAAATCACGGGAACAACGGTTTGGCTAACCCGAGATTGGGGCGAGGCTAAATTTTCCGCCTGACCGGCGTTTCTGCCGAGCGCGGCGCACCAAGCAAAAGTTGAATCGCAGACCAGAATCTAGGTTCTGCGGTGTGGATTTTGGGATCGGAACTTTCGTTCTCTGTCCAATTTCAGCCTTAATAACGAGCTAACTTTGCGTCACCTTCGCGTAAAAAGTTAACCATTTGTTAAAATTCTCGTCAGTTTAAGCAGAGTGTTAAGCGCAAGTTACAAACTTCCTTAACGTGTGCTGATGACCAAGCTCATTTTGGAGACAACTATGTTCGCATTTCCGGCCTTTGGTGCTCTTTCATCGTTCAATCGTTACAAGAATTTCCTCCCGACACTCGAAATTGGCTCGCGCGGTGATGACACCTTCTACAGCAATGGCGGAACACAGTTCTTTATCGGCCAAAGGGGTGACGACACGCTGGTGATTGATGGGGCGATGGAGGACTACGATTTCCTCTCGACCTTCCGTCCGCACAAGTGGGCAGGCTCGCCGCTCGCGCTGCTGTCGGGCACTAATGCGCTGGGTCAGAGCGAGACGATCACTATCGTTGGCGTCGAGCAGATTTTCTTCGCGGGCGATGATTACACCCTCTACCTCGACGGTCGGAACAACGAAGTGCTGGCCGCTGACGATAGCGTAGCCGCCGTTGAAGACGTCGTGCTCCAGATCGATGTTGCCGATCTGCTGGTGAATGACTTCGACGCCGACGGTGATGTGCTGAGCGTCTCGTCGGTTGCCGCGACCAGCCAACTTGGCGCGTCGGTCACTATTGAAAACGGCCTGATTACCTACCTGACCGGCGATGCGATGAATGCGCTGGCCGAGGGCGAGGTTGTCACCGATACCTTCGTTTACACCGTCACTGACGGCTATGGCAGCGAAGTCACCGCCACCGTTTCTGTCGAAGTCACGGGCACCAACGACGCGCCGGTTGTGACTGTTGCGCCGTCGGTTGATGTCGCCGAGAACCAGACTGCAGTGGCAACCGCTGCGGCCACCGATGTGGACGGCGACACTGTCACTTGGAGCCTTTCGGGCGACGATGCTGCCAACTTCTCGATCAACGCGGACGGTGAGATTTCGTTCATTGACGCGCCGGATTACGAGACCGACCCGACGAGCTACAACCTGACCGTAACCGCGACCGATGAAGCAGGCGGCACGTCCAGCGAGGACCTGACTGTCAACGTCACCGATGTTGTCGAGGCCGATCCGACCCCGCGTATCAACGAAATTCACTACGACAACGTCGGAACCGATACGGGCGAATTTTACGAAGTTCGCGTCGGCGCGGGAGCAGATGTCTCGAACCTTTATGTCCAGCTGTATAACGGTAGTAACGGATCGTCGTACGATCTTAAGGTCATGTCAAATGCGACCAAAACGAGCGACGGCACCTACGACTACTATGTCATGGAAATAAGCGGTATCCAGAACGGTACTAACAATGGCTCCGGTGCAGCCGATGGCATTGCGCTCGCTCAAAACGGCGAATTGATTGAATTTCTATCGTACGAAGGCACCATGACGGGCGGGTTTGGATATGCCTTTGGGGTCACCTCGACCGATATCGGCGTTGCCGAAGACAGCTCGACGCCCATCGGCTATTCGCTTCAGCGCCTGGACGACGGCACCTGGGCCGAGGCTGCCCCTGAAACCAAGGGTTACGCCACCGGCGCAGAGCCCGAAGAGCCGCCGGTCGACAACGAGATCGTGCTGATTTCGACCATTCAGGGCGACGGTTACGCGTCTGGCATGACCGGCCAGACCGTGACCGTGTCGGCTGTTGTGACCCAGATCACCAACAACGGTTTCTTCGTGCAGGAAGAGGACATTGACGCGGACGGCAATGCGCTGACCTCGGAAGGTGTCTTCGTCTATACTGGCGGCGGCGAAGCTGTCGAAATCGGCAACCTTGTCGAAGTTACCGGCGCAGTCGAGGAGTACTTCGGCCTCACCCAGATCCGCGCGAATGATGTTGTCGTGATCGAGCAGGCCGCGATGACGCCGGAGTATGTCGACCTTTATCTGACCCCGACTGAGGCGCTTTCGCTTGAACAGTACGAAGGCATGTTGGTCGAAGTTCACTCGGGCACCGAAGACGCGCTGACAATCATCGAGAACTACAACCTCGCACGTTATGGCGAGATCGTGGTTTCGGCAGGCACCCAGATGCAGCCGACGCAGCTCTATGATGCACAGACCCAGCAGGCCGAGATCGAGGCACTGAACGAAGCCAACGGTAACAACCGTCTGATCCTCGAAGACAACACCACCTCGCAGAACCCCGACCAGTTCACCTATCTGCCTGGCGGAGCAGGGGACAATGGCAACGGTTACCTCGATAACGGCGACGACTTTGGCGACGACGGCTCGACCATCCGCCTCGGCGCGGAAATGGATAGCGCGAAGGGCGTCATCAACTACGCCTACGGCGATTACCGTCTGAACGTCACCGAAACGTTGGAGCTCGATCCGGCAACCAACGAAGGCGCCCGTGAGGATGCGCCGTCGGATGTTGGCGGTACGCTTCAGGTCGCGTCGTACAACGTGCTCAACTACTTCACTACCATCGACGTTACGGGTGCAGGCACCGGTCCTGATGGCACACTTGATCCGCGCGGTGCGGACACCGCTTCGGAATTCGAACGCCAGTCGAGCAAGATCGTCCAAGGCATCCTTGGCACCGGCGCTGAAGTTCTGGCACTGCAAGAAATCGAGAACAACGGCTTCGGCGAGGGCTCGGCCATCGACACGCTGGTCGGTCAGATCAATGCTGAAGGCGGCACCAACTTTGCCTACGTGAACCCGCTGGCAGAAGGCGAAACCCACGTCGGTACTGATGCCATCATGACCGGCATCATCTACAACGCCGACGAAGTCACGCTCGTTCATGCCGAGTACCTCGTTTATGAGGAAAGCTCTGCCGATCCGACCTACGCCATCGCGGGCGAGATCGCGGACACGCTGGGCGTCAAGTTCGACGACTACGACCGCAACCGTCCGTCCACCGCTGCGACCTTCATCGACAATGCAACAGGCGAAGAGTTCACCGTCGTTTCGTCGCACTTCAAATCGAAAGGCGACAGCGGGCTGGCCAATGTGGTCGACGCAGCCAAGGCGCACATCGCCAGCGGCGGCACCGACATCACTCAGGAGCAACTCGACGCGCTGCTCGCTGATCCGAACGTGGATCAGGGCGACGGTCAGGGTTACTGGAACGCGGTGCGGACCGATGCGGCGATTGAACTGGGGAACTGGATCACCACCGATTACAACGGCACCGGCGCGACCAACGTCATCATGATGGGCGACATGAACGCCTACGCGCAGGAAGATCCGGTGCAGGCGCTCGGCACTGACTTCAATGACCTTGTCGATGAGTTCATCGGTCAGGATCAGGCGTACTCCTATGTCTTTGACGGAATGCAGGGTTCGCTCGATCAGGGTCTCGCGGATGACGAACTGATGGCGCATGTCACGGGCGTCACAGAGTGGCACATCAACGCGGACGAGCCGGGTCTCATCGGCTACGACGACACCTTCACTGACTCGGCCTTCTACAACGATGGCGTCTACGGCAGCTCGGACCACGATCCGCTGATCGTCGGTCTGGACTTCGGCACTGCGGACACCTTCCTGTTCTAGGCTGACCGAAATCCCATAAAAACAGGCCCGCCGGAATGTCGAATTCCGGCGGGCCTTGTCGTTTTCAGGGTCATTTTGAATACGAATGCAAAAATCACTTGCGAGACTCGCATTCTCCACATAACGCTATTGCAATCGTATTCAAAATATTCAGACGACGGGAGAGACGGCTTTGGCCATTACCTACCTGAAAAAGGGCAAACCGGAGGCCGAGCGCCAGTCGGACGACGCAGCGGTCCGCAACACGGTCGAAAACACGCTGGCCGAAATCGAGAAGCGCGGCGACGCCGCCGTTCGCGAACTGGCCGCCAAGTTCGACAACTACACGCCCGAGAGCTTTCGCTTGTCCCAAGAGCAGATCGACGAACTGATCTCGACCCTGACCGAACAGGAAATCGCGGACATCAAGTTCGCTCAGGAACAGGTTGTCACCTTCGCCAAGGCGCAGCGCGCGTCCATGACCGATATCGAAGTCGAAACGCTTCCGGGCGTGATCCTCGGTCACAAGAACATCCCCGTGCAGTCGGTCGGCTGCTACGTCCCGGGCGGTAAATTCCCGATGGTCGCTTCGGCCCACATGTCGGTTGCAACGGCCAAGGTTGCTGGCGTGCCTCGCATCGTGGCCTGCACGCCGCCGTTCAAAGGCGAGCCGAACGCAGCCGTGATCGCGGCCATGTACTTCGGCGGCGCAGATGAAATCTACGTTCTCGGCGGTATTCAGGCGATCGGCGCGATGGCGCTGGGCACCGAAACCATCGAGCCGGTTCACATGCTGGTCGGTCCGGGCAATGCATTCGTCGCCGAAGCCAAGCGCCAGTTGTTTGGCCGTGTTGGTATCGACCTTTTCGCAGGTCCGACCGAAACCATGGTCATTGCGGACGACACCGTCGATGCGGAGCTTTGCGCGACCGACCTTCTGGGTCAGGCAGAGCACGGCTACAATTCGCCCGCCGTTCTGCTGACCAACAGCAAGTCGCTGGCCGAAGACACGCTGGCCGAGATCGAGCGCCTGCTCGCCATTCTGCCGACCGCCGACACAGCCCGCAAAAGCTGGGAAGACTATGGTGAAGTCATCGTCTGCGACAGCTATGACGAAATGCTTCAGGTCGCTGACGATATCGCCTCCGAGCACGTTCAGGTCATGACCGACCGCGACGACTGGTTCCTTGAAAACATGACCTGCTACGGCGCGCTGTTCCTCGGTCCGCGCACCAACGTTGCTAACGGTGACAAGGTGATCGGCACCAACCACACGCTGCCGACCAAGAAAGCTGGTCGCTATACGGGTGGCCTCTGGGTCGGTAAGTTCCTGAAAACCCACAGCTACCAGAAGGTCACGACCGACGAGGCCGCCGCACGTATCGGCGCTTACGGCTCGCGTCTGTGCATGCTCGAAGGTTTCGCAGGACACGCTGAACAGTGCAACGTCCGTGTCCGTCGCTATGGCGGCGTGAACGTGCCTTACGCCGAAGCGGCTCCGGTTCTGCAAGAGGCCGCCGAATGAACTTGCCGCAAACACCATCGTTCCGACTGGACGGAAAGCGCGCTCTCGTGACGGGAGCGTCATCGGGCATCGGTCTGGCCTGTGCGGTGGCGCTTGCGGAGGCTGGAGCGGAGGTGACTTGCGTCGCCCGCCGCGAAGGTCCGCTCGAGGAGGCGGTGTCGCAGATCCGCGCACACGGATGGGACGCATACTCCCGCGTCTGCGACATCGCCGACCTCGACGCTCAGGCAGAACTCTTTGACGTTCCTTTCGATGTCGTTGTGAACGCTGCGGGCATGGCCCGCCACACTCCTGCGCTCGCGACGACGCCGGCAGACTATGATGCCGTGATGAACGTCAACGTGCGGGCCGCCTATTTCCTTTCGACCAACGCAGCCAGAGCGTTGGAGGCAGCAGGAAAGGGCGGCTCGATCATTCATATCTCTAGTCAGATGGGCCATGTCGGCGGGCCGGATCGCGCGGTCTACTGCGCGTCCAAGCACGCCATCGAAGGCATGACCAAGGCTATGGCGCTCGAATTCGGCCCGTCGGGTATTCGCATGAACACGGTCTGTCCGACGTTCATCCGCACGCCACTGACCGAAGCCACATTCGCAGATCCCGAACGTTTCGCATGGATCACCGAGAATATCGCTCTCGGCCGTGTGGGCGAACTGTCGGACATGATGGGCGCCGTTCTTTTCCTCGCCACGCCCGCATCGGCGCTGGTCACGGGAACCTCACTCAAGGTCGACGGCGGCTGGACCGCTCGCTGACCGCATAACAAAGAAAGACTCGCAATGACTCCGCAGGAAATGGAAAGCCGCATCGTTCGCTACGGCGAACTCGTGCCTTGCAAAACCGCATTTATCGACGCCCATACTCCGGGTTCGGACCAGAAGGAAAACTTCACCATCATCGGTGGCGGCGTTTCCGAAAGCCCCGACCAGCACGTCCACATCAAGGATACGCCCGGTTTCAACATCGGTGCTGCCGGTCAGCCGCCGAAGTGCCGCAACTCGCTTCACTCGCACCGCACCGCCGAAGTGTTCTTCGTGCTCAAGGGCCGCTGGCGTTTCTTTTGGGGCCGTTGGGGTGATGCGGGCGAGGTCGTCCTTGAAGAAGGCGACATCATCAACATTCCGACCGGTATCTTCCGCGGTTTCGAAAATATCGGCACCGACTACGGTATGATCATGGCGATCCTCGGCGGCGACGATGCCGGCGGCGGTGTCCAATGGGCGCCTCAGGTGATCGAAGATGCCAAGGATCACGGCCTGGTACTGGGTGAAAACGGCAAGCTCTACGACAGCAAGAAGGGCCAGTTCCTGCCTGAAGGCGTGAAGCCGATGCCGCTGCTGACCGAAGAGCAGCTCAAAGCCTACCCCGAGCCGACCACCGCAGATGTCATTCCGGGCTATGTTGCGCGCTACTGGGATCTGATGGCGCTGGCTGACAAGACCCCCGCAAAGGTCATCGGTGAAAACGCCGCGCTCAAGGACAAGCCTGGTTTTGAAGTTGACTTCATCTCGCACAAGTCCGCCAGCGACGAGCAAGTTACCAGCGGTCGCAACGACGTGCTGATGGTCATGCGCGGTCACTGGAAGCTGACATGGGAAGGCGGCGAGTCCGTTCTGGCTCCGGGTGATACCTGCGCCGTTCCGCCGTCGCTGACCTACTCGCTGGTGCCGTCGATGTCGGGCGAGGCAAGCCTCTACCGCGTTCGCGATACCGACGACGCCGCCGGCGCGACCTGGAAGCCGTAAATGGGATCGCGTGATCTGTCTCTGGTCCTGCTGCCCGGCATGATGTGCGATGCGAGGCTCTTTGCCCCGCAGGTCGAGGAAATCGGCGCATACATTCCGGTCAGCGTGGCCGACTTCACGACGCAGAGCACTATTGCCGATATGGCGAAAAGCGTTCTGGCAAACGCGCCGGAAACGTTTGCTCTGGCCGGTCTGTCCATGGGCGGCATCGTCGCGATGGAAGTGCTGCGTCAGGCACCGGAACGGATCACGCACCTCGCGCTTCTGGACACGAACCCGCTGGCTGAGACCGATAAGGTCAAAGCCGGACGGGCACCACAAATCGCACGCGCCAAGGGCCGCGAACTGGCTGCGATGATGGCCGACACCTTCATCCCGCGCTACCACGGGGTAGAGGAATGTCACCTCGTCAGCTCGGTCGCGATGGACATGGCGCTCGACCTCGGCCCGCTGGTGTTCGCGCAGCAATCCGTGGCCCTGCGCGATCGTCCCGATCAGACGGAAGCCCTGAAGGCGTACCAGCCGCGCACGCTGATCCTTTACGGGTCCGAAGACAAACTCTGCCCGCCGTCGCGCCATGAACTGATGGCGGACCTAATGCCCCACGCGACGGTCGTTCGCATCGACGGGGCAGGGCACATCCCCACACTCGAAACACCCGAAGTCGTCAATGCAGCGCTTCGCAACTGGCTGGAGATATGATGACACCAACACTCCTCGAACTGCTGCGCTCGGTCGATACGCCGACGGTCTGCAATGCCATCGAAGTGGCGCAGGGCAAACGCGGTTTTAACGACTTTACCCGCGGCACCGTTCAGATCAGCGATCCCACTGGCGTTGTCGTCGGCAAAGCGCGCACCGCGAAGATCGCCGCCAAGGTGCCCAGCACCGAGGACCCCGCCGTGATCCGCGAACGCCGCATGGCCTATTACAAATACATGTCCGAAGGCACCGATCCGTCGATCGTCGTGATCGAGGATGAGGACGGCGCTGATACCGTCGGTGCGTTCTGGGGTGAACTCAACACCACCGTTCACAAGGCATTCGGCCTGGCAGGTGTGCTGACCAATGGCGTCATGCGCGACCTCGGCGATATGGCTCCCGATTTTCCGGTTGTCGCAGGCAGCGTCGGTCCGAGCCACGCGTTTGTTCGCGTGACCGAACTGGACACGCCCGTCACTGTGTTCGGCATGACTGTCCGCCCCGACGATTGGGTCCACGCCGACCGTCACGGTGCTGTGGTGATCCCCGCCGACCTGATCCCGCAATTGGAGGATGCGATCCACAAGACGCAGGCCACCGAACGTATCGTTCTCGACGCCACAAAGGCTGATGATTTCGATTTTTCCTCATTCGAGGCCGCATGGTCGGCCTTCGAAAATGCCCGTACCTGACCACTCCATTTGGAATTAACGCATGACTTCTCCGCGCCTTCCCATTCCGTCCTCCATTGAATTCGTCAAATCGCCGAACCGCGACGCTGTCGCGGACAACTCTTCGGTCGAAACCATCGTTGCCGAAGTCATCGACCGTGTTGCCAAAGAAGGCGACGCTGCGGTTCGCGACTATTCCAAGCGTTTTGACAAAGCCGACCTTGAAGTCTTCGAAGTCACCGCCGAAGAGCGCGAAGCGGCTCTGTCGCGCATGGACCCGCAGACCCGCGCCGACACCGAATTCGCCATCGAAAACGTCCGCGCATTCGCCAAAGCGCAGCTCGGCACGCTGTCCGAACTCGAAGTTGAAATCCGCCCAGGCGTTCACCTCGGTCACCGCAACATCCCGCTGGAGCGCGTCGGTTGCTACGTTCCCGGCGGTCGTTACCCGCTGCTGTCGGCTCCGATCATGACCATTGTTCCGGCCAAGGTAGCTGGCGTCGAAGAGATCGTCGCCTGCCTTCCGCCGAACGCCCATGAAGCCATGATTGCAGGCTGCCACCTGTCGGGCGCTGACCGTATCTTCCGCATTGGCGGTGCGCAGGCGATTGCCGCCATGGCGCTCGGCACCGAAAGCGTCCCGCCGGTCGACAAGATCGTTGGTCCGGGCAATGCCTTCGTCAACGAAGCCAAACGTCAGGTCTTCGGCCCTGTAGGCATCGATCAACTGGCCGGTCCGTCGGAAATCTTCATCCTTGCCGACGAGACCGGCGACGCTGAGATGATCGCGACCGACCTTCTGGCGCAGGCAGAGCACGACACCCGCACCCGTGTGGGCCTCATCACCACCGACAAGGCGCTGGCCGAGGCTGTTCTGGTCGAAGTTGACAAGCAGCTCGAAACTCTGTCGACCGCCGAAACCGCTGGTCAGGCATGGCGCGACTATGGCGAGATCGTCTTCTGCCCCGACGAAGAGTCCATGATCGCCTATTCCGACATCGTAGCCGCCGAGCACCTGCAAGTTCACACGCTCGACGCCAAGGCATTTGCGAAGAAGCTCAAGCACTACGGCTCGCTGTTCATCGGCACCAACTCGAGCGTCGTCTATTCGGATAAGTGCTGCGGCACCAACCACACCCTGCCGACCATGGGCGCGGGTCGCTACACGGGCGGTCTGTGGGTCGGCACTTACATCAAGACCTGTACCCACCAGTGGCTCAGCGAAGAAGGTGTCCGTCAGGTTGCACCGCCGGCAGCGCGTCAGTCCGCCAGCGAAACGCTCGAAGGTCACCGCCGTGCGGCCCAGCTGCGACTGGACCGCATGCAGGACTGATGTCCTCAGTCAGTGATTTCCAGCGGCCCGTCCTGCAATGCAGGGCGGGCCGTGTGGTTTGTAGCCTGCTCGAATGCGTGAGCGATGCGGCAGATTATGCCTTCGTCGCCATATCTACCGACAAGCTGCATGCCGAGCGGCAATCCGTTCGCAAAGCCGCAAGGGACAGATATGGCCGGATGGCCCGTCATGTTGAAGGGCAGGGTGCGCATGGCAGTCCAGACGGGCCCGTCCTCGAAATCCGCGAAGGCTGGCGCGGTCGATAGGGTTGTCGGCGTGAGCAGTGCGGCGAATGGTTCGAGCGCCTCATCGAAGGTCCTTCGTAGGTCGGCTGCAAAGTCGAAAGCCGCTTTGATCGTCGCATCGTCCAGCATCGCACCGGACAGCAAGTTGCGACGCGCATCGACGCCGTAGCGGTCATAAGACTCGGCAAGGCCCGCCTTGTGATTGTCCCACGCCTCGGCCTGGATCTGCACGCAGCCCATGACCTCCATCGGGGCATAGCCGGGCAGGGTGATCAGTTCGATCACGGCTCCAAGTTGCGAGAGCATCCCCGCCGCGTCATCCATCGCGTCGATGACGTATTGCTCGCAGGCGGGATCGTTCACGAACCAGTCGCGGGCGTAGCCAATGCGCAGCCCCTTGATGTCTTTGCCGAGCTCGGCAGAGATGTCCCGCCCTGTCATCGCGTCGTACACGAACGCCGCGTCGTCGACAGACGCAGCCAACGGGCCAACCACGTCGAGGCTTTGCGATAGCGGGAAGACGCCTTCATCAGAGACCGCGCCGTGGGTCGGCTTCAGGCCAACGCAGCCGCTGTAGGACGCCGGAGAACGAACGGAACCACCCGTGTCGGTCCCCAGCGCGGCGCGAACCAGCCCGCCCGCGACCGCAGCCGCGGAGCCCGAGGACGAACCGCCCGTGATGTGCGCCTCGCTCCACGGATTGCGGGCAGGCGGGTTGGGTTGGTCGTAAGCGGGGCCGGTCAGCGCGTATTCATAAGTCGCGACCTTACCGACGGGCACCATGCCGAGTGCACGCAGAGTTGCGACGACAGGTGCGTCCTTCTCGGCGGGCGTCGCGTCATGCGCGTGAGAGCCGCAACGGGTCGGCATTCCGGCCACGTCGATGATGTCTTTGACCGCGATTGGCAGCCCGGAAAGCGGCCCCTCGGCAGGTGTCTCGCCGTCCGAAAGGTATACAAAGGACCGCAGTTTTCCATCGCGCGCTTTGATGCGATCCATGGTCAGTGACCACAGTTCTGCTGCTGTAACCTCACCGGATTGTAACAGCGCGGCCTGCTCGCGGAGCGGGAGATCAAGAACGGACATCGGCGTCACCTTTTCCAATGATGCGATTCGCATTCTCGCGGAGCGCCTTGCCTGCTTCATAGGCGGGCTTCAGGTCGTCAGCAGGGGCGACTATGCCCAAACTTTCAAGTCGTTGCCGGAACTGGTCAAATGTCATGTTGTCAGAGGTCATCGCCGCACTATTTCGCTGTTTTTCTTCAATTTTGCATACCTATTCATCGAGTAAGCCTGACAACCGGAGTGCTTTGTTTTAGCATGGCGAACAGGAGTTCTGTGATCAGTTTTGCATAAGTATGCATTTTCTTGTTGATCGATTCCGAGTTTCAGTCAACGATGCTGTGAATAGGTATGCAAAATACATTTTTGCGACGTCTTTAAGAAGATTGGAACAAACAAATGGGAAATCAGGACACCACCCCGGTGGCCGATAAGAAGGTCTCGGCTTCGGCAAAAGTGCCGCAGGTCATGCAGGTCGAAACCAACGACTTTGTAGACCTCGTGCCGGAGACCCGCCAGCGAGCTCACTCGATGGAAGGTTTCGACGACTGTTACTCGGATATTGTCGATTACATTATCCGCTGCACGCACAAGATTTGGGACGAGCGTGACGTTGGTCTGATCTACACCCATTACACTCATAACTGCGTTCTCTACGGGACCATGGGTACGATGTACAACCGCGAGGATGTTGTCCGCGACACCATCCAGCGCCTCGTCAGCCTGCCGGAACGTCGCGGTCTCGCGACTTCGGTTATCTGGAACGGTGACGACAAGAACGGTTTCTACACTTCGCACCTCGTCACCGGCACCGGCCGTTACACCCAAAACGGCCACTACGGCAAAGCGAACGGTCGACCGTTCGTGTCGCGCACCGTTGCCGACTGCATGATCCTGCGTAACAAGATCTACCGCGAGTGGGTTGTTTCGGACCAGATGGCGATCATCCAGCAGCTCGGCATCGACCCGCACGGCTACGCTGAAAAGGTTGCTGCATCGAAGCTGTCGCAGGGCCTCAAGAGCCTCGATATCGGTGAAAACGGTCTGATGCTCGGTCAATATCCGGTCGCCGAAAGCGTCGACACCTCGATTGCGAACAACGAGCTTGAGCGCAAGACGCTGGAAATGCTCCACGCGATCTATAACCGCAAAATGTTCGGTGAAATCCGCCGCAACTATGCGCCGACCTGTATGTACCACGGCCCGCTGATGAAAGAGCTTTACGGCATCAACGCTGTAACGCATCAGATCATCGGCCTCGTTGGTGCCCTGCCTGATGCCGTCTATTCGCCGCAGCACATCTGCTCGGTTCCGGACATCGAGGGCGGCACCAAGGTTGCGGTGCGTTGGGTGATGGAAGGTCATCACCTCGGCTTCGGCGGACTGGAAAGCTTCGGCGATCCGACCGGCAAGCGGGTTCAGGTTATGGGCATGTCCCACTTCCACTTCAAGGACGGCAAGATCGTCGACGAGTGGACGGTCTACGACGAGCTGTCGATGCTCGTTCAGATCAAACTGGCACAACTGGCAGACAAGCCTTCGGCAGAAGAGGCACTTGCCTAACAGAATGACCGGAGCGGGATTGTCCCGCTCCGTCACACATACGATCCGCGCGCAAAGCAACGCGGGCGTAATAACGGAGAGGAAAGACATGATGATGATGAAAACGACTGCGGCCAGCATCGCCGCTCTCGTCCTCGGCACCGGCGCTGCATTCGCTGACTGCGGCATCGAAAGCGGTTCGGTCCGCATTCTTGCCAACGACTTCGACGCGCTCGGCATCGTAATCGACGAAGCCAAGACCTGCGCTTCGGACACCGTTTCGGTTGAAGCCAACATGACCTCGGAGCACAAGTCGCTTCAGGTTCCGGCACTGACCATCGATCCGGCCCAATACACTGTTGCTCTGGTCGCCAACAACTCGATCGTTCCGCTGCTGAACGACGACCTGATCCGTCCGCTGGACGATCTTGTCGCTGAGTACGGCGACAGCCTTCAGGAAAGCCAGCTGATCCGCGTTGACGGCAAAGTCATGGCGATCGCGTTCATGGGCAACGCCCAGCACCTGTTCATGCGTTCGGACATCCTCGAAGAAGCCGGCATCGAAGCGCCGACCTCCTACGAAGAGATCCTCGAAGCTGCCAAGGTTCTGCGCGAAAAGGGCATTATGGAATACCCGCTCGCAGCTGCTGACCTTCCGGGTTGGAACCTCGCTGCGGAATTCGTGAACATGTACCTCGGCATGGGCGGCGACTTCTTCGAGGCAGGTTCGGCAGAGCCGTCGATCAACAACGAAACCGGCATGAAGACGCTGGAAATGATGAAGGCGCTGACCGAGTACATGTCGCCGGAATACATGACCTACGACGCCAACGAAATGAAGGCGCTGTATCTGGCTGACGAAGTTGCCATCATGAACCAGTGGGGTTCGATGGTGAACGGTCACATCGATCCCGAAGGCCCGGCACCGGAAATCGGCGAAGCAACTGTACTCGCTCCGGCTCCGTTCGTCGGTGGTGGTTCGACCCCGGCTGCGGCTCTGTGGTGGGATGGTTTCACCATCGCCAAGAACATCTCGGATGAAGATGCCGCTGCTTCGTTCCAGGCCATGGTCTACGGCGCACGTCCGGAAGTCGCTCAGGCGAACCCGACTGGCGCAACCTGGCTGATGAAAGACTTCGACGCTCCGGCAAGCGCAAACGGCGTTCTCGGCACTGCTGCCGAAGGTGCTCGCGCTTACCCGATGACCCCCTACATGGGCCTTCTGCACACCGCACTGGGTGCCGAACTGGCTGAGTTCATGCAGGGTTCCGAAGGCGCAGAGCAGGCACTGTCTGACGTAGAAGCCGCCTACCGTGCAGCCGCGACCGAGGCTGGTTTTCTGAACTAAGCCTGTCGCACCTCCCGTGTCCCCGACCTAGTCGGGGACACCTCTATTTCGGAAGCACTCCATGCGACATCGCGATTTTATCGCCTTTATTTTCCCGTCCGTGGTCGCGATGATCCTGTTCATCGCCATTCCCATCGTGTCGGTGGTCGTTCAGTCCCTTTATGTGGAGCACGACCGCGTCCTGATCGAAGTTGAGAACTGTGGTCCGTTCGGTTGTACGACCGAAACCCGTGTTGATGCCGAAGCCACTGCCGAAATGAAGGCAGAACAACCGCTCGGCAAATTTAACGGCCTCGGGACCTATTTCAACCGCGCCCACCTCGCTGTGGACGAGCTCAAGGCGATCTTTGCCGACAACGACGGATTTGGTGACATCGTCGCCCAGATCTATAACCTCCCGTTTTACAAGGCGCTGAGCTTCACGCTGGTCTACACATTCCTTGTGACGCCGCTCTGTATGATATTCGGTTTCCTCATCGCGCTAGGGGTCAATGCAATCCCGAAAGTGGTCAAAGGGCCGGTGATCTTCCTGTCGCTGCTGCCCTACATCGTGACCCCGCTGATCGGCTCGCTCATCCTGTTCTGGATGATCAACTCCGACGGTGTGATCGGCGCGAGCCTCCAGTACATCTTCGACGACCCCGAGCTGTCGCTCAAAGCGTCGCCGGCTCTGATGTGGATGGTGCTCATCATTTACGGTACTTGGCACATGGCACCGTTCTGCTTTGTTGTGTTCTACGCGGGTCTCCAGACGCTGCCGACCGACACGCTGGAAAGTGCGATGATCGACGGCGCAAACCGCTGGGAACGCATCCGCTATGTCGTGATCCCGCACCTCGTGCCGCTGGCGACCTTCGTTGGCCTCGTGCTGCTCATGGATAACTTCCGCGTCTTCGAACCGATCGTCGGTTTCTCTTCCGAAGCGCACGCAACCTCGCTGTCCTGGGCGATCTACAACGACCTCAGCGGTCAGGTAGACCAGCTTTACGGTTCGGCTGCGGCAACTTCGGTGCTGACCATGATCGGCGTACTTATCATCCTGACGCCCGTGCTGATCCGCACATGGCGTGACTTCTCGCGGAGGGCCCGCTGATGCACGACACTAACGCACTCCGCCAGAGCAAAGGACTGATGATCGTTACGACGGTGATCCTGATCCTCTGGCTCATCCTTGCGG
This sequence comes from Marivivens aquimaris, assembly GCF_015220045.1. Classification (NCBI taxonomy): domain Bacteria; kingdom Pseudomonadati; phylum Pseudomonadota; class Alphaproteobacteria; order Rhodobacterales; family Paracoccaceae; genus Marivivens; species Marivivens aquimaris. Next base: position 1,839,797 of record NZ_JADBGB010000001.1, on the reverse strand, counting down.
CCTTCCCGTTCTTCTGGACTGTCTGGGGATCGTTCAAAGTGCAGGCCGACTTCTTCAGCCGCGAGAACTTCCTCAACGCGATCTTTGGACCGGCCACCGAACGCCAGACCGGCGGCGCCTTCACCATGGACGGTTACCGCGGTGCGTGGATCGAGCGCGAATTCTGGCGGTCGGTCATCAACACGGCCATCGTGACCGTCTGCGTGACCACGATCAGCCTCGTGTTCGGCACGCTGGGTGGTTACGCGCTGTCCCGCTCGACCCGCAAGTACACCTTCTGGATCCTGATGGCGGCGCTGTTCTTCCGCGCAATGCCGCACATCACGCTCGTTTCGGGTTACCTGCTGCCGTTCTTCGAAATGAACATCTGGGGCTATCTGCCGACCGCGATCATCGTGCTTGTGGCGATCAACCAGCCGTTCACCATCTGGATGCTGCACAGCTTCTTCATGTCGATCCCGAAAGACCTCGACGAGTCCGCCATGGTTGACGGTTGCACCCGTTTCCAGGCGTTCCGCTGGGTCATCATGCCTGTCATGTGGCCGGGTGTGATTACAACGGGTCTGTTCAGCTTCCTGCTCGCTTACAACGACTTTGCTGTCACCGGTATGCTCCTCAATCAGGACAACCAGACGATGGTCCCCAAGATCAACTCCTTCATGGGCACAATCCAGAGCGAAGGCATGATCATGTACGCGGTTGCCGCCGTGGTTTCGGCTACCGTTCCGCTCTTCATCCTCGTGATGTTCTTCCAACGCCAGATCGTCAGCGGCCTAACCGCCGGCGCAGTCAAAGGGTAATCCCATGGCAGAAATCCATCTCAAGAACGTCTGCAAACGCTGGGGCGATGTCGTCGGTGTCGACAATTTCGACCTGGAGATTGCAGACAAGGAATTCCTCGTTCTCCTCGGGCCGTCGGGCTGCGGTAAGTCGACCACCATGCGTATGATCGCTGGCCTCGAAGACGTGACCGACGGCGAGATCATCATCGGCGGAAAGGTTGTAAACAACCTTGAACCGAAGGACCGCGACATCTCCATGGTGTTCCAGTCCTACGGCCTCTACCCGAACATGACCGTCTACGAGAACATCCGCTTCCCGCTGAAAGTTCGTAAGATCCCGAAAGCCGAACACCACGACCGCGTCATGCGCGCAGCCGACATGGTGAACCTCGGTAACCTTCTGGATCGTCGTCCGGCAGAACTTTCGGGTGGTCAGCGTCAGCGTGTGGCACTTGCCCGTTCGCTGGTTCGCGAACCGAACGTGTTCCTCATGGACGAACCGCTGTCGAACCTCGACGCCAAGCTGCGCGTCTCGACCCGTGCAGAGATCAAGAACCTCCAGCACAAGCTGCAAGTCACCACGATTTACGTCACCCACGACCAGATCGAAGCCATGACGCTCGCCGACCGCGTTGTCGTCATGAGCGACGGTGTCGTCCAGCAGGTCGCCACCCCGACCGAGATCTACGACAATCCGGCGAATACCTTCGTGGCCAGCTTCATAGGTTCGCCTGCGATGAACCTCGTCGAAGGCGAGATCAACGGTGGTGTCTTCACGGCCGAGAATCTGACCCTCGCCGGTCTGCCGACGCACCTGTCGGGCAAGATCATCCTCGGTTTCCGTGCAGAGGACGTGACACTTTCGGATCAGCCGTCGCACCTGAACGCTCCGGCCTTCGCGCTGGAACTGTTGGGTGAGGCATCCATGGTCGCCGTCCACGTGGGCGAGACGCTGGTGAACCTCAAGGCTGCAAAAGACTTCCGCGCCGAGATCGGCGAGATGATCCATGCAACAATTCCGGTAGAAACTTGCCACCTGTTTGATAGTAAAACGGGTAAACGTATCATTCTGGATTAATGACATCGGCCGTTCACGCCGATAAATACCACCTGACACAAAGGCGAGTAAGTGAATGGCTAGCGCGAAATCAGTGACATCCGTAGATGTGGCCCGCAAAGCTGGCGTCAGCCAGTCGGCCGTTTCGCGCTATTTCACTCCGGGGGCGTCGGTCTCTGCCAAAATGGCCGAGAAAATCCGCGTCGCCGCTGACGAATTGGGCTACCGCCCGAACGTCTTGGCCAGATCGTTGATCACCGGCAAAAGCCGCATCATCGGTCTGGTCGTCTACTATCTGGAAAACAGCTTCTACCCCGAGGCGGTCGAGAAACTGTCGATCGCTTTGCAGGAAAACGGCTACCACGTCCTGCTCTTCATGGCGTCCAACACCGTTGGCGATGTCGAGCCGGTCGTGCAGCAAATCCTCGATTACCGCGTCGACGGCATCATCATGGTATCGGTTTCGGTGTCCTCGGTACTGGCCGAGCGATGCCGCGATCTGTCCATCCCCGTCATGCTGTTCAACCGCGATCAGAAGCGCGATGACCTGCGTTCTGTCACCAGTGAAAACTACCGTGGCGGCCAGATGGCGGCGGAGATTTTCCTGAAATCCGACCACAAGAAAATCGCCCATCTCGCCGGTTTCGACGACGCGAAGACGCAGATCGACCGTGAAAAGGGCTTCGTCGACGCGCTGAACGCGGCGGGTCAAAGCCTGCACTCGCGCGCTTCGGGTAACTACGATTATGCCGAAGCTGTCGAGGCTGCGCGCACCTTGTTCGATGTCGAAGATAAGCCCGACGCCCTGTTTGTGGCTGATGATCACATGGCCTTTGCCGCGATGGATGTGATCCGTCATGAGCTCGGTCTAAGAATTCCCGAGGATGTTGCGGTCATCGGTTTTGACGACACGCAGCAATCGCGCTGGCCGAGCTATAACCTGACGACAATCCGCCAGCCGCTGAACCAGATGGTGTCGGCTGCGGTGAACGAGTTGATCAGCGCGATCGAAGACCCGACCACGCCGATCCGTAGCATCAAGATCGAGCCAGTGCCGCAGATCCGCGGCACCACCCGAAATTAAGCGTATTCTCTCATTGTGAGTTTTGCAGCGGCGGCTTCGTCCACGATCACCGTGACCTGAGCGTGCATTTGCAGGATCGAACCAGGGCACATGCTGGTGACCGGACCTTCGATCATGGCGGCCACTGCGTCGGCTTTGCCGTCACCGACCGCAAGGACGATAATGCGCTTGGCATCCATAATTGACGCGATACCCATGGTGATGGCGGTCGTCGGCTGGCGCTCGCCTTCGTTGAAGAAGCGGCTGTTTGCTTCTAGCGTGCTTTTGGTCAGGGACTTCTCGCGAGTGCGGGACGCCAGAGAACTCAGCGGTTCGTTGAACCCAATATGACCGTTCCGACCAAGACCCAGTAGTTGCAGGTCAATTGGACCAAACTTCTGCAAGAGCGCCTCGTATTCTTCGGAAGCTTCTTCGGGCGAGATATCCCCGCGCGGCAGGTAAGCAGAGCTTTGGCAAATGTCGACGTGATCAAAGAAATGGTGCTGCATGTAGCGGCGGTAGCTCTGCGGGTGATCGCCGCTCAGCCCGACGTATTCATCGAGGTTGAAGGTCACCGCGTCAGCAAAGCTCAGACCGCTATCATGTTTCTGACGCAACAGCGCATAGACCGGCTCCATCGTGCCGCCGGTCGCCAGCCCGAGGACCGATGACGGTTTGTCCGTGACCTGCGCAGCGATGAGGTTTGCGGCCTCGGTCGCTGCTGCTTCGGGCGTGGGGTGAACGTGCAGGCGCATATCAGGCCGTCAATTCCAACTCGTTAAGGTTCACGTTGCGCTCGAAAGCGCTGCCGTCCGCGCGGAACAGATGCGCGTTGTGGCCTTCGAAGCCGACGGCGATTTCCTTGCCGCCCGCCATCGTGACCATGCCGCCGGTGACGATGCACACTGGCTCGCCCGAAAGGGTGTTGGCATAGACGACGGTTTCGTTGCCGAGCCGTTCGACCACGTCAGGAATGACCTTGATATTGCCGCCCGAATGGAAGTCGGCAGGGCGGACGCCCACGCTGACCTCGTCACCGATCTTGCAGTCGCCCGAAACGGGGAGGGTGCATTCGTTGCCGTCGTTCAGCTTGACCGTCACGCTCGCGGGAGAGATCGCAGTGATCGTGGCAGGCAGGAAGTTCATGTTCGGATTTCCGATGAACCCGGCAACGAATTTGTTCTGCGGCTTGTGGTATAGCTCCAGCGGGCTACCGCATTGTTCAATGACGCCGTCACGCAGCACGACGATCTTGTCGGCCATGGTCATGGCTTCGATCTGGTCGTGGGTGACGTAGATCATGGTGTTCTTGAGCTGGCCGTGCAGACGCTTGAGCTCGACGCGCATCTCGGCGCGGAGCGCGGCGTCGAGGTTCGACAGCGGCTCGTCAAAAAGGAAAACCTTGGGTTCGCGTACGATTGCGCGGCCGATTGCGACACGTTGGCGTTGGCCGCCGGACAGTTCGCCCGGTTTGTGCTTCAGGCGCTCGTTCAGCTTCAGCACGTCGGCGGCGCGGCTCACCAGACGGTCGACGTCGGCTTGGGGCGTGCGGGCAACGCGGAGCGGGAAGGCGATGTTCTCGTAGACCGACATATGCGGGTAGAGAGCGTAGGACTGGAACACCATCGAGATGCCGCGTTTGACGGGCGCGAGGTTGTTGACCACCTTGTCGTCAATGACGATCTCGCCGCTGGTGATCTCTTCCAGGCCCGCGATCATGCGCAGCATTGTCGATTTGCCGCAGCCCGAAGGTCCGACAAAGACAACGAACTCGCCTTCGTTGATGTCCAGATTGGTCGGTTTGATGACTTCGGCCTTGTCGAAGCTCTTCGTCACCGCACGCAGCGAAAGTTGGCCCATATCGCAGTCCTGTAAATGGGGTGGGGGAGGCGGCGTGGTGCCGCCTCCGATAGTGGCTTACTCGTTCAGATCTTCGAGTTCCGACTGGGCTTCGGCAGCGGCTTCTTCTGCCGATACTTCACCGGTCAGGACCGACTGGATGGCTTCGTTGATCACGTCCTGCATAGCGACGTAGTCATAGAGAAGCGGCTCGGGGCCACCGGTCGGAACGGAGACGACGAACGGCTCCCACGACGGGTCTTCGGCAACGAGGTTCTCGGTATCCATGGTCTGGCGGATCGGGGTCCAACCACCGGCGATGTCGAATGCCGACTGCTGTTCCGGAGCGGTCATGTAGGTGATCAGGTCGAGAGTCGCTTCTTCGACGCCCGAACCTTTGAACACGACAAGGCTGTCGGTGATCAGCAGGGTGCCGTGGTCGCCCGACGGGCCCGACGGGATCAGCGTGATGCCGTAGTCGATGTCGCCTGCGGTGTTACGACCCCAACCACCGTTGGTGTACATGCCGATAGCTTCTTCAGCGAAGAGCGGCTCGAGCTTGCCGCGGTCGTATGCCAGCGGACCTTCTTCGGTGTAGTCGGCCAGATCAGCGTAGAGCTGGAGGGCTTCGACGACCTCGGGAGAGTCGAACACGATCTCGCCGTCTGCGTTGATGACTTCACCGCCGTTCGAGTAGAGCCAGTTCAACCACTCGTGCATGGTGTTGTCGAAGTCGGCAGCGGGAAGGCCGATGCCGGCAGCGTCGGTGTTTTCGGTGATCGCTTTGGCAGCGGTCACGACGTCTTCCCAAGTCTGCGGGCCGTCCGGCATATCGAGGCCGGCTTCTTCGAAGAGACCCTTGTTCCAGTAGAGTGCCTTGGTCGAGAAGGCGCGCGGCAGGCCCCAGACTTCGCCGTCGAACATGACGGTCGACAGAACGGAGTCTTCATAGGTGCCGAGTTCTTCTTCGGTCAGGTCGAACGGGATGATCAGGTCGCTTTCTGCGAGCTGCTTGAGCACGCGCGAACCCATGTAGGACGCAGCAACGGGGTCACCAGCCGAAGCAAGGGTGATGGCGCGTTCCTGGCACGAACCCCACGGAACATACTCGAAGACGACCGAGTAATCGGGGTTTTCGGCTTCCCATGCTTTCGCATGTTCTTCCTGAAGCGGGTTCTGCGGGTCGGCAGCAGCGCCACAGTTGATCAGGTGGATTTCAGTCTGTGCAGCGGCAGCGGAGGCAAACCCCAGAACCGCAGTCGTAGCAAGAAATAGTGCCTTGGCTTTCATTGTTATATTCCCTTGTTGGACCATGATTTTTCGTCACTCCTTCACCGCGCCGGAGGTCAACCCGGCGACGATGTAGCGTTGTAGGAAGACGTAAAGGATCAACACCGGAGAGATGCCGACCAGACTTGCAGCCATCAGTTCGTTCCAGTGAACGGTCTGGTGGCCGAAGAAATCGTAGAGTCCCACGGGCAGCGGCTTGTAGGCGTCCTTCGAGTTGAAGGTGAGGGCAAACAGGAACTGCTGCGCATAGGCGGTAATGAAAGTGGCAATGGTCACAACCATGATGCCGGGAAGCGCGACCGGGAGGATGACGCGCCATAGGGTGTAGAGACGCGAAGCACCGTCGACGTAGGCGGCTTCTTCAAGCTCTTTGGGGATACGCAGGAAATAGCTGCGCATCAGGAAGATACCGGTCGGTACGCAGAACGCTGCACCAGGGATAATCATCGACCAGTAGGTATTCAGAAGTCCGAGCGCCAGCATCAGCTTGTAGAGCGGAATGATGAGCACTGCGGCACCGACCATGTTGATGCCGAGGAACATCGCCAGCAGCCCGTCACGTCCACGGTAAGTGAAGCGACCGAAGGAATAGGCGGCGGGGATGATGCAGATCAGGGCGAGGATCGTCACGCAGCACGCGATGAAGAAACTGTTCCAGATATAGAGCGCGAGGTTCGGCACCGATTTCCACATGATCGAATAGTTCTCGAACGTCATGTCATCGGTGATGAACTCGTAAGGAATGTTGAACAGACCATCGAGCGGGCGGAGCGAGACCGCGAAAGCTTCGGCGAAGGGCGCGAGGACGAACAGCAGGAAGACAGCAACGCCGAGGTACAGCAGGACCAGTTCCCACCACGTGTATTTGTTCAGCATCAGGCAGTCCCCCGCTTGCTCAGTCGCGACAGCAGCGCGAGGTAAACTCCGGCGAAGGCCGAAAGGCAGATCAGGATCATCACGGCTCGGGCGGCACCTTCGCCGTAGCGGAAGCGGCTGATCGCGGTCTTATAGGTGTCGATGATCATCGTCGTGGTCGAGCCGCGCGGGCCGCCTTCGGTCAGGATCCAGATGATGTCGAAGCTATTGAAGGTCCAGATCGCGGACAGCAGGGCCATCGTTGCCATCGCAGGTGCGATCAGCGGCAGCGTGATCCGGCGGAAGCGGTAGAAGCGCGATGCGCCGTCGGTCCAAGCGGCTTCGTGCAATTCCGTGGGAATGGATTGCATCGCGGCCAGCAGGTAGAGCGCGACCATCGGCGTGCCGATCCAGACGTCGGTGATGACCGTTGCGAGGAATGCGGTGTTGCCGAAGGCGAGGAATTCCAGCGGTCCGTCGATCAAGCCGAGGCGCTGCATCACGCCCGAAATCATGCCGAACTGGCCGTTATACATCCAAGCCCAGATGAACACGCCCACAGCAATCGGCACGATCCACGGCGGCATGATGAGTACGCGGAACAGCGCGCGGCCCGGAATGGCGGCGTTCAGCAGAACCGCGCCAAACGTTCCGCAGATGATCTTAAGCGCGACCGAACAGGTCATCCAAAGGAAGGTGAGGCGGATAACCTCCCAGAAGTCGTCCTCGAAAATCTCGACGTAGTTGTCGATGCCGACGTATTTCCACGATGGCCTCATCGAGGCGTTGGTGAACGACAGGCGGAAGGTTTCGAACAGTGGCCAAGCCACGATCGTCACCGTCAGCGCAAACGCCGGTATCAGGAGAAGGTAGGGAAAATAGTCGATCTTTTTCATGCGTTGCCCGCCAGAGCCTTGTCGAAATCGTCCCAGACCGGAGCCAGATCGATCATTCGTTTTTCGTTGCGCGACAGGTCCATCGCCATCGCGGTGACGCCAGCTTCCAGCGCGTCAATGACGCTGAGCGGAAGCTGGTCCAGAGTGCCGTTGATGTGGGCGACGATATCCACCGCCATCGCATCATCCGCGCCGTAGTGCCCGTCGTTCGTCGCGTCGCCTGGAGTGCTGTCGATGATCCGCTCACCAGTGTCAGAGAGGGTCACGTGCAGGTAATTGCGGAGGAAATCGCCCTCGGCCTGACCGTCGACGCCTGCCACCATGAAACGGCGGTATTCGTCGGGCACGTTGAGGTTGGTGTGGAACGCCAGCGTCGCGCCGTTCGCGTAGTTCACGATCGCTGTCTGGTAATCGATGATATCGCCCGTGCCGCCGAAGGCATCGTTCACTCCGCCCCAACGAGGGCTCATCTTTGACAGATAGTCAGCATCGACACGGCGTTCGGGCAGGTATTTCTTGCGCCCACCGAACGAGGCGACCTCCATCGGACGTGCGCCGACGAGACCTTGATAAAGGTCGAGGTCGTGGCAGCACTTTTCCAGCATGAAGCCGCCCGACATCGCGGTATCGCGGCGCCAGTCGCGCATGAAGAAGCTGCCGTGGTAGGGTGCGATGTGCTCGGCGGCCTCGATGGACATGATCTCGCCAAGGTGCTGGCGGCTCGCGTCGGTCAGCGCGCGATAGAGCGGGGAGTAGCGCAGCACCATGCCAACGAGGATGCGGCGGACGCCATCATGCGCTGCCATCAACTCGGCCAGCGCCATCGTCTCTTCGATATTCGTGACGACAGGCTTTTCGGCAAAGATGAATTTCGCGTTCGATTTGAGCGCTAATTCAAGGTGTTCGAGGTGCAGGTGATTGGGCGATCCGATCATGATCACATCCAGATCATGCTCCGCCAGCATTTGTGCTGGGCTATCATAGCGGATCGGCGCTGCGTCCAGTGGCTCGAACACCGGCATACGCACGTCATCTGGGTCTGCAACGGCCACCCATTCAATGCTCTGATCGGCTGCGGCAAAGCACCGAACCAGATGGGCGAGCCTGTGGCCAAGGCCGATAATGCCGTACTTCATGCTGTCACTTTCCGGTGGATAGCTGCCTTCAAAGTCGCGACTTTTCCGGCATCGGTCATTCGCTGGGTGGCATTGAGTCCGATGCGTCCGACCGCGCCCTTGGCCGCGATATCCGTGCCGCAGGAGGAATGGACCGCGTGGATGCCCGCGTCGATGAGCGGCTCCACGTCAGCGATTGTCAGTCCACCGCCAGCCATGATCTCTACGCCTTCGGAGGCGGCGATCATTCGTTTGATGACGGGGAGGCCTTCACGGACGCTGGACGCGCCGCCGGATGTCAGGATACGCTTTATTTTATGTCGTTTTGCAACATTGACGCACGCAACGGGATCAGGCGAAATGTCGACCACGCGGTGGAGTATCACGTCGAGGTTTCCTGCCTCGGCCACCATCTCTGCAATGGCCGCTTCATTGATAGTGCCGTCTTCATTCGCCGCACCGATGACGATGCCTTTGACGCCTGCGGTGCGCAGAAACGCGATGTCGGCGAGGCACGCGTCGATGTCAGCAGCGCTGAAGAAGAAATCACCTGCGCGGGGCCGTACCATAGCGTGAACCTCGGCGCCTTGGGCAATCGCGCTGGCGACAAGACCGACGCCAGGGGTGAGGCCACCAAGCGCCAGCGAAGAGCACAGCTCGATGCGATCAGCACCCATCGCGGCGGCAATGCCGTCGGGCGTATCGATACAAACTTCCAGTGCAACGCGGTACATGGTGACTCCCATTGGTTGCACAACTACGAGCAAGTTTTGCGACTCGTTTCAAGAATTATTTTTGTTCAACTAAAATTTTTACGACCGACATATTGGTTTGACATAAAGAATGGTTTCAGCAATTCTAAATCCGCATCTTGGCTAAAGGGCGGCTTAATGAGCGAAAAACGTGACCTCATGTCGGAGATCAGGGCAGAGCTGCCCTCACTCACGACGAAGCTGCGTGCCATCGGCGATCTGGCGCTCTCCGATACGGAGCGTTTCATTCGCAATACTTCAAAGGATATCTGCGCAGAGATCGGAACGTCGGAGCCGACACTCATCCGATTCTGTCGCCACTTCGGCTTTGCTGGGCTCTCCGATTTCCGGATCGAGCTTGCTCTTTCTCTCGCGCGTCAGCCGCGGGGGGCGGGGTTTGTCGAACCTCTCGCCGTCGACCGTCGCCGCACCAACCTGACCCAGAAACAGAAGATTGCCGAACGTGCCGTGCCGCTGGTCGAAGGGGACGCGGCGATCCTGATCGACAACGGCTCTACCGCTGAATTCTTTGCTGGTGCGCTGGGCGAACTGGAGCCGCTGACCATCATGACGACCGGTCTGGTGGTGGCGCAAAACGCGATGCAGCATCGCCATCATACGGTGATGCTGACCGGCGGGCGTATCCGTCCGAATGCGCTGTCGCTTACTGGCCGCCTCGTCGAGGATTCGCTGAAAGAATACCGCTTCGACACCTTCGTCATGGGTGCCGACTCTGTCGATGCTCAGCTGGGCCTGTCAACGTTCCGCGAGGACGAAGCTGCCCACAACCGCGCAATGGTCGATGCCGCCGCCCGTGTCATCGTGCTGGCCGACAGCACCAAGTTTTCAAAGCCCGCACTTCACAAGATTTGCGACATTCCTTGCGTTTCGACCCTCGTGACCGACCTGCCTGACGACGATCCGAACGTCGCGGCGCTGCGTCAGCGCGGGCTCGAAGTTATCCTCGTTTCCTGAAAATAAAGTTGACGTCATGACCGATTACAAAACCTCGGCCACTTGGGGCGAAATTGCTGCCCAGCCAGCGATCTGGCGCGCGTGGGCCGAGCCTCTGTCCGAGAAATCCGCTGAAGTGCAGGCATGGATCGCCGCCGAAAATTTCGATGAAATCTGGGTGTCAGGCGCGGGAACGTCCGCATTCATCGGTGAGATCATCGCGCGCGGCACCGCCAAAGTCCGCGCTGTCCCGACGACTGATTTGGTCGGCTGCCCGCAGGATTATCTGTCGGCGACTGGCAAAATCCTTGCGATCCAGTTCGGGCGTTCCGGCAATAGCTCCGAGACCATCGGAATGCTCGATCTGCTCGACGCGCAACGTCCTGACATTGCCCGCCTGAACATCACTTGCAATGGCGAAAGCGCCCTTGCGACCCGTCCGGCCGCGAACCAGCGCGTGATCGTGTTGCCCGAAGCGACGCACGACAGTGGCTTTGCCATGACGTCGAGCTTTACTACGATGACGATGACAGCGCTCGCCTGCCTCGGCGTGTTGGATTGCGGCGACATAGAGAAACTGGCCAATGAGGCCGAACGCCTGATCTTCAAAGCGGACGCCATGTCGGTTGCCCGCCCTGAACGCGCTGTATTCCTTGGTGCGGGTGCGCTGACGGGCGTGGCGCGTGAAAGTGCGCTTAAGGTGCTGGAGCTGACCGCGGGCAAGACGATGACCCAGTGGGACAGCACGCTTGGCTATCGTCACGGTCCCAAGGCGGGCGTGGATGGGTCGACGCAGGTCTACGTGATGTTGCACCCCGACGCATATGTGCGCCAGTACGACACTGATATCGCTGAGGAAATTCGCCGCCAGTTCCCCGATATCCCCGTGAAGACACTCGGGCGAGGTGGTGATTTCTACATCAAAGGCACCGGCGATCCACGGGTTGATAGCGTGCTCTTCGTTCTGCTCGCGCAGGTGCTGGCGGTGAAGTGGTCGGCGGACTTGGGCCTTCCCATCGACGATCCTTTCCAAGGCCAGAACTTGTCCCGCGTCGTATCGGGCGTAAAGCTGTATCCGCTATGATTTGCGGCGGCATCGACCTTGGCGGCACCAAAATCGAGGCCCGTTTCTTTGACGGGCCCGAGACGGCGACGATTGAAAAGCGGCGCGTGCCGACACCTTTGTCCAGCTTTGACGAGATGATCGACGCGCTGGTCGACCAGATCGAGTGGCTGCACGCGCAGGGCGGGAAGGACCTGCCCATTGGTGTCTGCGTGCCAGGCGTTATCGACCGCGAAACGGGCATCTGCTACGCGTCGAACATCCCGTCCACAGGCCACTCTATCGAGGCGGCGGTAAAGACCCGCATCGGCGTTGCGATCCCCGTCATCAACGACTGCATGGCCTTCGCGTTTTCCGAAGCGATGAATGGTGCAGGGCAGGGCGAAGTGTCGGTCATGGGCCTTATCCTCGGCACCGGCGTTGGCGGCGGATACGTTTTGAACGGAGAGTTGCCCTACCGCGAAAACGGCCTCGCGATTGAAATCGGTCACGTCGGGGTGCCGCTGCGCGCTGCGACACGTCACAATCTTCCGGTCTTTACCTGCGGATGCGGCAAGGTCGCCTGCATGGAAAACTACATGTCCGGCACGGGCTTCGCGAACATCGCAGAGCATGTGACGGGCCAACGGATCGGTGCGCATGAACTCCATGTCGTCGACACCAACCTAGCCGAGCGCCTTCTGAACATCTGGACGGATATTGTGGCGGAGTGCCTCTATACAATTCAGGTGATGCTCGATCCGGGGTGCATTGTACTCGGTGGCGGGGCGTCGCAAATTCCGAACCTGACGGGCAGGCTTGAGGTCGCGCTGGAGCGTCATCGCCTTGGCCATGTCGCTGCGCCAAAGATCCGCCTCGCTCTGCATGGCGACAGTTCCGGCGCGCGCGGGGCAGGGCTGGCAGCGCTCGAATTCGCGGGAGCGAAGTGATGTTGATTACACCAGAGTTTACCTTTCTCGACGGCCGCCTGAAAACGGGGCTCGGGATTGAAACCGCCGATGGCAAGGTCAAACGGATCTTTGAAACCCAAGCGAGCGGTGACCAATCGCCGTTTCTTTTTATGCCGGGTTGTCACGACCTTCAGGTCAACGGTGGGGGCGGCGTGATGCTGAACGGTTCGCCGACGGCGGACGCTTTGCGCACCATGCAAAAAGCGCACGCATCGCTCGGTACGACCGCGATACTTCCGACGGTCATTACGGATACCGCCGAAGTTATTGACGCAGCAGCTGACGCCGCGATTGAGGTCAAGGGCGAGGCTGGCCAGCTTGGTCTGCATATTGAAGGTCCGCACCTCGCCATCGAGCGGCGCGGCACCCACAAACCCGAGTTCATCCGTCCGCTGAACGAGACCACCGTGCGTACGGTCGAGCGTCTTCGCCACGCTGGCGTCACTGTTGTACTGACGCTTGCGCCTGAACTGGCCGACCGCGATCTGATGGGGCGGATGGTCGCTGCGGGCGCGATCCTCGCTGCGGGTCACTCTGCCGCGACTGCCGCTCAAGCTCGCGAGGGCCTCGACAACGGCATCTCCTGCTTCACCCACATCTACAACGCGATGCCGCCGATGCTGTCCCGCGCGCCGGGAATTCTGGCCGCCGCGCTTCTGTCCGAGGGCTACTGCGGCCTGATCGCCGATGGCATCCACGTTGATTGGGACATGGTCCGCATTGCGCTCGCCGCGCGTCCCAAGGCGGGGCTGACCTACCTCGTGTCCGATGCGATGGCTACGGTCGGTGGGCCGGATCATTTTGTACTCTACGGCCAGAAAATCTTTGTCCGCGATGGCGCGCTGGTGAATGCCGAAGGCTCGCTGGCAGGCGCGCATATCGACATGGTCACCAGTATCGCCAACCTTCATCGCAAGGCCGATGTGCCGCTCGAAACCGCCATTGCCATGGCAACCGACGTGCCGCGCGCGGCTATCGGGCTGAAGCCGCAGCGTATTGGCGCAGGAGCGGCATTGGCCGACTTCATAACTCTCGACGAACACCTCAAATACGCCCCACTGGAGGCCGCATGACGCTCTTTCTTGCGCAACGCTACCTGAACGACACCGGCACCGAACATGGCGCTTTCGAATTCCGTCTGATGAACACCGGTACCGAGCCGCTGGCACTGGCAAAGCTTTGCTACAGCTCCATGACCCGCATTCGCGATGATGTTGCGGTGACGGGCGCTAAGTTCCAGCGCAAGTTCGCGAACCACGTTGAACTGACGCCCGACGCCAAGGAAATCGGCGCTGGCGAGGTGCTGACCTTCCGCATCGACGGCCTGACCCACCCACCCAAGAACCGCTCACAAGGCGTTCTGGCATCGTGGATTGAAGACGCGAAGGGCAATGCGACCTCTGCCGCCATCGGCGACCTTGAAGCACCTGCAGGCACCCAGCTTTCGCCGCTAAAAGACTGGCCTGATGGCAAGGTCACCAGCCAGCTCGGCCTTCTGCCTTGGCCCAATTCGGTCGAGGTCGACAGCTTTGGCGAGGCCGCTGTCGCTTACCCCGCTGACGAAAAAGATGCCGCGCTTTTCGCTTCGGTCGCCAAGCTCCAACGCCGTCTATTCCCGTCCGCCAAGGCTCCAGTCTCTGCCATTCCTGTCGTGGGTGTGGCTGTTACGGTCAAGCAAGGCGACGCGCCCGCGCAAGGCTACAAACTGACTTTCGCGACCGACGAAATCACGCTTGAGCATAGCGATGACCAAGGCCGTATTTACGGCGTGATCGCCATCGCGCAGATCCTGCACCATGCCTATGCTGACGACCGTTTTGCCCGCCCGACTTCGGGTACGGTCGAGGACGCTCCGCGTTTTGACTGGCGGGGCGCGCACCTCGATGTGGCTCGCAATTTCCGCGGTGCCGATAAGGTGCTGCGCTTCGTCGATATTCTTGCGTGGCACCGTTTCAGCCACCTGCACTGGCACCTGACCGACGACGAAGGCTGGCGTTTGCCGTCCCGCAAGTTCCAAGGACTAGCCGAGCACGCCGCAAAGCGCGGTCGTGGCAATGCACTTGCCCCGCAATACGCGGATGGTCCCAACGGTCAGCAGGGTGACTACAGCTTCGACGAGGTCGCCGAGGTCGTCGAGCGCGCCGCTGAATTTGGCATCACCGTCATGCCCGAAATCGACATTCCGGGCCACGTCACCGCACTCCTCTCGGCTATTCCGGGTCTCAAGGATGCGGACGAAACGCCCGATAGCTACCGTTCGATCCAAGGTTATCCGAACAACGCGCTGAACCCTGCGCTGCCTCGTACCTATGAAGTGCTGGAGCAAATGCTCGACGAGATTTGCGAGATGTTCCCGTCCCCGATTATCCACGTCGGCGGTGACGAGGTGGACAAGAAAACATGGTCCCAATCGCCCGCCGCGCAGGAGCTGGCAAAGCGCGAGGGGCTCTCGGGCACGATGGAGCTGCAGGCCTATTTCATGCGCAAGATCCACGAGATGCTGAAAGCGCGCGGCCGCCAACTTGGTGGTTGGGATGAATGCGGCGAAGGCGGCGGCGTGGACCGCGACGGCAGCCTATTGTTCGCGTGGCAGAAGGTCGAAACGACTGCTGCGCTGATGAAGGAAGGCTACGACGTCGTCGCCACCCCGGGTCAGGCATATTACCTCGATATGGTACAGGCAGACGGCTGGAACGAGCCCGGTGCTGCCTGGGCTGGTGTTTGCACGCCCGCGTTCTGCTACGATTTCGAACCGAGCCGCGGCCTGCCCGAAGGCCCTGGAAAGCTGGTCGGCGTTCAGGCCGGTATCTGGACCGAAACCATCGTCGGCGACCGCCATTTCAACCACATGGTTTTCCCACGTCTTTCAGCTATCGCCGAGGCTGGCTGGACGCAGCCTGACAACAAAGACCGTGACCGGTTCTTTGCCCTCTCGCACAGGATGCCGCAGCTATGAAGCGCGTTGCGATCGGCGGCCTCCACACCGAATGTTCGAGCTATTCGCCGCTCGAACAGGTGAGAGAGGATTTCACCCGCTCGGAAGGCGACGACCTGATCCAGCGCGCGAACTTCGATTTCGCCGCAAGGGGCATCACGCCTGTCCCGCTGTTCCACGAACGCTCGGTGCCGGGCGGTCCGGTTTCGAGCGCTTGTTTCGCCGCGCAACGGGCCGAGTTCATGGCGATGCTCCGCGATGCGCTACCCCTCGAAGGCGTGCTGCTGCTGATGCACGGCGCGATGTTCGTGCCGGATGTGACTGATCCTGAGGGCGAGTTTATCGCCGAAGTCCGCCAGATCGTCGGGCCGGATTGCATAATCTCGGCGTCCTTCGATCTGCACGGACAGATCACCGATCAGATCACCACAAACCTCGATGGCTTTGCGGCCTACCGCACGGCTCCTCATATCGACGTGCCGGAGACCTATGCCCGCGCTGCGAAGATCCTCGCCGATGCGTTGGATGGCCCGCGTCCTTGCGTGAAGTGGTCCGCGGTGCCGGTGCTGGTGTCGGGAGAGATGTCGTCCACGTTTGTCGAGCCGTGTCAGTCGCTCTATGCGGAATTGCCGCTAGACGACGAAGACGAGGGTATTGTCGATAGCAATTTGATGATCGGCTACGTCTGGGCCGACAGCCCGCGCGCGACTGCGGCGGCTGTTGTGACTGCGACCGACCCCGATGCGGGACAGGCCAAGGCGGACGAGATTGCCGCTCGCTATCGCGCGGTTCGGCACGATCTGACTTACGATATGAACTCCATGTCATTGGATGAGGCATTGGCCGCGCTTGAACTGCCGACGGTGCTGGCCGATAGCGGCGACAACCCGACCGCTGGCGGTGTGGGGGATCGTGCCGACGTTCTGGCGGCAATCCAAGCGGCAGTCATGCCTGCGTTGTTCGCGGGTATTTGCTCGCCCTCAGCGTATGAGGCGCTTCTGAATGGCGCTTCTTCGGTCACGGTCGGCGGAGCGCTTGGCGGCGGCGGTCCGGAGGTAAAGTTGATCGTCGATCAGGTGACCTTTGCAATGGATTGCGCCGTGGTCGCAAGTGGGGCGCAGACGGTGGTCATCTCTAAGAAACGCCGCCCGTTCCACAACTTCGCAGACTTCGAAGCGCTCGGGCTCGTGCTGAGTGCACATCCGCTGCTTGTCGTGAAGTCAGGCTATCTGTCCCCGGACATTCGCACTCTGCCGCGCCAGCAGATCATGCTGCTGACCGACGGTGCCGTGTGTCAGGACGTGCTCGCGCAAGCCAACGAACACCGGCCGCGTCCGACGTTTCCGTTCCAGTCGATTGACTAGGACTACTGTAGTAGCGCCTGTAAACGGCGCTACATCCGGCTCATCAGGTTGAAAATTACCCAGATCGTGCCGAGGCCCATGACACCCATCACGAGTGTCGTGAAGAGGATGAGTTGCAGGTCTTCCTTTGTCTGCCCCTTGAGGCGGATGTGAAGGAAGAACCGGAAATGCACGACGATCTGGAGGATGGCCGCGATGCCCGTGATCCAGAGCAGCGTGCTGCGGTCGATCCAGTCGAAGGCGACCGATGCGAACAACGGCACCGTGAGTAGCAGCGCATATCCGAACCCGAAAGCGTAGCTGAGTTGTTCTTTGCGCTTCTCTGCCGCTTTGTCGGTCATGCCAGCCCTCCGATATAGACGATAGAGAAGATGCCGATCCACACGATGTCGAGGAAATGCCAGAGGATACCAAGTCTCAGCATCCCCGTTTTGACCTCGTCATCCAGCCCGTAGACGGCAATCTGGCCAAGGATCGCGAAGGCCCAGATGCAGGCAGCCGTGACGTGTATGCCGTGCAGCGGGACGAGGGCGTAGAACGACGAAAGGAAACCGCTCGCCTGCGGGACGCCGCCTTTGCCAGCCATCGTGATGAAATCGTTCACTTCCATTCCGACAAAGATCAGCGCAAGCGCGATGGACACCAGAAGCCAGATGATCATGCGGGCAGGGTGGGGGTGATACTTCATCCCGATCTGCGCGAACCCGAAGGTCAGGGAACTGAAGAGCAGCAACATCGTCTCGATGAACACAGGCCGCAGTTCAAACAACTCTCGCGGCCCCGGACCGCCGTTCAGGTTGCCCGACATCACGACGTAGGTTGCCATCAGAAGGCCGAAGATGATCGCGTCGGACATCATGAAGACCCAAAAGCCGAAGACCTCGACCTCTGCGGTGTCGTCGGCCTTTCCGTGGTGCGGGCCGAGGTTCAGGCCAGGGTGGCGAGTGGTGCTCATGAAATGATCTCCTCGCTCGCGGGGATGGCGTGGCCCATGTTCTGCGTTGTCTGTTCCAGCGAGCGCGGGATGCGCGGCGTGGTGTCGGCGAGGGCGCAGAACGCCTCCCACTCGGCTTTGACATCGGCCGCTTTGATGATGTGGTGGGTATCACGCCGGAACCCGTAGGCCACGGTCGCGGCAAAACAGACCACTGCCCCCAACGCGGCGAGCCACCACATGTACCACACCAGTCCGAAGGCCATCGCGGTCGAGCTAACCATCAACACGGGGCCGAGCGCCGAATTCCGCGGCATCTCGATATCGTGGTAGCCGTCGTCGGGCGCGCGCAGGTCGTAGCCGCCTTCTTTGAGAGTGGCGAAGGCGTCGCGACCTTCGACTTCGGGCGTTGCGGGGAAATTCCATTCGGGCGCGGGGGCGGGGACTGCCCATTCGAGCGTCCGGCTGTCCCATGGATCGCCCATCGGCACGGCGAGGGCCTCTCGGTCGCGGATCGACACATAAAGCTGAATGCACAGGCAGGCGAAGGCCGCGATGATGAGCACAGCGCCGAGGAGGGCGACGATGGTCAGCGGGAACCACGCGCCGTTGAAATACTCAGCCATGCGGCGCGGCATTCCGAGGAAGCCGAGACCGTAGAGCGGGAAAAACGCGAACACGAACCCCGCGATCCAGAGGTAGGCGGCGCGGTAGCCCCATTTGGGGTCGAGGATGAAACCGAACGCCTTCGGGAACCACAGTGTATAGCCCGCCAGCATTCCGAATAGCAGTCCCGGGATCAGCATGTTGTGGAAGTGCGCCACGAGGAACAGCGTGTTGTGCATCACGTAATCCAGCGACGGGTTGGCGAGCAGAATGCCCGAAAGACCACCGATCGTGAATAGGATGAGGAACGCCACCGCATAGACCATCGGCACCGCCATCCGGACGCGACCACGGTACATCGTCAGCATCCAGTCGTAGATTTTGACGCCTGTCGGAATGCCGATGAGCATCGTGGCGATGCCGAAAATGGCGTTCAGGTTGGCGCTTTGGCCCATGGTAAAGAAATGGTGCACCCAGACCGTGAAGCTCAGCACGGCGATGCACATCGTGGCGATGACCAGCGCCGTGTAGCCGTACAGCGTCTTGCTGGAGAAGGTCGAGAAGACCTCGGAATACACACCGAAGGCAGGTAGAATGAGGATGTAGACCTCGGGGTGGCCGAACAGCCAGAACAGGTTGGCAAAGTTCATCATGTTCCCGCCGCCGCCGTTGGTGAACATGTGGAAGCCGAAGTAGCGGTCGAGCGCTAGCAGGCCCGTTGCGACCGTGAGCGGGGGCAGGGCGAAGATCATCAGGATCGATGTGCAGAGCGAGGTCCAGCAGAACAGCGGCATGTCCATCAGCTTCATGCCATCGCAGCGGAACTTGTAGATCGTCACGACAAAGTTGATGCCCGACAGCGTGGTCCCGATGCCTGATAGAGTGACTGCCCAGATCCAGTAATCGGGTCCGGGGCCCGGATTAAACGCGGCCTCGGTGAAGGGCGGGTAGCCGGTCCAGCCGCCGGTGGAGAATGGCTGCAAGACGAGCGAGATCATCAGAAGGACAGCGCCCGCTGCCGTAAACCCGAGGCTGACGGAGTTCATTGTGGGAAACGCCACATCTCGTGCACCGATCTGGAGCGGCATGACGTAATTGATGAGGCCCGTCAGGAACGGCATCGCCATAAAGAAGATCATGATCGTGCCGTGGGTCGAAAACAGCTGCGCGAAGTGTTCGTTGGACACCAGCCCTCCGCCGCCATCACCAAGCACCTGCTGAGTCCGCATGACAAATGCTTCAGCCAATGCGCGCGCCAGCATGACGAGGGCGAGGACGATGTACATGATGCCGATTTTCTTGTGGTCGACCGAGGTCAGCCAGTTGCGCCACACCGGCCCCCAGAGGCGGTATTTTGTCAGCGCATAGAGCAGATACAGCGCACCCAGAACCGCCAGCCCTGCGGCAGCGGTCCCAACGATCCCGCTGGCTAGCTCGCGCCCGTTGGTGGCGTGGATAATCTCCATCACGGGAAGCGCATCGAGTGTCAGTCGCCCGAAAATCAGTGACCAGAGATCGCTCATTGCATCGCTCCCATCCGGCTTGGATCGGTAGCAACCGATGTGAAAAGGTCAGGCGGCGCGTCGGCAAAAACGACACTTTCGCCGGTCAAACCCAACGTATCCAGAAGCTCGCTGCGGGTGCTTGGCGTTTGCAAGGCGTCCAGCACAGCTTCATCGAAAGGAACGCCATCTGAATTGCCGCTTTCGGCCCAAGCCGCGAAGTCGTCCTCGCTGACGGCATGGACAGCGAAGCTCTGCGTTGCGAAACCGCGTCCGCTATATTGGGAATTCTCGCCGAGGAATTCTCCCACACCTGTCGCGGCGAGGTTCAGGCGTGTCTCCATCCCCTTCATCGCGTAGATCTGACTGCCCAAAGCGGGGATGAAGAAGCTTTGCATCACGGTGTCGGATGTGATGCGGAAACTCACTGGACGGTCGGCAGGAAATACGAGGACACCCACCGTCGCGATGCCTTGCTCGGGATAAATGAACAGCCATTTCCAGTCGTACCCGATGACCTGAATTTCAACGGCATCGCCCTCCAACGGCTCGTATGGATCGAGCGCCAGCGTCGCATTCGCAAGCTTGATCCCGAGGGCGACGATGACCAGTACAGGCACGCCCCAGACCAGAATTTCGAGCGGCTTGGAGAAATGCCAGCGCGGGCTGTAATCGCCGCGTCCGTGTTTGTAGCGGTAGCGCAGAATGATCCACGGCACGCCGATGAAAACGGGCAAACACACGACCATCATCACGATGACGACGTACCAGAAATGCTGGCTCTGCGCGGCGGCGATGGGGCCTTGGGGCGACAGGAAGCTGCTTTTCCCCTCGCATCCGCCAAGCAGCAGGACGAATAGGAAAAGGGGCAGGAAGCGTTTCATCCAGAGATGCCGATATCAGTCGCAGAAAGTGACCTGCCGTGCCGCGTAGGTTTACGTACCGGTCATGCCACGAGCTAGGCCAACCGGATCGATCATCAAGGACTAAGCGGTAATCAGGATCGCGCGGAAGTCGTTGACGTTGGTCAGCGTCGGTCCCGTCACGACCTGATCGCCGAGTGCGGCGAAGAAACTATGCGCGTCGTTGTTGTCGAGCATGGCCTGCGGATCGAGGCCCAGTGCCTTCGCGCGCTGCAACGTGTCCGGCGAAATGATCGCCCCCGCAACCTCGGCCCCGCCATCGACGCCGTCCGTATCGCAGGCGAGGGCATGGATGTTGGCGGCTCCGTCCAGCGCGATGGCGAGCGCGAGAAGGTATTCGACGTTCGGGCCGCCGACACCGTTTCCACGGCAAGTGACCGTCAACTCGCCACCTGACAGCAGCAGGCACGGTTTGGATGACAGCGCGAGGGCTGCATGTGCAGCGGCGGCCTCGCGCGCTTCGCCCTCAATTGCATCGCCGAGTATTTGGACCGGCATCGTCGCCAACTCGGCAGCGGCATCGAGCGACTGGGCAGGGGCGGCGTAGATCACGTTCTCTGTCGTCGTCAGGCGGGTGTCATCGGGCGCGATGACGCCGGTCGGGCGGTTCAATGCCGTGATGACCGAGGGCGGAACTGCCATCTTCCACTTGCCGATGACGGCCAGAGCCTCCGCACTGGTTGACGGATCACCGACGGTAGGGCCGGAGCCGATGAACGCAGGATTGTCCCCCGGCACGTCGGAAATCATCAACGTGAGCATCTTCGCCGGATACGCCGCCGCCGCCAGTTGTCCGCCCTTCACGCGGGAAACATGCTTGCGAACCGTATTCATGCGGTCAATTGGCGCGCCGGACGCCAGCAGGGCAGCGTTCAATACCCTCAGATCGTCCAGCGAAATACCCTCCGCCGGAGCCTCAAGCAGCGCCGATGCGCCTCCCGAAATCAATGCCAACACAAAGTCGTCCGGTCCGCAGCTAGCCAGCAGGTCGAGCATACGCGAGGTTGCGTCCAATCCCGCCTGATCAGGAACGGGGTGGGCGGCTTCTACGATCTCGATTCCTTGGGTCGGGCGGGAATAGCCGTAGCGCGTGATGACCAACCCCTCACACGGTCCCCATGCCGCCTCGACCGCCTCTGCCATCCGCGCCGATGCTTTGCCCGCGCCGATGACAATGACACGTCCTGCGGGTTTGGGCGGCAGGTGGTTTGCCAGCGACCGCATCGGATTCGCGACCTCGACAGCTTTGTCGAAAAGGCTGCGTAGAAATTGTGCTTCGGTCATGATCGGCGTGTCTCATGTTGGTGATAACTCGATCTTAAACGCTTATTCCCAAAAGACTATTGTCCAGTTTGCAGCACAAGCTATGGGCGTGCGCGGGTTTATCGCTACCGTAGGCTCACAAATACTTGAACTCCCCGTGTTCGGTGGTTTAGCTCACCTTACAGGAGGATATCCGATGCGATTTTTTGTAACGACAGACGGAACCAAGCTTGCTTACAGGGATGAAGGCGAAGGTCTTCCTGTATTGGCGCTTGCCGGTCTGACCAGAGACGGTCGGGATTTCGACTACGTTGCACCGCATCTTGAAGGTATCCGCCTCATCCGGCTCGACAGCCGTGGACGTGGTCTATCGGGGTGGAGCGGGGCCGACACCTACACCGTTCCGCAGGAAGCCGACGATGCGATTGCGCTTCTGGACCACCTAAAAATCGACAAAGCCGCGATCCTCGGCACCTCGCGGGGTGGTTTGATTGCCATGCTGCTTGGCGCAGTCGCCAAAGGCCGTCTGCACGGTATCTGCCTCAACGACGTCGGTCCAGTGCTGGAGCCGCCCGCGCTTACGCGGATCGGCGACTACATCGGGAAACGCCCCGTCGCGAAGACTATTGAAGGCATGGCTGAAAAGCTGTCCCGCGATCCTGCATTCCCGAACGTGCCTATGTCGCGTTGGATCGAAGAGGCGGAACGTCACTATGTTCAGGAAGGCACCGGCCTCGGTCTGACATACGATCCCGAATTGCGGACGTCGTTCATGAAGGCGCTCGATGCGCCGACAGTCGACGCTTGGCCGCTGTTCGACGCGATGAAGGGCATTCCGACGATGCTCGTGCGTGGTCACAACACCGACCTGCTGTCCGAGGAAACCGCGAACGAGATGCGCAAACGCATCCCCGAGATGATCTTCGTCGATGTGGCCGACCGCGGACACGTGCCGTTTCTGGACGAGCCGCTAGTCATTTCCGCCCTCCATAACTGGATCGGCCAGATGAAAGACCTCGCCTCAAAGGCCGAGTAGAATTTCCTGAAGCAGTCTGTCCGCCGCACGGCTCAGCTGTCGCGTTCTATCCTGAATGATGAAGAACGGACTCACAGTAATCGTGGTGTCGATGTCGAGCGTCGTCAGGCGGCTACTGATCTGCGAGCTTGTCAGCAATTCGGCCACTTCGCGCGATTGGGGCGAGATTGAATCGCTGTCGGCGAGCATCGCAAGCACGACGAGCAGAGACGAGCTATGAACTACCCGCGTCGGCGTGGGAATGCGCGCGGCGTAGTAAGCGTTTTCAACCGATTGGCGAATGGGCGAGCCGCGCTCCTGAATGACCCAATCGTAATCGAGCAGCTCATCGAGGCCGACGTTTTTCTTGCCAGCGAGCGGGTGCGTGTCCTTCACCACCAGAGAAACAACTTCGTTGCGGGCAGGGTGCACGCGGAGGGCGCGGCTATCGTATTCGGACGGAAGGCGGGCCAGCACAAAGTCGAGCGCGCCTTCGTCCAGAGCACGGACCAACTGGTTGGACGGGCCGACCTCGATAGAGATTTCGATGTCTGGGGCTTCCTTACGAACGGCCTGCACAGCAGGGACGAGGGAGCTCACGGCAGGGCCGGTGACCGAGCCGACGCGGACGTTACCCGTCTGGCCGTCTTTCAGGTTCCGCACTTCCTGACCCAGCGAGTCGAGTTCAGACAACACCACGCGTGCGTGCCGGATGAATGCCTCGCCTACGGGGGTCGGGATCATGCCTTTGGGGTGCCGTTCGAACAGTGGCGATCCGGCCGCTGATTCCAGATCGGCCAAGGTGCGTGAGGCCGCAGGTTGTGACAGGTACAGACTTTCAGCCGCGACCTGCAATTTGCCTGTCTCCGCGATGCGGACAACCAATCGTAGGTGGGAAGGTTTAATCCTATGAATAAGGTCCATCTGCACCGCCATAACATAAATGATATGCAGATAGTCGATATTGGAATTTTACAGTTATGTAAACGTCTGCCTATGACGGTAGCGGGGATCGACCCCGAAACAATGACGTACAGCCGCAGAGGAGCGGCGGTACTTCTGGGAGGACATTATGAAATTCAAGTATCTCGTGGCCACTGCTGCCGCGGCCATTACCCTTGCGGGCGGCGCATTCGCTGACGGTCTCGTCGGTATCGCAATGCCGACCAAATCTTCGTCCCGTTGGATCTCGGACGGCAACTCGATGGTTGAGCAGTTCCAAGCTGCCGGCTACGAGACCGACCTGCAGTACGCTGAAGACGATATCCCGAACCAGCTCGCCCAGATCGAGAACATGATCACCAAGGGCGTGGACGTTCTGGTCATCGCGGCGATTGACGGCACGACCCTGTCGAACGCTCTGGAAAACGCAGCCGCATCGGGCATCCACGTCATCGCGTATGACCGCCTGATCCGTGACAGCGAAAACGTCGACTACTACGCGACCTTCGACAACTTCAAAGTCGGCGTGCAGCAGGCTTCGTCGCTGGTCAGCGGCCTCGAAGAGCGTTTTGGCGAAGGCCCGTATAACGTTGAACTCTTCGGCGGTTCGCCGGACGATAACAACGCTTACTTCTTCTACAACGGCGCGATGTCGGTTCTTCAGCCGCTCATCGACGACGGCACCGTGAACATCGTTTCCGGCCAGATGGGCATGGACACCGTGGGTACCCTGCGTTGGGACGGTGCTGTGGCCCAGTCGCGCATGGATAACCTGCTGTCGGCCTACTACACCGATCAGGACGTCCACGGCGTTCTGTCGCCCTACGACGGTCTTTCGATCGGTATCCTTTCGTCGCTGAAAGGCGTTGGCTACGGTTCGGGCGACATGGAAATGCCGATCGTCACCGGTCAGGACGCCGAACTTCCGTCGGTCAAGTCGATCCTCGCGGGCGAGCAGTATTCGACTGTGTTCAAGGACACCCGCGAACTCGCTCGCGTCACCGTCGGCATGGTTGAAGCTGTTCTCGAAGGCGGCGAGCCGGAGATCAACGACACCGAGACCTATGACAACGGCAAGAAGGTCGTTCCGTCCTACCTGCTGGAGCCGGTTTCGGTCGACGCATCCAACTGGGAAGAAATCCTCGTCGGTTCGGGCTACTACACCGCTGACCAAGTCGAATAATCGTCCATCCCTCCCGACCCGTCCGCGCGCACACGCGGGCGGGTCCCCAAAAGACTAAGGGGCGAATATGACTCCGCTGCTGCAAATGCAGTCCATCACCAAGGAATTCCCCGGCGTAAAAGCGCTCGATCAGGTGAATTTGAAGGTGATGGAGGGCGAAATACACGCGATTTGTGGTGAGAACGGCGCCGGCAAATCCACTCTCATGAAAGTTCTGTCAGGGGTCTATCCCGCCGGTAGCTACGACGGCGAAATCCACTACGACGGTCAACTTGCAGAATTCCGCGATATTTCCGACAGCGAAAAGCGCGGCATCATCATCATTCACCAAGAGCTGGCTCTGGTTCCGCTCCTATCGATTGCCGAGAACATCTTCCTCGGTAACGAGCGCGCCTCCAAAGGCGTCATCGACTGGCGCAGCACCTTTGCCAAGACTGAAGACCTTCTGAAGAAAGTCGGCCTACGCGAAAGCCCTGGGACGCTGATCGAAAAGCTCGGCGTCGGCAAACAGCAGCTGGTCGAGATCGCGAAGGCGCTTTCGAAAGAGGTGCGTCTGCTAATCCTCGACGAGCCGACCGCTGCGCTGTCCGAAGCCGATAGCCAGGCACTGCTCGACCTGATGCTGGAACTGAAGGCGCAGGGCGTCACTCAGATCATCATCAGTCACAAGCTGAACGAGGTCCGCCGCGTGGCCGATACCGTCACCGTCATTCGCGACGGCACTACCGTGTCGACCATCGACGCGCGCACCGAAGCCGTCACCGAAGACCGCATCGTGCGCGATATGGTTGGCCGCGATATGGCAAACCGCTATCCGGAACGTGACCGCCGCGCAGGCGAGATGCTTATGGAGGTCAACGACTGGAACGTCTGGCATCCCGAACATAACGACCGTCAGATCATCAAGAACATCAATCTCAACGTCCGTGCGGGCGAGGTTGTCGGTATTGCGGGCCTCATGGGCTCCGGCCGGACCGAGCTGGCGATGTCGATCTTCGGTCGCAGCTACGGCCAGAACATCTCCGGCGAGGTGAAGCTCAAAGGGCAGGTCGCCAACGTCAAGGAAATCGACAAGGCCATCGATGCGGGTCTGGCTTACGTGACCGAAGACCGCAAATCGCTGGGTCTCGTGCTGGATGAGAACATCCGCACCAACGTGACGCTCGCGAACCTCGAAGGTGTGTCGCGCAGCGGCGTGATTAACGAAAACGCGGAAACCACCGTGGCCGAGAAATACCGCGCCGCAATGAACATCCGCACGCCGTCGGTATTCCAGAAGGTCGGCAATCTGTCGGGCGGCAACCAGCAGAAGGTTGTCCTGTCCAAGTGGCTCTTTGCCGAGCCGGAAGTGCTGATCCTCGACGAGCCGACACGCGGTATCGACGTCGGCGCGAAATACGAAATATACAATATTATCAACGATCTGTCCGCACAAGGGAAAGGCGTTCTGATGATCTCTTCAGAGATGCCGGAACTGCTGGGGATGTGTGACCGGATCTACGTCATGAACGAAGGCGCTTTCGTGGGCGAACTGACCGCCGCCGAGGCCAGCCAAGAGCGCATCATGTCGCTCATCGTAACGGAATAGGGAGACCATCGAAGATGGAACAGGCAACCAACAATTCGGGCGGTCTGGGCGCTTATCTCAAGCACCACATTCGCGAATACGGTCTACTTTTCGCGCTGATCGCTATCATGCTGATCTTCCAAATCTGGACGAACGGCACGCTTCTCAAGCCGGTGAACATCACCAACCTCTTCTTGCAGAACAGCTACATCATCATCATGGCTCTGGGCATGTTGGTGGTGATCGTGTCGGGTAACATCGACCTCTCGGTCGGCTCGGTCATGGGCTTTATCGGTGCTTTTGCTGCGGTGATGGTCGTCGAATGGGACATGCCCGTGGCAGTCACCATGCTGGCCTCGCTTGGCGTAGGTATCCTGATCGGCGCGGCGCAGGGCTACTTTGTCGCGTACTGGAAAATCCCGTCGTTCATCGTGACCCTGGCAGGGATGCTTGTGTTCCGCGGTCTGTCGCTCTGGCTGCTCGAAGGCCAGTCGATCGGCCCGTTCCCGCAGTCGTTCCAGCAGATCTCGACCGGTTTCATTCCGGACATCGTTCCGACAGGTTTCTCGAAGTCGCTCGCTGAACTCGCAGGTTCGCGTAATTTCAACGTTCTGGCCATGCTGCTTGGTCTCGTGGCCGTGCTCGCGATTATCTACGTTGGTCTGCGCGAACGTGCCCGCAATGCCCGCTACGGTGTGGTCGGCGAGCCATTTGCGTTCTTCGTTGTCCGCAACGCCATTGTCGCTGGTGCGCTGCTGTTCGTGAGCTTCAAGCTTGCTACCTTCCGCGGTTTGCCGAATGTGCTGATCTCGATGGTAGTCCTCACCGTGATCTACGCCTTCCTGACCGCCAACACGACCATCGGTCGCCGCGTCTATGCGCTGGGTGGCAATGAGAAGGCAGCGAAGCTGTCGGGCATCAAGACCGAGCGCCTCACGTTCCTCGCCTTCGTCAACATGGGGATGCTCGCGGCGCTTGGTGGCCTGATCTTTGCGGCACGCCTCAACACCGCAACGCCTAAAGCCGGCTTCGCAGTCGAACTTGACGTCATCGCTGCGGTCTTCATCGGCGGCGCGTCCATGTCGGGCGGTTCGGGCAAAATCGTCGGCGCAGTTGTCGGCGCATTCATCATGGGCGTCATGAACAACGGCATGTCGATCGTCGGTATCGGCATCGACTTCCAGCAGGTCATCAAAGGCCTCGTGCTGCTCGCCGCCGTGTTCTTCGACGTCTACAATAAAAGCAAGTAAGGGTTAATCATGTCGTTCAAGCCTGCGCCTTGGCCGCGCAAACTGAGATCCACTCACTGGTATAGCGGCAACTCCCGCGACACGATCTACCACCGTGGTTGGCTCAAGAACCAAGGCTACCCTTCCGACCTGTTCGACGGACGCCCCATCATCGGCATCCTGAATACTTGGTCCGAACTGACGCCCTGCAACGGTCACCTTCGCGAGCTGGCGGAGAAGGTCAAAGCAGGCATATGGGAAGCTGGTGGTTTCCCTGTCGAGGTGCCGGTCTTCTCGGCTTCCGAGAACACATTCCGTCCGACGGCGATGATGTTCCGCAACCTCGCGGCCATGTCGATCGAAGAGCAGATGCGCGGGCAGCCGATTGATGGCGCTGTGCTTTTGGTCGGCTGTGACAAGACCACACCGTCGCTGATGATGGCTGCGGCGTCGACGGACATTCCGTCCATCGTTGTGACGGGTGGCCCGATGCTGAACGGTCATTTCCGAGGCGAGCAGATCGGGTCCGGCACCGCGCTATGGCGTTTTTCCGAAGCCGTGAAGGCAGGGGAGATGACACAAGACGATTTCCTCGAAGCCGAGCAAGCCATGTCGCGCTCGTCGGGCACCTGCAACACGATGGGCACGGCTTCTTCGATGGCGTCGATGGCCGAAGCCCTCGGCATGGCGCTGTCGGGCAACGCTGCAATCCCTGCGGTCGACAGCCGCCGCCGCGTGATGGCGCAGCTTTCGGGGCGCCGGATCGTGCAGATGGTGAAGGACGACCTCAAGCCGTCCGATATCATGACCAAGCAGGCTTTCGAGAACGCGATCCGCACTAACGCAGCCATCGGCGGCTCGACCAACGCGGTCATTCACCTGCTGGCGATTGCTGGCCGCGTCGGTGTCGACCTGACGCTGGACGACTGGGACCGCTGCGGCCGCGATATCCCGACCATTGTGAACCTCATGCCGTCGGGCAAGTACCTGATGGAGGAGTTCTTCTACGCGGGCGGTCTGCCGGTGGTGCTCAAGCGCCTCGGCGAAAGCGGCCATCTGCACAAGGACGCACTGACCGTGTCGGGCGAGGGCATCTGGGAAGAAGTCAAGGACGTCGTCAACTACAACGAAGACGTGGTTCTGCCCGCCGACAAGGCACTGACCCAGTCGGGCGGCATCGTCGTGCTGAAGGGCAACCTTGCCCCGAACGGCGCGGTGCTGAAACCGTCGGCTGCGTCGCCCCACCTGCTTAAACACCGTGGCCGCGCCGTCGTGTTCGAGGGCATCGACGACTACAAAGCCAAGATCAACGACGACGCGCTCGATATCGACGAGACATGCATCATGGTCCTGAAGAACTGTGGTCCGAAGGGTTATCCGGGCATGGCAGAAGTCGGCAACATGGGCCTCCCGCCCAAGGTGCTGAAAAAGGGTATCACCGACATGGTGCGTATCTCTGACGCGCGCATGTCGGGTACCGCCTACGGCACCGTTATCCTTCACACTTCGCCTGAGGCAGCGGCCAAGGGACCGCTCGCCATCGTTCGCAATGGCGACTTCATCGAAGTGGACGTCGAGGCGCGGAAAATGCACCTCGAAATCTCGGACGAAGAGATGGCGGTGCGCCTCGCAGAGTGGATGCCGAACCATGACAAACCTGAAAGTGGCTACGCCTGGCTTCATCAGCAGCACGTAGAGGGCGCCGACACTGGCGCAGACCTCGATTTCTTGAAAGGGTGCCGCGGAAGAGAAGTCGGAAAGGAAGCCCATTGATGGAAATCGCACTCGTTGGCATTGGAAAAATCGCGATTGATCAGCACGTCCCGTCGATCGCGGCCTCGCCCGATTGGGAACTGGCTGCAACGGTATCGCGTCACGGTTCGGTCGACGGTGTCGAAGCCTTCACCGACTTCGACGAGATGCTGGAAAAGCGCCGCGATATCCGTGTCATTTCGCTCTGCCTACCACCAGTGCCTCGCTTCGACTATGCCGCCAAAGCCATCCGCGCAGGGCGCCATGTGATGCTGGAAAAGCCGCCGGGGGCGACGCTGGCTGAGTGCCACGCTCTCGAAACGCTGGCTCGTGAGCATCGCGTGTCGATCTACGCGACATGGCACAGCCGTGAAGCGGATAAGGTCGCTGCGGCAAAGACTTGGCTGGCGGACAAGACGCTCCGCAAGCTCCATGTCACGTGGAAAGAAGACGTGCGCCGTTGGCATCCCGGTCAGGAGTGGATCTGGGAGCCGGGCGGCATGGGTGTCTTCGATCCGGGCATTAACGCGCTGTCCATCGTGACCGAGATCCTGCCGGTCAATGTGCACCTGAAATCCGCTGACCTCGATGTGCCTGAAAATCGCCAGACGCCCATCGGTGCGCGGCTTGATTTCTTCCACCCGAACGGCGCTGAAGTCACTGCCGATTTCGACTGGCGTCAGACCGGTGACCAGATCTGGCAGATCGAAGCCGTCACGGACGAAGGCACGCTGACGCTGCTCGACGGCGGTGCGCGCATTCAGATCGACGGTGTCGAGGACGCGCTGAAATCCGACAATCCTCTCGCGGGTGAATATCCGCGTCTCTACGCAAATATGGCCAAGCTGCTGTCGACCGGCGGCATCGATATGGACCTGCGCCCGATGGTGCATGTGTCCGATGCGCTGGCACTCGGCCGACGGAACTCCGTCGAGCCTTTCCACGAATAGGAACCGACTATGAAAGACGTACTCACCGGCATTCTGCCCGTCGCTCCGACGCCGTTCTTCGATGATGGCCGCGTTGACGAAGAGGGCATGCGCCGCGTTCTGGACTGCATGATCGATCAGGGCGTTGATGCGATCTGTATCCTCGCCAACTATTCGGAGCAGTTCCTGCTGTCCGACGAAGAGCGCGCGACCCTGACCCGCGTGTCGCTGGAACATGTGAATGGCCGCGTGCCTGTCATCGTCACGATCAGCCACTTCGCGACCGAGATCGTCGTGAAGCGCGCGAAGGAAGCCCAAGCGCTCGGCGCGTCGATGGTCATGATGATGCCGCCGTACCACGGTGTCGGCCTCGTGCCCGCCGAAGCTGGAATCTACGAGCACTTTGCCGCCGTGTCCGATGCGATCTCCATCCCGATCATGGTGCAGGACGCGCCGCTTTCGGGCTGCACGCTGACAGTGCCGCTGTTGGTGCACATGGCGAAAGAACTGGAAAACGTCAGCTATTTCAAAATGGAAACACCGTTTGCAGCCGACAAACTGGCTGCACTGATCGAGCAGGGCGGCGAGCACATCATCGGCCCGTTCGACGGCGAGGAAGCGGTGACGCTGCTGGCCGACCTCGATGCGGGCTGCACGGGCACGATGACCTCGGCGCTCCAGCCAGAGAAGATCCGACCGATCGTGGTCGATTATCGCGCTGGCAACATCGACGCCGCGCTCGACCAGTGGCGCCTCTGCCTGCCGCTGATCAACCACGAAAACCGCCAATGCGGTCTGCGGGCGGCGAAAACCGTCATGCAGGCGGGCGGTGTTATCCGTTCGGACTACGTGCGCCACCCTCTCAAACCGATGAGCCAGCGGACCAAGGACCGTCTGCTGCAACTCTCCAAAGAACTCGATGTGATTGCCCTGAAGTGGGGCAAGTAAGGACGACTTATGACCTATGTACCAAGCGGTAAGCACCTGATCGCAGGCGAATGGGTCGCGGGCGACGCGACCTTCACCTCCAGCCCAGCCCACGG
The DNA here is from genome assembly GCF_015220045.1 of Marivivens aquimaris. Taxonomy (NCBI): domain Bacteria; kingdom Pseudomonadati; phylum Pseudomonadota; class Alphaproteobacteria; order Rhodobacterales; family Paracoccaceae; genus Marivivens; species Marivivens aquimaris. The sequence continues at coordinate 1,807,994 of NZ_JADBGB010000001.1, read as the reverse complement.
CGAAGCGCGTGAGTTCAGCGAAGGCACGCCCGCGCATGTGGACCGAGCGTGTCAGGCCGCAGAGGAAGCGTTCTGGACCTTCGGCTATTCGACCCGCGAGGAGCGCGCAGCGTTTCTGAACGCCATCGCTGACGAAATCGAAGCTCGCGCCGATGCGATCACCGAGATCGGCACGCAGGAAAGCGGTCTGCCCGAAGCGCGTCTGATGGGCGAGCGTGGCCGTACCGTCGGTCAGATCCGTCTTTTCGCGCAGCATATCCTTGATGGCGCCTATCTCGACCGCCGTCATGACGAAGCGCTGCCGGACCGCCAGCCGCTTCCCCGTCCCGATTTGCGCATGATGCAGCGCCCCATCGGCCCCGTGGCTGTGTTCGGCGCGTCGAACTTCCCCCTCGCATTCTCGACCGCTGGTGGTGACACCGCTGCCGCGCTGGCTGCGGGTTGCCCTGTCGTCGTCAAAGGCCACGATGCGCACCCCGGCACTGGCGAGATCATGGCCGAGGCTATCGCCGCCGCCGCCAAAAAATGCGGCATCCATCCCGGTGTGTTCAGCCTCGTCCAAGGCAGCACCCGAGAGGTTGGCGCGGCGCTGGTTCAGCACCCGCTCATCAATGCGGTTGGCTTCACCGGATCGCTCGGCGGTGGCCGTGCGCTATTCGACCTCTGCGCCCAGCGTGAGGTTCCGATTCCGTTCTACGGCGAGTTGGGCAGCGTGAACCCGATGTTTGTTCTGCCCGAAGCGGGCGCTGCTCGCGGCGCTGCGATTGCGGCGGGCTGGGCCGGATCGCTGACGATGGGGGCAGGGCAGTTCTGCACCAATCCGGGGATCGTCGTGGTCCTCGCTGATCAGGCCGAAACCTTTGCCAACGCCGCTGCCGAGGCCCTGAAAGATGCGGCCCCGCAGACCATGTTGACCGACGGTATCGCGAACGCCTACCGCAAGGGCCGCGACCGCGTTGCCGCTGGGACCAACGTTAAAGAAGTCCTGACCTCGGTCTGTGACATGCGCAACGCAACGCCCTACGTCTATGAAGTGAGCGCCGAGGATTGGCTGGCGAACGAAGTGCTGGCCGAGGAGGTCTTTGGCCCGCTCGGCATCATCGTCACCGCGCAGTCGGTCGACGAAATGGACAAGCTCGCCCGCAGCCTGCAAGGCCAGCTGACCTGCACGCTCCACATGGATGACGGCGATGCGGCAACCGCCCGCCGTCTGCTGCCGATCCTCGAACGCAAAGCGGGACGTGTCCTTGCCAACGGGTTCCCGACCGGCGTCGAAGTGGCTGACGCCATGGTTCACGGCGGCCCGTATCCTGCGTCGACCAACTTCGGCGCGACCTCGGTCGGCACCCTCGCGATCCGCCGCTTCCTGCGTCCGGTATGCTATCAGAACATCCCTGTAGGCGTTCTGCCCGAGGATATTGCATGAGCGATGTAGCGTGGATTGCAGCCGATTGGGGCACGTCCAACCTGCGTGTTTGGGGTCTGGACGCCAGCGGCAAAGTCATCAAAACCGCGCGTTCCGATCAGGGGATGGGAAAGCTCTCTCCTGATCAGTACGAAAGCGTTCTGAACGGTCTGGTCGCCGGTTGGACCAACGGGCCGACCGACGTTCTGATCTGTGGCATGGCTGGCGCGAAGCAAGGCTGGAGAGAGGCTCCGTACCTCTCGGTGCCTTGCACCCCTGCGGGTGCCGATGCGATTTCGGTACAGACCAGCGGTGCGCTCAACGTGCGCATTCTGCCTGGCCTATGCCAGATGGACCCACCGGATGTCATGCGCGGAGAGGAGACCCAGATCGCGGGATTCCTCACGTCGCGGCCCGATTTCGCGGGCACTATTTGCCTGCCGGGAACGCATTCCAAATGGGTGCAGATCGCAGGCGGGCAGGTGACGTCGTTCCGGACGAAGATGACCGGCGAGTTATTCAACCTGCTGTCCGAACAGTCGGTCCTGCGCCACGGCATGGCGGGCGACTGGGATGACGCCGCTTTCACCGACGGACTGAAGCAATCGCATGATGCGCTGAATGCCCTCTTTACCGTCCGCTCTGTCGGTCTGCTAAACCCCGGCAAAGCCGCCGGAGCGCGGTCCTACCTCTCCGGTCTCCTTATCGGTGCGGAGCTTCAGGGCATCGACACAAATGCTCCCGTCGTTCTGATCGGCGACGGAACGCTCTCCGCGCTCTATGCCGCCGCGCTCGAACATTTCGGCGCAACTTCGGAAATCGTTGACGGTGAGGGGCTGGTTCTCGAAGGTCTCAAGGCCGCTTATCCAGAGTTGAAGGGTTAACATGACGCGCAATATCGTAGCCATCATTCGCGGCGTGACGCCGGACGAAGCCCTTTCGATCACGGGCGCTTTGATCGACGCAGGGATCACGAAAATCGAGGTGCCATTGAATTCGCCCGACCCGCTGAAATCCATCCAAGCGATGGCAAAAGAGTTCGGCGACACGGCCCTCATCGGCGCAGGCACAGTTCTGTCGACGGGCGATGTAGAGGACGTCGCGAACGCGGGCGGTAAGCTCATCGTTTCGCCCGACTGCAATCCAGAAGTCATCGGTGCGGCAAAGTACAAGGGTCTGCTGTCATATCCGGGCGTCATGACCCCGACCGAGTGCTTCGCGGCCCTTCGCGCAGGCGCGGACGGTTTAAAGTTCTTCCCGGGATCGCTGATCGGCCCCGCTGGGCTTAAAGCGATGAACGCGGTTCTGCCCAAAGGCACGGACCTGCTCGCCGTTGGCGGGGCGAGTGCGGACAACTTCGGTGAGTGGGCCGCTGCCGGTGCGACTGGTTTCGGCATCGGTACCGCGCTTTATAAACCAGGTGACAACGCCGCTGTGGTGGCCGAAAAGGCAACCCATATTGTGACTGCATACGACCAGGTATTTTCTTGATGACTGCTTCTGTTTTCGACGACCGCACTTGCGAACTGGGCGAAGGCCCCCTTTGGCACCCAGAGCGCAAGCAACTGTTCTGGTTCGACATTATGGCGAACACGCTGCACACGAGCTCCGACGCTGGTCAGCAAAGCTGGGATTTCGGAGAGCGCGTCTCTGCCGCCGGATGGGTGGATCAGACGACTCTGCTGGTCGCATCGGAAACCAAGCTTCAGAAGTTCGATATCGAGACAGGCACCATGGGCCACGTTATCGACCTCGAAGCCGACAACACCGTCACCCGTTCGAACGACGGACGCGCCGATCCGTTCGGCGGGTTCTGGATCGGCACGATGGGCAAGAGCGCCGAAAAAGAGGCCGGATCGATTTATCGCTACTATCGCGGTGAACTGCGAAAGCTGTTCGGCGGCATCACCATCCCGAACTCCATCTGTTTTGCCCCTGACGGCCGCACGGCGTATTTCACCGACACCCCGACCCGCATCGTCAAAAAGGTCTCACTTGCGTCCGACGGTTGGCCCGATGCCGAGCCGGAGGTATTCGTTGACCTCAATGACAGCGAAATGAACCCCGACGGCGCGGTCACGGATTCCGAAGGCGCGGTGTGGTGCGCGCACTGGGGCGCCCATCGCGTCTCGCGCTATCTGCCCGATGGCTCCAAAGACATCAGCGTCGAGGTCGGAGGCGCCCACGCATCGTGCCCCGCTTTCGGCGGCGATGGCTACAAAACGCTGTTCGTCACGACCGCCTGCGAGGGGATCGACAACCCGTCCGAAGCTGAAGGCAAGGTCTACTCAGCGCCTGTTGATGTCGCTGGTCTGCCGGAGCCGCGCGTTATCCTCTGAGCGGCGATCTAGTAGCAGGCTTGGATGTCCAGCGCGCTCAAAATCGGTTAAGACAGCAGCTACTATTCCCTAGCTGGTGCTGACCCGATGACAGACGCTACCGCCACGCTCGCCTTCGTCGACTTCTTGGCAACGGCGATCTTTGCCATGACCGGCGCTCTCGTGGCATCGCGCAAGCAGCTGGATATGCTCGCTTTTGTCTGGTTCGCAGCAGCCACAGGCATCGGCGGAGGGACCCTGCGGGACCTCCTGCTTGATGTGCCGGTGTTCTGGATCATCAATCCGGTCTACCTGTCGATCTGCATCATCGTGGCGGTGGTCATGCATTTCGCCGCCTCGCTTGTTGCCTCGCGGCAAACGTGGATCTTGTGGGCGGACGCATTCGGCATGGCATTCGCGGCAGTGGTCGGTACGGCGAAAGCGCTGGAATTAGGGGCTTCGGCCCTCGTGGCGGTCGCGATGGGGCTGTTCAGTGCGACCGCGGGCGGGATCATTCGCGATACGCTGGGCCAAGAGCCGAGCATCATCCTGCGCCCCGAAATCTATATGTCGGCAACCGTTTTGGGCGCTGTCACAGTTGTCGGAGGCCATTGGTTGGGTCAGCCGATGACTTTGTCGATGTTTGTAGGCTTTTGCGTCGCACTGACAGTCCGCCTGGCTGCGATCCAGTTTGATTTGAAACTGCCAGTCTATAAACCACGGAAGGGCAGGCCTTGGGGCCGCAATAGCTGAGGCGATTACACACACCGGCAAGGTGCGAAGTCGTTCAATGATTTGGGAAAATAGGGATGGAGGCGAGTACCGGAATCGAACCGGTGTACACGGATTTGCAATCCGCTGCGTCACCACTCCGCCAACTCGCCGCCGTGGTGTGGTATGGTTCGCGTGATCTATACTGGAACTTCGGAACGTGCAAGCGGGTCAGATAGGATATTCTTTGACTTTCGGACATTGCGGGTTCGGGTTAGATATGGTTAGAACCTAATTGGAACTGAACGAAAGAGTTTAGACCGTGGCCGAATACACCACCCGCCGTACAATGATGGTCGATACGCAGATCCGCCCGTCGGATGTGACCAAGTTTCCGATCATTGAAGCTTTCCTCGCCGTGCCGCGCGAAGCTTACGTGCCGTCGGCACAACGCGAAGCCGCCTACCTCGGCGAGAACATCGCAATCGGCGAGGGTCGAGTGATGCTCGAACCGCGCACCTTTGCTAAGCTACTGGATGCGCTGAATATTCAGCCTAACGAAGTCGTTCTGGATCTGGGTTGTGGCCTCGGTTACTCGACCGCTGTCATGGCTCGTATGTCTGAATTTGTCGTAGCCGTCGAAAGCGACGAAGCAATGGCTGCCGATGCGCAGGCGCTTCTGTCCGAGCACGGCGTGGACAACGCCGCAGTGATGACGAACCCGCTGGCCGAAGGCTGTGCCAAGTCCGGTCCGTACGATGTCATCATCCTCGAAGGCGCTGTCGAGGTGGTTTCTGATTCCCTTCTGGCCCAGCTCAAGGAAGGCGGCCGCATTGCGTGCCTCTTTGCCGAAGGCGAGCTTGGTGTGGCCCGCGTCGGTTACAAGCTGGATGGACGGATCAACTGGCGGTTTGCGTTCAACGCTTCCGCTCCGGTTCTTGCCGGTTTCGAGAAAAACAAAGAATTCGCCCTCTGAGCCGGGAACGCAGTGGATGGGCGCCATGGATTTAATAAGGGAAAGCCATGTTCACGCGTAACAAACTTCTCACAACCGCGATGGCGGCAGTATTTGGGCTGTCGGCATCGCTTGCTTCCGCTGAAACCTTCGGTCAAGCATTGAGCGCGGCCTACGAAAACAGTGGTCTTCTGGAATATAACCGCGCCGTTCTGCGCGCCGCCGACGAAGATGTGGCGCAGGCTGTTGCATCGCTCCGTCCGGCCGTTTCATGGTCGTCCTCGCACTCGCGTGCTTACGACTTCGAAGGTAATCTCCTTCAGACTTCGACCGAACTGGCACGCATTTCTGCAAGCTTCGATATCTGGGATGCCGGCACCGGCGCCATGGGTGTCGAGCAGCAGAAAGAAACCGTTCTGGCGACCCGCGAGTCGTTGAAGTCGGTCGAACTTGACGTGCTCAGCTCCGCAGTGTCGGCGTATCTCAACGTCCAGACCGCGGGCGAATTCGTGAACCTGCGAGAAAGTAACGTTCGCGTTCTGACGCAGGAACTGCGCGCTGCGCGGGACCGTTTCGATGTTGGTGAAGTCACCCGCACCGACGTTTCCATCGCCGAAGCCGCACTCGCATCGGCCCGCAGCCTTCTGGCCGTTGCGCAGGGCAGCCTTGCCAATGCACGCGAAGCGTATGTGGTTACCATCGGTCACCTACCGTCGAACCTTCAGGGTGTTCCGGTTGCGCCGCTCCCGATGAACCTGACCGATGCGCAGGCTTACGCCGTTCGTAATCATCCGACGGTTGTTGCTCTTCAGCATCAGATTGCTGCTGCCGAAATCGGCCTGACCCGCGCACAAAACGCGACCATGCCGACCGTTTCGGCTACCGCGACTGCGGGCATCGACGAAGATTTCAACGGCGCGGCCCAGTTTGGCATTAACGCTGGCGGACCGATCTACCTCGGCGGTCAGCTCGACAGCACCGTGCGTCAGGTGCGTGACCGCATCGATGGTCTGCGTGCCCAGCTTCACCGCGCCAGCCTGCTGATCGAGCAGGGCGTTGCGAACGCTTACTCGAACTATCAGGTCGCCGTTTCGGCGTCAGAGGCTTACACGCGTCAGGTTTCGGCTGCCCAGTTGGCGTTTGACGGTGTTCGCGAAGAAGCCAACGCAGGTTCGCGCACCACGATCGACGTTCTGAACGCAGAGCAGGACCTGCTCGACGCGCGCGCAAACCGCGTATCGGCTCAGGCCGATGTGGTTCTGGCGAGCTACGGCGTTCTCTACGCGATGGGCCTGCTGAACGCGTCGCATCTGAACCTGGACGTCACCCAGTACGACGTCGAAGCGCACTACAATCTGGTTGCCGACGCACCGCTGGCTCGTTCCGAGCAGGGCGCCGCGCTGGAGCGTGTTCTTGAGGCACTCCGTTAACCGAGAGTTGCAAATGTGAACAGCCGGATCAGCGTTAATGTTGTCTGCGGGGTGTCACTGGTCTAAATTGATCGTGAGGCAAAGCAGGATAATAAAATGTCTGATCCGGTCACCAATGTCGAAATCGAGGACGTTCTGACGTCCATCCGTCGACTCGTGTCCGACAACGAATGGGCACGCCCGAAGGTCTATCGTCCCGACAGTGCGGAGGATGCACGTCGCATGGAGAAGGCCCCGAAATTCGTCGAAAAACCGGCGGCGGAACGATTCGTTCTCACCCCTTCATTGCGCATCGCGGAATCGGCAGAACCTGCTGTTTCGGCTGTGGAAAATGTGGAGGTCGAAGAGGACGAAGAAGTCTCGATCACTTACAGCGAACCGTATGAGGAACCTGCGGCCCCCGTTGCGGAAAAAGCGCCCGAGCATGAGCCGCAATTCCAGACGACGCGCCTCATGCCGAAGGACGCTGTCGAATTTTCTTCTGATTATACCGAAGACTCCGATACCATGGCCGCGGACGCTCGCATGAACGAGCTCGAGCGTATGATGGAAGAGTTGGAGGCGGCAGTGAACCACGGCAGTGAATGGGACGACGAAGCGCCGTTCGAACACGTCGCGGACTCTTCCGCTGATCGTCCTATGCGCGAATCCGACATGGTCGAAGATGCAGAAGTGGCTGACGATGCGCCGGAACTCGGCGTTCTCGAAACCGCAATCGAAGATGCGATCTTTGACGCGATCCAGACCGCGCCCAAGCAGCCAGAGCCGGAAGTTCAGACGCTGTTCGAGGTGGAAGAACCTGTAGTCGAAGAGCCTGCCACGGCGCAGGATCACTACATGCCGCCGCAGCCGGATGAAGAATTCGCGATCCCCGAAGAGGACGCCTACGAGCACAACGACGATCCCGACCTCGATCTGGATGCCGATCCGCTCGAAGATTTCTACGATACCGGCCCGCAGTTCGAAGAAGCCGCGCTGCGCGAAATGGTCCGCGATATCATCCGTGAAGAACTGCAAGGCAAGCTGGGCGAGCGTATCACACGCAACGTGCGCAAGCTGGTTCGCCGCGAGATCTACCGCGTGATGGCGCAGCAAGACTACGAGTGATCAGCCGTTCTCGGCGATCCGCAGGATAGCATCCAGATCCAGATGGGTTTCCATGTGCTCGGCCAATGCGTCGAGCGCAGCATCCACAGTCGCCGCATAGCCTGGTGTTGCGGTTGCCCCGAGCGTTTCGAGGAACGCTGCGCGGAATCCGTCTGCGGCGAACAGCCCGTGGATGTAGCAGCCAAGCACTCTGCCGTCGGCGCTCGCAGCACCTTCGCCGCGCTCGTCGAGCGTCAGCCAAGCGCGCTCGCGGTCAGGGCCTTCAGTCACGCCGATATGGATTTCATAGCCGCTGACCGCCTCGCCGGAGGCAGTGTGTAGCGCGCTGGAAATCGTCAGCCGCTTCATCGGTTTCATCTCGGTCACCACGTCCAGCAGGCCGAGGCCCTCGACGCGGGCAGCGGCGCCTTCGATGCCATCGTCGTCGTGGATCGCTTTGCCGAGCATCTGGTAACCGCCGCAAATTCCCAGAACGCGCCCGCCGCGTCGCACATGCGCAAAGAGGTCGATGTCCCATCCTTGCGCGCGGAAATAGGCGAGGTCGGCGATGGTCGATTTGCTGCCGGGGATCAGGACAAGGTCCGCATCGGCGGGCAGGGGGCGTCCGGCTTCGATAATCTCGACCGTCACATCAGGCTCCGCCGACAGCGGATCAAGGTCGTCGAAATTCGCGATACGATTCAGGCGCGGTACGGCGATTTTGACGTGACCACCGGGGCGGCCCTTGATGTCCATCACGTCCTCGGCGGGCAGGCGCCACGCATCCGCAAACCACGGCACAATGCCTAGCGGCGTCCAGCCGGTGCATTCGGTGATGACGTCCATGCCCTCGGCGAACAGCGTGGTGTCGCCGCGGAATTTGTTGACCGCAAAGGCTTTGATCCGGTTCCGATCTTCGTCCGGCAAAACAGCATGGGTGCCGACCAACTGAGCGATGACGCCGCCGCGGTCGATGTCACCGATTAAGGCGACCGGCACATTCGCGGCCTCTGCAAAACCCATGTTGGCAATGTCGCCCGCGCGCAGGTTCACTTCGGCAGGTGATCCGGCCCCTTCAACGACGACCAGATCGAACTGGCTTGAAAGTCGCTCGAAACTGTCCAGCACGGCAGGCATGAGTGTCGCTTTGGTCTTGCCGTAGTCCCGTGCCTTCATCGTGGCGACCCGCTTGCCCTGCACGATGACCTGAGCGCCGACATCCGTTTCGGGCTTCAGCAGGACGGGGTTCATGTCGGTGTGCGGCTCCAAGCCAGACGCCAGCGCCTGTAGCGCCTGCGCACGCCCGATTTCCCCGCCATCGACGGTGACGGCAGCGTTGTTGGACATGTTCTGAGGCTTGAACGGCGCGACGGACAGCCCGCGTTTGAGGAACGCACGGCACAGGCCCGCAACCAGCATCGACTTGCCGACATTCGAGCCAGCACCCTGAATCATGATCGCCTTGGCCATGCGCGTTCCTCCGTTCCGCTGCTTGTAGCGGGGGAATGTCCGACTGTGAACATACCCTTGGCGGCAAGGGCGCTCTCGCACCCGTCGACGTAAATGTGAGGATTTGCGACATTCGCTTGCTCCCCTGTTGCTGGCGGATATGCTGGAGCGAACGAGGGAGAGGCGAGCATGAAATCAGCGGTCATGGCAGCGGTGATTGCCCTGTCGGCAGGGCAGGCGATGGCCGATGAAGTCATTGTTTTTGCTGCAGCCTCTCTCAAAACCGCGCTGGACGAGATCGCCTCGGGCTATGAGGCCGAAACGGGCGACACAGTCCTGATATCCTACGCGGGCAGCAGCAAGCTCGCGCAGCAGATTATCCAGGGCGCACCGGCGGATGTGTTTATCTCTGCCTCGACGCAGTGGATGGATGCAGTGGAAGCGGAGGAGCTGCTGGCAGAGGGCAGTCGGACCGACCTCCTCGGCAACTCACTGGTTCTGGTAGGCTTTGAGGATGCAACGTTCGACATCGCGGATTTGCCCGTCCACTTGGGGAACGAACGCCTCGCGATGGCCCTCGTGAACTCGGTTCCGGCGGGCCAATACGGCAAAGAGGCGCTGACTTCGCTCGGCCTCTGGGACACGCTCGCGCCCTCCATAGCGCAGGCGGACAACGTGCGGGCCGCGCTCGCGCTCGTCGCAACGGGGGAGGCGCCTTTCGGGATCGTCTACGCCTCCGACGCGGTGGCCGAACCTGCGGTACATGTCATCGCGTCCTTTGCCGAGGACACCCACGCGCCGATCATCTATCCCGCCGCGTTGACGACCGAGGGCGATGATGCGGGCTTCCTCGACTACCTGTCCACTCCGCAAGCCGCCGACGTGTTCGCGGCGCAAGGGTTCACCGTTTTGCAGGGCGAAAAGTGACGGACTGGCTGAGCCCAGAGGAGTGGCAGGCGGTTCTGCTGTCGCTCAAGGTGGCGCTTTGGGCCACGGTCTGGAGCTTGCCGCTCGGCATTCTCACAGCCTATGCGCTGGCCCGCTGGCGGTTTCCCGGACGGCAGCTATTGAACGGGCTCGTGCATTTGCCGCTGGTCCTGCCGCCTGTCGTGACGGGCTATCTGCTGCTTATCGTCTTCGGTCGGCGAGGAGTGATCGGCAGCGCCTTGGCTGATATCGGGATCGTCTTTGCGTTCCGCTGGACGGGCGCGGTGCTGGCCTGCGCGATCATGGCCTTTCCGCTGCTGGTGCGCGCTATCCGCCTGTCGATCGAGGCGGTCGATCCGAAACTCGAACAGGCCGCGGGCACTTTGGGCGCATCGAAGCCGTGGGTGTTTCTCACCGTGACCTTGCCGCTGATCCTGCCGGGCGTGCTTGCAGGCGCGGTCCTCGCCTTCGCCAAAGCGATGGGTGAATTTGGCGCGACGATCACCTTTGTCTCCAACATTCCGGGCCAGACGCAAACCCTGCCGTCAGCCATCTACGCCTTCCTCCAAGTGCCTGGCGGTGAGGCCTCGGCCATGCGGCTCGTCATTATCGCCGTCGTGATCGCAATGGGCGCGGTGGTGCTGTCCGAGTACTTCTCGCGCCGCATCGCGCGTAGGGTAAGCGGGCAATGACGGTCTTGGTCGATATCCAGCACCGCTTCGGTGACTTTGCCTTGAATGTGCAGTTTGAAGCGCCGCAGGGCCTAACGGTTCTGTTCGGGCGCTCGGGGTCTGGCAAGACCACGGTCATCAATGCGGTCGCTGGGCTGCTCAAACCCGATAGCGGGCACATCGCGATTGATGGCCGCGTGCTGCTGGGGGAAGGAGTGAACCTGCCGCCCCACAAGCGCCGCGTCGGCTATGTGTTTCAGGACGCGCGGTTGTTTCCGCATCTCACAGTGCAGCAGAACCTGAAATACGGGCGCTGGTTCGCGCCTAAATCCGCACAGTCCCAGAATGCCGGTCGGATCATCGAGATGCTCGGCCTCGGCAAGCTTCTCACACGAAGGCCCGCGCAATTGTCGGGCGGCGAGAAGCAGCGCGTCGCTATCGGGCGGGCGCTCATGTCCGGCCCTGATGTCTTGCTCGCCGACGAGCCGCTGGCCGCGCTTGACGAACAGCGCAAGGAAGCGATCCTGCCGTATTTCGAGAAGCTGCGCGACGAGGCAGGCGTCCCGATCCTTTACGTCAGTCACTCCCCCAGCGAGGTCGCACGCCTCGCCACGACGGTGGTCGCTTTGCAAAATGGCAAGGTCCTGCGGGCAGGTGAGGCGCATGACGTTCTGTCGGACCCTGCCGTTACTCCCGTCGGTGCGATGGCCGCCGGTGCGATGCTGACGACGACCGTCGGCACGCAGCACGAGGATGGCCTGACCGAGCTTCGCTTCGGGGCGGAGAGCCTCTTGGTCCCACACGTCGACAAACCGACAGGTGCGGGCGTCAGGGTGCATGTCGAGGCGCAGGATGTGATGCTGTCGCTTGAGCGGCCCACGGGGATTTCGGCGCTGAATGTCATTCCAGCCAAGGTCAGGTCGATCCGCATGGGCGACGGCCCTGGTGCGCTCGTACAGCTTGAAACGGGTGGAGAGCGCCTGCTAGCGCGCGTGACGCGGCGCAGTGTTGCGGCGCTTAGCCTCACCGAAGGGCTGGAGCTCTACGCGGTTCTCAAGGCCGTGTCGGTGTCCCGCAGCAACCTCGGGTCCTAGAAAACAGAAACGCGGCCCGAGCAGAGGACCGCGTTTCAGTAACATTAACTTTTGGACAAGCCTTACGCGGCTTCGTCCTGTGCAGCAGCATGACGGCGTTCGCTTTCTTCGCGCGACAGTGCAACCGAAGTACGGATGCCCTTGGCGACGAATTCCATCAGACCGTTTACAACGCGCTCGTTCGGGTCGATCCCGGCGCAGGTGAGTACTTCACGGCCGTCACGCGAACGCGCCCAGCGGGCGATCTGTTCGGGACCATTGCCGTACTTTTTATCATCAGCAATCGCATCATCAAGAGCAGCGAGGACGACAGCGGCGAAGAGCTTGCGCGCGCGGTTGCCTTGCTCGTTATTGAATGCGGTGCCATCTACGAAATCGTTCATTTCGCGTCCTTTGTTGTTTTTGCTCTTGTGGTTCAGGCGTAGGGGGCAATATCCCTATTTCGTCTTGATTCGGGGGCCCTCTTTTGGAATGGCAGCTATGCACTGACTGCATGGCCTGACCGGCGAATTTCAAGTAGTGCGCGTGCGGCTTGCCGAACGCATTGGCCCGATGTAATGCGCTATCAGACTCCGGCAACCTATAGTCACGGAAAAGAGACCCATCATGCCCAAGATCAACGGCAACGAAATCAAAATCGGCAACATCCTCGAGCATGACGGCGGCCTCTGGGCTGCAGTGAAAGTATCGCACGTCAAGCCCGGCAAGGGTGGCGCTTTCGCTCAGGTCGAGATGAAGAACCTGCGCACCGGCTCGAAACTGAACGAGCGCTTCCGTTCGGAAGACAAGGTGGAGAAAGTCCGCCTCGAGCAGAAAGACCAGCAGTTCCTTTATGAAACTGACGGCCGTCTCGTATTCATGGACACCGAAACCTTCGAGCAGGTCGAGATCGACGCCGAACTCCTCGGCGAACGTCGCCCGTTCCTTCAGGACGGCATGACCGCCACCGTCGAATACCACGAGGAAGAAGCTCTCGGTGTTTCGATCCCGCAGAAAGTCGTCTGCAAGGTCGTCGAGACCGAGCCGGTCGTCAAAGGCCAGACTGCTGCGAACTCCTACAAGCCGGCGATCCTCGACAATGGTGTCCGCATCATGGTGCCGCCGTTCATCGCGACCGACGAGGACATCATCGTCAACACCGACGTGATCGAATACTCCGAACGCGCCTGATTTGGCCTGCTGACGCAGACCAAGCCTCCGGCGGAGGTATTTTTATCAAAGTGAAAAGGGCGCGGGATTTCCGCGCTCTTTTGCGTTCTGTGGCTTGCTCGCGGGTCGGGGAGGCGGTTAACTCGTGCGGCTATGACCAATGATCCCCGACTGACACCGCTTGCTGCGTCGCTTCCCGCGACTGTTCCCTTTGTAGGACCTGAGGCCCGTGAGCGGCTAACGGGGCGGCCGTTCGTGGCGCGGCTTGGCGCAAACGAGAACGCGTTCGGTCCGTCGCCGTGGGCTATCGCCGCCATGCGGCGCGCTGCGATGGACAGCTGGAAATACGGGGACTCCGAGAGCCATGATCTGCGCAGCGCCATTGCCGAGCGCGAAGGGGTATCGCCCGAGAATGTGATGGTTGGCGAAGGTATCGACGGGTTGCTCGGGCTGTTGGTCAGGCTTCTCGTCGGGCTGGGCGACAATGTTGTGACGTCCGATGGCGCCTATCCGACGTTCAACTATCATGTCGCGGGCTTCGGCGGCGTTCTGCATAGGATCCCGTATACGGGTGATTTCGAGGATCCATCGCGCCTTATCGCCAAGGCAAAGGACGTTGGCGCAAAGCTGATCTATATTGCCAATCCGGATAACCCGATGGGCACCGTGCACGATGCGGTCACCGTTGTCCGTATGGTTCAGGCGGTGCCGGCAGGCGCGCTGCTGGTGCTCGACGAGGCGTATCTGGAGTTTGCGGACGAGAGCGTCGTGCCTGACATTCCGATCGAGGACACGCGGGTGATCCGGATGCGGACGTTTTCCAAGGCATACGGGCTGGCAGGGGCGCGTGTCGGGTATGCGCTGGGGCCGAAGTCGGTGATTTCTGCTTTCGATCGCGTGCGAAACCACTTCGGTATGAGCCGGATGAGCCAAGCGGGAGCGCTGGCCGCCTACCGCGATGAGGAATGGCTGGCCCATGTGCGGGCCGAGGTCATCTTGGCGCGGCGCCGGATCGGAGAGATCGCGGCAGACAACGGGCTAACGGTCATTCCGTCATCGACCAACTTTGTCTGCATTGACTGTGGGCGGGACGGCGCGTTTGCCAAGTGTGTGCTGGATGCACTCGATGTGCGGGGCATCTTTGTCAGGATGCCGTTCGTCGCGCCGCAAAACCGCTGCATCCGTGTGAGCTGCGGCACGCCCGAAGAGCTCGACGCCTTTGCGGAGGCGCTGCCTCTGGCACTTGCAGAGGCAGCGGAAGGTTAAGCAGACAGCAGGCGCGTGGCGGCTTCGACAGCGCCGTCGCCATGCGGGATTTGCAGAGCTTTGAGGCCCGCGTCGATCGTGGCAATCACTCCCAGCACCATATGCGCGTTAACGTGGCCCATGTGGCCGATGCGGAACCATGCGCTGTCAGGCGTGCGGCCAAGACCGATGCCGAGCGTGACGCCTGCTTCGTTCTCGCACCAGTGGCGCAGACGGTCCGCGTCGTTGTGGCCGAGGTGGACGGACGTTACCGCATGACTGCGGTGCGCAGCGTCGACCATGTTCAGGCGCATTTCGCCCTTCTGGCCCCAAGCTTGGATGGCGGTCCAGATCATCTTGGCAAGCTGGGTGTGACGCGCCCAGATGTGGTCCAGACCTTCGGCGCGGATAAGGTCCAGCGCGGCGCGGAGGGCATAAAGGTGATGCGTCGGCGCGGTGCCGCCCCAATACTGATGGAAAAAATCTGGTGCCGCGCGCGGGCGCCAATCCCAATAGCGGCTGGCTAGATCGGCTGTGTTGCGGGCGGCGTCGGCCTTGTCGTTGAACCAGACGAAACCGAGGCCCGGAGGAGTCATCAGACCCTTCTGGCTCGCTGCGACAATCACGTCTACGCCCCATGCGTCCATCTTCATCACGTCGCAGCCGAGGGAGGCGATGCAGTCGACCATCAGCAGGGCAGGGTGACCGCTCGCGTCCATCGCGCGGCGGATCGCGGGGATGTCGTTGCGGATGCCGGTCGAGGTGTCGACATGGCAGAGCGTAACGGCGCGGATCTTGTGACCTGTGTCGGCGCGAAGGGCGGCTTCGATGCGGGCGGGATCGATGGCGGCTTCCATGCCGTGTTCCAGCATCTCGACGTCGAGGTGCAGCCCCTGCGCCATGTCGGCCCAACCATGACCGAAGCGACCGTTCACAGGCACCAGCACCTTGTCGCCGCGCGAGGCCACATTGCATAGCGCCGCTTCCCAGACAGCGTGACCGTTACCGATGTAAATCGCCACGAAATGTTCGGTGCCAGCGACATACTTCAGGTCGGGAACCAGCCCGTCGGCGAGGTCATGCAGTTCGCCCTCGTAAATATTCGGGGCTGGCCGCATCAACGCACGCAGGACGGAGTCAGGCATGACCGAAGGGCCCGGAATGGCCAGATAGGGGCGGCCGTTGGAAAGTGTCATCGAAATCTTCCTTGGAATAGTGCGGCGAGACTACTCCAAGCCGAAGCGGGGTCAATCGGGCTGGCGCTTTCATCCTGCGCTTATTATCGCTATTGGCTTGTGCAGTTATGAAAGGAAGCGGTTTGACTGAACCCGAGACGAATGCACGCGCTCTGTTCGGCTGGCTCTGGCGCCGATATTTGAGGAAACAAACTGGCGGCCTGATGGCTGCCGTGTTCTTCATGGTGCTCGAAGGCTCGATGCTGGGCTTGCTGAGCTGGGTCATGAAGCCGATGTTCGACAACGTGTTTGTCCAAGGTCAGGCCGGTTCGCTCTGGTTCGTCGCGGTTGCGGTTCTGTTCATTTTCACCACCCGCGCGGTCAGTACCGTCGGGCAACGTGTCCTGATGAAGCGCGTGAGCGAGAAGGCAGCCGCTGTTATCCGCCTCGACCTTCTGCGCCATCTGATGCGCCTCGATACCTCTTTCCATCAGGTAAACCCTCCGGGCAATCTGATCGAGCGCGTGCAAGGCGATGTGCAAGCTATCGGTACGGTCTGGACCAGCATCGTCACCGGCATCGCGCGCGATGGCGTCGCGGTACTCTGGCTGTTCGGCGTTGCGATGTATACCGACTGGCGCTGGACCCTCGCAGCCCTGATCGGCATTCCCATCCTCGTGCTGCCCTCGACGCTGGCGCAGCGCTACGTGCGCCGCAAATCCAAAGAAGCCCGCGATGTCGCCGCCAAGATGTCGACCCGCCTTGACGAGGTGTTCCACGGCATCAACCAGATCAAGCTGAACTCGCTCGAGGACTACCAAGCCAACCGCTACAATGCGCTCGTCGATGCCCGCGTGCGGACCGAGGTTAAATCAGCGCTCGGTCAGGCGGCAATCCCCGGTCTGGTCGATGTGATGACAGGCGTCGGGTTCATGGCCGTGCTTATCTACGGCGGCGCCCAGATCATTGAGGGCGAAAAGACTGTTGGCGAGTTCATGTCGTTCTTCACCGCGATGGCGCTGGCGTTCGAGCCGCTCCGCCGCCTCGGCAATATTTCGGGTCAGTTGCAGCAGGCAGCGGCCAGCATCGAACGTGTCGTCACCGTTTTCGATGCGAAGCCAACCCTCGTATCGCCAGCGAAACCCAAACCCGTTCCGCAGGAAGCTCCGCCGATCGTCTTTGATGACGTAAGCCTGGCCTATGGCGATTTCCCCGTCCTGCGCGGCGCGACGTTCACTGCCGAGGCGGGCAAAACCACCGCTCTCGTTGGTGCGTCGGGCGCCGGCAAGTCCACCGTATTCAACATCCTCACGCGCCTTGTCGAACCGCAAAGCGGCCTCGTCACCGTCGGCGGCACACGCTCGCAGGACTTTGCGCTCGAAGACTTGCGCGGCCTTTATTCGGTCGTCACCCAAGACGCGGCGCTCTTCGATGAAACCCTTCGCGAAAACGTTCTGCTCGGCCACGATGTGCCCGAAGACCGTCTTCAGGAGGTGCTGAAAGCCGCCCATGTCGCCGACTTCGTTCCGCGCCTGCCCAACGGCCTCGACAGCCCTGCCGGTCCGCGCGGATCGAACCTCTCGGGTGGCCAACGCCAACGTGTCGCCATCGCCCGCGCTTTGCTGCGCAACACTCCCGTGCTGCTGCTCGACGAAGCGACCTCCGCCCTCGACACCCGCAGCGAAGTGATCGTCCAACAGGCGCTGGAAAACCTCTCCAAAGGCCGCACCACGCTCGTCATTGCCCACCGCCTTTCGACCGTGCGCAACGCCGACAAGATCGTGGTGATGGACAAGGGCACCGTGGCCGATCAGGGCACCCACGACGAACTGCTTGAACGCGGCGGCATCTATGCCGATCTTTACCGCCTGCAGTTCAACTCCGAGAACTGATACCTATATCCGTCTGACGGATAAGAGGAACGCTATGAGCACACGCACCATTCTGGCCGTCACCGGCAGCGACCGCGAAAAATTCCTGCAAGGCCTCGTGACCAATGACGTCGCAAAAGCGCGCGGCGGGATCGCCTATGCCGCGCTCCTGACGCCGCAGGGCAAATACCTCGCCGACTTCTTCATGATCGGTCAGGAGGATCGCATCCTGATCGACGTGGATACCTCGCTCGCGCCGATGCTGCTCCAGCGGCTGTCGATGTACAAACTCCGCTCCAATGTCCAACTTGAAGCCACTGACATGCCCGTCGCCCGCGGCACCGGAGACGCCCCCGAAGGCGCTCTGATCGACCCACGCGATCCCGCCATGGGCTGGCGCCTTTACGGCAGCGAAGGCGACGACGGCACCGACTGGGATGCGCTCCGCGTCGAGCACTTGATCCCCGAAACGGGCAGAGAACTCGGTCCCGACAGCTACATCCTCGAAATGGGCTTCGAGCGCCTGAACGGCGTCGACTTCAAGAAAGGCTGCTACGTCGGCCAGGAAGTCACCGCGCGGATGAAGCATAAAACCGAACTCAAAAAGGGCCTTGCCCGCGTCACCTTGGACGCCCCTGTCGACGCCGGCACAGACCTCACGTCGAACGACCGCCCCGCCGGAACGGTCCACACGGTCTCCGGAAATAAGGCGCTCGCCTACCTCCGCTTCGACCGCGCCGAAAACCTGACCGCAGGCACAACACCGGCCAAGGTCGACTGACCTTTCTGCCTTTGTGCCTCAAATATCCTGGGGTGAATTGGCGAAGCCAAGAGGGGCAAAGCCCCTGAAATGAAAAGGGCGACCGCTTGGGCCGCCCTTTTGTTTTATCAACCGATCTCTGCCAGTCGGGCCAGCGCGGCTTTCAGCTGCGCTTCCTCTTCCTCGCGCAGCGCGAGGTTGCCCTTGGCTTCCTCGACCACTTCGTCCGGCGCAGACGCGATGAACTTCGGGTTGTTCAGACGACCACGCAGACCGCCGAGCTCTTTCTGCAACTTGCCGAGCACCTTCTCGATGCGGGCCTTCTCGGCGTCCACGTCGATGATGTTGGCCAGCGGCAGGGCGAAGGTCGCGCCATTGGTCGGGATTGTGATCGAGCCTTTGGGCGCTTCGGCGGCTTCGGTGATGTCACCGATGCGGGCCAGACGCTTGATCAGGGTCTCGTTGCTGGCCAGCGCAGCCTTCGCGGCGCCCGTAGCTTCCTGCATCACAACTGGCACATAAAGACCAGCCGGCACGTTCATCTGCGCGCGTGCCGAACGGATGCCTTCGATCAGCGAGATCGCCCAGTTCATTTCCGCATCGGCCTTGTCGTCGACCAGATCGGCCATGGTGTAGGTCGGCCAGTCGGCGTGAACGAGCATCTTGGCGCGGTCCTCGGCGAGGGTGCCCCACAGCTCTTCGGTGATGAACGGCATGATCGGGTGCAGCAGGATCAGACACTGGTCGATCACCCAGCCCATGACCTTCTGCGTTTCCGCCTTGGTCGCATCGTCACCGTCGAGGATCAGTGGCTTCGAGAATTCGACATACCAGTCACAGACCTTGCCCCAGACGAACGCATAGAGCGCCAGCGCAGCGTCGTTGAAGCGGTAGGCAGCCAGCGCCTCGTCCACAGTTTCGCGAACGCGGGCGGTTTCGCCGATGATCCACTTGTTGACCGTCGCGGTCGCCGTCGGGATCTCGGTCTGGCCGCAGACAGCGCCATTCATCTCTGCAAAGCGCGAGGCGTTCCACAGCTTGGTGCCGAAGTTGCGGTAGCCTTTGATGCGGTCCTCGGACAGCTTCAGAACGCCGCCGATGGAGGCCATCGCGGTGTTGGTGAAGCGCAGCGCGTCGGCACCGTATTCGTCGATGATGACGAGTGGGTCGATCACGTTGCCCGTAGTCTTCGACATCTTCTTGCCCTTCTCGTCACGGACGAGGTCGTGCAGGTAGACGGTGTGGAACGGGATGTCGTCGACGACAGCAAGCTGCATCATCATCATGCGGGCGACCCAGAAGAACAGGATGTCCTGACCAGTGACGAGCACGTCCGTCGGGAAGTAGCGCGAAGTGCTCTCATCCCAGTTCGGCCAGCCCAGCGTACCGATCGGCCACAGACCCGACGAGAACCAGGTATCGAGAACGTCCGGATCGCGCTTCAGCGACTTGCCACCCGATTGCGCGACGGCTTCGGCTTCGGTTGGCGCGCAGTAGGCTTTGCCTTCATCGTCGTACCAGACGGGGATCTGGTGGCCCCACCACAGCTGGCGCGAGATACACCACGGTTCGATGTTTTCGAGCCAGTGGTAGTAGGTCTTCTCGCCCGACTCCGGCATGATCTTGGTCTTGCCAGTGCGAACGGCGTCCAGTGCCGGCTCGACGATCTTCGAGGTCTCGACGAACCATTGGTCAGTGAGCATCGGCTCGATGACGACCTTGGAGCGGTCGCCGAACGGCTGCATGATCTTCTTGGCTTCGATCAGCGGAACGAGCTGTTCTTCCTCGGTGCGCATCTCGCCGCCCTCTGCGGGCTCGACCGGCGCTTTGACGGCGGCTTTGCCCAGACGGGGGTCGGTCGCTTCGGTCATCACGGCGAGGCCTTCGGCGACGATGGCGTCGACGACCCTCTTGCGGGCCTCGAAACGGTCGAGGCCACGATATTCGTCCGGCACGAGGTTGATCGCGTCGATTTCCTGAACGGTGAAGTCCTTGCCGCCAGCGTACTCCGCAGCTTTCGCGGCTTCCTCGTTGTAGGGCGCGCCATCGGCACGCATCGCGCCGCGGGTGTCCATCAGGCGGTACTGCGGGATGTTGTTGCGCTTGGCGACTTCGTGGTCGTTGAAGTCGTGAGCGCCGGTGATCTTCACCGCGCCCGAACCAAAGGTCATGTCTGGGTATTCGTCGGTGATGATCGGGATCAGGCGGCGGTGCTCCTTCGGACCAACCGGAATTTCGCAGAGCTTGCCGACGATGGCCGAATAGCGCTCGTCATCGTGGTGAACGGCAACAGCGCCGTCGCCGAGCATCGTCTCGGGGCGGGTGGTCGCGATGGAGATGTAGTCGCGCTCTTCGGTAAACACGACATTACCATCCTCGTCCTTCTCGACGTAGGTGTAGGTCTCGCCACCAGCCAGCGGGTATTTGAAGTGCCACATGTGGCCGTCGACTTCGGTGTTCTCGACTTCGAGGTCCGAGATCGCGGTTTCGAAATGCGGGTCCCAGTTCACCAGACGCTTGCCGCGATAGATGAGGCCCTTGTTGTACATCTCGACAAAGACCTTGATGACCGCGTCGTGGAAGTTGCCTTCCTCGCCTTCGGGCGCATTCGGCGCGCCGGACATAGTGAAGGCATTGCGCGACCAGTCAGCGGACGAGCCCAGACGCTTCAGCTGGCTGATGATGGTATCGCCGTACTGCTGCTTCCATTCCCACACCTTGCCGAGGAACGCTTCACGGCCCAGGTCGCGACGACCCGGCTGGCCGCTGGCGGCGAGCATCTTTTCGACCTGAAGCTGGGTTGCGATACCCGCGTGGTCCTGTCCCGGCTGCCAGAGCGTGTCGAAGCCGCGCATACGGTGCCAGCGGATCAGGATGTCCTGAAGCGTGTTGTTGAAGGCGTGGCCGACGTGCAGAGCGCCCGTCACGTTCGGCGGCGGGATCATGATGCTAAAGGTTTCGTCACGGCTCGCGTTGGCGCCAGCCTTGAATGCGCCGGACTCTTCCCACTTCTTGTAGATGCGGGCTTCGGCCTCGGCGGCGTTGAAGCTTTTTTCCATCGGCATAATGCGGATCCCTAATGCTGGTTGGGGATCAGATAACCCGTGGCTGGTCCGAGGGAAAGGGGTCAGACCGTCCGGTCAATGCGCGTAGATAGATGAATAAGGCTTTCGAGCAGGATCACACCGTCGATTTCGCCGATCTGGTCGAGCGCGGAGTCGAGATCAAGGGTGTTGTCCGTCCGCAGCAGGCAGCACAGGTCGAACCGGCCAGAGGTTGTGTGGACGGCCTCGACCGCTGGCATCCGCTTGAGGTGGGTCAGAACGCCGGGCAGGGCGGCGGGTCGGATCTGAACGAGGACGGTTGCCTTGATCGACTGCCGCTGAACCTGATCCGAAAGGCGCAGCGTGTAGCCTGCAATGACGCCCGACCGTTCCAGCCGTTCGAGCCGTGCCTGAACTGTCGTGCGGGCAAGACCGAGCCGCACGGCAAGTTTGGCCACCGGAAGGCGGGCGTTCTGGGAAAGCTCGGCCAGTAAAAGGCGATCTGTGTCATCGATTTCCATCATAATGCCGATAGTGTCGGCAAACTGCCGATCCACCAAGACAATTCGGACAATTTGCCCCAACATTTTGACACAAACGGGCCTTACTCTGATCGTACGAGACAGGAGTTCCCATGCTGCACCAGCCAGTTCGTCAGACCTCTATCGCAGAGTTTCTGCAATCCTATCAGGGTGGCGGCTCGGTTCACTTTTTCAGTCCAAGTTTGCTGACGGCCAAGCTGGCGGAGTTCCAACGCGGTTTTGGTGGTCTCGTTACCTTTGCAATGAAGGCCAACCCGACAGAGGATGTTCTCTCCACTCTTTGTCATGGCGGTCTGCACGGCTTCGATGTGGCCTCTCCCGAAGAGATCGCACTGGCCCGCAAGATCTGCCCCACAGCGGCGCTTCACTACAACAACCCCGTACGCACCCGTGCGGAGATCGACTATGGCGTGGCCAACGGCGTGGCATCTTGGTCGGTCGATGACTGGGACGAGCTGGAAAAACTGCTCGCCCGCGTGCCCGAGGATGCCGAAATCGCCGTGCGGTTCAAACTGCCGATCGAGGGCGCGGCCTATAACTTTGGCGCCAAATTCGGTGCGACCCCGCCGCTCGCCGCGATGATGCTGGCCCGCGTGGCAGAGGCAGGACGCAAGCCGTCGCTCACCTTCCACGTCGGCACCCAATGCGTCGATCCCGCCGCGTGGGGGCAGTATGTCGAAGAAGCCGCTGCAATCGCTGCCGAAGCGGGCGTGACTATCGAACGGCTCAATATCGGCGGTGGTTTCCCCGCCTCGCGCAATTACCGCGTCGAAATGATGCCGTTCTTCTCCGCGATCAAAGAGGCGCTAGGCGCGTTTCCGGTGCAGCCGACATTGATCTGCGAACCGGGCAGGGGCCTTGTCGCCGATGCCTTCGCGCTGGCCGTGCAGATCAAATCTGTGCGCAACGACTGCATCTATCTGACGGACGGCGTGTACGGCGGATTGTCAGAACTTTTGTCCATGCCCGCGCCGTCCTTCGCGGTGCTGTCCGAAAAGGGCTGGCGAAAAGGGCCGCACCGTCCGCGCAAAGCGTTCGGGCCGACCTGCGACTCCATCGACGTGCTGCGCGATCCGCTCGAATTGCCAATCTACCTCGATGAAGGCGACTGGATCGTTTTCCGTTCGATGGGGGCCTATGTCACGGGCGTGACGACCCGTTTCAACGGCTATGGCAGTATCGAAATGGTGACGCTCGACACACTCGATGCGCCGTTCTGAGAGATTGGCCTTGCCTCTATGCTGAACTACCTTTTCTCATGAAGAGGGAAGGGCGGAGGTTTCATGGAAAAGTTCGGAAAAAGCCAGTCGGTCAAACGTGTCGAGGACGTGCGTTTCATCACGGGTGAAGGTCGCTATGTCGCGGATATCCTGCCTGAAAATGCCCTTCGTGCCTATTTCGTCCGCTCCCCCGTCGCCCATGGCCGTCTGGTGTCGGTCAACCTTGATGACGTGCGCGAAATGGATGGCGTGCGGCTGGCAATGAGCGCCGCCGATCTGGAAGCCGCAGGCGTGCGGCTCGACATGAACGCGATCCTTGTAAAGAACAAGGACGGCAAGCGCGCGACCAAGACCCTGCGCCCTCTGATGGCGACCGACCGCGTGCGCCATGTCGGTGAGGCGATTGCCGTGATTGTTGCCGACACTTTCGAGCAAGCCCGCGATGCTGGCGAAATGGTGGACTTCGACATCGAAGAACTGCCGCCGCACATCAATCTGCGCGAAGGCGGCTCCGCCATCCACGAGGAAGTGCCGGATAACGTCGCCTACGATTGGGCAATGGGCGACGCGGAAGCGGTCGAGCAAGCCATCGCGAAGGCCGCGCATGTCATCCACACATCGGTCCCCGATAACCGCATCATCGTCAATTCGATGGAGCCGCGCGGTGCCTATGCCGAACCCGAGGGTGACCGTATCCACCTTTGCGTGAACGGTCAGGGCGTGTGGTCCGCTCGTGATGATGTCGCCCGCCACCTCAAGCTTGCTAAAGAAGACGTGCGCGTGACCACACCCGACGTCGGCGGCGGTTTCGGGATGAAAGCGATGGTCTATTGCGAGCCGATCATCGCCGCCTTCGCTGCGCGGACGCTGGGGCAGGCTGTGGCATGGATACCCGACCGCAGCGAGTCGATGCTGTCCGACAACGCTGGCCGCGATCTGGTCACCGAAAGCACGCTGGCCTTCGACGAAAACTATAAGATCACCGGATACAAAACGCGAACCCTGTCGAACCTCGGCGCCTATAACTCGCAGAACGGTCAGGTGATCCAGTCCGAGCTATTCTCCAAGGTCGCGCCCGGCACCTACGATTTCAGCGCGATCCACCTTGAGGCCAAGGGCATCTACACCAACACCACGCCCGTCGACGCCTATCGCGGTGCCGGTCGTCCGGAGGCGATCTTTGTCCTCGAACGGTCCATGGACGCCGCCGCGCGCGAGTTGGGCGTCGATCCGTGGGAACTGCGCCGCCGCAACTTCATCAAGCCGAGCCAGTTCCCCTACACCTCCGCGACCGGAATGCCCTACGACGTCGGCGATTTCGACAAACTGCTCTCCGAAGCCGAAAAGCAGACCGAAGGCTACGACCAGCGCCGCCGTGCAAGCGAGGCGAAAGGCTGTCTGCGCGGGATGGGCCTCGCGTATTACATTGAAAGCATCCTCGGCGAGCCGAGTGAAACCGCGAAGGTCGAATTCCTCTGGGACGGGTCGGTTAACATTTACGTCGGCACGCAGTCGAACGGGCAGGGGCATGAGACCGTTTACGCGCAGTTCCTGTCTGACCAGACCGGCATCCCCGCTGAAGACATCACCGTTGTCCAAGGTGACAGCGACCGCATCGCAACAGGCGGCGGCACCGGCGGGTCGCGCTCTGTCACGGTGCAGAACACCGCGACGCTGGCGACGGTCGAAACCATCATCAAAGCGTTCTCTGCCTACCTTCAGGAGAAAGAGGGCGGCGAAGTTACCTTTGACGACGAACGCTTCCGTATAGAGAATTCGAACGTCTCGCCCTCCATGCAGGACGTTGCCCGCATGGCACGCGAAGATGGCCGCGAGGATCTGCTGTCCCACTCGGCGACGATCACGCTCGAAAACCGCAGCTTCCCGAACGGCTGTCACGTGGCAGAGGTGGAGGTCGATCCCGAAACCGGTCAGCTTCGGGTCGACCGTTATGTAGTGGTCGATGACTTCGGTAATCTCATCAACCCGATGCTCGCCGAAGGGCAGGTCCATGGCGGCGTAGCGCAGGGCCTTGGTCAAGCGGTAATGGAGCAGACGGTATTCGACGAGGACGGCCAGCTCCTCTCGGGCAGCTTCATGGACTACGCCATGCCGCGCGCGACTGACATGCCATGGGTCAAGTTCACTTCAGTCCCCGTGCCGTCGAAATACAATCCGATGGGCATGAAGGGCTGCGGCGAGGCCGGAACCGTCGGCGCGCTGGCAGCAGTGACCAACGCCGTGATCGACGCGATTGGAACGGAAATTGCTATGCCATTAACGCCATATCGCGTGTGGCGGGCACTTCAGGAGAAAGGCGTTGAAGCTCGGTAACTGGATACTCCGGTTCTTTGACAAAGAGCCGCGCGTCGAGGAGAAAACAGTCCGGCAACGGGGTGCGGCAACGCATGTGATCATCCTTGACGGCACCAACTCGTCGCTTCGTCCCGAAGAGGAAACCAACGCGGGTCTCATCTACAAGCTGCTGCGGGAAAACGGCTATTCGGCCAACATGACGCTCTATTACGAGGCGGGCATCCAGTGGAAAGACTGGACCGAGACCTTCAGCGTCGTCGCAGGTCGCGGCATCAATCGCCAGATCGAACGGGCCTACGGTGCGCTCTGTTCCCGCTGGCGCGAAGGCGACGACATTGTGCTCATCGGATTTTCGCGCGGAGCCTTCGCTGTCCGGTCCTTGGCCGGTGTCATCGATCGCGTCGGACTTGTCCGAAGTCATCATGCCAATGAACGCAACATCCGTCAGGCGTATCGCTATTATTCTCAAGGTGCGAGCTCGTCCTATGCCACGAAATTCAGCGAGCTGCACTGCACCCGCGACGTGACGATCAGCGCGCTGGGCTGCTTTGATACCGTGAAATCGCTCGGGCTACGCGTTCCGCTGCTTTGGAAATTGGAGGAGGAGCGCCACAGCTTCCACTCAGACGGCCTCGTTCCTGCGGTGAAGTCTGCGTTCCACGCGCTTGCCCTGCACGAGAACCGCGATGTCTTCACGCCGGAAATCTGGAAAACGCCCGAAAACTGGACGGGCGTGATTGAGCAGGCTTGGTTCCGCGGCTCGCACGGTGATGTTGGTGGACACATCACGCCGTTCACGAGCGCCCGTCCGCTGTCGAACATTCCGCTCGTCTGGATGCTTGAAAAGCTGGGAAACCACGGCCTGCCATTGCCCGCTGGCTGGCGTCAGCAGTTTCCTTGTGATCCCGATGCGCCGGACGTTGGGCTCTGGGTTGGTTGGGGAAAGCTGTTCCTGCTCCGCCACAAACGCATCCCCTGCACCGATCCGTCCGAGTTCATACACGAAACGGCGGAGTTGCCCCCGCCGCCGCGTCATTGGTTCTTAGGTTTTCGAATGCGCAAGAGTTAGGCGACGTTCTCGAGTTGGACGCGCGGCGTGATGCCGAGCGCATGACACACATCACGGGTCAGTTCCGGCTTGTTCAGCGTGTAGAAGTGCAGGTCTTCCACGCCGCCCTGAAGCAGATCGTCACAAAGCTCGGTCGCCAGCGCAGTTGCCAGCAGGTCGGTGCCGCCGTGCTTGGTCGCTGTCTCGAATGCATCGGCGACGATAGTCGGGATGCTGGTTCCGCACATTGCCGCGAACTTGCGGGCGCCATTCCAGTTTTCGATCGGCAGAATGCCCGGAATGATCGGCGCGTCGATGCCGGCCTTTTCGCAGGCGTCACGGAAGCGGAAATAGGTGTCAGCTTCAAAGAAGAATTGGGTGATCGCGCTTGTCGCACCGGCGTCGATCTTGCGCTTCAGCCACACGACGTCAGCGGTGGCGTTCGGCGACTCGGGGTGCTGCTCGGGGTAGGCACCGACGCGGATGTTGAACTTGCCGGTGTCGGCCAGCGCACCGATCAACTCGATCGACGACTGGAAACCGTCTTCGTTCGGCTGGAAAACGTTCGAGCCCTTCGGCGGATCGCCACGCAGCGCCACGATATCGGTCACGCCAACGTCGGCATAGCCATGGGCAATCTGCATGGTTTCCTCGCGCGATGCGTCAACGCAGGTCAGGTGCGCCGCGACCCGCAGGCCGGAGGTCTTGTGGATTGTGCCCACCGCTTCGTGGGTCAGCTGGCGCGTCGTGCCGCCGGCACCGTAGGTCACCGACACAAAAGTCGGGTCCAGCGGCGACAGGACATTTACGCAATCCCACAGACGGAAGGACGCTTCGAGCGTCTTCGGCGGGAAAAATTCAAACGAAACATTCGGACGTGTCATCGGGTCACCTGCAAATTCTGTTATCCTCTTGTCGTCGAAAAAAACGTGTGAGACAAATTCATAACTCTCACGACGATCATGAGGTTCCCTCAATATGCATATTGAAGTGCGGCACCTACGAACCATCAAGGCGATCCACGACACTGGTGGCCTCGCGCGGGCGGCGGACGTGCTGAACATCACGCAGTCTGCACTCAGTCACCAGATCAAGGGGATCGAAGATCAGGCAGGCGTGGAATTGTTCGTGCGCCGCTCGAAGCCTTTGAAACTTTCGGCGGCTGGAAAACGGATGCTGAAGGCAGCAGAGAGCATTTTGCCGATCCTGTCCGATCTCGAGGCCGAATTCGACGGACTGAAGGACGGCAGCACCGGCCGTCTGCACATCGCGCTCGAATGCCACGCGTGTTTTGAATGGTTGCTGCCGGTGCTCGAACAATTCCGCAAAGTCTGGCCCGATGTGGACGTCGATATCCGTTCCAGCCTTGCATTCGATGCGATGAGCGCCCTGCGGCGCGAGGAGGTGGACCTCGTCATTACCTCTGATCCGAATGCCGATGATGTGGCGGTGTTCAACCCGCTCTTTGATTATTCGCCGGTCTTCGTGTGTTCATCGCAAAATCCGCTGGCGGACAAGAGCTTTGTCAGCGCGGATGATTTCGTCGACCAGACATTGTTTACCTATCCAGTCGACCGTCCGAAGCTCGATATTTTCAAGATGCTGCTGACGCCGAACCGAGTTGAGCCCGAAGCGGTGCGTCAGGTCGAATTGACCGCAGTGATCCTGATGCTGGTTGCGTCAAATCGCGGTGTAGCTGTGTTGCCCGATTGGGTCGTGCGTCAGGTCGGCAAAGCGGCCGAGCATGTCGTACTGCCAATTACCAAGGGCGGACTGACTCGGCGGATGTATGCGGCCACGCGCGAGACCGAAAATACGCTGCCCTATATGGCGCATTTCATTCGGCTGGCTCGGCAAGAGGCTGTGAAGCTGCAGCGAGCATAGCTTTCTGGCGCGCAGCTTCGCGGGTTTCACTAAAAAGCCGGATGCGAATGTCCTCCAACGGATGCGCCTTGCCGAAGAGGTATCCCTGCACGAAACGGCAACCGAGCTGTTCGAGGTGGTCAGCCTGTTTGCGCGTTTCTACGCCTTCGGCGATGACGTCCACGCCGAGCCCTTCGGCGATATCGAGGAACCCACGCACGAGCACCTCCGCGGTTGGGTCAGTCACGAGGTCGGAGACGAAACTGGTATCGATCTTGAGTTCGTCGAATTCAAGTTGGCGCAGGTGCTGGAACGACGCAAAGCCGGTACCGAAATCATCCAGCGACACGCGCAGGCCAGCATTGCGGAAATGGGCGATGCTCTCGCGGATCATATCGGCGGAGCGCGCGATAAAGACGTCCTCAGTGATTTCCAAGGTGATATGCTGCCGCGCACGGGCGTATCGTCCGAGAAGGATATCCAGTTCAGTGCGCCCCGACATTGTCGCCAGCGCGACTTCGGGGATGTTGATCGAGACCTGGCCAGGGTCGATCCCTTCGGAGAGCAGCTTTTCGACATCGCTGAGGATCGCGGTTGTCATATGGATCATGAAATCGCCGTGGAGGCCCATTTCGTTGATCTCTGGAATGAAAAGGGCGGGGGCGAGCACACCTTTTTCAGGATGGACCCAGCGCGCGAGTGCTTCGAAGCCAATGCTGCGTCCGGTGCTCAGGTCGACCTTGGGCTGGTAGAACGGCACGATTTGGCCCTGCGCCATGGCCCGAACGATGGAGGCGCGGTCCTCCAGCGTGGTGCGCCGTTCGAAAACAGATTTGTCATAAAGAACCGCGCGCGATCCGGCTGCATTCTTGGCGCGATACATCGCTTGGTCGGCTGCGGCGCAAATCGCCTCGACCGTTTCGCCTGTGTAGGATGTCAGGCCGACGCCGACGCTGGCGGTGACGTGCAGATCTTTTTCGTCGTAGTGAACTGGCTCGCGCACGGCGCGGCAGACATATTGCGCCAGCCGCATTGCAGCTTGTTCGGACGCTACAGAACGGAAGGCCATCGCGAACTCGTCGCCGCCCAGACGGGCCGCGATGCCGGTCGCGCCGACCAGACCGCGGAGGCGCTCTGCTATAGCCTGGAGGACCTGATCGCCGGCCTCGTGGCTGTAGGTGTCGTTGATCGGTTTGAATCCGTCGAGGTCAATCAAAAACACGCAGACATCCGTCCCGATGCGCCTCGCGGTCAGCATCCGCGAAAGCTCTTCGTCAAAGGCGCGGCGGTTCAAGAGGCCGGTCAGCGGGTCGTGACGCGAAAGATGTTCGAGTGCGCGGAGGCGGGAGTTTGCTTCCTCGCGTGCGGCGTTGAGCGCGCGCTGGGTATCTTTCTGTTTATGCAGCGTCTCGTAGGTATTGAAGATGTAGACCACCATCATGCCAGTGGTGATCATCCATTCGGTATCGGTCGACGGCAGAAACGCGTTCCCCGCAGCCAGCCAGAACACGAGAAAAGCCGCGCCGAAGGAGGGGGCCATTAGGCTCCAGTTATAAAACGGGAGGGCCGCGAAGGTGTTGGTGATGTGCACGAACACGCCGAAGAGCCACAGGAAACCCGCGAGCAACATGGCGGAAGACGGCTCCGACGCCAGCAAGTAGGCGGGCGCGAGGTAGAACAGCACCGACGTGCAATTCATCGCCCAGACGGCCACGACATAGCTGACGGACATTTCGTCATCGCGGTCTGGAAGGTGCCGCGCAACCGCTTGGGCGCAGAATTCATACCCGACAATCGACACAGACATCACGATCGGCGTCGACACATAGCCCAGCCACAAAAGGATGAGCATCATCATCGCCGCCGCCGCAAGGCGCTTTGCGATATCCCGCGTCGCGATGTGAACCGCAAAGCGGGTCTGGTATCGGATTTTGTCCAAACTCGTTGAAATCATCTGCACCCACTGTCCCTTGCGGAAGTTCTAGGTGACAAAAGCGAATAAAAGGTTAATGCAGAGAAAATCTGCTACAGCCCCTCCGCACGGCCTTGCCCGCGCGGAGATATTTTTCTATAGGCGCTGTCTTGACCGTGAACGGAGGCCCCGATGGCTCAAAGTGCGAACATGAACGTGATGATCAAGACTGCCCGCAAGGTCGGTCGTGGATTGCTCAAGGACTTCACCGAAGTCGAGCAGCTTCAGGTCAGTTCCAAAGGTCCGGCGGACTTCGTCACCCGTGCCGACCGCCGCGCCGAAGAGACCATCCGCGAAGAGCTGATGGCGGCCCGTCCGAGCTACGGTTTCCTTGGTGAAGAGGGCGGCGAGATCGAGGGCGAAGACCCGACCCGCCGCTGGATCGTCGACCCGCTCGACGGCACCACCAACTTCCTTCACGGTCTGCCGCAATGGGCTGTCTCGATCGCGCTCGAACACAAGGGTCAGATCATCGCGGGCGTCGTTTATGACCCCGTGAAGGACGAACTGTTCCACGCTGAAAAGGGCGGCGGTGCATGGATGAACGAAAGCCGTCTGCGCGTTTCGGCCCGTCACCGTCTGATCGACTGCATCTTCGCGACCGGTCTGCCGTTCGCCGGTAGCACCGACCTGCCGCAGACCCTCAAAGACCTGTCGCAGCTTCTGCCCGCCACCGCCGGCGTCCGCCGTTTTGGTGCTGCCTCGCTCGATCTGTGCTATGTGGCTGCTGGCCGCTTTGACGGTTTCTGGGAACGCCGCCTGAACGCTTGGGACATCGCTGCCGGTCTGGTCATCGCACGCGAAGCCGGTGCCTTCATTGAGCCGATCCGTACCGAAGCAAAAGACGTGTTCGAAGACCGTTCGCTGATCGTCGCCAACGAAGGCGTTTTCCCGTCTCTGGCGAAAGTGATCCGCAACGCGGCTGCCTGATCTATCACGGCGAGAATTTTGAAAGGCGCGTCCATTCGGGCGCGCTTTTTTGCTTACGGGGTCAAGTTTGTTTTAACCTAAGATAAGATTATGCCTAATTTGTGTGCGAGATGCGCAAGTATCGGTACTATTTGCGGTGATCACGGTAAGAACATTTGACATAACGGTCATTCTGCAATTTCAGTCCCCGAAATCCAGAAAACCCCCAATCTCTCGGAGAATGTCGTGAACGATCGCGTGGCCGAACTTGATGCGTTTGACCGGAAAATTCTTGATATCGTTGCTGTCGAAGGGCGCATCAGTGTCACCGAACTTTCCCGCCGGATCGGCCTGTCGAAGTCACCGACACAAGCGCGTCTGAAGCGCCTCGAAGATACGGGCATGATCCGTGGCTACCGCGCGCTTTTCGATCCGATCCGCCTCGGCCGCGACCATGTTGCCTTTGTAGAGGTCAAGCTGACTGATACCCGCGAGGCTGCGCTGGCGGCTTTCAACGAAGCGATCATGAAGATCCCCGAGATCGAGCAATGCCACCTCATCGCGGGCCAATTCGACTATCTTCTCAAGGTGCGCACATCGAGCATGACCGCCTATCGCCTCGTTCTGGCAGAGAAAATCTCGACCCTTCCGTTCCTCGCCAACACCTCGACCTACGTGGCGATGCAGGCGGTCAAGGAAGAAGGTGTGTCCGCCGCCGTCACCGAAGCAACCATCTAAAAGCAGTAGAATTTTCGCGGTCTCCTCTTGGCGAATGCCGTCAGAGTTGATAGCCAATCGTCGGCGCCCGCGTGGTGGAATGGTAGACATCGGAGACTTAAAATCTCTTGGCTTAGGCCGTGCCGGTTCGAGTCCGGCCGCGGGTACCAGCGCCTCTGTTTCGAGTTGAGCCTCCCTCGGATATCGGGATATTCCTGTTATCAAACGAGGTCCGCGATTGAATACTCCCCGCATATTTCCACAAGGCGTTGACGGGCTTCTGATCCGTTTCGGCGATGTGTTGGACGACGAGACCAACGCGCGCGCGCTGCAATTCGCGAATGTGGCGGCGGGACTTGATGGTGTGCTGGAGGCGGCCGGCGGGCTGACATCTGTCTATGTGCGTTTCGACCCGTTGGTCGGGCGCGCGTCGGTGGAGCAGGCGGTGAATGCGGCACTGGCGACCGAAGGGCAGGCTGAGGTGCAGCCCTCGCGTCTGTGGACGGTGCCTTGCTGTTTTGCTGCGGACCACGCACCCCAGTTGGCGGAAGCGTCGGAGCTCGCGGGCGTGACGCCCGATGTCGCGGTGACCGAACTTTGCGCCGAGCCTGTGCGCGTGATGGCGATCGGGTTTGCACCCGGGCAGCCTTATCTGGGGCTACTGCCGGATCACTGGAACATCCCGCGCCAGACCAACCTCACAGCCGAAGTGCCCCAAGGCGCGCTGACCGTCGCCGTGCGGCAATTGGTGCTTTTCGCCAATCCGTCGCCGACTGGTTGGAGGCAGGTCGGGCGGACAGGTTTCCGATGTTTCGACATGAGGCGGCCCGAAGCCTTCGCGTTGAAACCCGGCGACCTGATGCAGTTCGAGGCGGTCTCGGCGGTCGAATTTGAGGGCCTTCTGAATGCCCCGATGGGCGGGGCCGTTCTGTCATGATCGTCGAAGTGCTCAAGGCCGGTCCGGGTGTGACCATTCAGGACCAAGGCCGCGCGGGGCTGATCGCGCAAGGTTTGTCCCGTGGCGGCGCGGTGGACCGGCTAGCCCTGCTGGTGGCAGAAGCACTGCTGAAGCGCCGCGTTTCGGTGATTGAACTGGCTGGGGCGGGTGCCTCTTTCCGCGTTGGTCAGGCGTGCCGGATCGCGCTGACTGGTGCGCATCGAAAGGCCAATGCCGACGGGAACCCGCTGCGTTGGAACGCCAGCCATAATCTGACCGCTGGGACGGTGCTTACCATCACTGCGGGGCAGGGATATGCCTATGTTGCGTTCGACGCGGCGCTCGATAGGCCCGAAGTAATCGGCAGCCAATCGGCCCATTTGAAGGGCGGGATCGGCGGCCATCTCGAACCTTGCGAACTGCATTTCACCGACGCCCGCATCGGAACGTCCGATCTGCTCGACGTGGCCGACCGCACGGACGGTGGCACGGTCCGCTTCATGGCGGGGCCGCAGACCGACGCCTTTAGCGAAGAGGCACTTGCGGCCTTCACCAACCAAACCTTCACCAAATCCGCGCGGAGCAATCGGCAGGGTGCTGGCCTTGATGGGACTGTCGCGCTGGATGCCGGTCAGCTCAGCCGCATCTCTGATTTTATCACCGAAGGTGACATCCAGATCACCGGCAACGGCGCGCCTTTCGTGTTGCTGGCAGAATGTCAGACGATCGGCGGTTACCCCCGCATCGGAACGGTGCTGCCCTGCGATATTCCCATCGTTGCGCAAGCAAAACCGGGTGCCGCGTTGCGGTTCGAACTGGTCTCGACCGACGAGGCCGAGGCGCTCTGGCAATCCGACGTGCAGCAGGTCGCGGCGCTTCGCAGTAAGATCAGTCCGCTATTGCGTGACCCGGCGACGATGCACGATCTGTTGTCGTATCAGCTGGTGAGCGGTTTTATCCGAGGGGACGAAGAATGGTTCTGACAGTCGATCTGAATGCGGACATGGGCGAGGGCATAGGGCAGGACGCGTTGCTTCTCGACGTGGTGACCTCGGCCAATATTTGCTGCGGTTTGCATGCGGGTTCCCCGCAAGTCATGGCAGACACCATGAAGGCCGCGATGAAGCGCGGCGTGGGCATCGGTGCCCACCCAGGCTTTGACGATCGCGCCAATTTTGGCCGTACCCGCATGGCG
Source organism: Marivivens aquimaris (assembly GCF_015220045.1). Classification (NCBI taxonomy): domain Bacteria; kingdom Pseudomonadati; phylum Pseudomonadota; class Alphaproteobacteria; order Rhodobacterales; family Paracoccaceae; genus Marivivens; species Marivivens aquimaris. Next base: position 1,773,985 of record NZ_JADBGB010000001.1, on the reverse strand, counting down.
CTCGGGGCCGATGATCTGGCTTCGCTCATTCGCTATCAAGTCGGTGCTGCGAAAGCGGTTGCCGAAGGGCTCGGCACGCGGCTCGATCACTTGAAACTGCACGGCGCGATGGCGAATATGGCGACCGAAGACGTCGAATTCGCGGAGACCGCTTTCCGCGCCGCCCTTCAGGTCGCGCCCGAGATGAAACTGATGGTCATCGCCGCAACGGCCCAGCAGACAGCGGCGGAAAACCTTGGCGTGCCGTTTATCGGAGAGATTTTTGCGGACCGCGCCTATAACGACGACGCAACGCTCGTAGATCGCAAACTGGACGGCGCCGTGATCCACGACCCCGAATTTGCTTCCAAACGGGTGCTTGCGATGTTGGAGGCGGGGGCGATCATCTCTGCATCCGGCAAGCATATCCCGACCCGCATCGACACAGTTTGCCTGCATGGGGACACCACCGAAGCGCTGGAAATGGCACGCACCCTGCGCACCCGTCTCACCAAGGCTAGCGTCACCATTCAGCGCGCGAAGTAGCCCTATCCGACCAATTGGGCCGCGTGACTGAGGGCCGCGCCCCAGAACAACGTCAGAAGTGCCACGGCGAGCGGTGCGCCAAGTGACGCCAGATCGCCGTCCCATTGCGCGACCAGCACGATCAAACCAAGCACGAAGCCGATATATCCGCCGCGAAGGCATCCCTCACCAAACGCTGCGGTCCGCGTCTGGTCGGCCTTTGGCGCTATCGCTGCAGACACGCCGATGACCACGACGAGGGTCAGCGACGGTACGTCTGAAAACGGTGCGAAACCGCCGCTGAGTTGCATTGCTGCGATCAAGCAACCTGCGAATATGGCCAGTCCCAACAGGCGTTGCATGGAGTTATCCTCTCTGTAGCTCTAAGAGGACACTAGCTGCGATCGGCAGTTCCAAACAGGCGATTGACAGCAACGCATCGGTACAGTGTCAGGCTTTCGCTCGATCACCGCGCAGGCAGCCTTCAAAGCTCCTGCAGTTTGCGCATGGTATCCTGAAGCACTCTATCGCCGACCAGCGTGCGGTAGCTCTCGAAAAGCTGCTCGTAGGTCGCGTGGGCGGCCATGTCGGGCACGACCCTGCGGCTGCCGCGCGCACCAAAACGGGCAGCACCATCAGCGTAATTGGCCACCATCCCCGTTGCGAAAGCGCCGTGGATAGCCGCGCCGACTGCGGTGGCGTTGGCGATTTTCGGCACGATGATCTCGCGGCCCAAAACGTCGGCCATCGTCTGGATCAGCAGAGCGTTTCGCGACGCCAAGCCGCTGGTCATGATGACTTTGTCTATGGCGAAGCCGCCCTCCGCAAAGAGGTCGTGCATCAGGCGCATCCCGTAGCAAAGTGCCTCGATCAATGCGCGGTACACCTCGACTGCGGTCGTCTGCATGTTCAGCCCGAGGATCATGCCGCTCAGGTCCGAACGGGCATGCGGCACGCGGTTCCCGTTCCACCAGTCAAGCGCCAGCAAGCGGTTCGCGCCCGCAGGGACCTGGCGCGCTTCTGCCTCGTAATTGGCGAAGCTCTCGGCTGGCGTGCTGCCGTTCGGAAAGGCGTCGACGAACCACGCCAGCGTGTCACCGAAACTCGCCTGACCGGCCTCGTAGCACCAGAGGTCACGTAACGCGCCGTTGAAGGCCACGCCCTCAATGCCTTTCGGCAGGCGTGGGGGCTGATCGTCGAGCATCATCACGCCAGCGGAGGTCCCGAGTGCCGCAACAAATGTGCCTGCCTGCACCGCTCCGACTGCTGGCAACACGACGTGGGAGTCGATGACGGCGACGGCGACAGTGCACGAGCCGATGATGCCGGTGTCAGCCAGCCATTCATCAGTAAGGTCTCCGGCAGGAGTGCCGACGGGCAGGGGATCGCTGAGGCGCGAGGCCATGTCAGGGATGCCGACATCAGGATAGCCGTGGCCATCTTGGAATTGCGCTTTGTAGGCGGCGAAGCCGAGTCCCCGCGCTTCCACGCCGGTCAGTTGCCAGACCAGCCAGTCACCGCCTTCGATGAATTTGTCGGTCACGGCCCAGATCTCGGGCGCTTCCTCGGCAATCTGCGCGGCCTTCGCCATCAGCCATTCGCCCGACACCTTGCCGTTGAAGTTGTCGAGCCACGCGCCGCCCATCGCGCTGATCCGTTCGGACTGCGGCTGCGCGGCGCCATGTTTCCAGAGCTTGACATACGCATGGGGCGCGTTTGGCGCGATGCGATGAAGCGGCGTGCCGTCGGCGCGGCAGGGTAACGGCGAACTGGCCGTGAACCCAAAGCCGATGCTGCGCACACGCTTGCCGTTGCCGATACGTCCGAGGATATCGCGGGCCGCCTCCAGATAATCGTCGGCCACTTGAAGCGCCCAACTGCGCGGCAGCAGCGTGCCATCGGGCAAGCTCTTCGTCAGCGTACCGTGGCGATAGTTGTGAACGTGGGACGCGACCTCTTGGCCTGTAGCGATGTCCAGCAGAACGCCGCGCGCTGAGGCGGAGCCGTAATCGAGGCCGATAATGTACTCGTTCATATTCGTGTTCGCCAAAGCCTGAATAGTGAAGACCGATATGTTGAGGCCGATTTGCTATGTGATGGCCAGCCGAATTGAAGTGGTAAAATTGGTCTGACCCAATTCGCAACTATTCACATTCAGGCAGCGCCCAAAGGCATTCGTGTCGAGCAGCACAAAAGCCTTTTCGAGGGATGACCGGCGGGGCCGCCGGTCATTGTCTTGTAATTCGCCTCAGGCGCTGAGTTCCGACAGGATGCGCGCCCAGCTGCGGATGCCTTTGTGGAAGCTCCGCACGTCGTATTTTTCGTTCGGCGAGTGGATTGAGTCGTCCTCCAGCGCGAAGCCGATCAGCATGGCGTCCATGTCGAGGATGGTTTTGAAGTAGCCCGCCACGGGGATCGAGCCGCCGGAGCCCGTGAAGGCGGCAGCGTTCGGCCATTCGTCGGTCAGCGCGAGGCGGGCCTTTTCGAAGGCGGGGTTGCTGGTCGCCATGACAGACGCCGGACCTGCGCCGTGATCCTTGAACGTGACCGAGCAATCCGGCGGAAGCTGCTCTTTGACCCAGTTCTGGAAGTTTTCGCGAATTTTCAGCGGGTCCTGCGTGCCGACGAGGCGGAAGCTGATCTTGGCCGATGCCTGCGATGGCAGAACGGTCTTAAACCCGTCGCCGGTGTAGCCGCCGGTGATGCCGTTGAACTCGGCCGTCGGGCGGGCCCAGATCTGCTCGAGAACTGACTTGTCTTTCTCGCCTGCGGGGGTGTCGAGGCCGACCTCTTTCAGGAAGCCTTCGGCGTCGAAGCCGAGTGCGTCCCACTGGCTGAGCAGGTCGTCAGAAAGCTCAGGCACGCCGTCGTAGAAATTGGGCACTGTGATGCGGCCGTTTTCGTCGTGCATGTTGGCGCAGATTTTGGTCAGCACACGGATCGGGTTGATCGCGGGGCCGCCGTACATTCCGGAGTGCAGGTCCTTGGACGGGCCAGTGATCGTGACTTCCTGACCGAGCAGACCGCGTAGCATCGTGGTGATCGCAGGCGTGTCGTAGTCGAACAGGTCAGTGTCACAGATCAGCGCGACGTCGGCCTTCAGCTCGTCGGCGTGTTCTTTGAGGAACGGGATCAGCGAAGGCGAGCCGGATTCTTCTTCGCCTTCAAAGAAGATGGTGATCTTACAGGGCAGCTTGCCATGCTCGGCAACCCAAGCGCGGCAGGCTTCGACGAAGGTCATCAGCTGGCCTTTGTCGTCAGACGAACCACGGGCGCGGATCACCTTACCGTTTGCGGTGTCCTCGATGGCAGGGTCGAACGGGTCACGGTTCCACAGCTCCAGCGGATCGGCGGGTTGCACATCGTAGTGACCGTAGAACAGCACATGCGTGCCGCCTTCGCCGCCTTGTGCGACGACCATCGGGTGACCGGGGGTAGGGCGGGAGGATGCTTCAAAGCCGATGGACTTGAGATCCTCGACCAGCCAGTCGGCCGCTTTTGCACATTCCTGCTTGTAGGCAGGGTCGGTGCTGATTGATGGAATACGGAGCAATTCCATTAGACGGTCCAACGCACCGTCGAGGTCCGAGTCGATACGGGTGAGAACTGGAGTAAGGGACATTTGCTCTCCTTTGAGTTTCCGATCGGACACTAATCCTGTAAAATCGGGTGTCTAGAGGCGGTTCTGTGCGAAAATGTGACTGGGGGAGCCAAAGGTAGCGTATTGTTCCGCATTACGAGAGTCTATAAAGACCCCCCAACCTGCCGTTAGCGCGTTAGCGCTGCCCTGACGTGAAGGATGCTCTCTTGAACTACGAAGCCCAACTCGATTCCGCTATTGGTAAACTCCATGAGGAAGGTCGGTATCGTACATTCATCGATATCGAGCGCCAGAAGGGCCAGTTCCCGCACGCCGTGTGGCGCAAGGAAGACGGAAGCGAGCAGCCGATCACCGTGTGGTGCGGCAACGACTATCTGGGCATGGGCCAGCATCCCGTCGTTCTGGCGGCGATGCACGAAGCGCTGGACGCGACCGGTGCAGGTTCGGGCGGTACGCGCAACATCTCGGGCACGACGGTTTACCACAAGCGCCTCGAGGCAGAGCTGGCCGATCTTCACCAGAAAGAAGCCGCGCTGCTCTTCACCAGTGCTTACATCGCCAACGACGCGACCCTTTCGACGCTCCCCAAGCTGTTCCCCGGCCTCATCATCTACTCCGATGAGCTGAACCACGCGTCGATGATCGAAGGTATCCGCCGCAACGGTGGTGCCAAGCGCATCTTCAAGCACAACGATCTGGCCGACCTGCGCGCCAAGCTCGAAGCGGACGATCCCGCCGCACCGAAGCTGATCGCGTTCGAGTCCGTCTATTCGATGGATGGCGATTTCGGCCCGATCAAGGAACTGTGCGACCTTGCCGACGAATTCGGTGCGCTGACTTACCTTGATGAAGTGCACGCCGTCGGCATGTACGGCCCGCGCGGTGGCGGCGTTGCTGAACGTGACGGTCTGCTGGACCGCATCGACATCATCAACGGCACCCTTGGTAAAGCGTTCGGCGTTCACGGCGGCTATATCGCTGCGTCGGCTAAGATGTGTGACGCTGTGCGCTCTTATGCGCCCGGCTTTATCTTTACCACGTCGATCCCGCCGGCCGTTGCTGCAGGTGCAGCAGCGTCGGTGGCGCATCTCAAGCAGGATCAGGCCCTGCGTGACCTCCATCAGGAGCGCGCGAAAGTCCTGAAACTCCGCCTCAAGGGCCTCGGTCTGCCGATCATCGACCACGGTTCGCACATTATTCCCGTCGTCGTCGGTGATCCGGTCCACACCAAAAAGTTGTCGGACATGCTGCTTCAGGAGTTCGGAATCTACGTCCAGCCGATCAACTTTCCGACAGTTCCCCGTGGGACGGAGCGTCTTCGTTTCACTCCGTCGCCGGTGCACGGACCACAAGAAATTGACCACCTCGTAGGCGCTATGGACAATCTGTGGTCCCATTGTGCGCTAAATCGTGCCGAAATGGCGGGGTAAAATTTTTCTGCGGGTGCGTGAAGATGTCGTGTATGTTACTTGGCATCAAGGCGTCTAGTTAAACTCGAATCGGGATACTCGGGATGGGCGCCATGTGTTTTGAGGCGGTGGGACGGCCTAATGATCGGGAAGACTTTCAGGCGGAAGCCGGCAGTCGAAGAGACTGAAGTCAAAGGGTTCGATGGTTTCGAACTGCGCTTGGGGGATCTCATGCGCGGCGAGCGTGCGACCATGGGCAAGAGCCTTTTGGACGTCCAGCGCGAACTCAAGATCAAAGCTGCCTACATTGCTGCAATCGAAAACGCCGACCCGTCGGCATTCGATACTCCGGGCTTCATTGCAGGTTACGTGCGTTCCTATGCGCGCTACCTCAACATGGACCCCGAGCAAGCCTTCGATAAATTCTGCGCCGAGAGCGGTTTCACCACCGCCCACGGCATGTCGCCCGCTGCATCGGCCAAAAAGCCGGAGCGCGAAGAGCGTAGCTTCAAGTCCAGCAACGATATGTTCGACTCGCCGTCGACCCCGTTCATTCCGGCGGGCGAGGGGATGCTGTCGCGTATCGAACCGGGTGCCATTGGCTCCGTTCTGGTGCTGGCTGCGCTGATCTGTGGTCTGGGCTACGGCGGTTGGACCGTCCTGCAAGAAGTGCAGAAGGTCCAGTTCGCACCCGTCGAAAACACGCCCGTCGTCGTTGCCGACCTCGACCCGCTCGCTGGCGTTGCCGCCGAACGCGCTGGCACCTCGCTTGACGCAGGCACGTCGATGGCTGCATTCGAGACGCCGAATAACGACACCCTCGACCGTATGTACCGTCCGCAGGCGCTCGATATGCCTGTGCTGATTGCGCGCGACGGTCCGATTTCCTCGCTTAATCCGGCAACCATGGGCACCTTGGCGCCCGAGGTCGAAGCCGAGCCCGTCATTGCCGACGCGACCGAGGCGACCACCGAAACCCTCGCGCCGAGTGGCGTTCAGGTGACAGAGCCGCCCGCACCGCAGCTCGCGATGGTTGCTGTCCGTCCGGCTTGGGTCCGCGTGACCGCCGCTAACGGCACCGTCATTTTCGAAGGCATCATGAATGCTGGCGACACCTATGAGGTGCCGCAGACCGAAGAGCCCGCGACGCTCCGCGTCGGCGAGTCCGGTGCGATGTATTTTGCGATCAACGGCACGCACTACGGTCCGGTTGGCGAAAGCGGTAAGGTCACATCGAACCTCCCGCTGGCGACCGATCAGCTTGCGCAATCGCTTCAGGTCGCTGATCTGAACGCCGATGCCGACCTCGCGGACTTCGTTCGTGTGGCCGAGGCAGAGACTACGTCACAATAACTTTGCCTCGCGGCCCGTTGCCTGTCGGCAGCTTGCGCTTTAGTTAGGACGCAAGCTGCAATCGAGGTTTCGCATGTCGCACAATCCCATCCGTCCCTGGCGCAATATCGACCGCCGCAAGTCCCGCCAGATCATGGTTGGCAACGTGCCGGTGGGTGGCGACGCGCCGATCTCCGTGCAGACGATGACCAACACGCTCACCCACGACGTCAAAGCGACGCTGGATCAGGTGATGCGCGCTGCCGAAGCTGGCGCGGACATCGTGCGTGTCTCGGCACCCGACGTTGAATCGAGCATGGCGCTGAAAGAGATTTGCCGCGAAAGCCCCGTGCCGATCGTGGCGGACATCCACTTCCACTATAAGCGCGCCATCGAGGCGGCCGAGAACGGTGCCGCCTGCCTGCGCATCAACCCCGGAAACATCGGTGACGAGAAGCGCGTCAAAGAGGTCATCAAGGCCGCCAAGGACCACGGATGTTCGATCCGTATTGGTGTGAATGCGGGTTCGCTGGAGCGTCACCTGCTGGACAAATACGGCGAGCCGACCCCCGACGCGATGGTGGAAAGCGGCCTCGACCACATCAAGATCCTTCAGGACAACGACTTCCACGAATTCAAAATCAGCTGCAAAGCGTCGGACGTTTTCATGGCGGCTGCGGCCTACCAGATGCTCGCTGACGCGACCGACGCGCCGATCCACCTCGGGATTACCGAAGCGGGCGGTTTGATGTCGGGTACGATCAAGTCGGCTATCGGCATGGGCAATCTGCTGTGGATGGGCATCGGTGACACGCTGCGCGTCAGCCTCTCTGCCGATCCGGTCGAAGAGGTGAAGGTCGGCTACGAAATCCTCAAGTCCCTCGGCCTGCGCCACCGCGGCGTGAACATCATCTCCTGCCCGAGTTGTGCGCGTCAGGGCTTTGACGTGATCAAGACCGTCGAGATCCTTGAGGACCGCCTTCAGCACATCAAGACGCCGATGAGCCTTTCGATCATCGGTTGCGTCGTGAACGGTCCGGGTGAGGCACTAATGACCGACGTGGGCTTCACCGGCGGTGGTGCCGGGTCGGGCATGGTCTATCTGGCGGGCAAGCAGAGCCACAAGCTCGGCAATGACGGCATGATCGAACACATCGTGGAGCAGGTCGAAAAGAAGGCTGCCGAGATCGAGGCGGCCAATGCTTCCGAAGCGGCTGAATAAGACCTGAGCACTGAAACGAAAAACGGGGGCCAATCGGCCCCCGTTACTTATTCCGCAGCTTCGGCCGCTGGCGGCGTCGATTTCGGTGCCAGTTTTTCCATCGCGTCGAATTGCGACAGGAAAATCTCGCCCGTCAGTTCGTGCAGGAAGTGCGAGGTCTGGAGCTTGTCCATGACGGGGCCTTTGACCTCGGACATGTGCAGTTTGATATTGTTGGTCTTCAGTCGCTCGTTGATCGCTTCGAGGCTTTCGAGCGCCGAGAAGTCGATGGCGTTGACCGCTGACATCATCAGAACGAGGTTCTTCACGCCGCAATCCGGCTGGATACGGTCATAAATGAAGTCCTCAAGGAACCGCGCGTTGGCGAAGTAGAGGCTTTCATCGACGCGGATCGTGACCAGCGACGGATCGGTAATGACCGTGTGGCGGCGGATGTTGCGGAAGTGCTCCGTGCCTGCAACCAGGCCGACTTCAGCGATGTGAGGACGCGAGGTTTTCAGCAGGAACAGGATGACCGAGAGGCCGACACCAGCCGAAACGCCAACCTCGACACCGAACAGCAACGTCAGGGCAATCGTGGTCGCGACGGCAAAGAAGTCCTGACGCGAGTAGCCCCACGAGCGCTTGAGGATCGAGAAATCGACGAGGCTCAGAACCGCAACGATGATGGTCGCCGCCAGCGTTGCCTTCGGGAGGAAGTACAGCAGCGGGGTCAGCGCGACAGCGGCGATGGCGAGACCGACAGCGGTGAAGGCACCTGCGGCGGGCGTTTCGGCACCTGCGTCGAAGTTCACGACCGAGCGGGCAAAGCCGCCGGTGACCGGATAGCCACCAGTGAAGGCAGCACCGATATTCGCAGCGCCGAGGCCGATGAGTTCCTGATCCGGAACAATGCGTTGACGCTTCTTCGCGGCGAGCGTCTGGGCAACCGAAATCGATTCAACGAAGCCGATGATCGAGATCAGCAGGGCAGGGACGAACAGCTGGCCGATCACGGTGGGCGACAGGCCGGGCATGGTGAACGGCGGCAGGCTCTGCGGAACCGACCCGACGATCTTGACGCCCCAGTCATTCAGGCCGAACGCCCAAGTAACAACGGTGGTCGCGACAACGGCAGCGACCGGACCGGCTTTGGTCAGGATGTCGGCCATACGCGGCTTGAGGCCCTTGGACAGCAGCAGCGGCTTGAGGCCCTTGCGAACCCAGAACAGGAACGCAGTCGCAGCAACGCCGAGGATCAGCGTGATGAAGTTGAGGCCGGTGATGTTGTGGAACAGGCTTTCAATCATGTGGGGCAGGGTGTGACCCGACAGGCTGATGCCGAGGATGTGGCCGATCTGGCTGCCCGCGATCAGGATGCCCGATGCAGTAATGAAGCCTGCGATCACAGGGTGCGACAGGAAGTTGGCGATGAAGCCGAGCTTCAGCAGACCGAGGACCAGCAGCATGACGCCCGACAGGAACGCCAGCGACAGGGCAGCAGTGGCGTAACCCATCGTACCGCTTTCGGCGATGTTGCCGATCGCAGCAGCGGTCATGAGCGAGACGACAGCAACAGGACCGACCGCCAGCGAACGCGACGTGCCGAAGACTGCGTAGAGCATGATCGGCACGATCGAGGCGTAGATACCGGCTTCGGGCGGCAGACCGGCGAGCAGCGCGTAGGCCAGCGACTGCGGCACCAGCATGATCGTCACGATCACGGCGGCGATCAGGTCGTTCGACAGCGCATCGCGGTTATAGGTGCGACCCCATTGCAGGATCGGCAGATAGCGGGAAAGAGAGGAGAAGTTCATTGGTGCCTCGAACCGAGGAAAAAGAAAAAGGTGGCGGAGCTATGTGGGAACCCCGCCAAGGTGCTGCCCGGCATGGACACCGGGCAGGTATGGGTCAGGAATTCGCCGAAATCGCTTCGGGTTTGACCATCCATTCGCGCCCGCGGAGCATGGCTTTCCAGTAGACCGGCGGAAGCGCGGTTTCCTTGAGCCACCAAGCCGCGCGGGTCGGCTTGGTTCCGTCGAGCAGGAACTTCGGGAAGCTCGGGAGGAGCTTGCCGCCGTAACCGAACTCGGCGAGGACGATCTTGCCGCGCTCGACGGTGAGCGGGCAGGAGCCGTAACCGTTGTACTGGACTGCGGCGGACTTGCCGTCGATATCGGCGCAGACGTTCTCGGCCACAACAGGCGCCTGAACACGGGCCGCAGCAGCGGTCTTGGCGTTCGGCGCGTTCATGACGTCACCCAGCGACCAGATGTTCTCGTAGGTCTTGTGACGCAGGGTGGACTGATCGACGTCGACCCAACCGGCAGCATCGGCCAGCGGAGAGACGCGGATGAAGTCAGGCGCGACCTGCGGCGGAACAACGTGGATCATGTCGAAGTCGACAGTGACCTCGGTCTTTTCGGTGTCCGGCTTGGCCACGGTAAAGGTCGCCTTCTTCGCCTCGCCGTCGATCGACTTGAGGTTATGGAAGAAGTTGAGGGTCGCGTCGTACTTCTCGATGTATTTCTCGAGAGCCGGTACGTATTCCTTCACGCCGAAGAGCACACCGCCAGCGTTCATGAACTGGATGTCGATGTCCTTGAGCGTGCCGCTGCGGTGCCAATGGTCGCCCGACAGGTACATCGCCTTCTGCGGCGCGCCTGCGCATTTGATCGGCATCGGCGGCTGGGTGAAGAGGGCCTTGCCCTCTTTCATCTCGCTCACCAGCTTCCACGTGTATGGCGCAAGGTCATATCGGTAGTTCGAGGTCACGCCGTTCTTGCCGAGTGTTTCGACCAGACCTTCGATGCCGTTCCAGTTCAGCTTGAGGCCCGGCGCAACGATCAGGCGCTTATAGCCAACTGTGCGGCAGCCATCGAGGATGACGACGTTGTCCTTCGGCTCGAACGCAGCGACGGCGGATTTGATCCACGTGACATCACGGGGGATCAGGCTGCCCATCGTCTTGGCGGTTTCTTCGGCATGGAACACGCCGCCACCGACGAGCGTCCAGCCCGGTTGGTAGTAGTGGATGTCCGCTGGATCGATGATCGCGATCTGGAGGTTCGGCTTGCGGGCCTTCAGCGAAGCCGCGACCGAGATGCCGCCAGCACCAGCGCCGACGATGACGACTTCGTAGGATGCATCGGTGGTGTTGGTCGGGGTCTTGCCGCCATTGACGATGCGGCGAACAACGCCGCCCATGTCGTAGCCTGCGGCCTTGGTTGTGGCGAGGATATCGGTGGTCGACATCTTGCTTGCTTGGCTCAGCGACCAGAGCGTCGCGGAGCGGGTGCCCGTGCGGCAGTAGGCCAGCACCGGACCGGGGAGGGTATCGAGGGCATCGCCGAACTTCTCAGCGTCGTCATCGCCAACCTTGCCCGAAACGATGGGCAGGTAGAGCGTTTCGAGACCGGCCGTTTTGGCTGCGGTTTCGATCTCTTCGAACGTTGGCTGGTCCGCGCCTTCACCGTCGGGACGGTTGCAGATGATCGCGCGGAAGCCCGCTTCGGCGATGGCCAGAACGTCGGCGGCAGTGATCTGCGGCGTTACGCTCAGGCGTTTGCTGATAGTCTTGATGTCCATGATATCTCCTCTCCAAATCGGCTTTGCGAGGTCGGTGCGGCCTTAGAGGCCGTTTACCGGAACCTTCAGCATCGGGTTGCCGTCCTTGTCGGTCGGCACTTCACCCGCGCGCATGTTCACTTGGAGCGAGGGGATAATCAGACGCGGCATAGCGAGCTGCGCATCACGCTCGGTGCGGAACTTGACGAACTCTTCTTTCGTCTTGCCCTCACCAACGTGGATGTTGTGCTTCTTCTCGTCGCCGACGGTGGTTTCCCACTGGATGTCACGGCCGTTGGGGCCGTAGTCGTGGCACATGAAGAGGCGCATATCGTCCGGCAGTTCCAGCACCTTCTGGATCGAGTCGAACAGAATACCAGCGTCACCACCCGGGAAATCGGCACGGGCAGAGCCGCCGTCGGGCATGAACAGGGTGTCGCCGACGAACGACGCGTTGCCCATCGTGTGAACCATACAAGCAGGGGTGTGACCCGGTGTGTGCATGGCGAAACACTTCATGTTCCCGACCATGTATTCGTCGCCGTCTTGGAACAGCTTGTCGAACTGCGAGCCGTCACGCTGGAATTCGGTGCCTTCGTTGAAGACTTTGCCAAAGACGTCCTGAACGGTTTTGATGTGCTCGCCGATACCGATCTTGCCGCCCAGTTTTTTCTGGATGTAAGGCGCAGCCGAGAGGTGGTCGGCGTGGACGTGGGTTTCGATCAGCCACTCCAGCTCCAGACCTTCGTCTTCGATGTACTTGATGATTTCGTCAGCCGAATCGTACGTGATACGGCCTGCGGCGTAATCAATGTCCATGACCGAGTCGACGACGGCACACTTCTTTGTTTCCGGATCCTTGACCACGTAGGAGATGGTCCAAGTGGCTTCGTCGAAGAAAGCTTTGACGTCCGGGGTGATGTCCATGTTGACGGGGTAATTTGTCATTTTCGGTACTCCTCGTGCGAGCTTGCGCTCTAAGAAAGACTTCGCTGCCTATCAGGTCGATACCTGCAAACATTGCGATGTTGCAATGTATATGCTCCCATAGTTTGATTGTGTCAACGGAAGCATTGCAAAAGCCAGATAAAATCTTCAATAAAGTGAATATGTATTGATGTGTGTGGACGGTCGATCCGTAGAAAAAGGCGTGTTTTCATCATTGTAGGCTCCGCACTACCTGATCGGATAGGGCGATTTGGCGCAGGATGTCCGCAACCATGAGGCGCGGAATCCAGCATTGCTGGCAGCATTCCTCCCCGACCGAGTCGCGCATTGCGCCTCAATCAAAGACGGCTATTCTGCACGTCTATCGATAGAGGAAAGCGCCCCGTGATTAAGCTGATCGACGTTCACCACCCGTGGTTCAAGCCGCTCTGGCGCCGTATCCTCGTGGTCATCCTGCCGCTCGGCTGGGCCTTGTTCGAGCTGTCGCGGGAAGACGAAATGTGGGCGCTGCTCTTCGGTGCGATCGGCATTTACGCGGCATACATGCTGTTCTGGGTCTTCCGCATGGAACACGAGAACTCCGAAAGTGAGGGTTGAGCGAGCCGCGCCGAGCGCTCATCCATACGTGGAAAACTGTTGTTCTGTTGGACACACATGGACAAAACGCAGGTATACGAAGGGTTAGTGACTACCCAATAGTGCATTTCGATATATCCTTGGGCCTAAGAAATCCGAGGAGCGTGCCATGCGTAAAAAAGGCCTCAAAGTATCGATGGGAAAGACCGGCTTCCATTTCTGGCAAGTCAAAATCGGTCGTACCCCCGCACCGTCGATCCGCGTGATGAACTACGATTTCCGCCCGAATACGGGAAAGCGCCCGTTTTCACAGGCGCTCCTCAACGTGTCTGCTATCGGTGATGCGCAAAAACGCCCGACGATCTCTGCCGAAGAAGCAGCGCTGGTTGTTGAGGTGGAAGCCGAGATCACCCAGCCTCCGGTTCAACAGCAGCGCCGTCCTTCGCTGAGCCTCGTTACGTAATCACGTTCGGGGCCTCGCGGCCCGTATTTTTTACGATACCTGCAATCTCGTCTGCTGCCGCAATGATCGGCGCCAGCGCCTCTTGTGCGTCGCGGTGCAGTTTCGACTGATCGGTTTCGTATTCTTCTAGATAAACGCGGATCGTCGCGCCAACGGTGCCGGTGCCCGAGAGGCGGAACACAACGCGGCCGCCCGAGGTAAAGCCGATACGGATGCCTTGCTTGGTCGCGCGGCTGCCATCAACCGGATCGTCGTAGGCGAACTCGTCCGCTGTCGCGATGGTGAGCGGGCCGTAGGTCTGGCCGGGTAGTTCTTCGAAGCGGGCACGCAGACCGTCCATCAGCGCATTGGCTTTCTCGGTTTCCACGTCCTCGTAGTCGTGACGGCTGTAGTAGTTGCGACCGTATTCGGCCCAGTGATCGGCCATGATCTCTTTGACCGATTTGCCGGTCGCCGCGAGGATGTTGAGCCACAGCAGCACCGCCCAGAGGCCGTCCTTTTCGCGAACGTGGTTCGAACCGGTGCCAGCGCTTTCCTCACCGCAAAGCGTGGCGCGGCCAGCATCGAGCAGGTTGCCGAAGAATTTCCAGCCGGTCGGGGTCTCGAAACACTCGATGCCCTTCTTTTCAGCCACGCGGTCGACCGCGCCCGAGGTAGGCATCGAACGCGCCACACCTGCGAGGCCATCTGAATAGGCCGGAGCCACAGTCGCCTGAGCAGCCAGCACGGCGAGGCTGTCGGACGGGGTCACGTACTGGCCCTTGCCGACGATCATGTTTCGGTCGCCGTCACCATCGGATGCGGCACCGAAGTCAGGCGCGTCGTCGCCCATCATCAGGTCCATCAGGTCCTTTGCCCAAATCGGGTTCGGGTCGGGGTGCCCACCGCCGAAGTCGGGCAAGGGCGTTGCATTGACCACGGTGCCTTCCGCAGCGCCGAGGCGACCTTCCAGGATCGCTTTGGCATACGGGCCGGTCACGGCGTGCATCGCATCGAAACGCATGGTGAAGCCGCCCGCGAACAGCTTTGTGATGGCGTCGAAGTCGAAGAGCTTCTCCATCAGTTCGGCATAATCCGCGACGGGATCAATGATCTCGACGGTCATGTCGCCGACCTTCGTGGTGCCGATGGCGCCAAGGTCGATGTCCGCGGTTTCCAGCGTCTTATATTGAACGAGTTCTTTGGTGCGGTCGAAGATTTTGTCGGTCACATGCTCGGCAGCAGGACCACCGTTCGGGCCGTTGTATTTCAGGCCGAAGTCCTCATCCGGACCGCCAGGGTTATGCGATGCCGACAGGATCAGGCCACCGTCCGTGCCATTCTTGCGGATCAGGTTCGAAGCGGCAGGGGTCGAACAGATTCCGCCCTGACCAACGATGCACTTCGACGCGCCATTGGCAGCGGCCATGCGCAGGATTGTCTGGATGGCGCTGTCGTTGAAATAACGACCGTCGCCGCCGACCACGAGCGTTTTGCCCTGCACGCCGCCGATCCCGTCGAAAATCGACTGGACGTAGTTTTCAAGGTAGTGCGGTTGCATGAAGACCTTTGTCTTTTTGCGCAGGCCGCTGGTGCCGGGTTTCTGACCGTCAATCGGTTGGGTGTCGACCAAAATGGGTTCCATAATACTTCCTTGGTTAATCAATACGTTCGAGGGCAAACGCAGAAACAGACTGCGCACAAATGGTTTCGACCGCCATCGCATAGCGGGACGGCATCTCGGGGTGGCCGGTGTCGAGCGCAGCGCGCCAGCGCATATTGTGCGGCGCTTCGGGCAGGGCGACTTCGGTCTCTGCACCCATGTTGAACACGGCGAAAACAGCACCTTCGCGGACCATGTATTCCGGCGTGCCGGAGGCCATGCGCATCTCCACCGCAAGGAGCTTCAACTCGGGGTCGGCCCAGTCGGCATCCTCCATCAGCGTGCCGTCGGCCTTGCGCCAGAAGATATCGGGCACACCGTCGACGAGGCGCGCGCGGGAATGGAGGAAGCGGGACTGGCCCAAAATCGGCTCGGACCGGCGGAAAGCGATGGCCTTTTTGACGAAAGCATAGAACTCGCGGTCGGGCTCGTTCCAGTCGACCCAGCCGATGGGATTGTCCTGACAGTAGGCGTTATTGTTACCCTGCTGGGAGTTGCCGATTTCGTCACCCGCGAGGATCATCGGCGTGCCTTGGCTCAGCAGAAGCGTCGCCATCATCGCGCGGCGGCGGGCGGCGCGGGTTGCAATGATCGCCTTGTCGTCGGTGTGACCTTCGACGCCGCAGTTGTCCGAGCAGTTGTGCGAGTGACCGTCGTTGTTGTTCTCGCCGTTCTGTTCGTTGTGCTTTTCATTGTAGCTGACGGTGTCCATCAGCGTGAAACCGTCGTGCGCCGTCAGGAAGTTGACCGAGGAGGTGGCAGGACGCCCGTCGTGGTCGAAACGGATGGCGCTGCCCGACACGCGGCTGGCCAGTTTGTTGATCATACCGCCATCGCCGCGCCACACGCGGCGGATCTGGTCGCGGTATTTGTCATTCCATTCATGGAACGGCGCCGGATAGCTGCCGAGCTGATAGCCGCCCGGCCCGATGTCCCAAGGCTCTGCAATCAGTTTGACCTGATTGAGCACGGGGTCCTGACGGATTGCACGGAAGATCGGGCCGTCGCGGTCGAAGTCGCCGCGCGTGCGGCCCAGCGTGGTGCACAGGTCGAAACGGAACCCGTCGACGTGCATGACCTCGACCCAGTAACGCAGCGAGTCCATCACGAGGCGCAGCGCGAACGGATGGTCCATGTTGATGCTATTGCCGGTGCCCGTGTCGTCGATGTAGTAGCGCGGGCTCTCGGCAAGGCGGTAATAACTGGCGTTGTCCAGACCGCGGAACGACAGTGTCGGGCCCATCTGGTTGCCCTCGGCGGTGTGGTTGTAAACCACGTCGAGGATCACCTCGATCCCGGCCGAATGGAACCGCGCCACCATCTGCTGGAACTCGGCGATATCGCCGTAGGACATGAAGCGCGGATCGGGAGCGAAGAACCCGTAGGTCATATAGCCCCAGTAATTCGTCAGGCCCTTTTCGATCAGGAACCGTTCGTTCAGCGAGGTATGGACCGGCAGCAGTTCTACCGCAGTGATGCCAAGGTCGGTGAGGTGATCCAGCATCTCGTCCGACGCCATCGCGAGGAACTTGCCAGCGTGCGGAATGTCGCGCCGACCAGCGGTGAGGCCTTTGACGTGTGCCTCATAGATCACCGTGTCGGACATCCGCGTTTTCGGCGGCGCATCGCGGCCCCAGCTGAACGCAGGATCGACCACAACGCATTTGGGCATGTACGGCGCGCTGTCCCGTTCATCCTTGGACAGGTCAAGCGCATTCGAATTCACGTCGTAACCGAAGAGCGCGTCATTCCAGATCGGATGCCCGCTGAGCTTTTTGGCATATGGGTCCAGCAGTAGCTTGTGATGGTTAAATCGGTGGCCTTCGTCGGGGCGGTAGGGGCCGTGCGCACGGAAACCGTACTTCTGACCCGGTCGCATTCCGGGGAAGTAGCCATGCCAGACGTGGCCGTCGCGTTCGGGAAGGTCGACCAGAAGGACTTCGTGTCCTTCGTCATCGAAAAGGCACAGCGTCATGCGGGTCGCATACTGCGAAAAGACCGCAAAGTTGACGCCGTCCCCGTCGAATGTAGCACCGAGCGGGAAGGGGTGCCCCGCGCGGATAGCGATATTGCTGCTCATTTCAGTGCCAGCACGTCCTTGTATAGTGCCGCGTATTTCGCGGCGGATGGACCCCAGCCAACCGGCTGCGCCATCGCGTTCTTCTGCATTTTTTCCCATGTCGCCGCGTCCTGATAGAGATCGCAGAGACGGTTGATCGCGTTGCGGAGCGCCTCGGTCGTAATCGGGCTGAACTGAACGCCCGTCGCAACCTTTGCAGCCAGCGCGGCCGGAGATGCGTTGATCACCGTATCGGCAAGGCCGCCGGTGAGCGCGACGCAGGGAATCGTACCATATCGCAGACCATAAAGCTGCGTCAGACCGCAGGGTTCGAAACGCGACGGTACGAGGATCGCGTCACCGCCTGCAATCAAACGGTGAGACAGCGTTTCGTCATAGCCGATGCGCACGCCGACATTATCGTGGCTGGCAAGCTCTCGGTAAGCCTGTTCAAGGCCCGCATCACCTGAACCGAGCAGCGCAAGCTGGCCGCCGCGAGCGGTCAGGGTCGGCATCGCTGCAAGCAGGAGGTCGAGGCCCTTTTGTTCGGTCAGGCGCGAGACGACCACGCAGAGCGGACCGTTGCTTTCCGGCAGTCCGAACTCTTTCTGGAGCGCGGCCTTCGCGCGCTTTTTCCCGCGCGGGGTCTTGTACGGCGGGATATTGATGTCGGTCTTCGGATCCCACGTCGTATCGTCGATGCCGTTGAGGATGCCGACAAGGTCATCGCGGCGGTACCGCATCACGCCATCAAGGCCGAAACCGAAGTGTTCGGTCATCAGCTCTTCGGCGTAGGTCGGGGACACGGTTGTCAGCTTGTCGGCGTTAATCAGGCCGGCTTTGAGCGCAGCGATCTGGCCCCAGAACTCGTAGCCGTCCGAGGTGAACCGCTCGGGATCGAGGCCAAGCGTGCCGATCTTCTCGGCGGGGGCGAGGCCGTGGAACGCCATGTTATGAATGGTCATCACGGTACCGACTTTATCGCTCAGGCCCATCTGGTGCAGGTATTCGGTCATCAGACCTGCCTGCCAGTCGTGACCGTGCAGCACGTCGGGACGCCAGCCGCCCACGCCATCAGCCGCGATCACGGCAGCCGCACGGCCCAGAGCGGCGAAGCGCTCGGCGTTGTCTGGCCAATCTCGTCCGTCGGGACCGAGGTAAATGCTGCCCTCTCGGTCATAAAGGTGCGGCGCGTCGAGCAGCAGGAGGTCCAGCCCCTCGACCTTGGCCGCAAGCACACGGGCAGGACCGCCCATGAGATCGTCGAACGAAAGTACCTTCCGGGCGCCCTTGGTACGCGATTTGACCTGCGGGTAGAGTGGCATCAGCGTCCGCATCCGGACGCCCTCCTGCTCTAGCGCGATGGGCAGTGCCCCCGCCACGTCGGCCAGGCCGCCGGTTTTCACCAGCGGCGCGCACTCGGAAACGACCGAAAGGACTTGTGTCATAGACTTGCTTCTCGTTTATCCAGCATCGATTGCGTGATGAGCGTCGTGCCCTTGGGCGTGACGCGGAACCACTTTGCATCTTCTTCGGGATCCTCGCCGACGACGAGTCCCTCGGGGATGATTACACCGCGATCAATGACAACTTTGCGTAGTCGTGCTGAACGATTAATCACTGCGTAGGGCAGAACCACCGAGTGATCGAGCACCGCGTAGGAATTGGTGTGTACTTCGGTGAAGAGCAGCGAGTTGCGCACCTCGGTCCCCGAAATGATACAGCCGCCCGACACCATCGACGAAATAGCCACGCCGCGGCGGTCCTTTTCATCGTGGATGAACTTCGCGGGCGGGACGCTTTCCGAATAGGTCCAGATCGGCCAGTCGCGATCCCAGAGGTCCAGTTCGGGGGTAAAGCTGGTCAGGTCGATGTTGGCTTCCCAGAACGCATCGACGGTGCCGACGTCTTTCCAATAGGCGGGGGCGCCTTCGTGGCGGACGCAGCTTTCGTCAAAGCGGTGGGCCATCGCCTTACCGTTTTTCACGATCTCGGGGATCAGGTCGTTGCCGAAGTCGTGGCTGGAGTTCGGGTCGACGGCGTCTGCCTTCAATAGCTCGCGCAGGAACTTCCACGAGAAGACGTAGATGCCCATCGACGCCAGCGCGAGGTTCGGGTCTTCTGGCGTTGCGGGCGGGTCCTTCGGCTTTTCGAGGAACGACGTGATTTGACCGGAATCGTTGGTCGCCATAACGCCGAATGCGGTGGCTTCCATGCGTGGCACGGTGAGACAGCCGATGGTGACGTCCGCGTTGGTTTCTACGTGCTGACGGATCATCAGCTCGTAGTCCATTTTATAGATGTGGTCGCCTGCGAGGATCACGATGTAATCGACGTCATAGCTGTCCACGATATCCACGTTCTGCGCGACGGCGTCGGCGGTGCCGCGATACCACATGCTCTCGTCCATGCGCTGCGATGCGGGCAGGATGTCGAGAAATTCGTTGCGCTCCGCACGGAAGAAGTTCCAACCGCGCTGGACGTGACGGATCAGGCTGTGAGCCTTGTATTGCGTCGCCAGCGCGACCTTACGAATACCGGAGTTCATCGCGTTCGACAGGGCGAAGTCGATGATGCGGGTCTTGCCGCCGAAATACACGGCAGGCTTCACGCGACTATCGGTAAGTTCGTGGAGGCGGCTACCGCGACCACCGGCCAGAATGAAGGCCATCGAGCGCTGCGACAGGCGGCGTTGATTCAGGTTTTCCAATTATTCCTCCCAAATTATTCGTTATTTCCGGCGACGAAAATCACCGCTGACAATGCGGGTAGCGTGACCCGAATAGAGTGCTGGTGGCCATGCGCGGGAACGTCCTCGGCCTCGACGCCGCCGTAGTTTCCGACGTTTGCGCCGCCATAAAGCTCGCTGTCGGTGTTCATGGCTTCGCGCCAGAAACCGCCCGACGGCACACCGATGCGGTAGTCTCCGCGTTCGATGGGCGTCATGTTGAGCGCAACCAGCACGGTCGCATCATCGGCATTACCGCGACGCAGATAGGTGAACACCGATTGCTCGGTATTTCCGCCGTCGACCCAGTCGAAGCCTTCGGGCGTGCTGTCGTTGACATGCAGCGCCGGCGTGCCTTGATGGAGCTTGTTCAGATCCCGCACGAGGTTCTGGATGCCCGCGTGCTTGTGGTCGCCCAGCAGATCCCAATCGAGCTGGCGGTCATGGTTCCATTCGCGCCACTGGGCAAATTCATTGCCCATGAACATGAGCTTCTTGCCCGGATGGGTCCACATGAAGCCGTAATAGGCGCGCAGGTTCGCGAATTTCTGCCACTCGTCGCCCGACATCTTTTCGATCATCGAACCTTTGCCGTGGACAACTTCGTCGTGGCTGATCGGCAGCACGAAGTTTTCCGAATAGGCGTAGTGCAGGCCGAAGGTCATCAGGCTGTGGTGGTGTTTGCGGTGGATCGGATCGAGCTCCATGTACCGCAGCGTGTCGTTCATCCAGCCCATGTTCCACTTGAAGCCAAAGCCGAGCCCGCCGTGGTCAACGGGGGCGGAAACCTTGGGGAACGACGTGCTTTCTTCGGCCACCGTCATGATGCCCGCGAACTCGCCATAGGTGACGGAGTTCATGTGGCGCAGCATATCGATGGCCTCATAGTTCTCGCGGCCGCCGTCCTTGTTCGGGATCCATTCACCGTCGCGGCGGGAATAGTCGCGGTAGAGCATCGAAGCGACCGCATCCACGCGCAGGCCGTCGATGTGGTATTCTTCGAGCCAGTAAAGCGCGTTCGAAATAAGATAGTTGGACACCTCGCGCCGACCGTAGTTGTAGATCAGCGTGTTCCAGTCCTGATGGAAGCCTTCCTTCGGATCGGCGTGCTCATAAAGCGACGTGCCGTCGAATTTGGCCAATCCATGCGGGTCGGTGGGGAAGTGCGCGGGCACCCAGTCAATAATGATCCCGAGGCCAGCAGTGTGCGCTGCGTCCACCAGATCGCGGAATTCGTGCGGCGGGCCGAAACGGATGGTCGGCGCGTACATGCCGACGGGCTGATAGCCCCAAGAGCCTTCGAACGGGTATTCGGAAAGCGGCAGGAACTCGATATGGGTGAAGCCCATGTCCTTGACGTAGCTGACCAGTTGCTCGGCCGCTTCTTTGTAGGACAGCGGTCGGTTACCATCATCGACCACGCGGCGCCACGATCCGAGGTGAACCTCATAGATCGAAATTGGCGCGTTGCGGTTCTGCACCTCGGCGCGGGTCTCCATCCAGTCCGCGTCGCGCCAGCCGTAGCCGCTGAGGTCGCGAATGATGCTCGCGGTCTCGGGCGCGTGCTGCGCACCAAAGCCAACGGGGTCGGCCTTCAGATGGCGTTCGCCGTCGGCGCCGATGATATCGTATTTATAACGTTGGCCGTCGTGCGCTGCGGGAATGAATATCTCCCAAACGCCGGAATTGCCGCGGCGGCGCAGAACGTGGCGGCGGTTGTCCCAGTTGTTGAAGTCGCCGATGATCGACACGCGCTTCGCGTTCGGAGCCCAAACGGCGAAGTGGGTGCCTTCGACGTATTCATGGACGATGGTATGGGCACCTAGGATCTTCCACAGGCGGCGGTGTTTGCCTTCGCCAAAGTAATAATCGTCCTCGCCCGACAGCACCGGCCCGAAGCCGTACGCGTCGTCATATTCCCAGCGATTTCCGAAGCCGTCGTCGGCGCGGAGCTTGTACCGCGCCTCGCCCGGAACCTTGCCGCCGTATACGCTACCGTCCAGTCGCTCTAGCGGATAGACCTCGCCGTCGACGAGTGCGTCGAGCGATGCTGTGTCAGGAGCGATAGCGGTAACATAACGGTCCGGGCCTCGGCCCAGAGGGCCGAGATATTGGAAGTTGTCGGCACAGTGGCCGGAGTTCAACGCGTCGAGAATCTCGCTCGACAAAAATGGTTCAGCCGTCATGCCCCAAGTCTATGGCGGATTTCCCTGACGGCAACATATTATCCTAAAGAATAGGCTATTTAGTTGCCGTTCACACCATCCAGTGTGATGTCACACGGCAAAGCGCGTTCGATCACACGGATCGCGTTAGGCACATCGTTGCTCTCTGCACGGCGGAGCGCATTTGCCCGCGAATGGTTCAGCGAAAGCCAACGCTGCAAGAGACGGGCGCGCAGTTCGGGCAGGGGGACGTCCCAGCGGATAGTGAGGTCCCAAAGGTTCGCCAGATCGCGCCACGGTGCCTCGTCGAACATGAGGTAATTGCCCTCGACGATCACGACCTGACAATTCGCCGGCACATAGCCCGATCCTGCGATGGACAGATCGCGGGTACGGTCGAATGTCGGATGAAATACCTGTCCACCGGCGCGCAGGCGGCGGACCATTTCGATGAACCCTTGGGCATCGAACGTCTCTGGCGCGCCTTTGCGCGGACGCATCCCCATTTCGTCGAGGATGGCGTTGTCGAGGTGGAAGCCGTCCATCGGTACGACTGCCGCCGGAATTTTACTGAGGGTCAGGCGCCGCAGAAGTTCTTCCGAAAGGGTGGACTTGCCGCTGGCGGGGGCGCCCGTGAGGGCAACAAGGATACGCTCCTTGCCTTCACGGGCTTTTTCGATCGCTTCGAGGACCAAATTGGATCGATTGGTAAGGTCCTGCATTGCTCTTTCCTTATGCCGGTGTGAGCTCCGTTTGGGGCTCTTTGGCTCCAGTCATATACGCGACTGCGTCCGACATGGTATGGTTTTTCGGATCAATTACGCACAAACGTTTACCCAATCTGTGAACGTGAATGCGGTCTGCCAGTTCAAAGACGTGCGGCATGTTGTGGCTGATCAGAATGATCGGAATACCGCGCGATCTGACGTCCTGGATCAGTTCCAGAACGCGGCGGCTTTCCTTGACACCCAGCGCGGCGGTCGGCTCGTCGAGGATGATAACGCGCGATCCGAATGCGGCGGCGCGGGCCACGGCAACACCTTGGCGCTGACCGCCTGAAAGGGTCTCCACCGCCTGATTGATGTTCTGGATTGTCATCAGGCCCAAATCGTTCAGCTTCTGGCGGGCGAAGTCTTCCATGCGCTTGTGGTCAAGCTGGCGGAAGACGCTGCCCATGATGCCCGGTTTGCGCAGTTCGCGCCCCATGAACATGTTGTCGGCGATCGACAGGGCAGGGGACATCGCAAGCTGCTGGTACACCGTTTCGATGCCAGCCTCGCGCGCTTCATTCGGGCTACCGAAATGGACGCGCTTGCCGTCGAGGTAGATCTCGCCCTCGTCGGGCGTCACAGCGCCCGACAGTGCCTTGATGAGCGTCGATTTACCTGCGCCGTTGTCGCCGATGACCGCGAGGATCTCACCCGGATAGAGTTCGAAATCGCAGTGGTCCATCGCGACCACTTTGCCGTAGCGCTTGACGAGGTTCTTTGCGTGAAGGATCGGTTCCATTATGCAGTCGCCTTTCTGATCCACTGGTCCACAGCCACAGCGCCGATGATGAGCGCGCCGATGAGCAGGTAAGTCCACTGGGCGTCAGCACCCAGCAGGCGCAGGCCGAGGGTGAACACACCCACGATGATCGCGCCGAAGATCATGCCGAGGATCGAGCCGCGTCCACCAAAGAGGGAGATGCCGCCGATCACCACAGCGGTGATGGAGTCGATGTTTGCCAGCTGGCCCGAGGTCGGCGAGACCGAACCGATGCGGCCGATAAGCGCCCAGCCTGCGAAGGCACAGATGAGGCCCGATAGCATGTAGACGGAGATGAGGGTGTTGCGGGTATTCACGCCCGAAAGCTCTGCCGCTTCGATATCGTCACCCACGGCGTAGATGTGGCGGCCGTAAGCGGTCTGACGCAGGACGTAGGCGAGGACCAATACGAGCAGGATCATAAAGACCACGCCGTATGTGAAGACCGCTCCTCCCACGCGGAAACTGTTGCCAAAGAACTGGAGCAGCGGTGCGCTGGCCTCGATTTCCTGGCTACGGATGGTCTCGTTCGCCGAGTACAGGAAGTTCGTTGCCAGCACGATCTGCCACATGCCGAGCGTCACGATGAACGGCGGCAGTTTGACGACAGCGACAAGGAAACCGTTGATGAAGCCGCAGATCGAACCGCAGAGAAGGCCGCAGACGATCGCGATTTCCGGCGGCAGGCCGTAGCGGAATGCGAACTGGCCCATGACGACCGAAGACAGCACCATGATCGCGCCGACCGACAGGTCGATGCCCGCAGTCAGGATGACCAGCGATTGCGCCGCGCCGACGATGCCGACGATCTGGATCTGCTGGAGAATGAGTGTCATCGAGAACGGCGAGAAGAAGCGGAAGCGATCCCCTTCACCAATTCCCAAAGCGCCGAGAATTGCGGTCCCGTCGATGGCAACAGCAAAGATGATGAGCGAGGCGATAAGCACGATCAGCGGAACGAGCGACGGCGTCACATGGAGCCGGTGCTGGAAACGCTGGAATGCAGATTTGTGATTGTCCTCGAACGCAGCGACGGCATCTGCCCTATTGGCCGCGCTTTCGTAATTTTCCGTTCCTGACACGGTGCCCTCCAGAGATATCCCAAGAAACGTTATGCGTTTCTTCTAGAGAAAAGGGGCAGGCCGAAGCCCGCCCCTCGAAGATTTGTTAAATTGGCTATTAGCCCCAGCAGAGGTCGGTGCCTTCGGCGACCGAGATCGAGTCAACGCCGTCGACTGCCTTGTCGGTGACCAGAGCCACGCCGGTGTCGAAGAAGTCCTTGCCTTCGGTCGGCTGCGGCAGGGTGCCGTCAGCTGCGTACTGTGCAATCGCTTCGATGCCGAGCGAAGCCATCAGCAGCGGGTACTGCTGCGAAGTCGCGCCGATCACGCCGTCAGCAACGTTCTGAATGCCCGGGCAGCCGCCGTCGACCGAAACGATCAGGACGTCGTTTTCACGGCCGATCGACTTCAGAGCTTCATAAGCGCCGGCAGCAGCCGGTTCGTTGATGGTGTAGACAACGTTGATCATCGGCTCGACAGCGAGAAGGGCTTCCATAGCCTTGCGGCCGCCTTCTTCGTTACCTGCGGTGACTTCGTTGCCGACGATACGGTCATCTTCTTCGTCGCCCCACTTGTTCGGGTCGCCGAGGTCGATGCCGAAGCCCTGCAGGAAGCCCTGGTCGCGCAGAACGCCAACGGTCGGCTGCGAAACAGCGAGGTCGAGCATTGCGATCTTTGCGTTGGCAGCGTCGTCACCAAGTGCACCGGCAGCCCACTGGCCGATGAGTTCGCCAGCAAGGAAGTTGTCGGTTGCGAAGGTTGCGTCAGCAGCGTCGATCGGGCTCAGCGGGGTGTCGAGAGCGATGACGAGCAGGCCGTTTTCACGGGCCATTTCGACCGAGTTCACGATGGCGCTGGTGTCCGAAGCGGTCAGCAGGATACCCGAAGCGCCTTCGGCGATGCAGGTTTCGATAGCAGCAACTTGGGTTTCGTGGTCGCCGTCGACTTTACCAGCGAAGGTCAGCAGGTTGATGCCCAGCTCTTCAGCCTTGGCAGTCGCACCTTCACGCATCTTTACGAAGAACGGGTTGGTGTCGGTTTTGGTGATCAGGCACGCAGTGGTGTGGTCATCAGCCGAAGCAGCGCCAGCCATAGCAACGAGGGCCAGTGCGGACCCAGCAAGAAGTTTTTTCATGTTTTCCTCCCAATGCTGCGGGGCATTCCTCAAGCCTGATCCGCAGCAGTTTCACTTTGAACACCTTTATCAAGGACGATTCGTCGGGCGCCGTCAATATTTAAATCAGTCTGATTTATTTATTGACATCGGAGCGCCGTGGGAGTGAGGCTAGGGGCGGAGGAGACAAGGGAAAAGCTATGCTTATAGGTATTCCGCCCCTTTTGGGGCCTGATCTGTTGTACACGCTGCGCGCGATGGGACACGGAGACGAAATCGCGATTGTGGATGGTAACTACCCGTCGCTGGCCCATGCAAAAAGGCTGGTGCGCGTGGACGGCGCCAACCTTTGCGACACGCTAAGGGCGATCCTGACGGTCATGCCGCTGGACCACGTGGTGCAGCCGGCATTCCGCTCGTCGGAAAACAACGACCCGACTCAGCGCGCCAAGGTGCACGACGAGATCGAAGCCGTTTTCGCGGAAATGACACCCGACATCCAAGTGGAAGCCATCGACGGTGACCATTTGTATTCTCGCGTGAAAGAAGCACACACGGTTGTCGCGACGATAGAGCCTGCTCTATATGCCAACGTGATATTGAGAAAAGGTATCATCTGGCCCTGAACCGGATGAACGTGGCGGCGGGCAATGGAAGAACTCATCACAGAATGGCGTGGCGGCAGAGCGGCCAACCCGCGCGGGACGAACCAGTCGGGGCTGCGGGCCTATAACGAACGGCTGGTTCTCTCCATGCTGCACAGACAGGGCGCTATGGCGGGCAGCGATGTTGCACGCCTTGCAGGTCTGTCTGCGCAGACCGTCTCTGTGATCATGCGGCGGCTGGAGCAGGACGGCCTGCTCCTTCGTGGCGATCCGGTGCGCGGTAAGGTCGGGAAACCTTCCGTCCCCATGAGCGTGAACCCTGACGGTGCGTTCGCTATTGGCCTCAAGATCGGTCGCCGTACCGCCGATCTGGTATTAGCCGACCTTATGGGTGAGCCGCGTATCCAGCTCCATGCGGCCTACCGCTATCCCATGCCCGAAGCGATCGTCGATTTTCTCAAGGACGGCATCGCGACCATCAAGCGCGAGCTGACCAAGGAAGAATTCGGCCGCATCGCGGGTATCGGCATCGCCAAGCCGTATGAAATCTGGAGCTGGCACGAATCCATCGGCGCGCCCGAGGGCGAGATTGCGCGCTGGAAGTTGCTCAACTTCGAAGACGAAATCGCCCAATTCACCCATCTGCCGGTCTACGTCGACAATGACGCGACCGCCGCTTGCCGTGCGGAGCATATCTACGGGCGGGGCAGGGAGCTTGGCAGCTTCGGCTACTTCTATATCGGCTCGTTCGTCGGCGGCGGTATCGTTCTGAACGACACCGTATTTGACGGAGCGCTCGGCAATGCGGGCTCTTTCGGCTCGCTTCCTGCGCGCCGCGCGGATGGCACCGCCTGTCAGTTGGTCGATGCGGCGTCTCTTTATCTATTAGAAGCCGATCTTGCCCGTGCGGGCGTCGATCCTGGTCGGCTTTGGGTGCAACCACAGGACTGGAGCGACTTTTCCGACGTCCTCGACGATTGGATCGAACGTACGTCGGCCCAGTTGGCGCAAGCCTGTCTGACCGTCTGCGCCGTGGTCGATTTTGACACCATCCTTCTTGATGGCGCGTTTCCTGAGGCCGTCCGCGAGCGGATGGTCGAACGGACGCGCAGTATCATGGCGAGCCTTGATCATCGCGGCCTCATCATTCCGAAGCTCGAAGGCGGGACAATTGGGCGTAACGCCCGCGCGCTAGGCGCTGCGTCCGCACCGATGTTCTCGCAATTCTTGCTGAACACCCATGCGGGGTTTGCACAAGGCTGATCGCTTGATACCTGACGGAGTTGGGCCAGTTTGAAGGCTGGAAGCGACAGGTATGAGAATGCATCTCAAAAAACTGGCCAAGGAGCTGGTCGAAATCTACATGGAAAGCGGCCTTGATATGGTCGCTGCTGGCATCGCGTTTTACGGGATGTTTTCGATATTCCCCGCCGTGGCTGCATCCATCGCGATCTTCGGTCTGATTGCCGATCCATCGGTCATCAACGACCAGCTACAGCTATTGCACGGCGTGATCCCGTCGGACGTCTTCGACATCTTCCAGAAACAGATCAACTCTCTGCTCGCTGCGGAAGATACCGCGCTGGGCTGGACCACAGTGGTGTCTGTCGGGCTGGCCACATGGTCGGCGAGGGCAGGGGTCGCCTCACTCATCCGCGGGCTGAACGCGATACAAGGTGTGCCGCCCCGCACTGGCCTCTGGGCCATTCTGGCATCCATCATGCTGACCGTTTCCCTACTTGCGGTTGCGCTAATCGCCTTGGCGCTGGTCGTGGTGGTGCCGATTGTCCTGAATTTCATCCCCTACGCGAGACAATGGGGTTTTACTATCGCTCTGATAAGATGGGGGGTTGCTTTATTCGTTCTTTTGGCAGCACTCAGCATTCTCTACCGATTCGGTCCGAACACAACACGCCGTTTTCGCGTGGGTTGGCTCACTCCAGGGGCTGTTTTGACTGTTGTATTTTGGCTTCTGGCCTCTTGGGGCTTCTCTTTTTACCTCGCGAACTTCGGACGGTACAATGAGGTCTACGGATCACTAGGTGCTGTAGTTGCGATGCTTATGTGGCTCTATATATCGTCATTTTTGATACTTCTTGGGGCTGCGCTCAATATTGCATGGCTCAGGTCCGGAATCGAAGAACTCGAAGTCTCGAAAATCGGGCGCCGCAAAAAAGCCACCTGAGGGACATAATCACTAGCCAAAAGGATACATTTCACTTATCCACAAAGAATAAAATCAATCCGGCAACAGGCTTAACGCCGGAATTTTGTGAGGTGGAGTAGTACAATGTTAGGTGTTAATTACGTTGTCCGAAACGGTTCGGGCATCCGCAGTGGAGTCGTGTCCGGAGACGGCATGACATCGGTCATTTCTGTCGCGGCTGGCGAAGATGTATCGCTGAATCTGGCCTCGGCGCAGATAAGCAAGTACACGCGCGACGGCCAGACGCTGAACATCGAGCTGATTGATGGCCGCGTCATCGCGATCGAGGGGTATTTCACCCCTGCAGGCGTCGAACGCGCCGATCTCTATATTTCTTCCGGCAGTATCCTTCAGGACGTCGTATTCGCAGAAGGCTCCGACGGTTACATCTGGGCGACCTATGTCGAGAGCGATCCCTTCGGGAAAACCAACCCCGACAGCGATCTGTTCTTCGTCGGTTCGCCGCAGGTTATCGCCCCCTATGACGCTGACGTCGTCGACATGCTCGATGCGCCGCTTCTCGGCGGTCTCGGCGGTGCAGCCGGTCCGGCTCTGGGCCTCGGTCTCGCACTTCTCGGCGCCGGTCTGCTGAACGGCGGCGGTGGTGGCACTAAAGGCGGAGGCGATGAAACTGCCGAAGTCGACCTGGATGCCAGCATCAAGTCCGAACCCTACATCGTTATCAACGAAGAGTCCTACCCCGATGGGTTCGAGGTCTTCGGCACCGGCACTGTCGGCGGAACCGTCACTGTAACTATCGATGGTGTCGAGAAGACGACCACTGTCGATGCGAACGGCGACTGGTCTGTCACCTATGACGGCGGCGACATCCCTGAAGGTACGTATACCGAAGTCATCGCGGCCACGATTGAAGTCACAGCCGAAAGCGGCGACGTTCTGACCGATGCTGACTCCGGTAAAGTCGTTGTCGACACCGAACTGACCGTCACGCTCGACGCAGTAACTGGCGATGACTTCGTCAACGAAGCCGAAGTGGGTGCGGGCATTACTCTGACGGGTAAAGTCGAAGCAAACTCGACCGTGACCGTGACCATCGATGGCACCGAGTATGACGCGACCGTCACCGGCACCACTTGGTCGCTGGACCTGCCGGACGGCGTTGTGACCTACGGCAACTACACCGAGTCCGTGACCGTGACCGCTGTCGATTCCTTCGACAACGTTGAAGTCATCACCGGCTCGTTCGTTGTGGACAGCAGCACTTTCATCACCATCGACGCTATCGAAGCCGGTGCAGACGATGTGATGAACGCCGCTGAAGCCTCGGGCGGCGCCGCCGTCACCGGTACTGCCGAAGCAGGCGCGACCGTAACAGTTGTTCTGAACCCGACCTCGTCGAACGCAGTGACCCTGTCGTCTACCGCGGATGGCCAGACCAACGTGACCAAGACCACCACCGCCGATGCGGACGGTAACTGGTCGGTATCCTACACCGCGAGCGAACTGCCCGACGGCGAAGGCAACGTCAAAGTCAATGCAACTGCTGAAGACGCTGCGGGTAACACCGCTTCGACCTCGACCGACCTCGATTATGACACTGTCATCGAACTGACCCACGACAATGGTCCGGTCGGCGGCGACGGCATCGTCAACGCGGATGAGCAGAGCGGCGCTATCGTCGTGACGGGCCTTGTGGACGTAGGCTCGACCGTCAACGTCACCCTTGGCGGCGAAACGCTGACCACCACGTCGACCGACGGCACTTGGTCGGTGACTTTCCCTGCTGGCACGCTGCCGACCGGGCAGGGCATCACTGCTGATCTGACTGTCGACGCGACCGACCCTGCCGGTAATACCGCGCAGCTGAAGGAAACCATCGAAATCGACACTATCGTCGATCCGTTGGGCATCGATCCGGTCGAAGGCGACAACATCATCAACGCCGAAGAGCGCGCCGACGGCATCGTCATCACCGGCGAAGTCGAAGAAGGCTCCACTGTTCAAGTAACCTTCGACGGCATCACCAAGGATGCTGTTGTTGACGGCACCACGTGGACTGTCGAATACGATGCGGACGAAGTGCGCACCGGCGAATACGACACCGAAGTCACCGTGGTCGCGACCGACAAAAATGGCAACGTTGGCACTGTCTCCGAAGACATCACCGTGGACACCATCGCGCCGGATACGCCGATTGTGAACTCGGCAGATCAGGACCGTAACTACCTGCGTTCGGTTGGCGTTCTGAACCAGCCCGATACGCTTCAGATTTACGAGCTGGACGATACCGGTGCGGTCACGAAGCTGGAGATCGAGGACGAGTACGACGCTCGTTATGACGAGATCGACCTGATCCCGACCACGCCTATCGCGGATGGTGCGCAGCTTGTGCTGCAGGCCGAAGATGCGGCGGGCAACGTCGGTGCAGGTCTGTTCGTCAAGTCTGTCAACGGCAACAACACCATCGATCTGGACAATCCGGGTCTGGAGCAATTCGATCTGACCTCGATCGACCTCCAGTTCGCGGACAACGCGACGCTCACCATGACGGGCGCGGATGTCGTACGCCTCACCGGCGAAGACAATACGCTTACCATCTTCGGTGATACCGATGATACCTTGAGTATCACGGGCGCAGTGGCCACTGGTCAAACTGCGGTCGTAGACCAGAAGAGTTTCACTGAGTACGAGTTGGGCGACAGCAGTACGCTGCTTATCCAAGACGATATTAACGTCGTCATCTGATAGGGTCTCGGGCCGGCGTTCTGTCGGCCCGCAACCTCTGCGATTTCGTACTCGGAGGAGCATGTGACCGGATTCAAGACAGCAGCCACACTTCTGGTCTGCGTCACCTGTGCCATCAGCCTGTCAGGCTGTAGCTGGTTCGGTGGGCAGTCGGGAGTGCCAGAGGGACAGCCGTCCCAGACGGCGGCCTTGTCTCCGGAGATGATCGACGGCTCCCAATCGCGCATCATTACAGATTTGCTGAACCGCAGGTCCGTATTGCCCGAAGGGCCGCTGGCCGACATTGCGTCGGCAGTTCTCGCCTCCAACTCCCGCGCGGCTGAAGCCGAGCTGCGCGCGGCGCAATTGCGGGCGGAAGCCAAGTCTAAAAACTGGCTCCCGTCGGTTGGTCCGCAAGTGTCTCTTTCGTCTCTGGGCGACCTCGTCGCCGGAATGGTTGTCGAGCAGGTTCTGTTCGACAATGGCCGCAAGCGTGCCGAACGCGACTACGCGCAAGCGGAAGTCGAAGTAGCCGCTGTGACGTTAGCCGAAGATACCAACGAACGTGTCGCCGACGCGCTCGACCTCTACCTCACCGCCGAGGCCAAACGTGCCAGAGCGGAGGTCAGCGCCCGCGCCATGGAGCGGATGGAATACTTCGTCTACGTCATGTCTGAAAGATTGAGGGGAGGCGCGTCCAACCCGGCCGATTTCCAGCTTGTAGACAACAAGTTACAGGAAATGCGGGCCGAGCTGACCGCCGACAGGGAGGCCGCCGCTGCCGCACTCGCGCAGCTCAACGCCATGACGGATACGCCGGTGGACGGGATCCACGGGCTGACCGCTCTTTCTCCTCCGGCGGCCAATGCCGTGCCGCTGCCGGTCATGCGTGCCGAAGCCGAAGGCAATCAGGCGGTCGCCTCCGCGCGTTACGAACGTGCCGGATACCTGCCGGGACTGAGCGCCAGCGGCGGCGTTTCCTCTGATGGTGATACCGAGGGCGGCTTGAACGTCCTCATTCCGAACGGATTGGGCCTCGGCTCTTCCGCTGCGATGCAGGCAATCGAGGCCGAGGAAATGGCCGCGACCGCCCGTGCCCAGCGGATCAACGAGGAACTGGCGCGCCGCATTGCAGGGCTTCGAGTCCAGCTTGTCACGCTCCAGAACCGCCAGACGCAAGCCGCGCAACTGGCAGTCCAGACCGCACGGAACTACGAGACTTTTGCCGAGCAGCGTCACGCGGGAATGCGGACGGTCATGGACGTCGTGAACGTCTTCGAGGCCAAGGTCCGCACCGAACGCCAGTCTGTTGAAGTGGTCTACGAAATCGCTCGTGTCGAAATCCAGATCGCGGCCCTTCTGGGCACGCTCGTCGATGGAGAGAGTATATGAGTGGACCGGTTATCGCCTTCAACGTTCATAGCAAGAAGAAGGGCGGCAAAAAACTCAAAGCTGCTGTACCCGAGCCGGACGTGGCCCCCGAGGTCGCGCCCGAACCCGAGGTTCACGAAGAGCCGCACCATAAAGATTACGACGAGCGCTTCAGCGCCAAAGCCCGCGCCCGCGCCGACATCGCGTCGGTCTATGCTGGCGTACTGGGCGTCACCCTGATCCGCGCGGACCTGCTGGAAAGCATCGGCGCCGCAGGTCAGGAAACGATCAGCGCAGAGGCCATCGCAGGCGCGCTGACCGACGCAGGGCTGGTCACGTCGGTCCGTAAGGTCAAAAAACTCACCGCCGAAGCATGGCCCGCGCTGGCGGAGATGACATCGGGGCAAGTGGTTCTGGTGCTCGAACAGCAGGACAAGACGCTGTTCGTCTATGACGTCACCTGCAAAGGCAACCGCGCCGAAGTCTCGGTCGATGAATTCATGTCGGTCTATGCAGGCGCGATTATCCGCTCTGACGTGGCCGTCACCGAACTGGCCCGCCGCCACGCCGAAAAGGGCGAAAAGCCACACTGGTTCTGGGGGCAACTGACCCGCTTCCGCCGCAATATTTTCGAAGTCGCGCTCGGCTCGTTCGTCGCGAACCTCCTCGCTGTGACCGTCGCGCTGTTCAGCCTTCAGGTCTACGACCGCGTTATTCCGAACCAGTCCACCGCGACCCTTTGGGTGCTCGCGATGGGTGCGGGTTTCGCCATCCTGCTCGAAGCGTTCCTGCGCATTGCCCGCGCGCGCCTTGTGGATAGCGCCGGTCGTCAGATCGAGCTCAAGGTCATGCGCCTGCTGGCCGACAAGGTGCTC
Organism: Marivivens aquimaris; assembly: GCF_015220045.1. NCBI lineage: Bacteria > Pseudomonadati > Pseudomonadota > Alphaproteobacteria > Rhodobacterales > Paracoccaceae > Marivivens > Marivivens aquimaris. The sequence continues at coordinate 1,740,343 of NZ_JADBGB010000001.1, read as the reverse complement.
GGCATGAGAGCGGGCATCGGCATGAGCCCTGCGCAGACGTTCTCTGCCGTGCGGGATTTCAGCGCGATCCGCGAGTTTTTCACCGCGTCGACCATCGGCTCGCTGACGGACCTGCCGTTCATTTTTCTCTTCCTGGCGCTCGTCGCCTCTATCGGTGGCAACGTGGTCTGGGTGCTGGTGGCTGGCGGCGTTCTGATGATCCTGCCGAGCCTGCTGATGCAGCGCAAAATGGTCGAGCTGACCCGCCAGACCCAAGGCGCGAGCATCCGCTCCAGTCGTCTGCTTCAGGAAATCGTCTACGACACCGACAGCATCAAGGCGACCCGCGGCGAAGACCGTTTCCGCCGCCAGTGGGCCGAACTGTCCGCGCTCAGCTCGCTGGCCAGCAGCGAACAGCGCAAACTCGGTGCCGCACTTACGTTCTGGAGCCAAGGCGTCCAGCAGGCGACCTACATCTCCGCTGTCGTCTTTGGCGCGTTCCTCGTGTTTGCGGGCGAATATACCGTCGGCACCATCATCGCGGTCGGCATCCTGACGGGCCGCACGCTCGGCCCGCTCACGCAGCTTGCCGGCACGCTGTCCCGTTGGGCGAACGTCAAAAGCGCTCTTGACGCGCTGGATGCGGTTGCCGAGGCGGAGCAGGACACCGAAGAGACCCGAAGCTACCTGCGCCGCGAGACGCTGAAGGGCGAGTTCGAGCTGCATGACCTCGTTTATCAGTACGACGACGAAGGTCTGAACGCGGTCCGTATGACTGGCTTCAAGATCCCAGCAGGGCAAAGGGTTGCAATCCTGGGTGCCAACGGTTCCGGCAAATCGACGCTGCTAAAGCTGCTGTCCGGCCTGCTTGCGCCGACCGGCGGCCGCGTGATGATCGACGGCGTGGATATGTCCCAAGTGATGCCGCGCGACCTGCGTCGCAACATCGGCTATCTGGGGCAGGACGTGCGCCTATTCGCAGGTACGCTCCGCGACAACCTCAACATGACTATGCTGGAGCGTGATGAGGATCGTTTGCTCGAAGCGCTCGATTTCTCCGGTCTTGGCGAATTCGTCCGCAGCCATCCAAAGGGCCTCGACATGGTCATCGCGGACGGCGGGCAGGGGCTTTCGGTCGGTCAGCGCCAGTCCATCGGGTGGGCGCGCATCTGGTTGCAAGACCCGCAGATCGTTCTGCTGGACGAGCCGACCGCTGCGATGGACCAGACGCTCGAACGCACGCTGGTGGCGCGTCTTGATACATGGCTTGAAGACCGTACGGCCGTCATCGCGACGCACCGTATGCCGATCCTCCAACTCGCCCACCGCACCGTTGTCCTGCAAAAAGGTCAGCTCGCGGTCGATGGCAACCGTGACGAGGTTCTCGCGCATCTGAGCAAGGCCAAGGGAGGACAGGCCCAATGACCACGATCGACGCAGAATTCGATAGGGGCGTCCGCTCCTCCAGCGCTATCATCTGGCTCGTCGGCCTGACCGTTCTGGTCTTCATCGTCTGGGCGCGCTTCGCTTGGGTGGATGAAATCGTGCGTGCCGACGGTGCCGTTGTTTCGGGCGCTCGTCCGCAGATCGTTCAGAACCTCGAAGGCGGCATCCTTGCCGAGCTTCTGGTAAGCGAAGGTGACACGGTTCAACCCGGCCAAGTGCTCGCCCGTCTTCGCGGCACCCAGTTCCAGACCCGCGTCGAAGACCTCACCGATCAGGTAGGCGCCGCTGAAATCCGCCGTCTGCGTCTTGAGGCCGAAATGGCGGGCCTTTCTACCTTCAACGTTCCTGCTGAACTGGCTGGCCAGAACCCCGACGTGGTGTCGTCCGAGCAGGCGTTGCTCGCCGCGCGTCAGGCTGATTACCGGAGCAAGGTGGACAGCGCCGCAAGCGTTCTTCGCGAGACCAACCGCGAGTTGGAATCGATGGAAGAGATGTATACCCGCGATATCGTCGCCCTTTTCGAGGTCACGCGCTCGCGAAAGCAGCAGTCCGACGCTGAAATCAAATACAATGACATCGTGACGGGCGCCGAACTGGCGCGTGCCAACGAATACTCCGAAGTGCTGCAAGAGATCGCAACCCTGTCGCAGGACCTCAAGCTGGTTCAGGACCAATTGGACCGGACAGTAATTACCGCGCCGATGCTCGGCGTTGTGAACAACCTTGGGGTTACGACGATCGGCGGCGTCATCAGGCCGGGCGAGGAGATTTTCCAGATCATTCCGCTCGACGACGAATTGATGATCGAAGCCCGCGTTCCGCCCCGTGACATCGCCAACGTGCGGGCAGGGCAGCAGGCCACGATCAAGCTATCGGCTTACGATTACACGATCTTTGGCAGTCTGAAGGGCGAGGTAGTGTATGTCTCCGCTGATACCTTCAAGGATGACCGCGTCATTGATGGTGACCCGCACTACCGTGTCACGCTCAGCGTTGACCGCGATGCGATGACCGACCGCCAGCGCGGGATCGAGATCCGTCCGGGCTTGCAGGCTACGGTAGAGTTGCAGACGGGCCAGAAAACCATTCTGCAATATCTGACCAAGCCGCTCTATCGCGGGTCCGAGGCGCTACACGAACGCTGACGATCACGTCATCGACGAAAGTTGCAGCAGGGCCGGAAGGCCCTGTTTTGCTTTGTTGCGGCACCATCGAACAGCACAGGTGCATCGGTTTTTTCGTAAAGTTGTCACGAGTCTGCTGGGCGCGCCTTGAAGGTCCGCCAACCTGCAACTAACATTTGCTTAGACATTTGTGATTACGACGTACGCGTCCCAAGACGAGGCACTAGAATAACATGCAAGATCCGGTCGAGATTTATAACAACCTCGTTCCTATGGTGGTCGAACAGACCGCTCGTGGTGAACGCGCGTACGACATCTTCTCGCGCCTCCTGAAAGAGCGCATCATTTTCGTCAACGGCCCCGTCCATGACGGCATGGCCCAGCTGATCGTGGCCCAGCTGCTGTTCCTTGAATCGGAAAACCCGAAGAAGGAAATCAGCATGTACATCAACAGCCCGGGCGGCGTCGTGACTGCCGGTCTGTCGATCTACGACACCATGCAGTACATCCGTCCGAAGGTTTCGACCCTCGTTGTCGGTCAAGCTGCGTCGATGGGTTCGGTCCTGTCGATGGCCGGCGAAAAAGGTATGCGCTTTGCCCTGCCGAACGCCCGTATCATGGTTCACCAGCCGTCGGGCGGCTATCAGGGTCAGGCAACCGACATCATGATCCACGCGCGCGAAACCCAGAAGGTTCGCGAGCAGCTCTACAAGCTCTATGTCCACCACTGCGGTCAGACCTACGAAGAGGTCGAGCGCGCTCTGGAACGCGACAACTTCATGTCGCCGCAAGAGGCAAAGGACTGGGGTCACATCGACGAGATTCTCGAAAACCGTCCTGACGCGGCGGAGTAAACGCTCGCGTGAAACTGACGTTTTATGCGTTGTGAAGGACTGGTTGCTGCCCTACTGTTAGTGTGAGGGCAGCACCAAGCACACTACTAAGGACATCCGTCCAGGGGACCAGTATGGCGAATAACACCGGCGGCGACAGCAAAAACACCCTTTATTGCAGCTTCTGCGGCAAGAGCCAGCATGAGGTCCGCAAGCTGATCGCAGGACCGACCGTATTCATATGCGATGAATGCGTAGAACTGTGCATGGACATCATCCGCGAGGAAACGAAGTCGGCGGGCCTTAAGGCCAGCGAAGGCGTTCCGACCCCGCGCGATATCTGCAACGTGCTGGATGACTACGTGATCGGTCAGGAACATGCGAAGCGCGTGCTCTCGGTTGCGGTCCACAATCACTACAAACGCCTGCACCACACAGGCAAAGGCGAGATCGAACTGGCGAAGTCGAACATCCTGCTGATTGGCCCGACCGGTTGCGGTAAGACCCTGCTTGCCCAGACGCTCGCCCGTATCCTCGACGTGCCGTTCACTATGGCTGACGCCACCACGCTGACCGAAGCCGGTTACGTGGGTGAAGACGTCGAGAACATCATCCTCAAGCTGCTGCAGGCTTCGGAATACAACCTAGAGCGCGCTCAGCGCGGCATCGTCTATATAGACGAAGTCGACAAGATCACTCGCAAGTCGGACAACCCGTCGATCACCCGTGACGTTTCGGGCGAGGGCGTCCAGCAGGCGCTGCTGAAGATCATGGAAGGCACCGTCGCTTCGGTTCCGCCGCAAGGTGGCCGTAAGCACCCGCAGCAGGAATTCCTGCAGGTCGACACCACGAACATCCTGTTCATCTGTGGTGGCGCGTTCGCGGGCCTCGACCGGATCATCGCGCAGCGCAACAAGGGCACCGCGATGGGCTTTGGCGCTGACGTGCGCGAAGACGACTCGCGCGGCATTGGCGAGATTTTCAAGGAACTCGAACCCGAAGATCTGCTGAAGTTCGGCCTCATCCCCGAATTCGTCGGTCGTCTGCCGGTCCTCGCGACCCTGACCGACCTCGACGCGGACGCGCTCGTGATCATTCTGACCCAGCCGAAGAACGCGCTGGTCAAGCAGTACCAGAAGCTCTTCGATATCGAAAACGTTCAGCTGACCTTCACCGAAGATGCGCTGCTTGCCATCGCCAAGAAGGCCATCGAGCGTAAGACCGGTGCACGTGGTCTGCGTTCGATCCTCGAAGACATCCTGCTGGAAACCATGTTCGAACTGCCGGGCATGGAGAACGTCGAAGAAGTCGTCGTCAACGAAGAGGCTGTTGGCCCCGGTGCCAAGCCGTTGATGATTTTCTCCGACGGCAAGAAAGAAAAAGAGCCTGCAACTGCTGGCTAAGAGACAGGCCTCCTTCGGGAGGCCTTTTTCATTTCTGCCTCCGAAGTCTCTTGCGCGGCCATGCCTTTGGTCGTAACGGCAAATCGACTTTCGGAGGATTTTCCATGACCATGAAGCGCGTTTTCACTGGCAGCCCGTTTGAAGAAAAGATCGGCTACTGCCGCGCCGTCGTTGCTGGCGGCTTTGTCCATGTTGCAGGCACCGTAGGGCAGGGCGACGACGTTGTTGAGCAGTGCAAGGCTGCCCTCACCACGATCTCCAACGCTCTGACCGAGGCGGGCAGCGACCTGTCAAAGACCGTTCGCGTGACCTACTACCTGCCCGACGCCGCAGAATTTGAACCCTGCTGGCCCGTTCTGCGCGACGCTTTCGGCGCGAACCCGCCGGCTGCGACGATGATCGAGGCGAACCTTATCGATCCGAAGTTCCGTATCGAGATCGAAGTGACTGCACTAGCTGGCTAAAAGCGGCGTGGACCGGCGTGCGGCACTGGACGTTTGCCGGTCTTTCCGCCATAACGCCAAAGACGATTTAAGGGAGCCGATCATGGGCGTTCTGAGAACAGTTCTTCGCGCACTCACTTGGTGGGATAGCCAAACCATTGGCACCCAGCTGTTTACTTGGCGCCACGGCGTCAAAGTCGGTGAGGACGAGCAGGGCAATATCTTCTATCGCAACAAGGATGATTCCCGTCGTTGGGTCATCTACAACGGCGAAGTCGAAGGTAGCCGCATCGCGCCGGAATGGCATGGCTGGCTGCACCGCACGTGGGACAAGCCGCCGTCACTCGACCCACTGGCCCACAAGGCATGGGAAAAGCCGCACCAGGAAAACCTGACCGGTACCCCGAACGCCTACGCTCCCGTCGGTTCGATCCGCCGCGTCCAGCCTGCCGAGCGCTCGGACTACGAGGCATGGCAGCCCGAGTAAGGGCTGCAATTTGCTATGAGCAATCACACTGGTGAAGCTGTTGTCGGCGGCGTCGTTATTGCGGCGGCCGTCGGATTTTTATTTTACGCCTCGCAATTTGCGGGCATGGGCGGGTCGTCCAGCTACCCGCTGACCGCGAGCTTCCGGTCTGTCGAAGGCGTCACCGTCGGCACCGACGTGCGCATGGTGGGCGTGAAGATCGGCTCCGTTTCCGACCTCGCTCTCGACACCGAGATGTTCCGCGCCACCGCGACCCTGATGGTTCAGGACGGCATTCCGGTCCCGAACGACAGCACCGCAGTCGTGGCCTCCGAAGGTTTACTTGGCGGCAACTACGTGGAAATCCTGCCAGGTGCGTCCTACGATAACTACGAACCGGGCCAGGAAATTCTGGATACCCAAGGTTCGGTCAGTTTGATGAACCTGCTGCTGCAATACGTAGCGGGTGATGGTGGGAGCTCGAGCAACTGATGCTGCGTCGTATCGCAATCGCACTGGCCTGTGTGGTCGGAACCATGGCTTCGGCCGAGCATGTCGCCGAAGCAGGTGGCGGCTCCGTCCGTGTGCTGGACAAGATCACCGGCGTTGTGACCGACCTCGAACTGCAGGTCGGGCAGGAAGGCCGCGTGGGGCTGCTTGGCGTAACGATGGGCGATTGCCGTTATCCGATCGATAACCCGTCGGGCAACGCATACGGCTACCTCACGGTGCTATATCGCGACGACCCGAAGCCCGCGTTCCAAGGCTGGATGATTGCGTCGGCGCCCGCGCTCAACGCGATGGACCACCCGCGTTACGACGTCTGGATGTTGCGCTGCAATAATTCCTGAGCGGTCGGGACGGTTTTCGCTCTATCAAAATCTGCATCGATTTCGAGGGCTGCCGCAAGGAGCCCGCGATAGTGTGCGCGTGACACCTCAATCGCGCCCAGCGTGGCGAGGTGGGGTGTCAGGAACTGCGTATCGAACAACGTGAAACCGCCTTGGTTCAGGCGATCCACCATCCACGCCAGCGCCATTTTGGATGTGTCGGTGCGGCGCGAGAACATGCTCTCGCCAAAGAACGCACCACCTAGCGCGACGCCGTAGCAGCCGCCGACAAGTTCTTCCCCTTCCCAGACCTCGACCGAATGGGCCACGCCAGCTTCGTGTAGGTGGCCGTAGAGGCGAAAGATGGTCTCGTTGATCCATGTCTCGTCACGGTCGGCGCAGCCCTCCACGACCTTGCCGAAAGCCGTGTCGAAGCTGACGCGATAGTCGCAGCGGCGCATGGAGCGGCCAAGCGAGCGCGAGATGTGGAAGCCGTCCAGCGGAATGATCCCACGACGTTTGGGGTCGACCCAGAACACTTCCGGATCGTCCTTGGATTCGGACATCGGAAAGACGCCGCTCGCATAGGCATGGAGCAGCAATTCCGGTGTGAGTGGTGGGGTCTGATCACGCATCAGGTCTAAATGACTAGCAAAGTCCGGTGATACAAGTTTGAGGCGATCTGAAATGAGCGCCAGAGCCCTTTAGTATCAACACATCCGCGTGTGTATGGTGTTACCTGCGACTTGAAGCATCTTTTTGCGCCGAAAGCGTAGGTTCAGGGCAATTTTCCTGCCCTTTGAAGAATGCCCCTGCCGATGGCAGGGGCATGACTTTTAGCCGAGGTTCTTTTCCAGCCACTTTTCAAGCCAGTGGATGTTGTAGTTCCCGGCTTGAATGTCCGGTTCTGCGAGCAGGGCGTCGAACAGCGGAGTGGTGGTTTCAATGCCGTCGACGATTAGTTCGCCGAGCGCACGGTAGAGACGCGACAGGGCTTCCTGACGGTCGGCACCGTGAACGATGAGCTTGCCGATGAGGCTGTCGTAGTACGGCGGGATCGAATAGCCCTGATAGAGCGCCGAATCCATACGTACACCCAGACCGCCAGGCGCGTGATACTGCGTGATCTTGCCCGGGCAGGGGGCGAAGTTCGGCAGACGCTCGGCGTTGATGCGCACTTCGATCGCGTGACCGCGAATGTGCAGATCGTCTTGCGTGAACGAAAGGTTGTTACCGGCCGCAACGTTGATCTGTTCGCGCACGAGGTCCACGCCGAAGATAGCTTCGGTCACGGGGTGTTCCACCTGAAGGCGGGTGTTCATCTCGATGAAATAAAACTCGCCGTCCTCGTAGAGGAATTCGATGGTACCCGCGCCGGAGTACTTCATCTCTGCAATCGCGTCGGCGCAGATCTTACCGATGCGCGCACGCTCTTCCTCGGTGATGCAGGGGCCGGGGGCCTCTTCGAGCACCTTCTGGTGACGACGCTGGAGCGAACAGTCACGCTCACCAAGGTGAACGCCGTTGCCCTGACCGTCGCCGAAGACCTGAACTTCGATGTGACGCGGCTTCTGGAGGTATTTCTCCATGTAGACTTCGTCGTTACCGAATGCGGCTTTGGCTTCCGAACGAGCGGTGCGGAACGCGGTTTCGAGTTCCTTCTCGTCCTTAGCCACTTTCATGCCGCGGCCACCGCCACCGGCGGTCGCTTTGATGATGACTGGATAGCCCATATCGGCAGCGGCCTTGCGGGCGCTTTCGATGTCGGGAACGCCGCCGTCAGACCCGGGAACGCACGGAATGCCGAGGTTCTTCGCGGTTTCTTTCGCGGTGATCTTGTCGCCCATCATACGGATGTGGGCGGCCGACGGACCGATGAAGGTCAGGCCGTGGTCTTCGACCACTTGGACGAAGTTGGCGTTTTCGGAGAGGAAGCCGTAACCCGGATGGATTGCCTGCGCGCCCGAGATTTCACACGCCGAAATAATGGCGGGGAAGTTCAGGTAGGACTGACCCGAGGGGGCAGGGCCAATGCAGATGGCTTCGTCTGCCATGCGGACGTGCATCGCGTCGGCGTCAGCGGTGGAGTGGACCGCAACCGATTTGATGCCCATCTCGCGGCAGGCACGAACGACGCGAAGGGCGATTTCGCCGCGGTTCGCGATGAGGATTTTATCGAACATGGGCAGGCCCTTATTCGATGATGACGAGCGGAGCGCCGAACTCGACGGGCGAGCCGTCTTCGACAAGAATACGCTTCACGGTGCCGGACTTCGGCGACGGAATCTGGTTCATGGTCTTCATCGCTTCAACGATGCAGAGCGTGTCGCCCTCTTTGACCTGTGCACCAACGGTGACGAAGGCAGCGGCGCCCGGCTCTGCAGCCAGATAAGCGGTGCCGACCATCGGCGAGGTGACGCAGCCCGGGTGGCTCGACGGATCGTCATTGGACGCAGCCGGAGCGGCAGGTGCAGCGGCAGCAGCCGGAGCGGGGGCAGCAGCAGGAGCCGGAGCGGGGACGCCGACGTTGGCAACAACCTGGGTCTGACGGCTCACGCGGACGTTCAGACGGTCGTTCTCGCCGTATTCACGCTTGACCTCGAGTTCGGTCAGATCGTTGGAGCGCAGCAGTTCCGCCAGTGCCTGAATAAAGCTGACGTCGCTGTCGTGGTTGGTTTGGTTGCTCATTTTTTCCTCGGCTTTAGCCATAAATCCTAGATGCCCTAAGGGCAGCAATTGGATCAGGCTTATACGCCAATGAAAAGGGGCTGCAAAGGACCGTGTACCGCTTTTGTGATCGCGGACGGGAAAAGGGCCCGACTGTCAAGTCGGGCCCGCAAGATTATTTCTGGTTATGAACCGAGTTCGCAATAAGATCATCCACGACCGACGGGTCAGCCAGCGTGGACGTATCCCCCAGTGCGCCTGTGTCGTTTTCGGCGATTTTGCGCAGGATGCGGCGCATGATCTTGCCGGAGCGGGTTTTGGGCAGGCCGGGGGCCCACTGGATGACGTCGGGCTTGGCGATGGGGCCGATCTCGGTGCGGACCCACTTTTCAAGCTCCTTGCGCAGCTCGTCCGAAGGCTCCTCGCCGTTCATCAGGGTAACGTAGGCGTAGATGCCCTGACCCTTGATGTCGTGCGGGTAGCCCACGACCGCAGCCTCGGCGACCTTGGCGTGGGCGACGAGGGCGCTTTCGACCTCGGCGGTGCCCATGCGGTGGCCCGAGACGTTGATCACGTCGTCCACGCGGCCGGTGATCCAGTAGTCGCCATCCGCATCGCGGCGGCAGCCGTCACCGGTGAAGTAGTAGCCTTTGTAGTCGCTGAAGTAGGTCTGCATGAAGCGCTCGTGGTCGCCGTAGACCGTGCGCATCTGACCCGGCCAGCTGTCCTTGATCGCCAGAACGCCTTCGCAGGCGGTCTCATCGATCTCGGCGCCCGAGGTGCCATCCAGAACCACCGGCTGCACGCCGAAGAACGGCTTGGTCGCAGAGCCCGGCTTGAGCGGCGTCGCGCCCGGCAGCGGGGTCAGCATGTGACCGCCGGTTTCGGTCTGCCACCACGTATCGACGATCGGGCGGGTGCCCTTGCCGACGACGTCGTTGTACCAGTTCCACGCTTCGGGGTTGATCGGCTCGCCCACGGTGCCGAGCACCTTGATGTCCGACAGGTCGTACTTTTCGACCCACTCCTTGCCCTGACCCATCAGCGAGCGGATCGCGGTGGGGGCGGTGTAGAACTGGTTCACCTTGTGCTTTTCGCAGACGGCCCAGAAGCGGCCCGCGTCGGGGTAGGTCGGCACGCCTTCGAACATCAGCGTGGTACCGCCGTTGGCCAGCGGGCCGTAGACGATGTAGCTGTGGCCGGTGACCCAGCCCACGTCGGCGGTGCACCAGTAGATATCGCCCTCGTGGTAATCGAAGGTGTACTGGTGGGTCATCGCCGCATACAGGAGATAGCCACCCGACGAATGGACGACGCCCTTGGGCTTGCCGGTCGAGCCGGAGGTGTAGAGCACGAACAGCGGATCTTCGGCGTTCATCGGGCGCGGCGGACAGTCGGGAGCGACGGTTTCCATCATCGCTTTGACGTCGACATCGCGGCCGTCGATCCATGTGGTCTGATCGCCGGTGTGCTTGACCACGAGGCAGCGCACCTTGTCCGAGCAGTGCAGCAGCGCGGCATCGGCATTGGCCTTGAGCGGGGTGCGGCGACCACCGCGCGGCGCGGTGTCGGCGGTGATGACGACCTTGGCGCCGGAATCGTTGACGCGGTTGGCCAGTGCGTCGGGCGAGAAGCCTGCGAAGACGACCGAGTGGATCGCGCCGATGCGCGCACAGGCCAGCATGGCGTAGGCCGCTTCGGGGATCATCGGCAGATAGATCACCACGCGGTCACCGCGCATGACGCCCTGGCTCAGCAGAACGTTGGCGAAACGGTTCACCTTGTCCGAGAGCTGGTTGTAGGTGATGTACTGCGCCTCGTCCTCGGGGCTGTCGGGCTCGAAGATGATCGCGGTCTGCTCGCCGCGGGTCGCAAGATGGCGGTCGATGCAGTTGGCGGCGACGTTCAGCACGCCGTCCTCGAACCACTTGATGCTGACATTGCCGTAGTCGAACGAGGTGTTCTTGACCTTGGTATACGGCTCGATCCAGTCCAGCCGCTTGCCATGCTCGCCCCAGAACCCCTCGGGATCCGAAACAGACGCCTCATACATCGACGCATAGGTGTCAGCGTCAATGTGGGCAGTTTTCGCAAAGTCAGCCGAAGGCGAGTAGCTCTTGGTCTCGGTCATGTTCTCCCCCCGAAATCCTTTTTCTTACATGTTAAACCCGCCCCAGTGGGGCGGGCGGGGTCAGATCGCCAGATACTTGGCACGCAGAGCTTCGTCCTCAAGAACCTCCTGCGCCGATCCGTCGAAGACGACGGTCCCCGTGTCGAGGATCACCGCTCTGTCGGCAAGTTTCAAGGCGGCAACCGCGTTCTGTTCTACGATGATCGTCGTAATCCCTTGGTCGCGGATGATATTCAGGGTCTTCGCGATTTCCTGAACAATCACAGGGGCAAGGCCCTCGTAGGGTTCATCCAGAAGGAGGACCTTGATGTCACGGGCAAGCGCCCTCGCGATTGCAAGCATCTGCTGTTCACCACCGGAAAGCGTGACGCCCTCCTGTGTGCGGCGTTCCTTCAGACGCGGGAACAGTTCGTAGATTCGGTCGAGCGACCAACCGATCGGCGGAGCGATCTGGGCGAGCTTGAGGTTCTCTTCTACCGTGAGGCCCGGAATGATGCGGCGGTCTTCGGGAACGAGCGCGATACCGGCAGCGGCGGCCTGATGCGACTTCATCAGGTGTAGCGGCTGGTGGTCGAGCCAGATTTCGCCGTGCTTTAGTGCCGGATCATCGAGGCGGGCGAGAGCGCGCAGGGTCGAGGTCTTGCCTGCGCCGTTACGACCCAGAAGCGCGAGGATCTCGCCTTCGTGGATGTCGAAGCTGACACCCTGCACGATGTAGCTTTCGCCGTAGTACGCCTGAATATCCCAGACCGAGAGAAACTTGGTATGGGTCGCGGCGTTGTTCACGTTTTTATCGAACTTGGACATGTGCTGCTTCCTCAGACCTGTGCCTCACCGAGGTAGGCTTCGCGTACCTTCGGGTGACCTTTGATGTTTTCCGGCGTTTCTTCGACGAGCGGGGTGCCTTGGGCGAGAACGGTGATGCGCTCGGCAAGGCTGAACACCACGTGCATGTCGTGCTCGATGATCGCCATGGTGATGTCGCGCTTCTCCTTGATCTCCTTGAGCAGGTCGATCGTGTTGTTGGTGTCGGCGCGGGCCATACCTGCGGTCGGCTCGTCGAGGAGCAGGAGTTTGGGCTCCTGCACGAGGCACATGGCCATCTCGAGGCGACGTTTGTCACCGCGGGACATGGAGCCTGCGTGCATATTGCGTTTGTCGAGCATATTCACGTCGGCCAGCATCTGCTCGGCCTGTTCGATGATGCCCTTTTCGTCCTGAACGCTCTCGATGCCGTGCAAACGGAACGCACCGTCACGTTTGGCAAAGCAGGGGATCATCACGTTCTCGATGACGGTGAGATCGGTGAAGATCTCGGGCGTCTGGAACACGCGGCTGATGCCCATCTGGTTGATCTCGTGCGGCTTACGGCCCAGCACGGACTGGCCGTCGAACATGACCGAACCGCTATCGGGGATCAGCTTGCCGACGAGACAGTTCAGAAGGGTCGACTTACCCGCACCGTTCGGGCCGATGATGGCGTGGACGGTGTTTTCCTTGACGGACAGGTTCACGTTGCCGAGTGCCTGCAGACCGCCGAAGCGCTTGTTCACGCCTTTGACTTCTAGAATACCCATCAGGTTTCTCCTTATTCCGCAGGATGCTTGGCGGCGTCTACGTCGCCTTTTTTCTTGCGGCGTGCGGCGAGGCGCTTGCCACCTTCGACCAGACCGCCAGGCAGGAAGGTCACGATCAGCATGAACATCACACCGAGGGTCAGGTGCCAGCCTTCGCCGACGAAGCGGGCAAAGATCCAGGTGACGACGTCTTCGATACCGTCCGGCAGGAAGCTGAACCAACTATGCAGGACGCTTTCGTTGATCTTCGAGAAGATGTTTTCACAGTATTTGATGAAGCCTGCACCGAGGACCGGCCCCATCAGGGTGCCGACGCCGCCGACGATGGTCATCAGAACAACCTCGCCCGAAGCGGTCCACTGCATACGCTCTGCGCCAGCCAGCGGGTCCATGGCCGCCAGCAGACCGCCAGCCAGACCGGCGTACATGCCGGAGATGACGAAGGCTGCGAGGGTGTAGGGACGCGAGTTCAGGCCGGTGTAGTTCATACGCTGCTGGTTCGACTTCACGGCGCGGAGCATCATGCCAAAGGGCGAACGGAAGATGCGGAGCGACAGGTAGAAGCCGATCAGGGCGATAACGGCACAGAAGTAGTAGCCGACCGAGAAGGTGAACGACCAACCTGCGATGTCGATGGTGTGCGCAGCGTTCATCTTCAGACCGAAGAAGCCCGGGGTCGGCAGCGAGCTGCCAGTCGGTGCGCCGTCAAGAATGCGCGGGTCCGACAGGGTGATCTGAAGACCGGTCTCACCGTTGGTGATCGGCGTCAGAACCGAGTAGGCGAGGCGGTAGCACATCTCTGCGAAGGCGAGCGTCAGGATCGAGAAGTAGATACCCGAGCGGCGCAGCGACACGTAGCCGATGGCCAGCGCGAATACGCCCGATACCAGCGTCGCGGCAATAAGCGCGGGGATGACGTTCATGCTCAGCAGCTTGAACATCCACACCGAGGCATAGGACCCCACACCGAGGAAAGCCGCGTGACCGAACGACAGGTAGCCGGTCAGGCCGAACAGGATGTTAAAGCCAATCGCCATGAGGCCGTAGATCGCGAAGCGCTGCATCAGGGCAGGATAGCCCGCGTTGAACTGCGCCAGCGCGCTGTCGGCAGGGAAGGGGTTGAGGATGAACGGGGTGAGCAGCGTGAGTGCCACCACGATCAGCATGAAGCGGGAGTCTTTAGCGTTCAGGCCGAGCATGGATTATTCCTCCATCACGCCGCGACGACCCAGAAGGCCACGCGGACGGGTGAGTAGAATGACGATCGCGACAACGTAGATGATGATCTGGTCGATGCCGGGGATGATCGCCTTGACTTCGTTGAGCGAGGCGAAGGACTGCAGGATGCCCAGCAGGAAGCCCGCAGCGACAGCGCCAGGCAGCGAGCCCATGCCGCCGACAACCACCACGACGAAGGACAGCACGAGGAAGTCCATGCCCATGTGGTAGTTCGGGGACAGGATCGGTGCATACATCACGCCAGCCAGACCCGCGACAGACGCCGCGATGCCGAACATCAGGGTGAAGCGCTTGTCGATGTCGATGCCCAGCAGACCAACGGTTTCGCGGTCAGCCATACCTGCACGGACTACCATCCCGAAGGTGGTGAACTGCAGGAAAGCAAACACGCCGCCAATCACGATAGCCGAGAAGAAGAAGTAAACGAGACGCCAGACCGGATAGAAGATCTGCATGCCGAACATCGCGCCGATGTTGACGGTGCCCGAGTAGTCCGACGGCGAAGTCGTCTGGATCGGGTTCGCGCCGTAGAAGTAGCGGACGACTTCCTGAAGCACGATCGCAAGGCCGAAGGTCACGAGGATCTGGTCGGCGTGGGGACGCTTATAGAAGTGCTTGATGAGGCCGCGTTCCATGACGTAGCCCACCAGCAGCATCACCGGAATGGTCAGCAGGATGGACAGCGGAACCGAGTAGTCGATCATCCACGCACCTGCGTCGGCGCCGAACCACTTTTCTACATACGGAGTTTCGACCTGCAGCGGATTACCGAGGAAGTCCGTCTGCGTCGGGTCTTCGGTGACGAAGCTGATCTGGAAGATACGGCTGAGAGTAACGGCACAGAACGCGCCGATCATGAACAGCGCGCCGTGGGCGAAGTTCACCACGCCGAGCGTGCCGAAGATGAGTGTCAGACCAAGAGCGATCAACGCGTAAGCGGATCCTTTCTCGAGGCCGTTGAAGAGTTGCAGGATAATAGCGTCCATGGTCCCCGCCCTGGCTTGGGTGTGACTAAGCCCCCGCAACGCAGCGGGGGCAGGGACCGGCCACAGATTTCTGTGGCCGGCCTATTGATGGGTGATTATGCGCCCGGGTTGCACTCGCCCAGTTCGCCGCCGGCGAACATCGGGTGATCGGGTTCGTACTCGACCTGCGAACGCGGGGTGACTTCCACGATTTCGAGGGTGTCGTACTGGTTGGTCGGGTTGTCAGCGCCCTTCATGACGAGAACGTCCTTGAAGCACTGGTGGTCGGCGCCGCGGTAGTAGGTGCTACCGATGCCCAGACCGTCGAACTCGAAGTCTTCGAGAGCTTCGACAACGCCGCACGGGTTGAAGGTGCCTGCGCGGGTGACCGCATCCGCGTACAGAAGGGTCTGTACATAGGAGGTGTGTGCCGAACCCGACGGCGGACGGCCGTACTTCTTGCCGAACGACTGAACGAAGGCCTGAGTGCCCGGATCCTGCAGCTGCCAGTTCCAGTTCATCGAACCGTAAACGCCCTGAATGTTCGAGCCGGCGCCTTCTGCCATAAGCTCCGAATAGAGCGGAACGATGATTTCGAAGTTCTTGCCGTTGACCTGCTTGTCACGCAGACCGAACTGAACAGCTTGGGTCAGCGAGTTCACCATGTCCCCGCCGTAGTGGTTCAGGATGAGCACGTCTGCGCCCGAGTTCAGAACCGGAGCGATATAGGACGAGAAGTCGCCTGCGCCGACCGGAGTACGGACGGTTTCGACGGTTTCCCAGCCGAGAGCTTCGGTCGAAGCCTTGATCGACTCTTCCTGCGTCCAACCCCAAGTGTAGTCGGCGGTCAGGTGATAAGCGCGGCGCTCGTTGCCGTATGCGTTGCTCAGAACCGGAGCCAGAGCTGCGCCCGACATGTAAGCGTTGAAGAAGTAACGGAAGCCGTTGGCCTTCTTGTCCTTACCGGTGGTGTCGTTCGAGTGGGTCAGAGCGGCCATGAAGATCACGCCAGCTTCCTGACACAGACCCTGCACAGCAACAGCCACGCCCGAGGACGAACCGCCCGAAACCATGACGACGCCGTCTTTCTGGATCATCGACTGGGCCGAGGTACGTGCCACGTCCGACTTGGTCTGGGTGTCACCGGTGACGAACTCGACTTTCTTGCCGAGGATACCGTTGCCCTGAAGTTCCTTCGACGAGAAGGTGCTCAGCATACCGCCGTCGCCTTCACCGTTCAGGTGTTCGACAGCGAGCTCGAATGCGCGCAGTTCGTCGAGACCTTCTTCGGCGTAAGGGCCAGTCTGCGGAACGTTGAAGCCCAGCTTGACGCTCGAGCCGGTCGGCTCGTTCGTGTACGCGCTGGCGCTCGAGGTAAAGATCGTCGGCAGTGCAAGGCCACCGGCGGTTACCGCACCGGTGCGCAGCAGGCCGCGACGCGAGATATTCTTGATGGACATAAAATCCTCCCTTTGCGTGGACTCCGTCACCGGGCTCCTCTTCCCTGCGACGGCACGTGTTGATGCATTTTACAATGCTCCTCCATTAGAGTGTCGGGTTCGAAAATTTCTCAACAAGTGCAGAAGAGAGAACGATTTTTTTGTAAAGAAAATCACAATACGATGGTACACATTGTAAAAAGCTTTTCTCGCAAGTGCAGAAAGGTAATGAAATTGCTCAGGGATCAGCCATGCCGCAGCGCCAGCTCACGGGTTCCAGAATTCGCGAAAGACGAACAGATCTGGGGATCAAGCAATCTGAACTTGCGGAAAAGGTCGGAATTTCGGCGTCATACCTCAATCTGATCGAGCACAACCGCCGCAGAATCGGAGGTAAACTGCTCAACGACCTCGCGCGGGAGATGAAAACCGACCCCTCATCGCTGGTCGAAGGTGCCGAAACCGCACTGCTTGACCAGTTGCGCGAGGCCGCTGCCGCTGACCGCGCAGCCGGTGCCGAACTGGGCCGGACCGAAGATTTCGCGGGACGTTTTACTGGCTGGTCCAACCTCGTGGTCCGTCAGGCGCGGCGCATCAACGACCTTGAGACCCGTGTAAAGGCTTTGACAGACCGCCTCGCGCACGATCCGCAACTGGCGACATCACTGCACGAAGTCATCTCGTCCGCCACGTCGATCCGCTCCGCCTCATCCATTCTGGTGGGAGAAGAAGAAGTGGACCGTGACTGGCAGCGCCGCTTCCACCGCAACATCTATGAGGATAGCCAGCGTCTCGCCGATGCGTCCCGCGCTCTGGTGGCTTACCTCGATGCGCCGAGCGACGAGGGCTCGGTCGCCATGTCCCCACAGGAAGAGGTCGAAGCCTATCTCGACGCGCAGTCGTTTCATTTGCCCTATCTCGAAGGGGACGGCTCGCCCCAGCACGCGCCGACTTTAAGGTCGAAAGCGGCGTCCGCGCTGCTGTCCGAATTCCGGCGCGTATATAAGGACCACGCGCAGGCGATGCCGCTCGAAGATTTCAGCGCAAGTGCAATGGAGCTGAACCACGACCCCGCGCTGCTCGCCGACCGGTTCCGTGTCCAGCTCAGCGCCGCGATGCGCCGCCTTGCGACACTGCCCGTAGATCTTGGCCATCCTGAATTCGGGCTCGTGATCCTCGATGGGTCCGGCACTATACTTATACAGAAGCAGATCACCGGCTTTGGCCTGCCGCGTTCCGCTGTCTGCCCGCTCTGGCCTGCGTTCCGTGCCTTTACCCAGCCGATGCAGCCCATCCGTCGTGATGTGCAGCTTCCCGTCGAAGGGGGAGGGCGGTTCCGCTGCTTTGCTATCGCCAGCCCCGTTGGTCCTGCCAGTTTCGATGCCCCGCCCACGCTTGAAGCGACTATGCTCGTGCGGGCCATTGCGCCCTCCGGCCAGCCTGCGGACCCCGTCGGCGTGGCCTGCCGTGTGTGCTCGCGGAGCGGTTGCCGCACCAGACGCGAGCCGTCGATCCTCAATGAGGCTCCGAATTGATCTGATTGCTTTGACTCGGCTAGCCAATCCATTGATAGTCGGCTCTAATCAGAGGGGAGCCGAAGTCTTGGGAGGGGCTGACGCATGGGGAAACGTGTTCTCGTTATCGAGGATGAACCGAATATTATTGAAGCCATCAGTTTCATTCTGTCGCGAGACGGATGGACGGTGCATACCCATGCAGACGGCGAAACTGCCAACAACAAGATCAAGGCGATGCCGCCGGACCTCATTATCCTTGATGTGATGCTCCCGGGGAAAAGCGGTTTCGACATCCTGCGCGACCTGCGTGCAGACGGCGAAACCCATGAAATCCCTGTACTTATGCTCACGGCGAGGGGCCAGACCCGCGACCGCGAAATGGCAGAGCGGCTTGGTGTCACCCAGTTCATGACCAAGCCGTTTTCGAACGCCGAGGTGATCGAGAGCGTCCGCACACTGGTCGCCGACTGAGGCCCGCCCGATGGCTGCGCCCAAGAAACTGACCTTCCTCGAACGCTCAAGCTATCGCAGACGGCGCATTCGGGACGTGATGCGCGTGATGCCGATTGCGGGTCTGCTGCTGATGTTTCTGCCACTTCTCTGGCCGAAAGGTGAGGGAAGTGGATACTTCACGTCCGCCGCGCTGATTTACCTCTTTGTCCTCTGGGTCGCGCTCATCGTCATCGCGGGCGTGCTTGCCCGATATTTGGGCATCGAACCCGATAGCCTGCCGCAGCAGGACAAGCGCTGATGGTGTCGTTCCAGTTCCTTGTCTTCGTCGCGGTCTTTTACGTCGCCTTCCTGTTCGTCATCGCGTTCGCAGCCGAACGCAGCGCGGCAAAGGGCAAGGGCAAATGGCTTCGCTCGCCGATCATCTACACTCTGTCTTTATCGATCTACTGCACCGCGTGGACGTTCTATGGCGCGGTCGGCTATGCGGCCCGCTCGGGGCTGGAGTACCTGACGATCTACCTTGGCCCGACGGTCGTGATGATCGGCTGGTGGTGGGTGCTACGAAAACTGGTGCGGATCGGACGGATGCATCGCATCACCTCAATCGCCGACCTGATTTCATCGCGTTTCGGCAAATCGACAGCTCTGGGCGTCATGGTGACGCTGCTGATGGTCGTCGCGGCGACGCCCTACGTGGCGCTGCAACTCCAGTCCGTTACGCAGTCCATCGCGGTCTTTTCGCAGAGCGCAGGGCAGGGATGGGTGACCGACGACCTTGACCGCGCAACGCTTTGGGTTGCCGTTGGCCTCGCCATCTTTACCATTGTCTTCGGCACGCGGAACCTCGACGCCAATGAACGGCACCACGGTATCGTCATCGCGATTGCGGTGGAGGCGGTGGTGAAGCTCTTCGCGCTATTGGCCGTCGGCATTTTCGTTGTCTGGGGCGTCGCGGGCGGCATCGGCCCGACACTCGAGCTCATCGACAAATCCCCGATTGCAGAGTGGGATCAGCACTCCGGTCGCTGGGTTGGTCTGACGTTCCTCGCGGGCGCAGCGTTCCTCACCTTGCCGCGCATGTTCCAAGTGTTGGTCGTTGAAAACGCTGACGAAAACAACCTGTTGATGGCGAGCTGGGCCTTCCCACTTTACCTCATGCTCATGAGCCTTTTCGTGGTGCCGATTGCCGTTGTGGGCCTCGACCGCTTGCCCGCGGGCTCCAACCCCGACCTCTTCGTGCTGACCCTACCACTGGCCGAAGGGCAGAGTTTCCTCGCGATCTTCTCCTTCCTCGGGGGGCTGTCGTCCGCAACCTCGATGGTCATCGTGGCGACGATTGCGCTGGCGACGATGATTTCGAACCACATCGTCACCCCGATCTGGCTGACGTCCCGAGGCGCGGGCGCGATGGTATCCGGCGACGTCCGGCAACTTGTCATCGGCGCGCGCCGTCTGTCCATCGGCGGGGTGCTGCTGCTTGGCTACGTCTATTACCTGCTGTCTGGGGGTTCTGCCGCGCTCGCCGCGATCGGCCTCATCAGTTTCACCGGCGTCGCGCAGATCCTGCCCGCGCTCATCGGCGGCCTGTTCTGGCGCGGCGCGACTCGCTGGGGCGCTGTCGCGGGCATCGGCGTTGGCTTTGTCGTCTGGACGTGGACGCTGCTGCTGCCATCGTTCGGGCCGGACGCCGTGGTGCCCGCCGCCGTGTTCGAAAACGGCCCGCTCGGGCTGCGGTATCTGCGGCCCTATGCGCTCTTCGGGATCGACGGCATCGACCCGCAGCTTCATGCGATCCTGTGGTCGATGATCCTGAACACAACGATCTTTTTTGTCGTTTCGGTGCTGACATTCCCGCAGCCGCTCGAACGCCTTCAGGGCGCGCAGTTCGTCAATGTTTTCGAGCATTCCCAAGGCGCCCGCGCGTGGACGCAATCGACCGCCGAGGCCGAGGACCTGCTGGTCATGGCGCAACGCATCCTTGGTGCGGGGGAGGCGCAGGCATTGTTCCAGCGCGAGGCTCAGTTGCAAGGGAAGGCCAGCTATCTGCCTGATGTGACGCCGGATTTCGTCGCGCATTTGGAGCGCGAACTTGCGGGCTCCGTTGGCGCTGCGACCGCTCATGCGATGGTCGGGCAGTTGACGCAAGGTGTCAGTGTCTCAGTCGAAGACCTCATCGCGGTGGCGGATGAGGCCGCCCAAATTCTCGAATACTCGAACAGGTTGGAGGCCAAGTCGGCAGAGCAGGAGCGCACCGCACTTCAGCTCCGCGAGGCGAATGAAAAGCTGACCCAATTGTCGATCCAGAAGGACGCGTTTCTGTCCCAGATCAGTCATGAACTGCGCACGCCCATGACCTCGATCCGTTCTTTTTCAGAGATCCTGCGGGACGGTGACATGACGGCGGATCAGACGGTGCGCTATTCAGGCATCATCCACGCCGAGGCGGTGCGCCTGACCCGTCTGCTGGACGATCTGCTTGATTTGAGCGTACTGGAAAACGGTCAGGTGACGCTGAATATGCAACACGGTACCTTGCGCGATCTGATCGATCAGGCGGTCTCTGCGACGGGGTCAGGGCAGGCGATGGCGATCAAGCGGCGTCCGACGGAGGAGAATGTCGCGCTCTACACCGACGTCGACCGTTTAACGCAGGTTTTCATCAATCTTATCGCGAATGCGCAGAAATATTGTGATGATGAAAAGCCCGTTCTCAGGATCGTCAGTCGCCAGATCGGTGAGCGCGCCGTCGTCGATTTCATTGACAACGGAAGCGGCATCGCGAAGCAGAACCAACAGGTTATTTTCGAGAAATTCTCCCGGCTTACGGATGCGCGTAAAGCAGGCGGCGCGGGCCTTGGCCTCGCGATCTGCCGCGAGATCATGACCCGTCTGGGCGGAGAGATCGCGTATCTGCCGGGGCAGGGCGGGGCCGCGTTCCGCGTGGTGTTGCCACCGGTGGATTAACCGGATGGTAAGTTCGCTCTGATACATCGGTCTCGGGTTGGCAAAGAGGCGATGATGATCAGGCAAATGCTGCGAGACAAAGCGGAACCACCAGACAGGGTATATCTGACGCCAGTCCGCGCGCTCAGATTGGCGGCAGAGCGAGCGGCTGAGCGATCTATCGGGATGTCGGCGGTGGTGGCCGACGTCGAACAATCAGGCATGACAATTGACGAGCTGGCAGGGGCGCTGGCCGAAGACACTCTGCTGGTTCAATGCGTGCGAGGCGGCGAGGCGGTCGGGTTCGTCGGCCTCGACCTTCAAATGCGCGCGGCAGTGGTGGAAACGCGCACCTCGGGGCAGGTGATGCCGAAGGACGCGCCGTCGCGGGAGGTCACCCGCGCGGACCATGCCTTGAACGCGGTATTCGTGCAGCAGCTTTTGGCGGAACTGATAGAATATTGCGAAGGCACCGAATTGGCAGACTTGATCGTTGGGGCGGCAACAGGTCGTCCGATTGCCAGTCCGCGAACATTGGCGATGGAATTCGATGACATTCGCTATTCGGTCGTGCGGCTCACGCTGTCGCTGGTGGCGGGCCGCGACGGAATTATCTGGGTTGCGCTACCGGAGCCTCAGGTCGCTGTCGTCGATGAAGTGAACAGCGACTGGCAGGAGATGCTGGAGGCGCAGGTGATGGCCTCCTCCGCGTCGATCAAAGTCGTGCTGTCGCGGATCAGCGTTCCGATTACGCAGATTGCGCGGCTGTCGGTCGGTGATGTGCTGCCGCTTTCGGGTGCGGGGGTAGAGGCGGTCTCGCTTGAAGGACCAGGCGGCAGGCAGGTCGGGCAAGCGCGGCTCGGGCAGCTCGCCGGACAGCGGGCGATCAGGTTGGAGGCGATCACGCAGCGCGAGATGACTGACATGCCATATACTCAGCGGAGGTTGCAGCAGCCCTGAAAAGCAAAACGCCGCCCGAAAAGGCGGCGTTCAGAGTGGGGATATTCGGCGGCGTTACTGCGCGCTTGCCAGCCCGTCGATCTGCGGCGCAAGACCAGCGAGGTCGTAACCTGCGTCGGCGGTGGCCTTGATGATCTCTTCGGTCGGCATCTTGCCTGCCATGCCCAGCGACCAGACGATCGACGAGCGCGTGCCCGATGCACAATACGCCAGAACCGGACCGCCAGCGGCTTCGATTGCGGCCATTTGCGTTGCGACCATATCCATGTTCAGGCCCGCGTGGGTCACTGGATTGGCGGTGAACGCAAGGCCCGCAGCTTCGGCAGCCGCGCCCATCACATCGGTGTGCCACTCGGGCGGAATCTCCGCATCGGGGCGGTTGTCGATGATGGCGACGAAACCGGCCTCTTTGATTGCGGGGATGTCTGCCGGATCGATTTGCGGCGTGACGGAATAGGCGGGGGTAATTTGACGAATATCCATGTGCGAATCCTTAGGCCGCGACACCCACCGCGTCTAGTCGGTTCTTGATCTGCGGCGCCATCAGCATCCCTACGCCCATCGCGAGCACAAAAGTTGCGCCTTGGATGCCGCCGTAGGACAGCGAGGCGATTGCCGGACCCGGGCACAGACCTGCCAGACCCCAACCGATACCGAACATGGTCGAGCCGATGACCAGTTTGCGACCGATGACAGGATCGGGCTTGGCCGGAAACATACCGCCCAGAGCAGGTGTGCGGTTCGTCGTGTAGCGCCACGCAAAGAACATCGGGATGATCGCGCCGCCCATGACGAACGCGAGCGTCGGATCCCAATCGCCGAAAACGTCGAGCCAGCCCTGAACGCGGCGGGTGTCGGTCATGCCCGAAACATAGAGGCCTGCGCCAAACAGACCGCCCGAAAGAAGTGCAAAGAGGTTACGCATTAGACCCACCCCAAGATATGTTTGAACACGATGACCGAAAGGCCACCTGCCATGATGTAGAAGACGGTCGCGACGATGCCGCGCAGCGAAAGGCGCGAGATGCCGCAGACGCCGTGGCCCGACGTACATCCGTTTGCGATGCGCGTGCCGATGCCGACGAACAGGCCCGCCGCAATCACTGCGAAGATGTTCGACGTGACGAACGTGTCAGCCGGTCCATCGGTTTGCGCATTGCCGAAGATCAGCGCCAGAACGGTCGGAACGCCGAACAGTCCGAGGATGAAAAAGATGCGCTCCATCGACTGGCTACCTGCCGAGCGGTCGATCAGACCGCCGATGATGCCCGAAGCGCCCATGATTCGACCGTTGACCAGCAGGTACATCGCGGCGGCCAGACCGATCATGAGCCCGCCTGCGAGCCCGAAGATCCATTCAGTTTGCATATTGTACACTCATTTCCACCATGGCGAGATTAGGTAGCGCCTACGCCTGGCTTTCATTATATTGACCCCAAGACGGATCGAGGTTTGCATTCTAGAACGACATCACCATATGGTGTTATCGAGACTGGAATTGCGACCACCGCGCGAGTCATGCAGCTAACCCGTGCTTTCTCGGCGGTCACGCCTACATCCGAGACAGATTACTATGTATTCATGTTTCGAATGCATTGCAAGAATTAAATATGTGTGTTATGGAATGCTTGAGGTGACCATGAACGATTTATCAACGACGGCACAAGCAATGGACAAAGCAGCAGACGAAGCTGCAGAGGTGTTGAAGGTTCTCGCGAACCCTTCGCGTCTCCGCATTCTATGCGCACTCCTTCCCGGTGAGCGCTGTGTGGGCGAGCTGGAAGAAATTCTGGGCGCATCGCAATCCTATGTTTCCGGCCAGTTGGCGCGTATGCGTTCCGAAGGTCTGGTGAGCTGTGACCGTGACGGTCGCACGATCCGCTACAAGCTTGCGGATCCGCGCATCAGCCCAATTCTTGAGCGTCTGTACGATGTTTTCTGCCCCGAGCATGTGAAGCTTGACCTAAGTCAGAGCGTAAACGCGTAAATCTGCTACCTTCACACTGTACCCAGTTTCAGTGTGAAGGAGGCAGTTATGACCACCAAGGTTCTTGAAGAGCGGCTCTATTCCCTTCTCGGAGAGATGGAAGCAGACCCAGCGGGTCGCTACGTCCATCGCCCCGCATTCCGTGCGTTACTCTCGGAAATGGAGGCCACAGGCATGGCCGTTCCCGAACGGCTGTATAACCTCGACCAGCAGTTGATCGAAGAGGGCGAAGAGGCCGATTTCGACAACATGCCCGTCTGAGACGGCTTCCAACCTATCGGAAGTCCATGAAAAGCTTGCCAGATGCGGCGTTGGCTGCACTAATAGGCGCAAGTAAATCGTGAAGTTCGGAAGCCTAGTGAAACTCGTCAAGCATCGCGTCGTCGAAGGTATCGCGGTCGTCGTACTGGCCGCGCCGCCGCTCAATGCGTTGGAACAGCCGGTGCGCGCGCAGCTGATCGACTTGCTAGACGCACTTCAGGCTCGCGATGATGTCGGTGCAATCTGCATGACGGGTGAGGGCGTTGCGTTCTCGGCGGGGCTGGACCTCAGCGATCCGGCGGAAAAAGAAACCAGACCAACGATGAGAGAGCTTTGCGCGGCGGTGGAAAACTGCCGCGTTCCCGTTGTTGTGGGGCTGCGCGGTGCGGTCATGGGGCGCGGCGTTGCGCTGGCATTGGCGGCACATCACCGCTTGGCCGAACAAAAAACGACCCTTGCACTTCCGGAAGTGTCCATCGGACAGATCCCTTCGGGCGGTACGACCCAGCGTCTGGCGCGCCTCGCGGGTGCGGATGGGGCGATGTCTCTGATGCTCGGCGGGCGTCCGGTGTCCGCGTCTGCCGCGATGGAGCGCCGAATTATCGACGGTATCGTGTCCTCAAACGTGCAGGCAGCCGCTTACGAGATGTGCAAACGCCTGATCGAAGAGGGCGCGTCGCCGCGCAAAACCAGTGAGCTGCGAGACGGCTTTGCCGATGGGATCGGATACATGCAGGCCATCGGGACCCGCCGTCAGGAACTGGGTAAGAATCTCGTTGCGCCCGTGCGTATCATCGATTGTGTCGAGGCCGCTGCGGTTCTGCCGTTCGAAGTCGGTTGCGACTACGAAGAAGAGCGCCTGCTGGAGTGCCGCAAGAACCCGCAGGCAGCCGCGCTTCGCCATATCTTCCTTGCCGAACGACAGACGAATTCCAAACTGACCGAGCTTGACCCCGAAACCAACCGCCGGACGCTGAAGAAGTCTGGTGAGATGGTCGCCCGCGCTCTGCTCACCGCCCAAGGCCAAGCGGGGGAGGCGATGGTCGCCGATGGTCTGACACAAGAACAGATCGACGGCGCGCTTGTTTCTGCCGGTTATCGCCGGACGCCGTTTGGCGGCACCACGGCGAGCCATGCGAACCTCGCGCCCGACGTCACCCGCAAGCTGACCGCCGCGTTCATGGGGGCAGGGGCACGGCTGTTGGAAGACGGCACCATCGAAGAGCCAGCAGCCGTGGACGCGATCAGTGTGCAAACCGGTCTTATGCCGCGTCAGACCGGCGGCCCGATGCACGCGGCCCGCGCGATGGGTCTACTGCGTCTGCGGAACGATATGCGCAAATGGTCCGAGACGGCCAACGTCTGGGACGTGCCGCCGCTGCTCGATGAAGCTGTGAAATACGCGAAGGGTTTCGACGCGCCCGAGCTGCTCGGTGCGGACGTCAGCCCAGACTGATACCGACGATCACGGCCATCAGGCCGATCATCGAAACGGCCAGCGCGGCAAAGTTCATCGGAATGATTTTCTGAAGGCGGGCACGCATTTCCTCGTCGTTCGACGACGATTTCTTGGCCTTGCCGACCATGACGACAGTGCTCATCAGGCCGATGACACCCAGCAGCGTAACCGCTGCGCCGATCCAGATCACGATATCCATAGTACTCTCCGCTAGGCGGCCACGGGCCTAACCTGCCTCGCGGGACTTGGCAAGGGGCGGGGCAGCCGCTAGGGATGGCCTCCGAAAAGAACAATGGAGATCCGAATGTCCGATTCCGACGTGACCGGCGGTGTGGCCGCTCAAGAGCTGCGCTCCTTTATCGAGCGTATCGAGCGCCTCGAACAAGAGAAGAAGGACATCGCCGATCAGATCAAGGAAGTCATGGCCGAAGCCAAGGGCCGCGGCTACGACACCAAGGTAATGCGCAAGATCGTTTCGCTGCGTAAGCGCGATCAGGACGACATTGCAGAGGAAGAAGCGATCCTCGACCTGTACAAGTCCGCGCTCGGCATGAGCTGAGGACTTCGCAGTCCAGAATAGCGAAAGGCCGGTGCGATGCGCCGGCCTTTTTCGTTAGATGTCGAGGAAGCGGATACCCGGCATTGATTTGATCTTTGCTACGTCCGCCTCGTAGTGCTGTGTGATGCGGTCCACGAGGTCCTGATCCCAGCCTTCCAGCTCGAACTCGTCGTAGATCGCTTCCTCGTTCGCGAACTTGTCGAGAAACGTGGAAATGATCCGCCGCTTGCGCGCCTCGGTCTGGGGCGGATGGGCGCGGATGTAGGCGAGGAAGCGCTTCATCCCGTCGAGCGTCATCACCTCTTGCAGCAGATCGAAGCCGCCAGAGATGCGGGTCATCGGATCGACGCCCGAAATCTCGCGGATCAACTGCGCCCAGAGCAGCGGCGTATCCTCGTTGCACCAGACGGTGATGTCGACGTCGGCCGCAACGCTCTGCATCCGCTCGATCACGTCGGCCCAGCGCAACGTTTCGGGATCGCGCCCGTTCATGAACTTCACAAGGTCCGTTTGTTTGGACGCCGCATAGACCGCAGGGATGAAAGTCGCGGGGTTGCGGATCGCGAGGAAGAACTGGATGCGGTCCTCGGGAAACAGCTGACGCAGGATCGAAACCTTCTCGATCGCGGTCGAATAGAACTCCGCGTTTTCGAAAATCCGGTTCGGCACGCACAGAAAGTCGGGATTCGACAGCACAACGCGGCGCCCGTCGTTTTCTTCGAGGATCGCGTCGAGCAAAATGTCGCGGGTGTCGGACTTGGGCGGAGCGCTGACGCAGGCATGCATCGTCTCGCGCAGAAGGCGGCGGTACTTGTTTGGCAGCGGGGCGACAATTCCCTGTCCGGTCAATGCTTTGGAGTTCTTCAGAAGGCTCTTCAGCAGGCGTTCTTCGTCCGTGCAATTCGCACCGATGTGAAACGCAATATCCATAGTCCTGCCCGTCGTTTTGTTTATCAGCCAATATAGGGGCTTTTCTGGACAGCGAAACAGCTTTCGGCTACCTCGCTGATTATGTCCGACCAGTCTACTCAGATTTTGTCCTCAGCGCGTCGCTTCCGTGTCGATCCTTGGTCGATTACGGCAATTCTGATCGCGGCGCTTATGGTGATGCCGATTATCGCGGTAATCTGGTTCGCCTTTCACCCGACCGACAACATCTGGCCGCACCTTCTGGCGACGACGCTGCCGCGCTACCTGACCAACACGCTGGTGCTTGCGCTGTCTGTCGGCGTGATGTGCGCGATGATCGGGGCAGGGGCCGCGTGGCTGGTCGTGATGTACGAATTTCCGGGGCGGAAATGGCTGCAATGGGCGCTGCTGATGCCGCTCGCTGTGCCTGCCTACGTTGGGGCTTATGCGCTCGTCGATCTGCTGGAATACGCGGGTCCGGTGCAAACGGCCCTGCGCGAAGTTTTCGGCTGGACAAGGCCCACCGACTACTGGTTCCCTGCGATCCGCACCCGATGGGCGGCGATCGTGGTGCTGTCCTTCTCGTTCTACCCCTATGTCTATATCCTGGCCCGCGCGGCATTCCGCGAACAGTCGGGCGCAGGGTACGAGGTTGCTCGCGCGCTCGGTGTCGGCCCCATTGGCCGCTTCGTCCGCGTGGGCCTGCCGCTGGCCCGTCCCGCGATTGCCGCAGGCTGCGCGGTCGCGATGATGGAGACGGTGAACGACTTCGGTACCGTGGACTATTTCGCCGTGCAGACCTTGACGACGGGCATCTTCACGACGTGGCTGCAAGGCGCGAACCTCGGCGGAGCGGCACAGATCGCGGCGCTGGTGCTCGGAATCGTCGTGTTCCTCGTGACGCTCGAAAAGGTGTCCCGCCGCAAGAGCCGTTTCTTCAGCTCCGCCCGTGGCCAGCGCCCTGTGAGCGCCGTGAAGCTGCGCGGTCCTGTGGCGTGGCTGGCGATGATCGCGTGCCTGATCCCGCTAAGCGTCGGTTTCATCCTGCCCGTCACCGTGCTGACGAGCCATTCGCTCGTAGCGCGTGAATGGATGGCTCCCGGCCTGATGAAAGCGCTCTTCCACACCATCACGGTGGGCGGCATCGCCTCCGTCCTGACCGTCGCGGGTGGCGTTCTTATGGTCTACGGTGTGCGCCTGTCGGGCAAGCAATTGCCGCGCCTTTTGATGCCCGTGACCGCCATTGGATACGCCGCGCCGGGCGCTGTGCTGGGCATCGGTATCCTCGTGCCGCTTGCCGCCGTCGACAACACCGTTGCGGACACTGTTTTGAACATCACCGGCTACGATCCGGGCCTGCTGTTGACTGGTACCGCCGCCGCCCTCTGCATCGCCTACGTCGTGCGTTTCTTCGGCATTGCCCAAGGTGCTGCCGACGCCGCGTTGGGTCGTGTCGCGCCGAGCCTTCCGATGGCCGCGCGCTCGCTGGGTCAGACCGCCGGCGGCGTCCTCGGCCGCGTTTACATGCCGCTCGTGCGCGCCTCCATCGGCTCCACTCTGCTGCTGGTGTTTGTTGATTGCGTGAAGGAACTGCCTGCAACCCTGTTGCTGCGGCCCTTCAATTACAACACGCTAGCCACCCGCGTGCATGAAAAAGCCAGCCTTGAAGACCTGACCCAGGCCGCTCCTGCCGCACTGGTTATCACTGCTGTTGGCCTCATCGCCGTGGCGTTCCTCGCCCGCGCTAACCGCTAGGACAGGTTTCGCAATCGGCGGAACGCGATCACAGTTTGCGGCGTTGGCCTAAGCCTGCCGCAAAGAAAGCCTCGTGATGCGTTTCGAAGACCTGCTGATCCCACGGCCCGAGGGCCTCTATTGCCCGCCCGGGGATTTCTACATCGATCCGGTCAAGCCCGTCCCGCGCGCGCTTATCACCCACGGCCACGCCGACCACGCACGGTCGGGCCACGGCGCGGTTATGGCATCGCAACAAACACTCGACATCATGGCGATCCGCTATGGCGAGGATTTCACCAAGTCCCGCCAAGCGGCCGAAGGCCGGACGACCCTCGGCGATGTCACCGTGTCGTTCCATCCTGCAGGGCACGTCCTCGGCTCCTGCCAGATCGCGGTCGAGCAGGGCGGCACACGCGCCGTCGTCTCCGGCGACTATAGCCGCGTTGCCAACCCCGCCTGCGCGCCATTCGAGCCAGTCGATTGCGACCTCTTCATCACCGAAGCCACCTTTGCGCTGCCCGTTTTCAACCATCCGCCACCCAGTCAGGAGATCGGGCGGCTGCTGGATTCCGTGCGCGAGTTCCCCGAACGGGCCCACCTCGTCGGGGCCTATGCGCTCGGCAAGGCGCAGCGGGTCATCATGCTGCTGCGCGAGGCAGGCTATGACGCGCCGATCTACATCCACGGCGCGCTTCAGCGGTTGTGTGATTATCACATCGATCAAGGCATCCCGCTTGGTGACTTGCGCCCTGCGACGATGGAGAAGGCCGAGGCCAAGAAGCTTCGCGAGGCTGTCGTTATCGCGCCGCCTTCCGCCTTTGCGAGCCCGTGGGTTCAGCGGTTCGTCGATCCGGTCATCAGCTTTGCCTCAGGCTGGATGCAGATCCGCGCCCGTGCCCGCCAGCGCGGGGTGGAGCTGCCGCTGATCGTCTCCGACCATGTCGACTGGCCGGACCTCACGCGCACGCTCGAACAACTGAACCCCGAGGAGTTCTGGATCACCCACGGGCGCGACGACGCCCTGATGCGCTGGGCGGACCTGACGCAGCGCAAGGCGCGTCCGCTGCATCTTGTGGGATATGAGGAGGAGGGCGAATGAAGGCCTTTGCCGAACTCCTCACTCGTCTTGCGTTCTCGCCCGGACGAAATGCCAAACTCGCCCACCTCGCGCACTATTTCCGCGATGTGCCCGACCCCGAGCGCGGCTATGCGCTGGCTGCTCTCACAGGCAACCTCGACATGGGAACGGCCAAGCCTGCCTTGGTGCGCGGTCTCGTGGCCGATCGCGTCGATGCCGAGCTGTTCGCCATGTCTTACGACTATGTCGGTGACCTTGCAGAAACTGTCGCGCTGATCTGGCCCACCCGCCAAGACCCGCGTGATGTCGGCCTCAGCGAGGTTGTCGAAGCGCTAACGGGCAGCGGCAAGGTCGAAGCCGCGCGTTTGATCGCAGGCTGGCTCGACGCACTGGAAGCGTCCGAACGCTACGCCCTGATCAAGCTGGTCACCGGCTCCATGCGAGTCGGCGTGTCCACCCGCATGGCGCTCACCGCGCTTGCCAGCAACGGCACTGTGCCAATCGAGGAGATCGAGGAACTCTGGACCGGCTTCGTTCCGCCATACCTCGACCTTTTCGCATGGGTCGAAGGTGGCCCGAAGCCCGAAGTCCTCGCCCGCGCGCCGTTCCGCCCCGTGATGCTCTCCACGCCCACGAACGAAGACGAACTCGCTGCCCGCGACCCGTCTGAATATGCCGCCGAGTGGAAGTGGGACGGCATCCGCATTCAGGCCGCCTGCGAGGGCGGGGCCGCGCGGCTTTACACCCGCACAGGCGAGGATATTTCCCACAGTTTCCCCGATCTGGTGGAGCGGATGCAATTCACCGGAACCCTCGACGGTGAACTTCTGGTCCGGCGCGATGACGTCGTGGCCCCGTTCGGTGACCTGCAAAAACGCCTCGGTCGCAAGTCTCCAGGCAAGGCGCTGCTGAACAGCCATCCCGCTGCCTTGCGCCTCTACGATGTGCTGCTCTGGGACGGTGATGACCTGCGCAGCCAGCCCTTCGATGTCCGCCGCGCCGCATTGGAAAATGCGGTGGCCCAGATGAACGAGCCGCGTTTCGATGCCTCACCATTGCTGGAGTTTACCACTTGGGACGACCTCGCCGCGCTCCGTGCCAATCCGCCTGATCCCGTGATCGAAGGCGTTATGCTCAAACGCCGCGACAGCGTCTATCAGGCAGGCCGCCCCCGCGGTCCGTGGTTCAAGTGGAAGCGCGATGCGATGACCGTCGACGCTGTGCTGATGTACGCCCAGCGAGGCCACGGCAAACGGTCCGGTTTCTATTCGGACTTCACCTTTGGCCTCTGGGATGGCGAGATGCTGGTCCCTGTCGGCAAGGCCTATTCCGGCTTCACCGACGAAGAGCTCCTCCGCCTCGACCGTTTCGTGCGCAACAATACGACTGAGCGATTCGGCCCTGTCCGGAGCCTCGCGCCAAAACTCGCCGTCGAGGTCGCGTTCGAGGGCCTGAACCGCTCCACCCGCCACAAATCCGGCGTCGCCATGCGTTTCCCCCGCATCGCCCGCATCCGCTGGGACAAACCCGTCGAAGAAGCCGATGTGCTCGATACCCTCAAAGCACTTCTGCCCCCAGAAACATGAACCGCGAAAAACCCACTTTACAGCCCCAGCGCGACACACTAGGAAGCGCCCCAGTGCCTCTATAGCTCAGCTGGTAGAGCGTCTGATTTGTAATCAGAGGGTCGGGAGTTCGAGTCTCTCTGGGGGCACCATTTACAATCCCAAAAAACCAACAATCTTTGATTTTTTGGTGAAATCCGTAAATTTTGTCGCTTTTTTGCCCCACAAACTGCCCCACGAACGGTTGATTGGCTGGCCCGGACATCCTGCGTTAACCCGCAATATTTGAGCTCCAAGCGAGGCTAAGCAGCACCGATCAGTTGGCATAGTATTGAACGAACACCTTGTCCGAGCTTCAGGCGCTGAGCACTTTGTTGCGTCTTTCGCGAAGTCCAGCGGGATAGACGCTCGGCACGAGGGCGCCTTCATTTCGCACGCTTTTGGTTATCGTCTCATTAGGTGTTTCCCCGAGCGTACCAGCCCGACCGCAATTCCGGCGAGCAAGATGGAGCTGAGGAAAGTGGCGGTGATCCCGTACCAGTCGAGGAGGATGCCGCCGATCAGTGCGCCGAGAAGGATTGATGCCTGAATAACGGCGACCATCAAACTTCCCGCTGCTTCAGCTGCGTCATCGACGTTTCGCGACATCCAGCCGAACCAGATGATTGAAACGGCAGTGTTCATTGCGCCCCAGACTGCCAAAAGTGCTGCTACTATCCAGACATTCGCACCAAAGATCAGCAGGCCTGCTGTGACTGCTCCCATGATGAGTGGCGGTGAGACCATCAGCGCTGTGCCGTAGCGCGGTACCAAGCGTCCGGCAGCCCATGTGCCCGCAAAACCAGCCAATCCCATGACCAGAAACAGCGATGATAGTTGGGCGATGTTCGCGCCTGTGACCTGTTCGAGGAAAGGGCGCAAATAGGTGAACATCGAGAACGCCGAGCCATAAATCAACGTCAGTGCAACGAGCCCTTTTGCGAAATACGGGCGACGCAGAAGGGCGAACAGATTGCCAAAGGTCTGGCGTCCGCGTGCAGGCAAAGATGGCAGGACCAAAAGCTGCCAGACAAGGTCGAACAACACCAGAGGGACAAGTACCCAGAACACCCCGCGCCAGCCGATCACACTACCTAGCCAGCTACCGATCGGCGCAGCCAACGCGGCAGAAATCGCTTGTCCCGTGTACATCACCGAAAGCGCGCGTGGTACGGCATCGGGCACCACAAGTCGCATGATGACAGATGTCGCCAGCGCCCAGAACCCACCTATGGAAATGCCAAGCAAGGCGCGCGCCACAATGAGCCACGCAAAATTCGGGGCCGCTGCTATCAACACCAGCGAGACCAGCATAAGTGCCGTCATCGAGATTAGCACCCATTTGCGGTTCACCTCGCCTGCGACCGTTGTGACCGTGAGGCTCGCCAGAACGGCGAAAATTCCCGAAATGGAGATCGCCTGTCCGGTTTGCCCTTCTGTTGCATTCAATCCTTCGGCCATCGGTGTGAGTAGGCTGGCGGGCATGAACTCGGATGCGATCAGCAATGCCACGCAGAGTGACATCGAAAATACGGCACCCTTAGCTTGGGTCGCGGGGGCGGCTTGATCTGGCATGTGGCCTCTTGGTTTGAAGATGTCGTCAGGAGGTGTTGCTGATGGGGCAGGCTTCGGTCAAGCGGCGAGGTTCTCGCCTCAGCCTGTCAGGCGTGTGACGCGATAGGCGAGCGCCGCGCCGCCTGGCTGCCCATAGGCAAGCTCTGCAGTGACCATGGCGAAGGGTTCAGCGTAGCGTGCGGTTCTGAGGCCGCCCGCCTCGAGAGGTTCGAAGCCGACGTCGCGGATGAGTTCTGCGGCTATAGTCTTTGCCCCAGCATCATCGCCGTACATCAACAGTTGCGGTGGCTCGCTTCGGCCTTTGGCAGCGAAGGCCGGACCGAAACTCTCGGAGGGGCTGGTGTTGAACGCCGAAACCCACCTTGCGCGTGGTCGCTGGCGAGCCAGCTCTTCTGCGCCAGACGTGGTCATGCCGACGACGATCTGGCTGTTGGATTCGTCGAGCGGGACACAGCAGTTGATCACGACTTGCGCCGCCATGTCACCGGCTTGCGCCAGTACGTCCTCGACGCGGTTCCAATGGACGGCAAGCAGGATCGCATCGGCCCCGATGACAGCTTCGGACACGCTGCCGTAAGCTGCTCCGCAAACCTCGGCGAGCCGGGCAAGTTTGGTTTCGGTACGTGAATAGGCAAAGGTCACTTGGTGACCTGAGCGAGCCCAGAGCGTACCGAGCTTGCTTCCCATCAAGCCGGAGCCGAGGATTGCGATCTTCATCGGCGGTCCCTCATTCAGCCCGTTGTTCGAAGACTTGCTTGGCGACCGGCATCGCCGAGAACACGCGCGGCCAGCCTGCGTAAAATGCAAGGTGGGACAGAACTTCGCCCGCTTCGTCTTGGGTCAGACCGTTGTCCATTGCGCGCGACAGGTGGAACGGCATCTGTTCGGGTTGTCCCGCGGCGACAAGTGCCGCCACCGTCACGAGGCTGCGGTCGCGCGGGGCGAGGTCGGGACGCAGCCAGAGATCACGGAACAGCAGGTCGCGCGTATTGTCGACCACACCGGGGCTGACCTCACCGAAATTGTTGCGCACCATCTGATCGCGCGCTGCTTCGGCCTCTTCATTTAGCGGCAGTAGCTCGGGAGAGACCGGCGGCAGGTCTGCAATGTCGACCCCGCGCGCCTCGAAAACCGGTGCGGCGGCTTCTGCGGCAGCAATCGCATTGCCCCAGCCCGAATAGAACGCAAGGTGTGTAATGGTCTCGGAGATCTCTGCGGGCGAGACACCGGCGTCGAGAGCCAGCGCAATGTGGTCAGGCAGGAGGCCGACCTCGTGTCTGGTCAGCATGGCGGCAAAGGTCACCAGCGCCCGATCACGCTCGGCCAAGGTCTCGTTCTCCCACACATCAGCCTGAAGCGGGCCGGTGGTATAAGCCTCCAGCGCGGGAGCAACCCGCTTCAGTGCATTTTGACCGATCGTTTCCGCAAAGGCTCCGGTGGAAAGCAGAACAAGGGCAGAGGC
This sequence comes from Marivivens aquimaris, assembly GCF_015220045.1. Lineage (NCBI taxonomy): Bacteria > Pseudomonadati > Pseudomonadota > Alphaproteobacteria > Rhodobacterales > Paracoccaceae > Marivivens > Marivivens aquimaris. The sequence goes on along the minus strand of NZ_JADBGB010000001.1, from coordinate 1,705,297 downwards.
GGCGAGGGGCGTTTTCATCTGGGCAGTCCTTTCAGAATGGAATGTTCCATTCGATATGGGACTTGTGCTGAAGCGGTTAATGCGCGGCGCGCAGAAAGCACTTATGCAGATAATTCATCAATCAACCGCGTTCGCGCAGCGCATCCAGTACGATGTCAAACGCTGCCGACGGGCGCTCGCGGCTGGGGTAGTAAAGGTGAAAGCCGGGGAAATAGGGGGCGTAATCGCCAAGGCAGATTTCCAGTGCGCCAGCGTCCAGATGTGGCCGTGCGAGGCGCTCGGGAATGAGTGCAAGCCCGTGACCTGCTATAGCGGCCTGCATCACCGGGTTGATAGTGTTGAACGTAATCTGGCCGTCTACTTTGACACGGATTTCCTGCCCGTCGCTGTCCTCGAATTCCCACGCATAGAGAGCACCGTGGTTGGATAGACGCAGGTTGATGCAAGCGTGGTCGGTAAGGGATTGCGGGGTTTCGGGTCTGTTGGTGCGGTCGAGGTACTCCGGCGCGCCGACACAGACCATCCGCTCCTCAGGCCCGATGCGCATGGCGATCATCCCGTCGCTGACCTGATCGCCATAGCGCACACCCGCATCACATTGTGCTTTAGCGAGGTCTGTATAGCCGTAGTCCATGACGAACTCGACCTTCACCTTGGGATGTTGCTTGAGGACCGGCGACAGCTTGGGCCAGAGCAGCGTTTCAATGGCATATTCCACCGCCGCGATCCGCACCGTGCCGGAGGGTTCGTCACTGGCTTCGATGAGCGCGGTGAGCTGCGCTTCGATCCGCTCGAAGCAGGGCGCAATTGTTTCGAGTAGCTCTTGTCCTTCGAGGGTCGGTGCAACCGACCTAGTGGTGCGGATCAGTAACCGTCGCCCGAGTCGCTTTTCGAGCCCCTTAATCGTGTGGCTCAGCGCCGATTGGGACACGTTCAGACGCGCGGCGGCTCGGGTAAAGCTGCACTCTTCAGCAACAGCTTGAAACGCAATGAGGTCGTTGATGTTCTCGCGGAGCATGTCGAGGTGGGAACCATTCGATAAGGGCACTCCGGAAAACCTATGAGGTTTCTTCATAAGTGAAAAGAGCGGGCTCGCTGCGCCTCATTGCGTTTTGTAGTGTCAGCGAGCCTATCATTCAGTCGAGATATTCGGCATCCGTGACGTGTTCTCCCCAGATCACCGCGCCGCCTTCGCCCGCCTGTTGCACGGCGATATGGCTGACTGCCGTCTGATCCGTTGCGCCATGCCAATGGTCGACACCTGGCGGGCACCAGACTACGTCGCCAGCTCGCATGATGTGTTTTTCGCCGCCGCGTTCCTGCGTCCAACCGATCCCTTCAGTGATCACGAGCATCTGGCCGCCGGGGTGGTTGTGCCATGCCGACCGCGCGCCGGGGAGGAACGTGACTGTGGCAGCGCTTGCTGCGAAGGGGTCGGTCGGCGGAAACAGGAATGCAATGTTCACTGTCCCGGTAAAGGTCTCAAGGCTGCCAGCCATGTGCGGACGGTCTCCGGCAGACGTCAGGGTCATGCCTTCGGCCAGCCCCGCCGTTGGAGCGAGGGTGATGAGGGCGGCGGCTAAGGTCGGGAACTTCATGGGCATCTCCTAGGGTGTGAGGCGGCCGACAGGCCAATGCTGCGATCATACAGCTTGCCATGGACGTAGGGCCGCGAGCGCGACTGATCATGGGGCCAAACCGCAATGCGCTCATGAGGGGAATTCATTGGTCCGGCCTCATAATTGATGAATTAGCATCATGAGTGATGTGCCTAGCGCGCCTATTATCGTGCGGGTTCTGCGGGACAACATTGGACTTACCGGCGGCACATCCTCCGTGCCGTAGCCCTCCACCGCGAAAGGACACCCCATGTGTGAAAGCTGTAATGCCGAGGCCGAAGTCATCACCCGCGAAGGCGCAAGCCGCCGCGCTTTCCTGACAAGTGGCGCCGCTCTGGCCGCATCTGCTCCGCTGGCGGCGGGTGTGGTCAGCACCGCGCAGGCGCAAGAGGCAACTCGCTCGACAGAAGCCGCGCAAGTTCAAGCGTGGGCTACTTCCGACACCTCGTTGACCTTTGACCCCTTTGTCATCACCCGCCGCGCCGCTGGGCCAAAAGATGTGGTGATCGAGATTATGTACAGCTCGATCTGTCACAGCGACATCCACACCGTAAGCGGGGACTGGGGACCGGTCACTCAGCCGGTGGTGCCCGGTCACGAGATGGTGGGCCGCGTCATTGGCGTCGGCGCTGACGTGATCAAGTTTCGCGAAGGCGATATTGCAGGCGTCGGAACCATGGTCGACAGTTGCGGCACCTGCGATCACTGCAAGGCCGACCTTGAGCAGTACTGCCTGAACGGCACGACGTTCACCTACGGATCACCAGATGAGGTGTCGGGTGGAGTGACCTATGGCGGCTACTCCAAACGGATCGTTGTTGACGAAGGATTTGCGCTGCGTATCCCGCCGGGAATGGATCTCGCCGGGGTCGCCCCGCTGCTTTGCGCGGGGATCACGACCTTTTCTCCGATCAACACGTGGGACCTCCAGCCTGGCCAGCGTTACGGTGTCATCGGCATGGGCGGATTGGGCCACATGGCGGTGAAACTCGCCGCGGCCAAAGGCGCTGAGGTCATTGTGTTCACCACCTCGCAGGATAAGCTGACCGACGCGCTCGAATTCGGCGCGGTCGAAGCCTATCTGTGGTCCGACGAAGAGGCGCTCGCTCGCCAGCGGGGCACGTTCGACCTGATGCTTTCAACGGTACCGGTCGCCTATCAGATGCAAACGTTTCTCAATCTGCTGAAACTGGATGGCACTCTGGTGAACGTCGGTGCGCTCGGCCCGTTGGAAGGTCCGATGGGCATGGCGATGGCCTTTGGGCGAACGCGGCTTGCGGGCTCGATGACCGGAGGGATCGCCGAGACACAGGCAGTGATCGATTTTGCGGCCAAGCACGGGATCGCAGCGAGTTACGACCTGATCACCCCTGACCGGATCGGGGAGGCCTGCCGAAAGGTCGTCGCGAAAGAGGCGCGCTATCGCTACGTGATCGACATGACCAACACCTGATGCACCGCGCGGCGCTGGGGCTCGTGCGGCTTGGGGCATTTGACGGGCTGGTCGATGCGCTTTTGCGAGGTGGCAAAGTCGATGTGCGGAACGAAACCGCCTGATGTCACAATCGCCTCAAGGTTCAATGCGGCAGGCTGTGCCGCTTGAAGAGTTCGGGGGCGACCATGACGTGTTCGGCCTTCGTCCTGCCGCCGATGCGGGATAGCAATGCCTTTGCGGCAAGATCGCCGAGCGTCTGGCCACGCTGCTCGACGCTGGACAGGCCGATCATCGGCATCGCTGACACGGGCGTATTGTCGTATCCGACCACTGCAAGCTGCTCTGGCACGGAAATGCCGCGCTGGTGCGCTTGGTTCAGCACGTCGATTGCGTGGATGTCACTCCAGCAGAACAGGCCATCGGGGAGGTTGCCTGCCTCAAAGAGCTCTTCGAGCGGTGTTCCTGGGCCGTTGGGGCGCTCACGGACCCGCCAGATATGAGCTTTGTCCGACAGTCCCGCTTCGGCCATCGCTTCTAGATAGCCTCGCTCGCGGAGCGCAAAGACTTCTCGGTCCTCGTTGATGCGCGGCAGGCTGATCATGTGGATCGTGTGGCAACCGGCGGCAATAAGCTCCTGTACCGCCAGTTTCGCCCCCGCGGCGTCATCGGAATTTACCGTATCGAAGCTTGTTGCTTCGGGTTCGTGATGCCCCACGACGACGATTGGTTTTTGTGCAGTGTAGCGGGATAGAAGACGTCCAGAGATGCGCGGCGCAACCAAGATCAGCCCGTCCATTTGCAGGTCAATCATCGAATCGATCAGCGAACGCTCGATCGAGGCATTGGCTTCCCCGACACCGATCAGCGTCTTGTAGCCGGCTTTTTGCAATGTGGCCTTGGCGCCCTCAATGACTGTCGGCAGAAACGGGTTCTGCATTTCAACCAGCAACATGCCGATGCTGTAGGTCTGGCCGCGCATACCGCGAGCGGCGGTACTTGGGCGGTAGCCCAACTTGTCGATTGATTTCAGGACCTTCGCTCTGAGACTGTCGCTGACTCCGTAGGCATTTCGCAGAACTTTCGACACGGCGGCCACGGATACGCCTGCATCGGAGGCGACATGCCGGATGGTTACTTTTCCGTGCGGGGCCTTGGTGTCTTCCAACGGGTGATCTTTCTGCAGTCCGACTTTGCCAAGCAAGATAAGCAGATTTTTCTTGCCAAGACCAGAAGCGCGTATAACGATATACGTAGAACGGTCTACAAAGCGCACGCTGAATGGCCGCACTAAGGGAGGAAGAGATGAGCCTGGATGAATTGGGCGACGCAAAGATGGCGTCTAGCCGTTTGACACGAGATTGGTCTGCGCAGGTCATTGCTCCCGAGGTCGACAAGGGGCAGGGCACACAGGGCAGCTTTGTCGCGACCGAGTTCGAGGTCAGGGGCAGCGGCCCGGTCCTCATGTACGCTTCGGCCTTCGGCCTTTACCGCGCTTTCGTAAATGGCAAACGGGTGGGGGCGGACTGCCTGACACCGGGTTGGACCTGCTACGATGATCGCATCGCCTACCAAGCATACGAAATCAGTGATCTAGTCACCCAAGGGGTCAACCGGATCGAGATCTGGCTGGGCGATGGATGGTATCGTTCTCCCCTGATGTGGCGCGAATTCGCGATCCCCAATGGTTGGGGCGATCGGATCGGCGCGCTGGCCGAGATCGTTCAGGGTGACGCCGTCATCTGCAAAACCGATGCGCAGTGGAAAAGCGGTCTTCTGCCTGTCCTGAAGTCGGGTATCTACTGGGGTGAGGACCACGACGCACGTATCAATCCGCAGGTAACTGGCGGGGTCGAACCGCTCGCGACCGATCCTGCACTTTTCGTTGCGCAAGAGGCCGGTACGGTTCAAGAACTTCCGTCTCTCACTCCGCTCAAATCATGGGCCGAAGGCGATGCGACCGTTCATGATTTCGGTCAGAACGTCGCCGGATACACGCGTATCACCGTCACTGGCGCTCCGGGTGCAAAGGTGCTGATAGATTTCGCTGAAGTGCTGGACGGCGAAGGGAAAATTGACAGACGAAACTTCCGCGCAGCCCGTGCGTCCTTGACCTACACCCTTGCCGGCGAGGGTGAGGAAGTCTGGCAACCGATGTTCACCTTCATGGGATATCGCTACGCCCGCGTGCGCATCGAAGGTGAAGCGCAGGTGCATGACATCGTGTCCGTGCCGATCACGTCTGTCCCCGAGATTACTGCAGGGTTCGAATGCGGGGTGGAGGCCGTCAATAAGCTGGTCTCCAACACCATCTGGTCGCAGCGTGGCAACTTCATCGAAATTCCCACCGATTGTCCGCAGCGCGATGAGCGGCTTGGCTGGACAGGTGACGCGCAGGTTTTTGCAGGCACCGCCTGTTGGTTGGCCGACAGCGAGCTATTCCTCCGTAAATACCTGCGCGATGTGATGCATGACCAGCGTGCAAACGGCGCAGTACCGCACTTCACTCCGGACCCGACACGGCGCCCTGGTTCGACGTTCGAAGGCGATTGGGCAGGCTCGACGGGTTGGGGGGACGCGATCACCGTAATCCCTTGGCAGCTCTACCTGCATTACGGGGATGATGCCGTTCTGCGCGAATGCTTCCCGTCGATGCTGCGTTGGCTCGATTATCTGTGGTCGATTTCAGATGGCCCGCTTATCCGCCCGCATTCGCGCTGGGGCGAGAAGGGCTTCACCTTCGGGGACTGGCTGCAGCCTGTTGGCGACAACCGCAAGCCCCGCCCGACGATTGCCGATGATTGCGCCGCAACGCTCTATCATTACATTTCGACCGATCTTGCAGCGCGCATTGCCGAGATCATTGGCGAGGATGCCAGCGATCTGCGCAAACGGGCCGAGGCAATCCGCAGCGCGTTCCACGCCGAGTATTTCTCGCCCAATGGTCGGCTCGCTCACAACGACCAGACCTCATATGCGCTGGCGTTTCTTTATGGACTCGTACCTGACGAGCACTTCGAGGCGGCCAAGGGCTATTTCAGGCGTGTGATCGAAGATGCCGAGTATCTGATCGGTACAGGTTTCATCGGCACCCCCGCGCTTTTGCCCGCGCTTTCGATGCTGGGCATGAACGATCTTGCCGAGAAGGTTTTCCTGAACCGGCGCGTGCCGGGATGGCTGTTTCAAGTCGACCGCGGCGCAACCACGATTTGGGAGCGCTGGGACGCCATCGGCGAGGATGGCACGATCTACGACCCCGACATGAACAGCTACAATCACTATGCATATGGCGCGGTCTGCCAGTTCCTTTTTGAAAACGTCGCCGGTGTGCAGCCCATGGCCGAGGCACCGGGGTTTGCGAAGGTCCGGCTGGATCCGACAATTCTGCCCGCATTGGGTCACGCACAGATGTGGCACGAAACGCGGCACGGGCGCATCGAAGCGCAGTGGCAAATCAATGGTGAAGAGGTGATCTACACCGTGACCTTGCCAGAGGGATGCGAAGGAATTGCGTCCGACGCAATTGGTGGCGGGACTGTGGGAAGAGGAACCCACGAGTTTCGCTTTGAACTGAAGCACTGAGGACCGGTTGAGGAGACCGGCAAACTAGGGAGGAAAGACATGATGAAACATCTGACAACCACCGCCATCGGGCTATTGTTTGTCGCCGGTGGGGCTGCGGCTCAGGAGTTGACTGTTCTGGTCGACAACAATCCGGTCAACGTCGCGGCCTTCGAGGCAATGACCGAGGCCTACACCGCGCAAAACCCCGACGTCACTTTCACCATCGATGTGCGTCCGGCAGGCACCGAGGGTGACAACCTCGTCAAAACACTGCTGGCGACCGGCGAGATGGCTGACATCTTCTCGTACAATTCCGGCTCACTGTTCCAAGCGCTGCGGCCTTCGCGCACGCTGGTGCCGATCAATGACATTCCCAATCTGGGCAACCTCAATGAAGCGTTCCTGACCACTGTCGCTGACGACGAAGGCAACTACTACGGCGTGCCCTATGAAGCAGCGATGGGCGGCGGCATTTTCTACCACGTCCCGACCTACGAAGAGCTCGGCCTTAAAGTTCCAACCACTTGGGACGAGTTCATGGCCAACAATGCCGCGATTGCAGAGCAGACAGATAAGACGCCGGTAATCCAGACCTACGGGGACACATGGACCAGCCAGCTGTTCGTTCTGGCGGATTATTTCAACATCCAGGCCGCCGATCCGGATTTTGCCGAGCAATACACACTGAACCAAGCGAAGTACGCTTCGACACCGGCGGCGATGGCGGGCTTCGGACGTCTCCAAGAGACCTATGAGGCTGGCTATTTCAACGAAGATTTCGGTGCTGCAACGCTTGAAGACGGTATGCGCATGGTCGCAACAGGCGACGGTGTGCATTATCCGATGCTCACGTTTGCCATCGGCACGATCCAGCTGAACAACCCCGATGAGCTGAACGACGTCGGCTTCTTTGCTCAGCCGGGTGATGGCGCGAACGGCCTGACGGTCTGGATGCCTGCGGCGACCTATGTCCCGCAATCGAGCGAACACGTCGACGCCGCCAAGGATTTCCTAAACTTCATGGCCTCGGCCGAGGGCTGTCAGGCGATCGTGGACCGCAACGGTGCGACCGGACCGATGCTCGTGGCTGGCTGCGAGATTCCCGCCGATGTTCCGCGCGCCGTGTCGGACATGCTTCCTTACTTCGAGACCGAAGGTGCAACCGCGCCCGCGCTTGAATTCCTGTCCCCGATCAAAGGACCGGCGCTGCAACAGCTCGCCGTCGAGGTTGGTACCGGCATTCGTGACGCGCAAAGTGCTGCGGAGCTCTACGATCAGGACGTGGCCAAACAAGCCAAGCAGCTTGGTCTTGAGGGCTGGTAATTCGCGGTAACGTCAATCGTCAGGCCCACTGCTATTTGTGGGCCTGACCCTGAGACGAGGAACAACGATGTCCAACAAGGCTCGGAAATCTCCGTATCCCTATTGGTTTGTCCTACCGGCAGGGCTGATCTTTGTGATCTTCTTTCTGGTGCCAACGGTGACGTCCTTTTACTTCTCACTGACGTATTGGGACCCGTTCGAGGCACGATTTGCAGGCTGGGACAACTATATCCAGTTCTTCTCCGAGCCCTATCTCGTGCGCGGTACGATCAACACGCTGGTCTTCGCCTTCCTGACCTCTGGCCTAAAAACGGTTCTTGGTCTTTTGTTGGCCGTGCTTTTGACATCCGGCATCCTCGGCCAATCTATTTTGCGGTCAATCGTCTTCTTTCCGGTGCTCGTATCGACCGTCGGTGTCGGCATTCTTTTCAAAGAGATGATGCACCCGACCGAGGGCATTCTGAACCTCATGCTTGACGGCGTCGGCCTCTCGAAGATCGGGTTTCTGACCGATCCGTCATTGGCACTGTTGTCCGTTGCGGCAGTTGATGTCTGGCGCGGCGTCGGGCTAGCGACCCTCATCTTTATCGCTGGCCTCGCCACAATCGCGCAGGAATACTATGAGGCGGCCCGCATCGATGGCGCCACTCGCTGGCAGCAATTCTGGCGCGTCACCGTTCCACTGGTTCGCCCCGCCACGACGACCGTCATCATTCTATCATTGATCGGCGGCCTGCGCTTGTTCGACTTGATCTGGGCAATGACAGGCGGCGGTCCGGGCTTTTCGTCGGACGTCCTCGCCTCGGTGATTTACAAACAATATCAGGCCGGTTTCTGGGGCCTTTCGACCGCAGGAAACGTCATTCTTTTCCTGATGATCGCTCTGATCGTGGCGCCGCTCGCATACTGGCTGAACAAAAGGGCAATCGACGCATGACCCGCCGCCAAACCGTCATTGGAGCGATCGCGCTGGCCATCGCCTTCGTCATCTTCGTGATCCCCTTCCTGTTCGTCGGGATCAACGCGATGAAGACCGCGCAGGACGCCAGTCAACTGGACTTCAGCCTGCCCGAACGTTGGGTCTTCTGGGAGAACCTTGTCGCAACGGTCCAAGCTCGTGACTACGCGTTGCTGCTTGCCTACTGGAACTCGATCATCATCACTGTCGGCGCAATCACACTACTCGTGATTTTCGGCGCGATGGTGGGATATGTGGTTCAACGTCGCCCAAGCCCGGTGACCCGGGTGGTTTATCTCGTGGCGCTGTCCGGCCTGATGATCCCGCCAGCCGTTGTCCCGACGATCTGGCTTCTGCAGGGGATAAACCTGTTCAAGACCCTCAACGGTATGATCCTCATTCAGGTCGCCTACGGCATGGGTTTCACCGTGCTTCTTTACCGTAGTTTCATCGGCACCATACCGCGTGAGTTGGATGAGGCCGCGCTCATCGACGGTGCCAAACCGTGGCAGGTGTTCTTCAAGGTCGTCCTGCCGCTTCTCAAGCCGGTCACGCTGACCATCATCGTTGTGCAGTCGATCACCATCTTCAACGATTTCACGCATCCGCTCTACTACCTGCCGGGGCGCGATAACATCACTGTGCAGCTGACGCTCTATAATTTCCAAAGCCAGTTTGTGACCCAGATGAACCTGCTCTTTATGAACATTCTCTTGATTACGATACCGCCGCTCATCGTGTTCATTTTCTTCAACCGCCAAATTGTCGCCGGAATGACCTCTGGCGCGGTCAAAGGATAAGCCTATGTCCCGTGTTGAGCTCAAAGACCTGCGCAAAAGCTTTGGCGCCTTCGAAGTCATCAAAGGGATCGATCTGACCATTGAATCCGGAGAGTTCTGCGTCTTCGTTGGGCCGTCGGGCTGCGGCAAGTCCACACTATTGCGCATGATTGCAGGGCTGGAGGAGCAGACGTCTGGCGTCATCGAAATCGGCGGGCGCGACGTGTCTAATAGCGAGCCGTCCGATCGTGGCATCGCCATGGTTTTTCAGAACTACGCCCTCTATCCGCATCTGACCGTGCGCGAAAATATCGGTTTTGGCCTGTCGCTAGCACGCACGCCCAAAGCGGAGATCGCTCGCAAGGTCGGCGAGGTTGCCGAAATTTTGCAGCTTGGCGATTATCTCGACCGCAAACCGAAAGAACTGTCCGGCGGCCAGCGCCAGCGTGTCGCCATTGGCCGCTCCATCGTGCGAGACCCGCAGGTATTCTTGTTCGACGAGCCCCTTTCGAACCTCGATGCATCTCTTCGGACCCAAATGCGGATCGAACTCACGGATCTGCATGCACGGCTTGGTTCGACAATGATTTATGTGACGCACGATCAGGTCGAAGCGATGACCATGGCCGACAAAATCGTGGTCCTGAACGGTGGACGGATCGAGCAGGTCGGCACGCCGATGGAACTCTACGACACACCAGCAACCCCGTTCGTGGCGGGCTTCATCGGCTCGCCCAAGATGAACCTCTATCAAGGCGAAGTTGCCCGCATCCTCGGCGCGTCAGACACTTACGGCATTCGCCCCGAGCATGTGTCTTTGTCGGCCAGCGAAGGGACATGGCATGGTACAGTGCGTCATGTCGAGCGGCTCGGTGCGGATACTATCGTGCATATCGACTGCGACCAGCTTGGACCGCTGACCGCGCGCGTGGATGGCGCGCGGACATTTGCTCCGGGTGAAAAGCTCTTCGCTACTCCCGACCGAAGCCGCGAAATTCGCTTTTGAGCGTGAGGCCCCAGTAGCCCGTAAGGGGGTGCGTTAGCGGCGGCGGCAAATAGGGAGCTCTTGAGGCTCCCTATGGCCTAGTCAGCCCATTAAGCCGTCTTACCTCTTGAGCCACTCCAGCATCAGCTTGGTAGTTTCGTGGGGCTTTTCCTGCTGAATCCAATGCCCGCAATTGAGGCTGGCGACGTCCACGTTCGGTACAAAATCGGTCAGCGTGTCCGATGGTGGAATGGTGTCCTGCGTTCCGTAAATCATGAGCGCAGGCTGCGTGATGACTGGCGCGGCGCTCTCCAAAATATGCCAGTTCCGGTCAAGGTTGCGGTACCAGTTGATGCTGCCGGTAAAGCCGGTCGTGGCGAAAGCACTCGTAAATACCGCAAGATTTTCGTCACTCATGATCGGCTCGCCCAGTGGTTTTTCAGCTTGTGCAAGGTCCATCATGACCATCCCATCAGGCGCTGACGGAGGGACATTCTTGCGAAACAGGTTTTGCAGGAACTGTTCGGCATTCGCGTCCAGCACGGCATCCGCAACGCCCGGCTGGCGATTGAAATGGACAAAGTAATTCTCCGGACCGAAAATCTGCTCCAAGAAGTCGATCCACGGGATCGGCGTGCGCGGTTGATAGGGCAGGGCGAGGTTGATGATCTTGCTCACGCGGGCAGGGTGGAGTTGCGCGAGGCTCCAGACCACGTTTGCGCCCCAGTCGTGGCCGACGAAGGTCGCACTGTCATAGCCAAAGTGTTCTAGCAGCGCGGCGAGGTCATCCGTGAGGTGCTGGATGTCGTAGTCGGTCACAGTATCAGGTCGCGATGAATTGCCATAGCCGCGCTGGTTCGGGACGATGACGTGGTAACCAGCCTCGGCCAGAGCGGGGATCTGATGGCGCCATGAATAGGCGTGCTCTGGCCAGCCGTGGCAAAGAACAATCGGGTTGCCTTTGTTCTGCTGTCCCGCTTCGAAAACCTCGAGCTGGATGCCATTGAGCGGAATGATGGAGGGGGCGGGGAAATCTTTGAAAGCCATGGGAATGTCCTTTTGCGTAGTTCGACATCCGCCTAACTTGGAAAGATTTCAAAAACTGACACCTTTCTTTGCTATGGTCTGCTTATGAAAGCTCGTTCCAGACAAGACGCCATCATCCGCAGCCTTCGCCGCAACGGGGCATCCACCGTGCAATCCCTGATGACTGAGGTTGGCGCATCGCGGAGCACGATCTTGCGCGACCTCTCTGCGCTGCGCGACGAAGGTTACGTCATCCATGCGGAACAAGGACGCGGCGGAGGGCTATCGCTCGATCCAGGGTCGGTGCAGACGACGGCGAGGCTGTCCGTTCCGGAGGTTTTCGCGCTGATCCTCGGTATTTCGAGTATGCGTGCGGCGAGGTCTCTGCCATTTTCCGATCTCGCGGACGCGGGGCTGGCAAAGATCGAAAAGTCCCTGCCTCCAGACAAGCTGAAAGACCTGCGCAGACTGCTCGACTGCCTCTATGTGGGGCCGCTGGCGCCGCAGGTCGATGTGTCGAACATTGGGGAAATGGATCGAGGTTTGCTCGAGGCCGTTGAGCAGGCGTTTCTTGGCCGCCAATGCATGCAATTCGAGTACGTCGACGCAAAGGGCCAACACTCCGACCGGAGTGTGGAGCCGCACGCGATGCTGATCCTTCCGCCGCTCTGGTACCTCGTTGCATGGGACCCGAGGCGTGACGCCGTGCGTCATTTCCGGATGGACCGCATCATTAGCCCGCGTGTCGTCGAGGGTAGCTCTTTTAGGCCGCGGCACATCACATTCGACAAAGGCGTGGAGCGGGTCGTTTAAAAATGGCCGGTCTCCGATTGGGCCGGCAAACGGTCAGTCCCCGCAAAGTGCATGAACCCACAAATCGACATCTCAACATATGTGCAGTTCGCGCGATAAGTCATGGACACCTTACTTGTTTGGGTTGTCTCATTATTTGAACCTGTATCAGATACTCTTCTTTTTTCAGTGAAGAGGCGGTGCGGGTTGCATCGGTTCGCACCATGAGAACGCCCTTTTCTTTGCGCGAGCCACTGCGAGGCCTAGGCCGCTTCTGTTTGTTCAGGTCGCCGCAGGAGTTTGCCGCATGTCGAAGATTTCACCGTTCTATTATGAGTCCGCCGTCCTGAACGAGACACCGTTCGGGGAGTACTATGACCAGAATTACGAGTTGAATTGGGACCTATCCGGTCAGATGGATCTCGATGGGGACGGTGACTATGAAGTCATTGTCGCTGCTGTGGATCAGGGTGGCTTACAGAGGACTGATGCAGGCCCCATCGTCGTCCTTGATTTCAAGAACGGGCGGATATCCGACATCGGGCCTGACCTCATCCCGACCGATGTTTACAGCGTTATCTTACGGGATTTCGTGGTTGGCGACTTCAACAACGACGGTATGGACGACCTGTTCGTCAATAACCACGGCTCCGAAAAGGACGACCCGTTTCTGGGAGAGCAGAACTACCTTCTGTTGTCCGATGGCAAAGGCGGGCTGGTCGATGCGACAGATACACTGCCACAGCTTACTGACTTCAGCCACGGCTCGTTTGCAGCGGATTTCAACAATGACGGCCTGCTCGATATTTTCGTCAACAACCTCGGTGAAGATGACCTGACGGGGTCATACGTGCTGATGAACCTCGGGAACGGGAATTTCTCGGCGCCCGAGTGGACGAGCCAGCATCCCTATGGCGACTACGCCCAGTCGGACATGTTCGATGACGCGTTCAACAAACTTTATGGCGGCGCCTACTTCCCCGCTGTGCTGGACGTGAACAACGACGGCAATATCGACATCTGGTATGGCGAAGTGCTGGACACTCGGACGTGGGAATTCACTCAGTTCTATGCCGAGAATGACGGGCTGGGGAATTTCACGCTCGTGAAGAGCGATGACTTTGCCGATCCGGTCATCAATAAATACGGCCTGTCCCAAGAAAGTGCGGAGTGGGGTGACATCGACAACGATGGCGATCTCGACCTCATGGTCTACGCGGTCAATACAGACTCCGATGGCGCGACGTACTTCCAGTATTTCGACAACAGGGGCGAGGACGGCTTCGCGAAGGTGTCGCACCGCATCGAAGGGCAGGAGAACGACGGCGTGCTTGGCGCGTCGGGCGGTGGGCCGATCTTCCAGCTCTACGACTTCGACGCCGATGGCGATCTGGACATTATCTACAAACGCTGGTCGCCGGACTTCACGGAGGATGTGACATACTGGTTTGCCAATGACGGCAAAGGCAACTTCTCGCGGATTGACGACGATCTGTTTCCTGCAAGGCAGAATTTCCAGGTCGCGGATATCAACGGCGATTGGCTGCCTGACATCGTCTATGAGGTTCGTGAGTGGGACCTGCCTGATGAATTCGAAATCACGGGCGAGTCCAGCTACAGCCAGTTCCAGCTTGGCGCGCTGTCGAAGGGCGTGAAGCGCAAAGGCTGGAAAACCGATGACCGGATTGCCGGCGGCGATTACAAGGACAAGCTCTACGGGAAGGGCGGTGACGATGCGCTCAAAGGCAACGGCGGCAACGACAAGATCATCGGGGCCAACGGTGACGACCTGATCTACGGCGACGACGGCAATGACAAGCTTAACGGCGGCAAAGGCAACGACGTCCTTTATGCGGGCAGGGGCAATGACAAGCTGATCGGCAAGCAGGGGGCGGATACGTTCGTCTTTGACGGCAAAAAGATCGACAAGAACACGGTGAAGGACTTCGGCTCTGGCGACGATGAACTGCACATCGCTGAGTCTCTGCTGCGGAAACATGACAGCATTGAGGACCTGCTGGACAGTGCCACCACGCGCGGGGATGACGTCATCCTCAAACTCGGTGCGGGCAATGTGATTGTGCTGCAAGATGCGGCCGGTATCGACCTTTCGGAGCACATCCACATTCTGTGATTGTCGACGCATGGAACGAAAAAGCCCGCCCGGATGTCTCCGGACGGGCCTTATTTTCAGTGGGACCGATTAGAACGGGCTGTCGGGGAAGTAGTAGTCCTCGGCGTTCTCGGGGGTCACGAGCGTCGCGTCGATGGTGTAGGTGCCAGCGACCGGCAGTTGACCGACCATGCCTGCAACAGTCATCTCGATCGCGGTGCCGACCATCGCCGGCGGGTAGAGCACGTCGACCGGCATCATCGGATCGCCGTCCATGACCATCTTGATCATGTCCTTCGAGCCCGCGCCGCCGATGACGTACTGGATGTCGTCACGCTGCGACTGTTCGATGGCCTGCAGAACGCCAACGGCCATGTCGTCGTCCTGACACCAGACCACGTCGATGTCGTCGAACTTGGTCAGGTAGTCCTGCATGACGCGGAAGGCATCGTCGCGGTTCCAGTTCCCGAACTGACGGTCGAGAACTTCGACGTCCGATCCCTCGATACCGGCGTCAAAGCCGTCCTGACGCTCTTGGTCGATCGGGATCGGCATACCGCGGATCACAACGACTTTGGCGTCGGGGGTGTTCTCGGCGATGTATTCGCCAGCCGCTTCGCCGAGGCCGTAGTTGTTGCCCGCAACGTAGAGGTCACGCACGCTGTCGTCGTTGTTCGACGGTGCGCGGTCGACGAGTGCAACGAAAGTGCCCTTGGACTTCACTTCCATGATCGCGTTGACGAGCGCGTCGGGGTCGGTCGGCAGGATGACCAGTGCGTCGATGCCTTGGATCTCAAGATCCTGAAGCGCATTGGCCTGGCTTGCCGGATCGGGCGAGGTTTTGACGATGACTTCGATGTCGTCATAGGCGCCCATGACTTCTTCGGCGATCCGGTTGGCGTGAAAAACCACACCCGAGGTCCAACCGTGGTCGGCAGCCGGGATCGACACACCGATGGTGAGGTCAGCAGCAAAAGCGGTGCTGACGAAGGATGCACTGGCAAGCAGCGCTCCGAAAATTGTCTTACGCATTAAGTTCACTCCCTTGAAATTGGGCGTTTTATGACCGACGCCCATACGGTCTCTTCAGGCCCTACGGGTCAGCGAACGCTGAACCAGCATGGCAAGGATGATGATCGTCCCTTGGATGGCGAGGAGGAGGTATTCAGAGATGAAGTTGGACAGCAGCATGATGTTGCCCACCAGTTCGAGGATGAACGCGCCCGCGATCGAACCCCAAACGCGGCCCGAACCACCCTTGAGAGCCGTGCCGCCGATGACCACTGCGGTGATCGCCTGAAGCTCCCACATCGTGCCGGTGGTGGAGGAGGTGGAGCCGAGGCGCGGCACGTAGAGGATCACGGCGACGGCTACGGTCAGGCCTTGGATCATGAAGGCATAGAGGCGCACGCGGCTGACATTGATGCCCGAATGGCGCGCGACTTCACGGTTGGAGCCGACGGCGACCACGTGACGACCAAAGCGCGTGCGGTACATCAGCAGCGAGCCGAGCAGCGCGACGGCGAGGGTAATCAGGATCGGCCACGGCACACCAAACAAGCGGCCAAAGTAGACCTCGCGGTAAAGCGCCTGCTGTTCCTGCGCCTGCAACGTGATCGCGCCGCCTTGCGACAGCCACGTGGTCAGGCCGCGAAAAATGCCCATGGTTCCGAGGGTTACGATAAACGGTTCAAGCTGGCCTTTCGTCGTCAGTACCCCGTTGAAGAGCCCGCAGAGCGCGCCGAGCGCGATGGCCAGCAGAACGGCGGTAAGCACCATCATCAGCGGGCTCGCGAAGACCTGCGTGTTCATGAACAGGATCATGACGGAGGCGACGAAGGCGACCATCGAGCCGACCGACAGATCGAGGTCTCCGGACGAGATGACAAAGGTCGCGCCGACTGCAATGGTCGCGATAAACGCGCAGCGGGTGGCCACGTTGGCGAGGTTGTCGAGGCCGACGAAACGCGGGTTCACCATCGCGCCGGCGATAATCAGCACGATCAACGCAATGAAGGGCGCAACGGCGCGCATGTCGACCGACGACAACGTGCGGCGGATGGAGGTGAGGGGGCTGGTCTGGGTGCTCATCTGTGGTCTCCGTCAGGCCGCGACGCCAAGGCCGGAGGCCAGTCGCATGATGTTGTTTTCCTGAATGCCGTCGCCGGTCAGCAACCCCATGATCCGCCCCTCGCGCATCACCGCAACGCGGCTGGAGAGGCCGATGATCTCGGGCATTTCGGACGAGACGACGATTACGGCATGGCCTTCACGGGCCAGCACGGACAGGAACTGGTAAATTTGTTGCTTGGTGCCGACGTCGATGCCGCGTGTCGGCTCGTCGACGATCAGAATGCCGGGGGCGAGCTCCATGATTTTGGCGAGCAGGAGCTTCTGCTGGTTGCCGCCTGACATCTGCGACACCATCACGCGCGGATCGCGGACACGGATGTCGAAACGGCGGTTCGCGCGTTCGAGCGCCTTCGCCTCCGACGTGCCGGAGATCATCCCCCAGCGTTCATGCAGATCGAGTGTCTGCAGCGTCAGGTTCGGGCGGATACGTTCACCGACAAGCAGTCCGCGCCCCTTACGGTCCTTGGTCATGTAGGCAACGCCCGCTTCGCGCGTCGCATTCATATCGGCCGCGGGCAGGGGCGTGCCGTTCACGGTCACAGTGCCGGAGTGGTATTTGCGAAGGCCCGCAATCGCCTCCATCAACTCGGTCCGTCCCGAGCCGATCAGACCGGAAAAACCGAGGATTTCACCTCTTTGCAGCGTAAAGCTCGCGTTTTTGACAAAGCCGGTGGAAAGGTTCTCGACAGTCAGCACTTCTTCGGCGTCGACATCAGGTTCGTGCTTCACCGGATAAAGGTCCGACAACTCGCGGCCGACCATCAACTGCGCAATGCGGTCGGCGGTAAGGTTGCGGGTCAGGTCCGTCTTGATCCACTGACCATCACGTAGAACCGTCACGCGGTCACTGAGCGCCATGACCTCGCCCAGCTTGTGCGACACGAAGACAAAGCTGGTCCCTTCGGCGCGAAGGCGGCGAACCTGAGCGAACAAACGGTCGGTTTCGCCTTCGGACAGTACCGCGGTCGGCTCGTCCATGAAAACGACACGGGCATTGCGACTAATGGCTTTCGCGATCTCGACCATCTGCTTGTCGGCAAGGCTCAGGTCGCTGATTAGCGCGTCGACATGAATGTCAGTGCCAAGCTCGTCCAGCGCGGCCCGCGCAACCTTGCGCATGGCGGGGCGGTCGAGGAAGCCAAACTTGGTAATCTCGCGGCCCAGAAACAGGCTCTCAGTCACAGTCAGATGTTCGGCGAGGTTGAGTTCCTGGTGAATCAGCGCAATGCCGAGCCGTTCGGAGTGGCCGTTACCGGGCAGGGTGACAGCATTGCCGTCCAGCAGGATCTGACCTGCCGTAGGCTGTTCAAACCCCGATAGAATTTTGACCAGCGTGGATTTGCCTGCACCATTCTCGCCCATGAGGGCATGAACCTCGCCGGGGAGTATTTCCAGATCGACACTGAAAAGTACCGGCACTTCACCGAATGACTTAGACACCCCCCGCGCTGCCAAAACCGGCACCGGGCCCTGATCTCCGATCGCGGACATCACAGTATTCCTATTTCCTCTTCCCTAGCGGCTTGTGTAAACCTTTTCATAATTTGTGTAAAGCTTTTCATCGTGGCATTTGAGGCGCTATTCTGGCAGTGAACGCCGGGCCGCTAGGGCAGCACGGGCAAGGAGTACGGGGACTTGGCAGCAAAGCCTACGGCGACAATCGAGGACGTGGCCCGTATCGCGGGCGTCTCCATCGCAACGGTCAGTCGTGCCGTCCACAACCCTGAAAAGGTGGCCAAAGCCACGCGCAAGAAGGTCAACGAAGCCATCCTCGTGACCGGCTACACGACCAACGCTATGGCGCGCAGCCTGCGGATGGGGCGGACCAACATCATCCTCGTCCTAGCGCCAGATATCGGCGACCCGAATTTTACGACGACCCTCATCGGAATCGAGAACGAAGCCCGCGCACGCGGCCATGCGATTCTCATCGGGCATACCCAGAACGATCCCGAACGCAGCCTCGACTACCTGCGCTATGTCGCCTCCCACAAACTCGCGGGGATGATCCTGTTCACGGGTCGCCTGCCGTTCGAGAGCCTTGAAGGCATCAGCCTGCCGCCGGTCGTCTCCGCATTCGAGCCTGCTGGCGACGACAGCTTTACCTACGTCGGCGTTGATGATCGGGCAGGGGGCCGAAAAGCTGCCGAGCACCTCTTGGCAGCCGGTCATCGCCGCATCGCCTTTGTCGGCGACACGCTGTCGCGTATGTCTTATCGCCGCCGCCGCGAGGGTTTCGATCAGGCGATGGATGCCGCGCGTATTCCCGAAAAAGACCGCGTTATCGTGCCGGGGGATGGCTCGCTCGAAAGCGGGCGTCACGCGGTCGAACTGCTGTTCATCCGCGATGATGTGCCGTCCGCGTTCATGTGTGTGAACGATATTACCGCAATCGGCGTGATGAACGGCCTTGCCGCGCGCGGCTATACGATCCCACAGGATTTCTCGGTGATCGGCTTCGACGACGTGCCGCAGGCGACATTTATCTCGCCGCCGCTGACAACGATCCGCCAGCCGCGCAACCTCATCGGGCGCACTGCTATTATTCGGTTGCTTGCAATGATTGAGGGCGAAGCCGACAACGCGCCTGCCGAAGAAGAGCTGATCATGCCTGACCTGATCCTACGTGGGTCGGTGACTTCCCCCGGTCCCATCGGGCGGCCCAATTCGTAGGCAAAGCGGGACGATTTCGGAAACGAATGGACTCCATCAAATAATCTGATTTTGCGTCCGCGGCATCCTGTGCCACGGTCTGCGCATTACCTTTGGAGAGTATTGATGACCGCCGTTACCCCGTCCGCCGTCGCTGAAACGCCCGCCGCAGCATCCGAAGATGCGCTCGCCCATTTCTCAAAGCGCCTGACCTTCGAGACCGACTGCTGGGACACCCATCATTCGCTGTCGAACGGAGCTACCGATTTCGTCCTGCTCGACGTTCGCGGCCCCGCGCTTTACCGCGAAGGCCACGTGCCGGGCGCAATCAGCCTGCCGCACGGCAAGATGACCGAACGTAAGATGTCCGAGTGGCCCGACGATACGCTGTTCGTCGTCTACTGCGCCGGTCCGCACTGCAATGGCGCGAACAAAGCCGCCGTGCGTCTGGCCCGCATGGGCCGTCCGGTCAAAGAGATGATCGGCGGCGTCACTGGTTGGATCGACGAAGGTTTCGCCTTGGCGATGGGCGACGAGCCATCAAGCGTCCCCGAAATCGAAGCGGCGTAAGCTGCGATGATGTAATTAGTCGCTGACGCCAATCGCGACGGAGGTCACGGTGATCGACTGGCCTTCGTCGTTCGGATCGGGCTGCACGCCGATCGCAAAGACATGGTCCGTGGTGTCTTCAGGCAGATTGAAGTTCAGCGGCAGGAAATTCGGCCCTTCGCTCAGGCGGGTCATCTTCCAGCCAGAATTTGCGCCGTCAATCAGTCCGCCGATCACGCCCACCATGCCTGTGTGCTCCGACTGGACCCTCAGGATCGCGGTTACGCGCTGACCCGCTAGGCTCGCGGTCTGCTCGGCGTCGAGCGTCAGGAAGGCGCCCTGAATGCGCGGGCTACCGGTGGTAGGGACGCTGCCCGAAAGCATCGCGCCATTGTCCGCACCCTCGACCTGAATGCTTGGCGCTGTCGTGCCGAAGGCATTCGCCATTTCGACCGGATCGGTGATCAGGAAAATCCCCGGAGCGTCAATGACCGTCGCATCAGGCTCGGGCTCCGCCACTTCGACGTCCTCCTCGATCTCGATGACCGGTTCCGGCTCGGGCAGAGCAGGCTCCGCATCTTCCTCGGTAGACTCTTCACTGTCGTCCTGAGCAACAGTGTCCCCGTCAGCGCTCGCAGCCAAAGCCGCTGCCCACTCAGGCATCGCATCAAGCAAATCGGAACCGCTGCTTTCAGTCTCCTGCTGACCGTTCGGAATCTCCAAAACAAGCCCCGGATAGATGTTCTCGCAATCCGCCAGGTTCGTCTCATTGGCCGTACAAATTTCCGGCCATCGCGCGCCGTTGCCCAGCTCGCGCGCTGCTATGCCGTAAAGAGTGTCGCCACCCTGCACTGTGTAGGACTCTGCAAACGCGGCAGGCGCATTCAAGGCTGTGATTAGACAAAGAAAACTGATCTTTTGCATCGGCACGTCTATGGAAAATCCAACTCGATAACTTCAACCGCAGACCTATACCGAGATTTCGCAGGTGGCCACGCTTGATGTCTGTTTTGAGCGGTTTTTTGTATGTGCCCGCCCGTTATGATGCGTTCCCGCGCAAGGTGTCCGACAGTTAGGCGCCGTGGGAGCGAATTCAACGTTTCATTACTACTTTAGCATGCCACCCTACCGATAGTTGCTCGCCTTTGATCCGTGCGGGTGCGGGCGACTCGCACGTTTTGCGGGTATTTCGGGGAAAGTCTCGAAATACGGGTAGTGTGATGGTTTTACGGTTAACAATTCTGCTTTGTCTGGCGCCTGCCATGGTGTCCGCGATGCCGGTGCTTGTGCCTCAGCACGTCATGTCCGCGCGTGCGATCGAGATGCTTGTGCCGATGGCCGATGAGCCTCTGGCGGTCCAGCCTGTCGAATGTCTGCCCGAAGAATGTGACGAAGAGTTCGTGGCCGAGCAAGAAGCCGGCAGTCCGCAGGTGCCCGAGGTCGCGTTCGGCTTCTGACCTTGTTGGCCCTTTGCCATTCGTGTCTACTGCCTGAAAGACAGTGCAGGAGACAGGCATGGATACTCTCGAGACCAGAATTGCGATGGGCCGCGGGGATATTCCGGCTGATGTGGTACTCTCGGGCGGAGAGGTGCTTTGCGTTGTCACCGGAGCCGTCACCAGCGCCGATGTCGCCATCTGTGGCGATACGATTGTCGGCGTGGGGCAGGGCTACGAGGGCAAGAAGGTCATCGACGTTTCGGGCCTGACTCTCGTTCCCGGTTTCATCGACACGCACCTTCATATTGAAAGTAGCCTCGTCACGCCGTTTGAATTCGACCGCTGCGTTGCGCCGCGCGGGGTGACGACGGCGATTTGTGATCCACACGAGATTGCGAATGTCATCGGCCTCGACGGTATCCGTTATTTCCAGTCGGCGAGCGAGCGGACGGTGATGGATATCAAGGTGCAGCTTTCGTCCTGCGTGCCGTCCTCGCATATGGAAACGACGGGCGCGACCTTGCTTGCGGACGACATCGCCGAGGTGATGGGTCACCCGTCGAACGTCGGTCTGGCCGAGTTCATGAATTACCCCGGTGTCATCCACCGCGACCCGGAATGTATGGACAAACTTCGCCTCTTCGAAGGCGGGCACATAGATGGGCACTGTCCGCAGCTGTCGGGCAACGACCTCAACGCCTACATCGCGGCTGGTATCCGAACGGAGCACGAGGCGACAACCGCTGAAGAGGCGCTGGAGAAGCTGCGCAAAGGGATGCGCGTTCTGATCCGCGAAGGTTCGGTGTCCAAAGACCTTCACGCACTCCAGCCGATCCTGAATGATCTGACGTCTGCCTATCTGTGCCTATGCACCGACGACCGCAATCCGCTGGACATCGGAGAGCACGGGCACCTCGATTACATGATCCATACGCTGATCGCGCTGGGCTCGCCGGTGCCTGCGGTTTACCGTGCGGCGTCGCTATCGGCGGCGGAGGCGTTCGGGATGAAGGATCGCGGACAAATCGCGCCGGGTAAGCGGGCGGACATCGTGGCGGTCGGATCGCTGCAAAGCTGTGATGCCAAGCTGGTGCTCTGCGGCGGCACGGTGGTGAACGACGCGGCATTCGCGGGGCGCGAGGTGATCGAACCCGTTGGCCGCCAGTCGGTCAAAGCGCCGAAGGTCGTGGCAGAGCAGTTCCGCCACGGCGGCAACAACCCTGAAACGCCTGTGATCGGCATCCTCGAAGGAAAGATCATCACCGAGTTTCTGACCGAGGATATCCCTTCGACCGATGGTGACAAAAAGCCGGACACGGACCGCGACCTGATCCGCATTGCCGTTGTCGAACGCCATGGAAAGAACGGGAATATCGCGACTGGCTTTGTCAGAGGCTTCGGGCTCAAAGAAGGTGCGATTGCCTCTACCGTTTGTCACGATCACCACAATATCGCGGTGGTTGGCGCGAATTACGACGACATGGCTGTGGCCTCCAACCGTTTGGGAGAGATTGAAGGCGGGTTCGTTGTGGTGAAGGACGGCGAAATCCTTGCTGAACTGGCGCTGCCGGTGGCGGGCCTCATGAGCCTTGAGCCGTTCGAGGTCGTTCGCGATCATCTGGTGGAACTGCGGTCTGCTGCGACTTCGCTGGGCGTGACACTCGAAGAGCCGTTCCTCCAGCTCGCGTTCCTCGCGCTGCCCGTCATTCCCGCGCTCAAAATCACCGACCGCGGGATGGTCGATGTGCACAAATTCGAGCTGATTTCCTGAGTGCGTAAAATCTGGGCAATGCGCTCATTTCGCGGGCTGTCGTGCGCGCTGCTGCATATCATTTGAGCGCAAGACGAAGGTCGCGCTACCGCCTGTCGCAATCGGGTGTCTAGCTGTCGGTAACAGCGGGGGACATATGCTCGACACAGCGATGATCGCGGGGATGCAACGCGCCAAGGGTAAGGCGCGCGCCGGTTTTTCCGGTGCCGGCAACCGTTTGCGCGATCTGCACCAGTCGGGCAGCCTGAAGGCGCTTCTCCCGCGCAACCACGCGCCTGTGCCGGATCTGGTGCTTGTGAACACCGCAGGCGGGCTGACGGGCGGCGACGATTATTCTGTGAGCATCGAGGCGCTGGACGGCGCTTCGGTCAATGTCGCCACGCAAACGGCGGAGCGTGTCTACAAAGCCTCCGCAGGTGTCGCGCAAATGAATGTAAGCCTCACCGTCAAAGGTAGCGGAACACTCTGCTGGATGCCGCAGGAGACCATCCTTTTCGACCGCAGCGCGATTGCTCGCAAGATCACGGCAGAGATGGACGAAGCCAGCCGCCTGCTGATCGTCGAGCCGATTGTCTACGGCCGCCGCGCGATGGGTGAGACGCTGGACACCGTCAATTTCGCCGACCAATGGCGCATCCGTCAGGGCGGCAGGCTGGTTCACGCCGAGGCGACACGGATCAACGGTCCGTTCTCCGCCTATCAGGGGATCGGTGCCCTCGATAATGCCCGCGCCAGCGCCACTATCCTCTATGTGGCAAGCGACGCCGAAGACCGACTGGAAGAAGCGCGCACTTACGGCGTCAACGCCTCCGCTTGGGGTGGCCGCCTTGTCGTACGATTGCTGGCCGATGACGCGCTGAAACTGCGCCGCCAAATGACTGAATTTCTGACCCGTTTTCGCGGCGCGCCGTTGCCCCGCGTCTGGACTATGTAAAGGAGGCCCGATGAACCTCACCCCTCGCGAAAAAGACAAATTGCTGATTTCGGTTGCGGCAATGGTTGCCCGCAACCGCCTTGAGCGTGGCGTCAAGCTCAACCACCCCGAAGCGATCGCGCTGATCACCGACTACGTGGTCGAAGGCGCCCGAGATGGCCGCAGCGTGGCCGACCTCATGGAGGCAGGCGCGCATGTCGTCACCAAAGAGCAGTGCATGGAAGGCATCGCCGAGATGATCCACGACGTACAGGTCGAAGCGACATTCCCTGACGGCACAAAGCTCGTCACCGTTCACCACCCCATCCGCTAAGGAGAAGAAGATGATCCCAGGAGAACTCTTTCCGGCCGAAGGCGAGATCGAACTGAACGCCGGTGCCGAAGTGACCACGCTGCTGGTCGCAAATACCGGCGACCGTCCGGTGCAGGTGGGTAGCCATTACCACTTTGCCGAAACAAACCCCGCGCTGTCGTTTGATCGTGACGCCGCACATGGCAAACGCCTCGATATTGCGGCCGGAACCGCTGTTCGTTTTGAACCGGGGCAGGAGCGTGAGGTGAACCTCATCCCTCTGCTTGGTGATCGCAAAGTCTACGGCTTCAACCAGAAAGTCATGGGCGCGCTATGAAGGTCGCAACCCCAGCAGAGCTAATCGGCGCATCGACGGCCCTGACCATGCTGGTCTGGGAAACCAACGCCGTGATGTCGATGCGTGTGCTTGGCATGATGGGGCTCTGGTCCGTCACGCCGTCCGAAAACGCACGGATGTTTAGCGAAAAGCCCCCCGCTTTCGCAAAGTCCGCCGCTGCCGGAATGTCCGCTGCCGTCAGCGGCAAGCGC
Organism: Marivivens aquimaris; assembly: GCF_015220045.1. NCBI lineage: Bacteria > Pseudomonadati > Pseudomonadota > Alphaproteobacteria > Rhodobacterales > Paracoccaceae > Marivivens > Marivivens aquimaris. The sequence goes on along the minus strand of NZ_JADBGB010000001.1, from coordinate 1,680,387 downwards.
CCCGACGAGGTCGCGATGGCCATGATTAAACCGCTACGCGCCAAGACCAGATCGAATAGCGCTCGACTGGCCAAGAAAGGCCCGAGCTTTCCGAAGCTGAAGTAACGATGACGAAGACGGTAAACCTTTCCCACTGGTACGACGTCCCGCCCGCAAAACTGTGGGACGTTGTGACCGACTACGATGCGCTGGCCGAGGTTTGCCAGCCGCTGCTGGCCTTCGAAGGGCTTCCCGAAGGCAGGGTCAGGGAAGGGCAGGACTTTACCGTCAAGGTGCGCCTCTTCGGGCGCTTGCCTGCACAGGATTACCGGATGCGGGTCGTGCGCTGCGACGACGAAGCCATGCAGTTCGAGTCCGACGAGGTCGGCGCGGGTGTCAAAACCTGGCAGCACCGTCTGAACATTACGCCCGAAGGTTCGGGTAGTCGGCTCGACGAAAACATCACCATAGACGCGGGCGTTCTGACCCCGCTTTTCGCGCTCTGGGCGCGCAAATTGTATTCCCATCGGGACGGCCCGCGACGCGTCCTCTTGGGGCTCGATAAAAAGGAATAAGTCATGCCCGCGAAAATCTCCCGCGCAACCTATGCTGACATGTTCGGACCGACGACCGGCGATAAGGTCCGTCTGGCCGACACCGATCTGATTATCGAGGTCGAGAAGGACTTCACCACCTACGGCGAAGAGGTCAAATTCGGCGGCGGTAAGGTCATCCGCGACGGCATGGGCCAGTCCCAGCGCACCCGCGACGAAGGCGCCGTCGACACTGTCATCACCAACGCGCTGATCGTTGACCACACCGGCATCTACAAAGCCGACGTCGGTCTGAAGAACGGCCGCATCGCTGGCATCGGCAAGGCGGGTAACCCCGACACCCAACCGGGCGTCAATATCGTCATCGGCCCCGCCACTGAAGCCATTGCGGGCGAGGGGCGTATCCTCACCGCTGGCGGCATCGACAGCCACATCCACTACATCGCGCCGCAGCAGTTCGACGACGCGCTGCATTCGGGCGTCACCACCATGATCGGCGGCGGCTCGGGGCCGGCTCACGGCACGCTGGCGACGACCTGCACGGGCACATGGCACATCGGCCAGATGCTCCGCGCGTTCGACGGTCTTCAGATGAACACGGGCATTGCGGGCAAGGGCAACGCCTCGCTCCCCGCGCCGCTGAAAGAGATGATCAACGCGGGCGCGTCCTGTCTGAAACTGCACGAAGACTGGGGCACTACCCCCGCCGCCATCGACAACTGCCTGACCGTGGCGGATGAAATGGACGTGCAGGTCATGATCCACACCGACACGCTGAACGAATCCGGCTTTGTCGAGAATACCGTTGCGGCGATGAAGGGCCGCACCATCCACGCCTTCCACACCGAAGGCGCAGGCGGCGGTCACGCGCCCGACATCATCCGGGTCTGCGGTGAGCCGAACGTCATCCCGTCCTCGACCAACCCGACGCGCCCCTACACGGTGAACACGCTCGAAGAGCACCTCGACATGCTGATGGTGTGTCACCACCTCGACCAGTCGATCCCCGAAGACGTGGCCTTCGCCGAAAGCCGCATCCGCAAGGAAACCATCGCGGCAGAGGATATCCTGCACGACATGGGCGCGTTTTCGATCATCGCGTCGGACAGTCAGGCCATGGGCCGCGTCGGCGAGGTGCTGATCCGCACATGGCAGACCGCGCACAAGATGAAGGTCCAGCGCGGCCGTCTGGCCGAAGAGCAGGGCGCAAACGACAACACCCGCGTCAAACGCTACATCGCCAAGTACACCATCAACCCCGCCATCGCCCACGGCATGTCCAAGCACATCGGCAGCATCGAAGTTGGCAAGCGCGCCGACCTCGCGCTCTGGTCGCCTGCGTTCTTTGGCGTAAAGCCAGAGATGGTTCTGCTCGGCGGCACCATCGCCGTGGCCCAAATGGGTGACACCAATGCCTCGATCCCGACCCCGCAGCCCGTCTACAGCCGCGCGATGTTCGGTGGCTTTGGCGGGGCCCTGCTGGCAGGCAGCGTGACCTTTGTGTCCAAGGCAGCCTACGAGGCTGGCGTGGGGCAGGGGCTCGGTAAAGAGGTTCTGCCGGTCGAAAACTGCCGCAACATCGGCAAGGCTGACATGGTGCACAACAGCCTCATGCCCAAAGTCGAAGTCGACCCTGAAACCTATGAGGTCCGCGCCGACGGCGAACTGCTGACCTGCGAGCCCGCATCGGAGCTTCCGATGGCGCAGCGCTATTTCATGTTCTGATCGGGGAGCCGGAGAATGCCTGTGACCCAGATCACTTTTCCCGTCGCCCGCACCGTTTCGCGCGGTCCCAACCTGACCGCGCCGGATACGCTGACGCTCACTTATGAGGACCGCTTCCTGCGGCGCAAGAAGCTCGACACCGATAGCGGTGCGTCGATCCTCATCGACCTGAAAGAGACCACCTCACTGAACCAGGGCGACGTGCTCGAAACCGAACATGGCGGCGTCATGGTCCTAGCCGCTGCCGAGGATCTGATCGAGGTGCGCGGCCATAACCTCAGCCGTCTGGCGTGGCACATCGGCAACCGCCACACCCCCTGCCAGATCGAGCATGAGCGTATTCTCATCAAGCATGACCACGTCATCGAGGACATGCTGAAGCTGCTCGGCGCAGAGGTAAAAAAGGTCACCGAACCCTTCACCCCCGAAGGCGGCGCCTACGGCCACGGACGGACGCATGGCCACGAGCACTGACATTCTCACGCTGTCCCAGTGGTTCGGCGCGAACTTCCCCGTTGGGTCGTTCGCCTACTCCCACGGGCTTGAGGCGATGTGTGAAGCGGGCAAGGTCTCGGACGCCAAGACGTTTTCCCCATGGCTTTTTGATGTATTGCAGCGCGGGGCGGGGCGTCAGGACGCTATTTTGCTGGCGCTGGCCTATAGGGGCGACGCGTCTGAGGTAGCCGAACTCGCCATCGCGCTGGGCAGTTCGCGTGAGAGGCATCTGGAAACGACCGCGCAGGGACGGGCATTCAGCAATGTCGTGTCGGACGTATGGGACGGCCCGAAAGAGGCTTGGCCGCTGCCTGTAATCGCAGGCGCTGCGGCCAAGGCCGAAAGGTTGCCGTTGGCCGAGACGCTGACGTTCTACCTGCAAGCCTTCGCGGGTAACCTCTGCACTATCGCTGCCCGCTGCGTGCCCATCGGGCAGACTGAAGCGCAACGCGTTTTGCGCAGCGCCGCACCGGTCATCGAGGCCATTGCCGCCGAGGCAATGACGGCGAGCGAAGATGACCTCGGCAGCGCGGTTATGGCGGCGGACATCGCGGCGATCGCGCACGAGACACAAACGACACGGATCTACCGCACATGACGGGCGGTCTGAACATGGAAGGAATGGCGCTATGAGTTCTCCTCACGGCCCGCTGCGCGTCGGGATCGGTGGTCCCGTCGGCGCCGGTAAAACGACCCTCACCAAAGAGCTGTGCAAGCAGCTCGCGCATCGCTGCTCCATGGCGGTCATCACTAACGACATCTACACCCGCGAAGACGCTGAAGCGTTGATGCGTGCGCAGGTTCTGCCGAACGAGCGTGTGCGCGGGGTGGAAACAGGCGGCTGTCCGCATACAGCAATCCGTGAGGATGCCTCAATCAACCTTGCGGCTGTTGCGGAGCTGAACGAGGCGTTTCCGGACCTCGACCTGATCCTGATCGAAAGCGGCGGCGACAACCTATCGGCTACGTTCTCGCCCGAGCTGGCAGATATGACGATTTATGTGATCGACACGGCAGCAGGGGACGACATTCCACGCAAGGGCGGCCCTGCGCTGACCAAGTCGGATCTGCTGGTTATCAACAAGCGTGACCTTGCGCCCTATGTCGGTGCGGACACCGCGAGGATGGAGCGTGACGCGACCGAGCACCGCAAAGGCAAGCCGTTCGTGTTCTGCGAGCTGCGCAATGGGATCGGACCCGAAGAGATCGTGTCCTACATCGTCGATATCGGTGGGCTGGTGCTCAAAGAGGAGGCGGCCTAAGGGGCGCTGCCCCTCTGCCTGCGGCATTCACCCCGGGATATTTGGGGGCACAAAGGCAGGTCAGGCGATCGCTTGTCCTGCTGCGTGGGCAGAGGCCCATGCCCATTGGAAATTGTAGCCGCCGAGCCAGCCTGTGACGTCGACGCTTTCACCGATGAAATAGAGGCCAGGGGCGTTTTTCGCTTCCATCGTTTGCGAGGACAAACCTTCCGTGTCGACGCCGCCGAGGGTGACTTCGGCGGTGCGGTAGCCTTCGGTGCCCGTCGGTTTGACCGACCAGTTCGAGAGCGCGCAGGCCAGCGTGTCGATGCGTGCGTCGGACCATTCGGCGCAGTTGCCGGTGACGGCGAGTTCGTCCTTGAGCAGATCGACCAAGCGGGCAGGGAGGAGTTTGCCGAGCGCGGTAGTCATCGATTTGCGCGGACTGTCCTTGCGGGCCTGCTTCAGCGCGTCGGTGACTTTGGTCGTGGGCGCGAGGTCTATGTGGATGTCCTCGCCTTCCTGCCAATAGCTGGAGACCTGCAGCATCGCGGGGCCGGAGAGGCCGCGGTGCGTGCAGAGCATCGCTTCGGCGAAAGCGGGGCCTTGATCGGCGCGGGCGGTGACAGGTGTCGCGATGCCGGAGATCGCGGCGAAGCGGTTATCCGAGAAGGTGAATGGCACGAGCGCGGGGCGGGTGTCTGTAAGCGATAGGCCGAACTGCTCGGCAACTTTATACGCAAAACCCGTTGCGCCCATTTTCGGGATCGACTTGCCGCCCGTCGCGATGACTAGTTTCTCTGCCTTGCAGATCGTCTGTCTGCCGCCGCGCTGGAGGATCACCGTGTAGTGGCTGCCGTCGTATTCGATCGCTTCGACCGATGTCTCCAGCATCAGCTTTGCGCCTGCATTGTCCATTTCGGACTGGAGCATGGCGATGATGTCTTTGGCGCTATCGTCGCAGAATAGCTGGCCGAGCGTCTTTTCGTGCCAGGCGATGCCGTGGCCGCTTACCAGACCGATGAAGTCCCATGGCGTGTAACGAGCGAGGGCGCTTTTGGCGAAGTGCGGATTGCGGCTGATGTAATTGGACGCCTTCACATCGAGGTTGGTGAAGTTACAGCGCCCGCCGCCCGAAATCCGGATTTTCTCGCCCGGTTTTTTGGCGTGATCGACGATCAAAACGTCAGGACCGGCATTCGCCGCGCAGAACATGCCGGCTGCTCCGGCACCGATGATAAGGGTTCTCACTCGCATGGGCGTCACCTGACGGGAAAAGCGGAAAGGCGCAAGGGGGCAGGAAACCCCGCCTTTATTTTACTGGCAAAGAACCTGCGTTGGCACTACACTTCATCCCATCAGATCCGGCAAACGGACGATCACGAGGCAGAAAAGCGGTACACCCATGACTGAGATGGTCTATGGCACGATCCCGGTATCCACCGGAGATCCCATTCTTCCACGTTGGTGGCGGACAATCGATAAATTCGCGCTGACATGCGTGCTGAGTTTGTTCGGTATCGGTATTCTGTTGGGGCTTGCCTCGTCTCCGCCGTTGGCAGAGCGCACGGGCATGGCGCCGTTCTATTACGTGATCAAGCAGGCCCAGTTCGGGATGCTGGCGATGATCACCATGTTCATCACTTCGATGATGTCCCCCAAGCTGGTGCGCCGCCTTGCGACGCTGGGGTTTGGCGTGACGTTTGCCATCATCATCGCGCTGCCGTTCATCGGTACTGACTTTGGCAAGGGTGCTGTGCGCTGGCTGTCGCTGGGCGGTTTCTCGGTCCAGCCTTCGGAATTCCTCAAGCCCGGATTTATCGTGGTGGCCGCGTGGCTTATGGCCTCGGCGCATGACCTCGGTGGCCCTCCGGGGCGGATGTATTCGGCTATTCTGGCGGCGACTGTGTGTCTGCTGCTCGCGCTCCAGCCCGACTTTGGCCAAGCCTGTCTGGTGCTCTTTGCGTGGGGCGTGATGTATTTCGTCGGCGGTGCGCCGATGTTCCTGCTCGTCGGTGTGGCCGGTCTGACCATTGGCGCGGGCATGTTCGCCTACGGCAATTCGGAACACTTCGCCCGCCGTATCGACGGCTTCCTCAGCGCCGATCTGGACCCGCGGACGCAGCTTGGTTTTGCGACCAATGCGATCCGCGAAGGTGGTTTCTTTGGCGTCGGCATCGGCGAAGGTCAGGTCAAAATGAACCTGCCCGACGCACACACCGACTTCATCATCGCGGTTGCCGCAGAAGAGTACGGGCTCGTGCTCGTCGGCTGCATCGCGCTTCTTTACATGACCATCGTGATCCGTTCACTCTATCGCCTGACGAAAGAGCGCGATCCGTTCATCCGTCTCGCCGGTACGGGCCTCGCATGTGCATTCGGCATTCAGGCCGTGATCAACATGGGCGTGGCCGTACGCCTTCTGCCTGCCAAGGGCATGACCCTTCCGTTCGTCAGCTATGGCGGTTCGTCCGTCATCGCATCGGGCATCCTGATCGGGATGCTGCTGGCGCTGACGCGGACCCGTTCGCAGGGTGATATCGGCGACATTCTACTCAGAAGGGGACGCTAACCATGGCGGCACCGCTGCTCATTATTGCCGCCGGTGGTACCGGCGGCCATATGTTTCCTGCCCAAGCGCTGGCCGAGGCGATGCTCGTCAAGGGCTGGCGCGTTCAATTGACGACCGATGCGCGCGGCGCGCGTTATACCGGCGGCTTCCCCAAAGAGGTTGAGGTCATCGAACTTGGCAGCGCGACCTTTGCCCGTGGCGGCATTGCGGCCAAGGCGCTGGTTCCGTTCAAGATCGCAGGCGGCATCATCGGTGCGATCGGCCGCATGATGCGTGACAAGCCCGCTGTTGTTGTCGGCTTTGGCGGCTACCCGTCGATCCCCGCGATGGCCGCGTCGACCGTGCTGCGTCTGCCGCGGATGATCCACGAACAGAACGGCGTGCTGGGCCGCGTGAATCAAGTGTTCGCGAAACATGTCTCCAAGATCGCTTGCGGCACATGGCCGACTGCGCTCCCCGACGGGGTAGAGGGCGACCACACCGGCAATCCGGTGCGCGGCTCGGTGCTGTCGCGCCATGCGGCTGGCTACATCGAACCGGGTGCCTATCCGATGTCGATGCTTGTGATGGGCGGAAGCCAAGGCGCGCGCATCCTGTCCGATGTCGTGCCCGCCGCCGTTGCCGCGCTGCCCGAACCTATTCGCCAGCACCTGCGCGTGTCGCATCAGGCGCGTCCCGAGGATCTGGACCGCGTGAATGCCGCCTACGCCGATTGTGGCGTGCGTGCCGACGTGCAGAGCTTTTTCACCGACGTACCGGAACGCATGGCCGAAGCGCAGCTGGTTATCAGCCGTTCGGGTGCGTCGTCGGTTGCCGATATCTCGGTCATCGGTCGTCCTTCTGTACTTGTGCCGTTCGCTGCAGCGACCGCAGACCACCAGACCGCCAACGCACGTGCGCTGGTCGAAGCGGGTGCCGCGATCCTTATGCCGGAAAGCAAAATGAACGCCGAGGCGCTCAAGGATCAGATCGAATTGGTGCTCACCAACCCGCAGGGCGCTGCCCAAATGGCGGGTGCCGCGCTGTCTTGCGCCTTGCCGGACGCTACAGAACGGCTAGTTATGCTTGTCGAAGACCTGGCACAGAAGAAAGACTGAAGAATGAACTCGACCGCTACCAAACTGCCGACCGATGTAGGCGCAATCCATTTCGTCGGTATTGGCGGCATCGGCATGTCCGGTATCGCCGAGGTGCTGGTCAACTTCGGTTACACCGTGCAGGGCTCGGACGCGAAAACATCCAAGATCACCGACCGTCTGGCCGGTATGGGCGTGAAGATTTTCGAGGGCCAGTCGGCAGACAACCTCGCCGATGCGAACGTGATCGTCATTTCGTCTGCTATCAAACCGGGCAACCCCGAACTTGACGAAGCGCGCCGCCGCGGCCTGCCGATTGTGCGCCGCGCAGAGATGCTCGCCGAGCTGATGCGCCTGAAGTCGAACGTTGCGGTGGCCGGTACTCACGGTAAGACCACCACCACCACCATGGTGTCTGCGCTGCTTGATCACGGCAACTTTGACCCGACTGTGGTGAACGGTGGTATCATCCACGCCTACGGCTCCAATGCCCGCGTGGGCGAGGGCGAGTGGATGGTGGTCGAAGCCGACGAATCCGACGGCACGTTCAACCGCCTTCCGGCGACCATCGCTATCGTCACCAACATCGACCCCGAACACATGGAGCACTGGGGCAGCATCGAGAACCTGCGTAAGGGCTTCTACGACTTCGTATCGAACATCCCGTTCTACGGCGTTGCGGTTTGCTGCACCGACCACCCCGAGGTGCAGAACCTCGTCGGCAAAATCACCGACCGCCGCGTCATCACCTTTGGCTTCAACGCTCAGGCCGACGTGCGCGCGATCAACCTGCGCTATGAGAAGGGCGTCGCTCACTTCGATATCGCGCTTCAGGCCGAAGACGACGTGATCGAAGGCTGCTCGCTCCCGATGCCGGGTGACCACAACGTATCGAACGCGCTGTCCGCTGTGGCTGTCTCGCGTTTCCTCGGCATGTCGAAAGACGGTATCCGCGAGGCGCTGGCCAAGTTTGGCGGCGTGAACCGCCGCTTCACCAAGGTCGGCGAAGTCCTTGATGGCGTGACCATTATCGACGACTACGGCCACCATCCGGTCGAGATTGCTGCCGTTCTGAAAGCCGCGCGTCACGCCTCAGAAGGCCGCGTGATCGCTGTTCACCAGCCGCACCGCTACAGCCGTCTGGCGAGCCTCTTCGAGGATTTCTGCGGCTGCTTTAACGAGGCCGACGTGGTTGCCATCGCCGAGGTGTATTCCGCAGGCGAACAACCCATCGAAGGCGCAGGCCGCGATGACCTCGTTGCCGGTCTGATCCGTCACGGTCACCGCCATGCGCGTGCAATTATCTCCGAAGACGATCTGGAGCGCCTTGTGCGTGAACAGGCCCGTCCTGGTGACATCGTTGTCTGCCTTGGCGCGGGTACCATCGGTCAGTGGGCGAACAATCTGCCCGCCCGACTGGAGAAATGATCTCACTCTCCCTTGTCGTCGCCTTTTGCTGGTTCATCGCGGCCAATGTCGCCGCGTTGATCCCCAGCAGGGACAATCACTGGTCGCGGGCATACGTGCTGATTGCGACCGGTATCCCGCTCCTCGGCTGGGTGACATGGGAAAACGGGCCGATCATCGGTCTGCTGGTGCTCTTTGGCGCGATGTCCGTGCTCCGCTGGCCCGTCTACTTCCTCTGGAAACGTATTCGCGGTTGATTTTCGGCTCTGATCGCTTGGCAGATTCATGCCTCCGCGCTACATCCGAAGCATGACTGAATTCGCACTTCCGCCCGTTCGTGGCACGCTCACCGAAAACCGTAATCTTGCCGATCTGACGTGGATGCGCGTCGGTGGTCCTGCGGATGTGTTCTTCCAGCCCGCCGATCCCGATGACCTCGCCGACTTCCTGAAAGAGCTCGATCCTGCGGTGCCCGTTTTCCCGATGGGAGTGGGGTCTAACCTCATCGTGCGTGATGGCGGTATTCGCGGTGTGGTCATTCGCATGGGCCGCAATTTCAACGGGATCGAGATTGACGGCACCACGGTCAAAGCCGGCGCTGCGCTGCTCGACGCGATGGTTGCGCGGAAAGCCGCCGATGCGGGGCTCGATCTGACGTTCCTACGCACCATTCCCGGCACCATTGGTGGCGCTGTGACGATGAACGCGGGCTGCTACGGCACCTACACGGCGGACGTTCTGCGCGAGATCGAAGTCATTATGCGCGACGGCTCCCGCCAAATTCTACCGGTCAGCGAATTGGGGATGCAGTACCGCCAGTCCTCGCTGCCGGAAGGGGCGATCATCATTTCCGCGACCTTCGATGCGCCCGAAGGCGATCCCGAGGCTCTCCGTCAAAGGATGGAAGACCAGTTGAAAAAAAGGGACGAGACGCAGCCGACCAAGGACCGGACCGCCGGTTCGACCTTCCGCAATCCCGCCGGTTATTCGTCGACGGGGCAGGCGGACGATACGCACGAACTGAAGGCGTGGAAGGTCATCGACGACGCCGGAATGCGCGGCGCGACCATCGGCGGCGCGGTCATGAATGAGAAGCACTCGAACTTCCTCACCAACGCGGGTGACGCAACGGCGGCTGATCTCGAAGGGCTAGGTGAGGCTGTGCGGAAAAAGGTTTACGATTCAAGCGGTATCACGCTACAGTGGGAAATCATGAGGGTCGGTGAACCGGCCCCTTCCGAATAAAAATAAAAGACAGGCTTCATGCTCCGTTAACTAACGCAGGGCATGTTTTCAAAAACTGATACGCCACAAAGGCGTGCAAAAGAGGCAGTGGGAATGTCGAGCAGGGCAAACCCCTTGGTTGCTGTTCTGATGGGCGGTCCATCATCCGAGCGTGAGGTTTCCCTCAGCACGGGTAAGGAGTGCGCAAAAGCGATCCGCACCGCAGGGTTCGAAGTCGTAGAAATTGACGCTGGCAATGATCTGCCGGAGCAATTGACGAGCATCCAGCCTGACGTTGTGTTTAACGCGCTGCACGGCCGCTGGGGCGAAGACGGCTGCGTTCAGGGCCTGCTGGAATGGCTCCGCATTCCGTACACCCACTCGGGCGTTTTGGCCTCTGCCGTTGCCATGGACAAGGAAAAGACCAAGGGCGTCTACCGCGCCGCCGGTCTGCCGTTCGCCGAAAGCTTCCTCGCTGACAAAGACGACGTTTCCGCCCGTCATCTGATGGCCGCGCCCTATGTCGTGAAGCCTTACAACGAAGGCTCCAGCGTCGGCGTCTATCTGGTGCAGGAAGGCGCGAACACGCCGCCGAAACTGTCCGAAGAAATGCCGCAGACCGTTATGGTCGAAGCCTACATTCCGGGACGTGAACTGACGACCACCGTGATGGGTGACAAGGCGCTTTGCGTCACCGACATCATCACCACGGGTTGGTACGACTACGACGCCAAGTACAAAGAAGGCGGCTCGCGTCACCAGATCCCCGCCGACATCCCGACCGAGATCTATAACGCCTGCCTCGACTACGCGCTCAGGGCGCATCAGGCGCTGGGGTGCCGTGGCATTTCGCGCACCGATTTTCGTTGGGACGAACGTCGCGGTCTGAACGGCCTGTTCCTTCTGGAAACCAACACCCAGCCCGGCATGACGGCGACCTCGCTCGCGCCGGAGCAGGGGGCCTACGCCGGTTTCGACTTCCCCGCGTTCTGTAAGTGGCTGGTGGAGGACGCTTCATGCGATCGATGAGCAGCCGTGGCAATCAGCTTCGCCGTGATCCCGCGCCCTCGCGCTGGTCGTATCGCTATGAACGCTGGATGCTCACGCCTGCGTATCGCCGCCTGTTCCGCGTTGGCCCGCCGGTCGCTCTGCTGGCTTGCGCCGTGGCGTTTGTCGCGGTGGACGAGGGCCGCCGCACTTATGTGACCGATCACGTCAACGACTGGGTCGACGCGTTCCAGCACCGCCCCGAATTCATGGTCGCTGAACTGACCGTTGAAGGCGCAAGCGATGGCTTGGCGACCGAGATCGTAGCGACCCTTCCCATCGAATTCCCGATTTCATCCTTCGACATGGACCTCGCCGCCATGCGCGCCACGGTCGAGCAGATCGCGGGCGTCGAAAAGGCGATCCTGCGTGTCACCTCCGGCGGCGCGCTCGAAGTCGACGTCACCCCCCGCGTTCCGGTTGCCATCTGGCGTCTGGATGACGGGCTGCGCATGATCGACGGCGAAGGCAATTTCGTCGCTTCGGTACAGGCCCGCAGCGAACGCCCCGAACTGCCGCTCATTGCAGGCGACGGCGCGAAAGAAGCAATTAACGAGGCAATGGCGCTCTTCGCCGCCGCTGCGCCGATCAAGGACAAGGTCCGCGGTCTGGTGCGCATGGGCGAACGCCGCTGGGACGTGGTCCTGGACGGCGACCAGCGTATCATGTTGCCCGAAAGAAATGCGGTCACTGCATTGGAACGCGTGATCGTCATGGCTCAAACGCAGGATCTGCTGCGCCGTGACGTTCAGGTGGTCGATATGCGCAACGATGACCGACCGACCCTAAAATTGGGCATCACAGGCACAGAAGAAATGCGGCGACTGAACGCCGCTTTGTCGGGGGCAGGCAAATGATGAATCATCTGTACGATAACCAGCGCGCCATGCGGAATATGCGCAAAGCGGCACTGCAACGCGGATTGATCGCGATCCTCGACGTGGGCACGTCCAAGGTTGCCTGTCTGGTTCTCCGGTTCGATGGCCCTGACCGTTTCCGCGCCGAAGATGGCGTCGGCTCGCTGGCAGGGCAGGCGCAGTACCGCGTCATCGGTGCCTCGACCACCCGTTCGCGCGGTGTCCGCTTCGGCGATATCGACGCCATGCAGGAAACCGAGCGCGCAATCCGCACCGTCGTCCAGTCGGCCCAGAAAATGGCCGGCGAGCGTGTCGACCACGTTATCGCCTGTCTGTCGGGTGCACGCCCGCGATCCTACGGATTGGCCGGGGATATCCAGCTGGGCGGTGAAGTCGTCACCGATCAGGACATCGGCCGCGTTCTGGCCGCCTGCGATGTGCCAGACCTTGGCGAAGGCCGCGAGGCGCTCCACGCCCAACCGATCAACTTCTCGCTCGACCAGCGTTCCGGCCTGACCGACCCCCGTGGTCACTCCGGTAACAAGATGTCGGCAGACCTGCACATGCTGACCGTTGAAAAGGCGGCGCTCCAGAACCTCGTTCACTGTATTCGTCGCTGCGACCTCGAACTCGCCGGAATTGCTTCGTCGGCGTATGTCGCGGGTATCTCCTCGCTGATCGAGGACGAACAGAAGCTCGGCGCGGCTTGTATCGACATGGGCGGCGGCACCACGGGCGTGTCGATCTTCCTCAAGAACCACATGATCTACGCCGACAGCGTGCGCATGGGCGGCGATCTGATCACCCACGACATTTCGAAGTGCCTTGGCGTGCCCGAAGCGACCGCCGAGCGCATCAAGACCTTCTACGGCGGAGTTGTCGCGACCAGCCTCGATGACCGCGAAGTCATCGAGATCGGCGGCAACTCCGGCGACTGGCACCACGACCGCCGCAGTGTGACCCGGGCCGAACTGATCGGCATCATGCGTCCGCGCGTCGAAGAAATTCTCGAAGAGGTGAAGGACAGCCTCGATGCTGCGGGCTTCGACAGCTTGCATAATCCGGCGATCGTCCTTACTGGCGGCGGACGTCAGATTCCGGGCCTCGACGAGCTTGCCACGCGCATCCTCGGCACGCAGGTTCGTCTGGGCGGTCCGATGCGCGTCAGCGGTCTTCCGCAGGCGGCGACGGGCCCTGCATTTGCAGCGGCGGTAGGTCTGACCATGTTCGCGGCTCATCCGCAGGACGAGTGGTGGGATTTCGAGGTGCCGGACACCATCTATCCGGCACGTTCCCTGCGCCGAGCGGTGAAATGGTTCAAGGACAACTGGTAATGCGCTAAATCTTGCCGATTGGCCGAGATAGCGACGTTTACGCCTTCGATTCCTCCAGATTTTGTGGCTCGTATCCCTTTTTTCCCGTGACGTTGCATTCGTGTGACGTTAGACTGGGGATTAAATCGGTATAAACTCCCGTTGGGACGGGCAACAAAATACAGGCGGACTGAGTATGGCATTGAACCTTTCCATGCCCGGGCAAGAAGAACTCAAGCCCCGGATTACTGTTTTCGGCGTTGGTGGTGCAGGCGGTAACGCCGTCAACAACATGATCGAAAAGCAACTCGAAGGCGTGGAGTTCGTTGTCGCGAATACGGACGCCCAAGCGCTGCAGCAATCGAAGTCGGAAGCACGCATCCAGATGGGCCTCAAGGTCACCGAAGGTCTGGGCGCTGGTGCCCGCGCCTCGGTAGGTGCAGCAGCCGCCGAAGAGTCGATCGAACAGATCGTTGACCACCTTGCTGGCGCTCACATGTGCTTCATCACCGCCGGTATGGGCGGCGGCACCGGCACCGGCGCTGCTCCGATCATCGCTCAGGCCGCACGCGAGCTTGGCGTTCTGACCGTCGGTGTCGTGACCAAGCCGTTCCAGTTCGAAGGCGGCAAGCGTATGCGTCAGGCCGAAGCAGGCGTCGAAGCCCTGCAAAAGGTCGTCGATACCCTGATCATCATTCCGAACCAGAACCTGTTCCGTCTGGCGACCGAAAAGACCACCTTCACCGAAGCCTTCGCAATGGCCGACGACGTTCTGTACCAGGGCGTTAAAGGCGTGACCGACCTTATGGTCCGTCCGGGTCTTATCAACCTCGACTTCGCCGACGTTCGTTCGGTCATGGACGAGATGGGCAAGGCGATGATGGGTACGGGCGAAGCCAACGGCGAAAACCGCGCTATCGACGCGGCAGAGCAGGCGATTGCCAACCCGCTCCTCGACGAAATCAGCCTCGAAGGTGCACGTGGTGTTCTTATCAACATCACCGGCGGCTACGATCTCACGCTGTTCGAACTCGATGAAGCTGCGAACAAGATCCGCGAAAAGGTGGACTCGGACGCCAACATCATCGTCGGTTCGACCCTCGATCCGGAAATGGAAGGCTCCATGCGCGTTTCGGTCGTTGCCACCGGCATCGACGCCAGCGAAAAGCGCGAAGAGATGCCGACCCCGCGTCGCTCGATGGCCCAGCCGCTCACCCAGCAGGTCAGCGCAGAAGCTCCGGCTCCTGCACCGCAGGCCGCTCCGGTTCAGCAGCAGCCCGCGCCGGTAGCCCAGCAGCCGGTTCAGCGCGAGCAGCGTGCCCAGTTCGAAGACACCTTCCAGGCACCGGAAGAAGACGTCTTCAATGCCTTCGAAGAAAACGCAGCAGACGACCTGCCGCCGCCGGCTTACCAGCCGCGTCCCGAGCCGGAAGCCAACGAATTCGTTGCTCCGCGCGCTCCTGCCGCTCAGGCTGGTGCACCCTCGGCCGAAGCTCTGGCCCGCCTGAAGAACGCTGTCGGTTCGGCTCCCGCCGCCCAACAACGTCCGCAGGCTGCCGCTCCGGCACCGAAGCCCGCAGCAGAGCCCGAACAGCGCCGTGGTTTCGGCCTGAACAACCTGCTTCACCGCATGGCTGGCCACAACGAAGGCCAACAGCAGCCGCGCGCTCCGCAGCAGCCGCAGCCGCAAGTGCGTCAGGCACAGCAGCCGCAGGTCGCAGCGCCGCGCGAAGAAGCCTATGACAACGATGACGAGCAGGAACGGATCGAAATTCCCGCATTCCTGCGTCGCCAAGCCAACTAAGGCTGTTGCAATAGCTGACACAAAGGCCGCCCATCGGGCGGCCTTTTGCTTTGAAAACAAGGGCTTTGCGCCATGTTTCTGAATGTTACAGCGCGTTGCAAAGAGTGAGTTGTACCTCCGCGCAAGTTTCCTTACCTGAAAGGAAAGTTAACGCGCGAGGAAGCCTTGCAGAAGACTCTGAACGAACTAGTGACCCTTGACGGTGTCGGACTCCACTCCGGCAAACCGGCGCGCCTTGTGTTGAATCCGGCGCCGGCAGGGCATGGTATTGTCTTCCGTCGCAGCGATCTGACCGACAACAACGAGATCGCCGCCCTTTGGTCGAACGTGAACCAAGAGCCGCTGAACACCCGCCTCGTCAACGAAGCAGGCGTTTCCGTTGCCACGATCGAGCACCTGATGGCTGCTCTCGCGGGTACGGGCATCAACAACGTCCTCGTTGAAATCGACGGCCCCGAAGTGCCGATCCTTGACGGTTCGGCTGCACCATTCGTCAAAGCGATCATGACTACCGGCATCAAGCGTCAGCCTGCGCCGCTCCGCGTCATCGAAGTGCTGGACACCATCGAAGTATCGAACGGCGACGCGATTGCCCGCCTGTCGCCCGCGACCTCGTTGCAAATCGATTTCAGCATCGAATTCCCTGACGAGGCCATCGGTGCCCAAGCCAAGCAACTCAACATGGCTAACGGTGCGTTCGTGCGCGAGCTGTGCGATAGCCGCACGTTCTGTCGCAACAGCGACGTCATCGCCATGCACAAAGCGGGTCTGGCTCTCGGCGGCTCGCTCGACAACGCTGTCGTTGTCGAAGGCGATCAGGTTCTAACGCCGGGCGGTCTGCGCCACGACGACGAAGCCGTTCGTCACAAGATGCTCGACGCTCTGGGCGACCTCTATACCGCTGGCGCGCCTATCATTGGCCGTTACACCGGTGTGCGCGCCGGTCACGCGCTCACGAACAAGCTTCTGCGCGCGATGTTCGACACTCCGGGCGCTTGGCGCTGGGTGCATTGCGACGCAACGCTGTCGTCCCGCCTGCCGGGCGTTGGCGTTCGCCTCACCGACCTTGCGGCTGTTGCCTGACATCTGTGCTTTGCGCCACAGGAGCGTGATGCCAAAAGGCATTTTGCGCGGCATTTTTCTATGCTAGACCAACGCTGAACCGCGGCTATATGTCTGCGGACCAGTTAGCTAATTCACTTTTGGGGGATGTTCATGTCAGGCCGAATTCGGGGCGTCACGTTGAGAACTTTCCTCGGTACTGCTGCTCTGTCGCTGACCGTGCTTGCAGGTTGCGGCGACTTTGATCCGCGTAGCGAAGGCGCGTTGGAAACCTACACTGCGGACGAGATCTTCGAGCGCGGCGAGTACGAGCTCGAACGCGGGCAGGCGGATAACGCTGCCTTCTACTTCGGTGAGATCGAGCGTCTCTATCCCTACGCCCAGATCACCCAGCGCGCACTGATCATGCAGGCGTATTCCTACCACCGCGACAAGGATTACGAGGCAAGCCGAGCAGCCGCGCAGCGCTACCTCGACTTCTACCCGCGCACCGAAGATGCCGCCTACGCCCAGTATCTTCTGGCGCTGTCGTTCTATGACCAGATCGACGAGATTGGCCGCGATCAGGGCCTGACCTTCCAAGCGCTTCAGGCGCTGCGCACCGTGATCGAACAGTATCCCGACAGCGAATACGCCAGCTCGGCCATGCTGAAGTTCGATCTGGCCTTCGATCACCTCGCCGCCAAAGAGATGGAGATCGGTCGCTATTATCTGAAGCGCGGTCACTACATGGCTGCGGTCAACCGCTTCCGCGTCGTGGTCGAAAGCTTCCAGACCACCACCCACACGCCCGAGGCGCTGCACCGTCTGGTGGAAAGCTACCTCGCGCTCGGCCTGAACGACGAAGCCCGCACCGCCGGTGCGATCCTTGGTCATAACTATCAGGCGACCGAGTGGTATCAGGACAGCTACGATCTGCTCTCGGGTCAGGGGCTGGAGCCGAGCCTCGTCGGTGATAGCTGGCTTGCCGCTATCTACCGTCAAATGATCCGTGGCGAATGGCTGTAAGGAGCGGCGGTAAGTACGCCGCCGGACAAAATCACCATGCTGCGTGGTCTTGATATCAGAGACATGCTCATCATCGACCGGTTGGAGCTAGAGTTCCAGCCGGGCTTGAACGTGCTCACAGGTGAGACGGGTGCAGGTAAGTCGATCCTGCTCGACTCGCTTGGCTTCGTGCTTGGCTGGCGCGGACGTGCCGATCTGGTGCGTCAGGGCGCCGATCAGGGCGAGGTTGTCGCAGTGTTCGATATGCCCCGTGGCCACGCGGCCGAGGCCGTTTTGGACGAGGCTGGCATCGAGCATGAAGGCGAGCTCATCCTGCGCCGTGTGAACACCGCCGACGGACGTAAGACCGCGTGGGTCAATGATCGCCGCGTGTCGGGCGAGGTGCTGCGCCAGCTTTCAGAAACACTGATCGAATTGCACGGCCAGCACGACGACCGCGGCCTGCTGAACCCACGCGGGCACCGCCTGCTGCTGGACGATTTCGCAGGTGTCGCGCCTCTGCTCGATGCGTCCCGCGCCGCTTGGCGTGGTCTCGCGGCTGCCCGCAAGGCGCTGAATGCGGCGGAGGCGAAGATCGCCGAAACCAAGGCCGAAGAAGAATTCCTGCGCCACGCCGTTGGCGAGCTCGACAAGCTCGACCCGCAACAGGGCGAGGAAGCCGAGCTCGACCAGCGCCGCCGCCTCATGCAAGCGGCAGAGAAGATCCGCGCCGACGTCGCGCAGGCGTTGAACGCCGTTAGCAGCGATGGGGCAGAGGGCATGGCCGCCTCCGCGATCCGCTGGCTCGACGGCGCAGCGGACAAGGCCGAAGGACGACTTGACGAACCGCTCGCCGCGCTGGCCCGCGCGATGGATGAACTCGACGCCGCGCAGCGCGGGATCGAGGATTGCCTCGACGCGCTCGAATTCAATCCCGCAGAGCTGGAGATGGCCGAAGAGCGCCTCTTCGCGATCCGTGGCCTCGCCCGTAAACACGGCGTCATGCCGGACGAACTGGCGACGTTCGCCGACAACCTACGTGCCAAGCTGAACGTACTTGACGGCGGTGAGCGTGACCTCGCTGCCCTGCGCGATGCCGTCGCGAAAGCAGAGACAGCCTACCAAGCTGCCGCGGACGCGTTGACTGCCGCTCGCACCGAAGCGGCCGGTCGTCTGGATGCCGCGATGTCCGCAG
This sequence comes from Marivivens aquimaris, assembly GCF_015220045.1. Lineage (NCBI taxonomy): Bacteria > Pseudomonadati > Pseudomonadota > Alphaproteobacteria > Rhodobacterales > Paracoccaceae > Marivivens > Marivivens aquimaris. Next base: position 1,661,849 of record NZ_JADBGB010000001.1, on the reverse strand, counting down.
AACTCGCTCCGCTCAAGATGGAGCGCGCTGTCTTCCGCACCAACGTCACCGCAGGCGAAGCAGGCCCCGACGGGCAGGACGAGGTTGCGTTCACCGTCGCCACCAACCCCGGAGCGCCCGCTGGGCCACTGAACAAGATCGCGTCGGGCGGCGAACTTAGCCGCTTCCTCCTCGCGCTCAAAGTCTGCCTGTCCGAAGGCAATAGCGGCATCACCATGATCTTTGACGAGATCGACCGCGGTGTCGGCGGTGCAACTGCCGACGCGGTGGGGCGCCGACTGGCCGAACTGGCGGACGGGGGCCAGGTGCTGGTCGTCACGCACTCGCCGCAGGTGGCTGCGTTGGGCGGCCATCATTGGCGCGTGGAGAAACGCCAAACCGATACGCAGACTCTCTCTACGGTGGTGCCGCTTGATGAGGGCGAGCGCGTCGATGAAATCGCGCGCATGATCTCGGGCGACCGGATCACCGATGAAGCCCGCGCTGCAGCGCGGTCTCTGCTCGGATAATTCCTTAAATTTACCTATGCAGAATGAAAAAGGCGGAGCCCGAGGGCCCCGCCATTACTTTAAAAAACTTTCCAGCACGCCACTCACGCATAACCGGTTTAAAATTTTGCAACCCGGAGGTCGGAATACGTATTCTGTTCAACACGTTCTAGATAGCAGATTCGTGTAACGGTTTTCCAACGCAAACTGCACCATCGGTTACAATCGTCTAACCTTGTGAATAGTTCTGCCTATTCTTTGTGCAATTACTCGCCCTGCGGGATAATCTTGCCTGGATTGAGGACACCTTTAGGGTCGAGTGCCTGCTTCAGCGTTCCCATCACATCCCACGCGTCACCGTGCTCTGCCCGCATGTAACCGAGCTTGCCCATGCCGATTCCGTGCTCGCCGGTGACGGTGCCGCCCAGTCGCAGGGCACGTTCGGCCATCCGATGCGATAGCGCCTTGGCAGCGGCGCCCTCGTCTGGGTTCGTCTCGTCGATCAGGATTGCGGAGTGGAAGTTGCCGTCGCCCACGTGGCCAAGGATCGGGGCAGGGATGCCGGTTTCCTCGATATCCGCGATGGTTTCGGTGACTGCTTCGGCAAGGCGCGAAATCGGAACACAGACGTCGGTGACAATCGCGCGGCTTCCCGGACGGCTGGCCAGCATGGCGTAGTACGCCTTGTGGCGGATATCCCAGAGCCGCTTGCGGTCTTCCTCGCTGGTGGCCCAATCAAAGTTGGTGGCACCATGTTCGCGAGCGATCTCGCCGAACTCTTCGGCTTGTTCGGCCACCGCGCTGTCCGACCCATGGAATTCGACCAACAGGTGCGGAACAGCGGGGAAATTGGTGCCGGAGTAGGCGTTGACTGCCTTCGTGCCTGCCGCGTCCACGAATTCGATCCGCGCCATCGGAATGCCCATCTGGATCGTCTCGATCACCGCATTCACCGCACCGTCGATGGTGTCGAACGCGCAAACAGCCGAGGACATGGCCATCGGCTGCCCGTGAAGGCGCAGCGTCAATTCGGTAATCAGGCCGAGCGTCCCTTCGGAGCCGACGAACATCGCTGTCAGGTCATAGCCAGCCGAGGATTTGCGGGCGCGGGTGCCGGTGCGGATGATGCGGCCATCGGCCAGAACGACCTCCAGTCCGATCACGTTGTCCCGCATGGTGCCATAGCGGACCGCCGTCGTGCCGCTTGCGCGGGTTGCCGCCATACCGCCGAGCGTTGCGTTCGCACCCGGATCGACGGGGAAGAACAGACCCGTGGCCCGCAGATCCACGTTCAGGTCCTCGCGGGTGACGCCCGGCTGGACGCGGACGTCCATATCCTCGGGCGAGACCTCGATAATCTTGTTCATGCGGGTAAAGTCGACGACCACGCCGCCCTTCACCGCAAGCGCGTGACCTTCGAGGCTGGTGCCCACGCCCCAGCCCACGACGGGGCATTCGTGCTCGTGACAGATCTTCATGATCCGCGAGACTTCTTCCGTGCTTTCGGGGTAGGCGACCGCATCGGGAGGCGTGAGAGGGAAATGGGACTCCGAACGCCCGTGATTATCCAGATCGCTCTTGGAGCGACTGAGGCGTTCACCTAGTAATTGGGATAGGGCGTCGACTGCTGCACTAATATTCATGGTTCCTCCCGTCGTCGTTGTACTTGTAAGTCAGGCTCAGGACAGGGAAAAGGGATCTCGTGACCGATCCGAAACCCAAATGGTTGAAATCCCAGCTCGATGCGGCGATGGCCGAGGTTCGATCCTCGATCCGTACCGTGCGGACAAAGGGGCCGAGCCAAGTCCAGTTCTGGCTGATCGCGCTGTTGATGGGCATCCTCGGCGGTCTGGCGGCTCTGGGTTTCCGCCTCAGCATTGATGCTATCCAGCGGTTCGTTTACCGCACCCATGAGCCGTCCACGCTGCACCGTTTCGCATTCGATCTGCCGTGGTGGTGGCTGGTGCTGGTCGCGACCTGCGGTGGGCTGCTGGTTGGTCTGATCCTGCACTTTTTCACGCTCGACGGCCGCGTCCGCGCTGTGGCCGACGTCATCGAAGGGGCCGCGCTGCGTGAGGGACGCGTCGACCGCAAGGAAGGCATCGCCTCCGCCTTCGCCAGTTTGATTACCCTCGGCACCGGCGGCTCGGCTGGTCGAGAGGGGCCTGTCGTCCACCTTGCCGCCGTGATCTCCACCTATATCTGCCGCCTGATGAACGCGAACGCGGTCAATTCGCGCGACCTTTTGGGCTGCGCCGTGGCGGCCGGTGTATCCGCCAGTTTTAATGCCCCGATTGCCGGCGCGATCTTTGCGCTCGAAGTCGTCCTTCGCCACTTTGCCGTCCGTGCCTTCGCGCCCATCGCGATTGCTAGTGTCGCCGGCACGGTGATTTCGCGCATCATCCACGGCGATCTGACGGAATACCAACTCTCTGCCGCGACGACGTTTGAGTTCTACGTCGAACTGCCCGCCTTCATGCTGCTCGGTCTTTTCAGCGGGATCATCGCGTTTGTCCTGATGAAGTCGATCTTCTTCATGGATACGCTCGGCACCAAACTCCAAACCGCGACCAAGATGCCGCGTTACTTGCGTCCTGCTATCGCAGGGATGCTGCTGGGCCTGATCGCTACGCAGTTCCCACACATCATCGGCGTGGGCTACGGCATCACCTCGGACGCGCTGACGGGGCGTATCCTGTTCTGGCAGGCGATCATATTTGTCATCGTTAAGATCATCGCGGTCGCCATCACCATGGGTGGCCGTATGGGTGGCGGTGTGTTCTCGCCCGCGCTGGGGATCGGTGCCATGTCGGGGCTGGCTTTCGGCATCGTGGCGACGGGCCTGCTGCCGACCTATTCGGGCAGCGCCACGCTCTACGCGCTGGCAGGGATGGGGGCCGTGGCCGCCGCCGTCCTCGGCGCGCCGATTTCCACTACGCTTATCGTGTTCGAACTGACGGGCGACTGGCAGACGGGTCTGGCCGTGATGGTCGCCGTGTCGCTGTCGACCGCGATCTCCTCGCGGTTGGTGGAGAAGTCGTTCTTCCTCACCCAGCTTGAACGCCGCAACATCCACGTCTCCGCTGGTCCGCAAGCCTACCTGCTGTCAACGATCCGCGTGGGCGCAATGCTCCGCGCAACCGACACGCCCAATGGCGGCGATCCCGAACGCTGCGAAGCGCTGGTGAAAGAGGGGGCCTACATCGAATTCGGCGCGACGCTAGACCAAGCCATGCCGCTGTTCGACCGCACGGGCGAGGAATACATCCCCATCGTCATGCCCGCAAAAAACGGGGCGCTTCCCGAAGTGAGAGGCGCCCTGTTCCATGTTGATGCGCTCCGCGCGCTGAACCGCGCCATGGCTGCGGTTTCAGCGGAAGAACATTCCTAATCAGACTTGTTCGATGGTCACTTTCGACGGGTAGAACGCCATGTGTTCGGCGATCTGCTCCAGACCATCGCGGGTTTCTTCAAACGACCATGCGGCGTCGGCAATCGGGCCGCTTTTCGCGATGATCGAGAAGTAACGCGCCGTGCCCTTGTGCGGGTCGGTGCTGACGGAGTCGTTGGGCTCGAAGAAAGCCATAGCGATGTCGCCGCGCGGGAAATAGATGACGGGGGTGTTTTCGCCCTCGGTCAGTTCCAACGCATTTTCGGTTTCGCCAATAACCGCACCACCGGCGCGAACGACCCACGTTCCGCCCGCGGGGCGGATTTTAATATGATCGACCACTTCGGTCTCCTTCCCTGAACTGTAACAGGCGGATAATAGTCCGCCTTTATATCAGTTTGACGTCAAAGCGGCGCGCATGCCGCTGACAGCCATCCTCGGGTGGGAAGATCGAGATGCGGACCTACTTTGTCCAGCACCTTCGCATGATATGCGTCAATCCACGCCACCTCCTCTTTGGAGAGGAGGGCCTTATCTATCAGCTTTCTTTCGAAAGGAACATAGGTAAGTGTCTCGAACCCCAACAAGTTGCGGTGGGTGTCGATGCCACCCTCTACATTTGCAACGAAGATGAGGTTTTCCAAGCGGATGCCGAATGCGCCGTTGCGGTAATATCCAGGCTCGTTTGACAGCACCATCCCCGGCTGAAGAGGGATCTGCGCGGCGCGGCGCGAGATGCCGCAGGGGCCTTCGTGCACACCGAGGTAAGCGCCGACGCCGTGACCGGTCCCATGGTCGTAGTCCATGCCCTCGGCCCAAAGGAACTGACGTGCCAGCGCATCAAGGTGCCCGCCGTTGACGCCCACAGGGAACCGTGCGCGGCTGACAGCGACCATGCCGCGCAGCACTTGGGTGTAGCAGTGACGCTCGTCCGCGCCAGCCTCACCAATGGCGAGCGTGCGGGTGATGTCCGTGGTGCCGTCCTGATATTGCGCACCGGAGTCGACGACGATCAGTTCGCCTTCCCCCAGTGTGCGGTTGGTTTCCTCGGTCACGCGGTAGTGGATCACCGCGCCGTTCGGACCCGCGCCAGAGATCGTATCGAAGCTGATGTCGCGCAGCGCGTTGGTTTCGCGGCGGAATCCTTCGAGCTTTTTCACCACGTCGATTTCAGTGATGCCGCTGGTGCTATTCGCTTCGAACCACGCAAGGAAGCGGCACATCGCAATCGCGTCGCGGTCGTGCGCGGCCTGCATGCCTGCAAGCTCGGTCTCGTTTTTGAGCGCCTTGGGCAGAACGCAAGGATCGCGCCCCTCGACGGTCTCGACTTCGGCACCCGCCAGCGCCTCTGCCACGATCTGCGGGCAGGAGTTGGCGTCGATCAGCACAGGGCTGGAAAGTTGCAGCAGCGCCGCCTCGAACCCTTCGAACGGCAGGACAGCAACGTCCTCGCCGAGGTGATCCATGATCTCGTCCGCCTTGCCTTCGCGGGCGAACAGATCGCAGCGACCGGTGTCGTGCAAGATCGCGAACGCGTGCGGGGCAGGGGTGTGGGACACGTCCTCGCCGCGGATATTCAGCAGCCACGCAATCGAGTCCGGCAGCGTGATGACCGCAGCAGTGGTGCCTGCCTTACGCAGTCCTGTCGCAAGGCGGGTGCGCTTCGACGCGGCGCTTTCACCTGCGAATTCCTCGGGCTGGGCAAAGAATTTGGCAGCGGGCGGGGCGGGGCGGTCGGTCCAGATCCTGTCGACCAGATTGTCCACGGCCTTCAACTCGACGTCCGCTTTGTTGTCCCGAAGCGTCTTGATCTCGTTCACTGGATGCAGCCACGCGTCAAAGCCGATGACCTTGCCCGCCGCGTTCTGTTCGAGCCAGTCGCGGAGCGTCACTTCGGGCCAATCGACGGGGGTGTAGCAATCCTCGACCTGTTCGCGGACCTGCAAACGGTAGCGGCCATCGACGAAAATGCCCGCCTGATCGGCAAGGATAATCGCGTAACCAGCCGAGCCGCTGAACCCCGTCAGCCACGCCAGACGGTCGTCGCAATCGGCCACGGTCTCGCCTTGGAACATGTCGGAACGCGGGACGATGAACCCGTCCAGACCCTCGGCCTTCATCTGTTCGCGCAGCGCCGCCAGACGTTCGGGGCCGTGCTTGCCGGAGTGGGTGTTGGTGAATTGCTGGAACATAATGTGCCCCTTTCAGAATAAAAGAAGGCCCCCGATGTGATGCCGAGGGCCTTATGATCAGGCTGTAAGTGCCTGTGTTATCGTGCTTTCGCCATACCGAGGACCTGTGCCTTTTTGCGCGGGTCACTGTCGAACAGGTTGGCGAGTTGTTCTGTCATCGCGCCCGCCAACTGTTCCGCGTCGGTGATCGTCACCGCGCGTTGGTAGTAGCGGGTGACGTCGTGGCCGATGCCGATGGCGTTCAGTTCCACCGCGCCGCGCTTTTCGATCATGGCGATCACGTCGCGCAGGTGCTTTTCAAGGTAGTTCGCGGGGTTCACCGACAGCGTCGAGTCGTCGACCGGTGCGCCATCCGAAATCACCATCAGGATCTTACGCTGTTCGCGGCGTGCCAGCGTCCGGCGGTAGGCCCATTCGAGCGCCTCGCCGTCGATGTTTTCCTTCAGCAGACCCTCTTTCATCATCAGACCGAGGTTCGCACGGGTGCGGCGCATCGGAGCGTCTGCGGATTTGTAGACGATATGGCGCAGGTCATTCAGACGACCCGGCTGCTGCGGGCGGCCTTCGGCCAGCCACTTCTCGCGGCTCTGCCCGCCTTTCCACGCTTTGGTGGTGAAGCCAAGAACCTCTACCTTGACCGAGCAACGCTCCAGCGTACGTGCCAGAACGTCCGCGCAGATCGCCGCGATCGAGATCGGACGGCCACGCATGGAACCCGAGTTATCGAGCAGCAGCGTCACCACGGTATCGCGGAATTCGGTGTCCTTTTCCCACTTGAACGACAGCGGGGTGGTCGGGTTCGCGACCACGCGGGCAAGGCGGCCAGCGTCGAGGATGCCTTCTTCCTTGTCGAACTCCCACGAACGGTTCTGCTGCGCCTGAAGGCGGCGTTGCAGTTTGTTCGCGAGGCGCGACACGGCACCCTTGAGCGGTTCGAGCTGCTGGTCGAGGTAGGCGCGAAGGCGCTCCAGTTCGGCAGCTTCGGCGAGCTCTTCGGCGCCGATCTCTTCATCGAAATCAGTGCGGTAGACCTGATAGTTCGGGTCCGCGTCGGAGTAGGACGGCGGCGGAGGCGGGTCCATCGGAGCCTCGCTCTCGGGCATCTCGGACTCTTCGTCGAACTCGCTGTCGGCCATGTCGTCGGCGCTGACTTTGGCCTGCGACTGGTCCTGCTGCTGTTCCTGTTCCTGCTCCGGGCTGGCTTCGGTTTCCTCGTCGTCCGAGTTCTCCTCGCCCGGCGAATCCTGATCTTCCTCGTCCTGATCCTGCTCTTCGGCTTCGTCCTGCTGGTCTTCGTCTTCCTGATCGGGATCGTCGCCAAGCTGGTCGCCGTAGCCGAGGTCTTCGATCACCTGACGCGCGAACTTCGCAAAGGCCTTCTGGTCGCCCAGCGAGCCCTGCAGGTTCTCAAGCGTCTCGCCTGCCTGATCCTCGATAAAGCCGCGCCATAGCTCCATGACATTGTCCGCGCCTTTGGGCAGCGGCCGTCCGGTGGCGAGGTGGCGGATCAGATAACCGGCAGCGACCGACAGCGGCGCGCCCGACGGCTCGGTAACCTGCTCGTAGCCCTTGCGGCGGGCTTCGGCGCCGATCTTGGCGTCGATGTTGCTCGCGGTGCCTGGCATATAGCGGGCGCCCATAGCCTCGATCCGCGCGGTTTCCATCGCGTCATAGATATCGCGGGCCAACTGGCCTTGCGGCAGATAGCGGTTCGACACGGCGGCGTCGTGGAACTTGTGACGCAGCGCCAGCGCGTCGGCGGTGCCGCGGGCCAGCAGCACTTCGTCGCGGGTCATGCGGCGGCTGATCTGGGGAAGGCGTACCGAGTCCTTGGACAGCCCCGGAGGGTCCACCGAATAGGTGACCGCAAGCTCCGGATCGTCAGCCATTACCTTGGTGGCTTCGGCCAAAGCTTTCTTGAACGGATCAGCGGGATTGTCGCTCGGTTTCATGCAGTCTGCCTTGCGGATAGTGTTCCGCTGCAACCTAGACCGCGTCAAAGGGGATTGCCAGTGGGACCGCGCCTTTTCCTCAGCTCAGCATGAGGGCGCGGCACTCCGAAATCATGCGCTCCGACTGCTCCGCGGCCCAAGTCGCATCATGGCTGTCGCTGGCAAAGCGCGCACGGGTCAAAAGCCGCGATTGCGCGTATTTGGCATTGATGCGCCACGCCAGCACGTCACGGCCCTTTTCGGGCGGCATGATCGCATCGATAAGGTCGATCATGCGGGCGCGTTCGGCCTCGGTTTGCTCGGATAATGGGCCGTCGAACATCCACTGGAATTCCATGAGGGCCGAGAGCCTGCCGGTGCAAGTCGCGAAGATACGAAGGGGATCGCCGCTCAGGCCGACCGTCTGCGTCTGTCCCGATAGGGGCAGCGAGAGGGCCATTGCAGTGGCCAACGCTAAAGTTCGCAAACTGCTCATACTTTAAGCATGTAGCGCGATGCGCGGGCACGCAAAGGTTCGGCGGGATAGCTATCCTTTTGCCTCGCCCAACGAAAAAGGCCCGCGCGGATCGCACGGGCCTTTCGTCAATTCTGGAGTGCCGGATCAGATCGCGATGCTGGCAGCCGACTCGGGCAGCTCTTCGTCAAAGCAACGCTGGTAGAACTCGGCCACGGTCTGGCGTTCAAGCTCGTCACACTTGTTGAGGAAGGTGAGGCGGAACGCATAGCCGATGTCGCGGAAGATTTCCGCGTTCTGGGCCCAGGCGATCACGGTACGCGGCGACATGACGGTCGACAGGTCGCCGTTCATGAAGGCGGTGCGGGTCAGGTCGGCAACGGTCACCATCTGGCTGATGTCCTTGCGGCCCTTCTCGTTGTTGTAGTGCGGTGCCTTCGACAGGATGATCGCGGTCTCGGCGTCGTGGCTGAGGTAATTCAGCGTCGCGACGAGCGACCAGCGGTCCATCTGTGCTTGGTTGATCTGCTGGGTGCCGTGGTAAAGGCCGGTGGTGTCGCCCAGACCAACGGTGTTCGCGGTGGCGAACAGGCGGAAGAACGGGTTCGGTGTGATGATCTCGTTCTGGTCGAGCAGGGTCAGCTTACCGTCGGTTTCCAGAACACGCTGGATCACGAACATCACGTCGGCGCGGCCGGCATCGTATTCGTCGAATACGATCGCGGTCGGGTTGCGCAGCGCCCACGGCAGGATGCCTTCGTGGAACTCGGTGACCTGCTTGCCGTCTTTCAGCTTGATCGCGTCCTTACCGATGAGGTCGATACGGCTGATGTGGCTGTCGAGGTTCACACGCACGGTCGGCCAGTTCAGGCGGGCGGCAACCTGTTCGATGTGGGTCGATTTACCCGTACCGTGGTAGCCCTGAACCATGACGCGGCGATTGTAGCCGAAGCCTGCAAGAATGGCCAAAGTGGTGTCGGGATCGAATTTATAGGTCGGATCAATGGCGGGGACGCGTTCGGTGCGTTCGGCAAAACCCTTGATCTTCATATCGGAGTCGATGCCGAAAACATCGCGGACATTGATTTCTTCGGTAGGCTTGGCGTTCTGGTCCAGCATGGAGCGCGGCTTTCGTTACGTCTTGGTTTCGGATGCAACATACAGCCGCAAACGACGAGGAAAAGGGGGGCGCTGACTATTTGGCAGAATTGCGGCAATAGGCACGTTTCGGAAACACTGAGTTTCACCTGATCTTGTCGCTATTCGCACGGTTATCTGGCAAAGGTAGACGATGTTATCTAGTGCTCGCTCCCTTTTCCGCATGGCCCGCAACGGGTCGCTCACGCCATTCCGCATTATTGTGGACGGCCAATGCGTGTGGCTCGCCCACGGCGCGGTCTTCGGTTTCTCGGCTGTCGCCGGTCTGCTGACGGCCCTGCGGCTGAAACATTCCGGCGGGTTTCCCGATGTCGGCGCATTTGATCTGTGGGTCACCATGGCTTGCGGCTTGGGCGGTCTTTCGGCCCTCGTTCTCGCTGGTAACAAAATGGGCGGCAAAGGCATCCGCGGTCTGGTGCGTGCGTTTTACGGTGCGCTCTGGATCACTTGCGTCGGTGCAATCATCGCCGGTACGCTGGCACTTCCGCTCTATGGCACCATGTTCGCGCCGCTGATGCTCGGCATCACGTTTGTCGGCTCGCCAGAACTGGCGCTGCTGTGGTTCGCGAATTTCCTCGCGATCCACGTTTTAATGTGGGGCTATCGCAGCAAGCAGGACCGCTTCTTCGAGCGCATAAAAGAAGCGGCGGCCGAACCTCGGCGCGCCGCTCCCAAATCCGACGTTCCAGCGAAGTTTCCTCCGCTGACACCGGTCAATCCTTAAAGCTACGGCTCGACTTGATCTGATCCCAAGCCCAGACAACTTCGGTCAGCTGCTCTTCCTGAGAGCGGTCGCCGCCGTTCATGTCGGGGTGTAGAACCTTGATCAGACCCTTGTAGATCTTGCGGATCTCGGCCTTGGTCATGGTGTCTCTGGCATCCAGCACCTCAAGCGCACGGCGCTCGGTCGAGGGCAGGCGGCGGGTGTGGCCGTTGCCGGCAGCATTGCCTTTACCAGGATTGCGGGTCGCGTTCTCGCCCAGCACGGTGTGTGCGTCGTCGATACCCAGACGCGCCCATGCCTGTTCTTCCACGGACTTCTTGAACGCCTTGGTCTCACGACCCCAGACGCGATCTTTGTCGACCTGCGCCATGTATTCGGCTTCAGTCGCAGTCTCGAAGAAGTTCCACTTCAGGTTATATTCGCGAACGTGCTCTTTGCAGAACCAGTAGAATTCATCCAGCACGTCCGGGCTTTTTGGAGCACGGAACTGGCCTGCTTCTTCGCAACCCTCGTGTTCACATACACGGGTCGACGTCTCGAACGCGCCCGTCATACCGCGCCGACCGCGCGGATTTTTCTTTTTGGAGCTCGACACGGACATGTCGAAACCAAAGGGGTCAGTCTTAGCCATGTGCAGCCTCATCTTTCCGACTCGGACACAGCACTTTAATAGATGGGTCCGAATATTGAAGGGGAATTGCGAAAATAATGGGTATTGCCAAAGAGATGGAAACGCGTCTGAGCGAAACTTTTGCGCCGAGGCAACTCGAAGTTCACGACGAAAGCGAACAGCACATCGGACACGCCGGATATCAGGAGGGCGGTGAGAGCCATTGGCGCATCGTCATCGCCGCCGAAGCGCTGAACGACATGAGCCGTATCGCCCGTCACCGCGCGATTCACGCGGCGCTGGGAAAGGACATCATCGACCGCATCCACGCACTGTCCAGCGACGTGCGCTGATCAATCCTCGCTATCGTCTGCGGCGTGCTCCAGACGGGGTTCGTCGCGGCCGATGTGCGACGGCTTCGCAGCGATCTGCGGCTCGCTCGGTGCTTTTTTCTTCGGTGTCGCATCAACCGCCGACAGCGAACGCGCGGCAGAGCTGGTCTCAGTCAGTTCGCGGCGGAACACCAGCACGGTGTGCACGATAGTTTCGCGCGAAAACAGGCCCTTACGTTCATCACAAGGCAGGCTCTCGGAGCGTTGGAATTCCCAGCCGCCACGGGCCATTTCATTGATCGCGGTCTCGACGGTCTGTGCAAAACGCTCGTCGCCCGACTTGGCGGATTTGATCTTTGCCGCGCGCTTGGGCGCAGGGACGACCTTGTATTCGTAATTCGACATCAAATGCCCTTTCAATGAACCGAGCCGGATTTACCAGCAAAGCGCGGCGCGACCAAGACCGGATCACCCTTCATTGAACCGATTGTCATCCCGCTGCACATGGAAAAGGCGACCCGAAGGCCGCCTCTCGAAACATAGAATGCCAATAATCCGTTTCGAGGATTATTGAGCCGATTCCTCGGCTTCTTCCGGTGCCGGAGCGAGCGAAGCGAGGTAAGCGATGATGTCTTCGGCATCCTCGGCTTTGCGCACGCGGAAAGACATCTTCGAACGGGCACCATTGTCGCCAGTAGCTTCGCGCAGCCATGCGGTCGGGTCCTGAACGTAGGTCACCAGATCCTCGACGGTCCACTCCAGACCAGCTTCGTTCGCAGCAAGAATGCCGTCGCCGTAGTTGAAGTCCTCGCCCATGTGCGCGACCGGAGCACCGACGATCCCATAAAGGTTCGGGCCGGTTTTGGTATTTACGCGACCAGCCAGAACTTCGCCTTCGTCGTTGACGACGTGGTGGCAGCTTGCACACTGGCGGAAAGCACGCTCGCCGGCGGCTGCATCACCTTCGGCAAAGGCCGGAGCGGCGGCAATTGCCAGCAGGGCGGACAGTTTCAAAATTTGCATAAAAGTCTCCTCATCCGAGCCGGTCTTTTCGCGTCCGGCGTGCGTTGTTGCCTAGGTTAGTCCTTGCAGGGGTGCACCGAAAGCCCCCGCGCCATTACGTCGCGTATGCAGTGGGGGCTGGAAAATCCTGCGGTAACTTGGCATAGCGCCGAATATGGATACGCGCATACCTGCTTGGCTTGAAGACAACCTTCGTCCCCTTGACAAACTCGAGGTGCATCGTCGTGGCCTACGCCATCCGGCGATCAGCGTTTTCATCGTTTCGGACCGCGGTATCCTCCTCCAGCGCCGCGCGGCGAGCAAGTATCACACCCCCGGTCTGTGGGCGAACACCTGCTGTACGCACCCCCATTGGGGCGAAAGCCCAGAGCACTGCGCGGACCGCCGACTGAAGGAAGAACTGGGTATCTCGGGTGTCGACCTCGAATGGCGCGAGCAGATCGAATACCGCGCTGATGTGGGCGGCGGGCTGACCGAGCACGAAGTCGTCGATGTCTACGTCGGACACGGCGAGCCCGAGATCACCATCAATCCCGATGAGGTCTGGGAAACCCGCTGGATGCCACTTGCTGAGCTTGAGGCGGACATCGCCGCAAACCCAGCGATCTACACTCCTTGGCTGCGCATTTATCTTGCGGAGCATAAGGACAAGATCCTCGGCTAAATTGCCGCATATACATTCACAAAATTAAATGTGATTGCTATCTTCGCCTCAGGAGGAGATCGCCATGTTCACATCGTTTCGTACTATCGCGCTCGTCGCGGCTCTCGCAGGCAGTGCCGTCGGCAGCGTTCAAGCGCAGGGCATGGGCGATCACAAGGCGATGCACGACCGGATGCATGCAAGCGGCGGTCACGACATGACCAACATGCCTGGCCTGCGCGGCGGCGATGCGACGCCCGAAGAAAGCGCCGAGCTTGCGGTGATGTTCAACAACTTCGAAACCATCACCCGCACGGTCGAGGAACTGCCGAACGGCATCCGTACCGTTACCGCGTCGTCCGATCCCGACGTCATGGACACGCTGGTCAGCCACGTTGTCGGCATGATCGCCCGAGTCGAGGATGGCCGTGATCCGCAGATCCTGATCCAGAGCCCGACGCTCGACATCTTCTTCGACCGGCCCGAGGCGATCACCACGGATATCGACGTGACGGAAGAGGGCATCGTCGTCACGCAGACCTCCGACGATCCCGAAATGGTCGCTGCGCTCCACACACACGCGGGCGAGGTCAGCGCCATGGCTGATCGCGGCATGGATGCGGTCCACGAGATGATGATGAACCGCTAAGAACGCTGCGCACCAAATGAAAACGGCGGCCCCGAGAGGCCGCCGTTTCGCATTCTAGGGTCTGAAAACTCAGATACCGAGCTTTTGCGCCACGATCTGGTTCACTGCAGCGGGGTTCGCCTTACCGCCGGTGGCCTTCATGACCTGACCGACGAACCAGCCAGCCAGCTTCGGGTTCTGCTTGGCCTTTTCGACCTGCGCAGGGTTGGCCGCGATGACTTCGTCAACGGCGGTCTCGATAGCGCCGGTGTCGGTGACCTGCTTCATGCCGCGCTCTTCGACCAGAGCCTCCGGATCGCCGCCTTCGGTGTAGACGATCTCGAACAGGTCCTTGGCGATCTTGCCCGAGATGTCACCCTTGGAGATCAGGCCGACGATCTTGCCGAGCTGCTCGGGCGACACGGGGCTGTCTTCGATGCCCTTGTCGTCCTTCTTCAGACGGCCGAACAGTTCGTTGATAACCCAGTTGGCCGACAGCTTGCCGTCACGGCCTTCTGCGACCTTTTCAAAGAAGTTCGCGTTCGCGACTTCTGCGGTCAGAACCGAAGCGTCGTAGTCCGACAGGCCCATGTCGTTGATGAAACGGGCTTTCTTCTCGTCCGGCAGTTCCGGCAGGGACGCTGCGATGTCATCAACCCAAGCCTGTTCGATTTCGAGCGGCAGCAGGTCGGGGTCGGGGAAGTAGCGGTAATCGTGTGCTTCTTCCTTCGAACGCATCGAACGGGTTTCGTTCTTGTCCGGATCGTAGAGACGGGTTTCCTGAACGATGGAGCCGCCGTCCTCGATGATCGCGATCTGGCGACGTGCTTCGTAGTCGATAGCCGCTTGAATAAAGCGCATCGAGTTCATATTCTTGATTTCGCAGCGGGTGCCGAGGACACCGAAATCGCCGGTTTCCATGAACTTCTCGTAGTCACCCGGCTTGCAGACCGACACGTTGACGTCGGCGCGCAGGTTACCGTTCTGCATGTTGCCGTCGCAGGTGCCGAGGTAGCGCATGATCTGGCGCAGCTTGCCCACATATGCAGCGGCTTCTTCGGGACCACGGATGTCGGGGCGCGAGACGATTTCCATCAGCGCGACGCCGGTACGGTTGAGGTCGACGAAGGACATGTTCGGGTCCATGTCGTGGATCGATTTACCTGCGTCCTGTTCAAGGTGGATACGCTCGATACGGACGAGGCGAGCCTTGCCGTCACCCATTTCGACCAGCACTTCACCTTCGCCGACGATGGGGTGGTAAAGCTGGGAAATCTGGTAGCCCTGCGGAAGGTCCGGGTAGAAGTAGTTCTTGCGGTCGAAAGCGGACCACAGATTGATCTCTGCCTTCAGGCCGAGGCCGGTACGGACAGCCTGCGCCACGCAACCTTCGTTGATGACAGGCAGCATACCCGGCATACCGGCATCCACGAACGCAACGTTCGAATTCGGCTCTGCGCCGAACTGGGTCGATGCACCCGAGAAGAGCTTGGCTTTGGTCGCCACCTGGGCGTGGACCTCGAGACCGATAACAAGTTCCCAGTCGCCTTTTGCACCGGCGATTACCTTGGGTTTCGGGGCTTCATAGGTCAGGTCGAGCATATTTCGTTCCTTTTCCGCGTCGAAACTCTCTTAGAAGCTACCTCGCACGTGGGCAAGGGGGGAGACCCGCCTATCGCTCGGCTATTCCCCGCCCATTGTCGCCGGTTTGGAACCAAATGACTCGACCGTTCTAAAATACCTGTCAGAACTCAACGCCGGAGAAACTGCGCTCGGTAGAAAAATGCGTTATTCTGGTGTCATTCTGTCCCTTGCCCTGCTGGCCGGCTGTGCCGAAACGATGCAGGAGCCTGTTGTCGATGTCGCGGTGCCCGATGCACTCCCCCTGATGCGGTGGGATCACAGGCCCGAAGCCGATGAATGGACGGAGACGACGCTCGACGCGCTCCATACCTACGGCGCGACCCTTCTGTCCGAAGTGCCCAACGACATCGGAGAATGGTGCCCCCACTACGTCGAGGCCGATGCCGACGAACGCGCTGCGTTCTGGTCCGGTGTCCTCTCGACCCTCGCCAAGCATGAAAGCACGTGGAACCCCGCAGCCTCGGGCGGCGGCGGCCAATGGATCGGACTGGTGCAGATCGCCCCGTCTACCGCGCGCGCCTACGGATGTGAGGCAACCACTGCCGCAGAACTGAAAGACGGTGCTGCGAACCTCGCTTGCGCGGTCAAGATCGCTGCTGTCACCGTGCCCCGCGATGGCTACGTCGGTACGGGCCGCGAAGGGCTGGCCGCTGACTGGGCGCCGTTCCTGAGCAGCCGTAAGCGTAGCGATATGGTCCAATGGACGCGGAATCAGGACTATTGTAGCGGCTAACGAGGATTGCCCGATGCCGCTGTTGTCGGGCAGACTTGCCTTATGTTGACCAGAGCCCTTTGCCTCGCCGCGGCCTTGCTGCCGCTGGCCGATCAGGTTCGTGCCGTTCCGGACGAGGCTGTCACTGGGATTCACCTCATCGACAATGCTCCCGTGGCGGTCAGCGCGCCGCAGCTTCGGCCGGAGCCGCCGCAGCTTGTCGCCGGTCCTGTGGTGTCGTCGCTCCCGCCCATGCCGCGCCCGTTCTACGTCCCGCGCGCCCGCTGGGTCGGTCATGCTGATGGGGACGGGGATATGTGGACGATGGCGATGCTCACGGCGCTGGGCAACCATCCGCGCCCGCTCGAATCCGTCATCCCCCGCGACATCGACCGTTTCTGCCCTGCCTATGCGGAAAACAACGATGCGAAGCGCAATGCGTTCTGGGTCGGCCTCATGTCGGCGCTATCGCGATATGAAAGCACCTATAACCCTGAAGCCGTCGGGGGCGGGGGGCTGTGGTTCGGCCTGTTGCAGATCGCGCCGCCGACCGCGCAGCACTTCGATTGCAGAGCCACCACGGGTGAAGCCTTGAAGCTCCCGATGGCCAATCTGCGCTGTGCGGCAAAGATCATGACCTACACGGTGCGCCGCGATAACGCGATCGCGCTGCATGACGGGCGTTGGAGGGGGCTGGCCGCCGATTGGGGGCCGATGCGCAACGAAGCAATGGTCGATGCGATTGCGGCATGGACGCGAGAGCAGGACTATTGCGTGTCCTACAACATGCCTGCGCCGAGGGCGCGACCCGACTTCATCGAAGCCATGGCCGCGCCGCCCGAAGGTTAGGCTTTGAGCATACGCGACACCATCTCGTAGGTGTCGCGGCTCAGGTTCTCTGTTCCCAGAATACGCTCCAGTTCGCCGCGCATCTGCGCCTGACGCTCTTCGTCGTAACGCTTCCACGTATCGAACGCGGTGGTCATACGTGCGGTGGTCTGCGGGTTGATCGCGTCGAGTTTGATCAGCCAGTCAGCCAGCAGCGCATAGCCCGAACCATCGGGATTGTGGAAACCGGCGGTGTTCGATGTGAGGCCGCCGAACAGCGAACGGAAGCGGTTGGGGTTCTTCCAGTCGAACGCAGCGTGCTCGGTGAGGCGGCGGGCAATGCCGCTCGCATCCTCGGGCGCGGCCAGCGCGGTCTGGAGGCTGAACCACTTGTCCATAACGAGGCGGTCGTTCTGCCAGCGGTTATGGAAGTCCGTGAGTTCTTCCTCGCCCATGCCGATGGTGATCAGCGCGGACAGAGCCGCAAGCTCCTGCGTCATGTTGTTGGCCGCCGCGAACTGCCGCTGGGCGGTCTCGCCGCCGTCGACCAGCGTGATGTAGGCCAGCGCCGCATTGGTCAGCGAACGTTTGCCGCTGCTGACGGCATCCGGCTCGTACTCGCCTTCGACCTGATGGGCAAAGTAGAGGTCGGCCAGCGTGTCGTTGCAGTGCTCCGCAATCGCGCGCTTCAGACGGTCACGCTCGGCGTGGATTTTCCACGGATCGGGCGTCTCGCCAGCACCGGCGAGGGTCTGGGCGAGGTCATCGACGCTCGGAAGACCCAGCAGCAGGGCGCGGAATGCAGGCTCGAGGCTCTCGTCCTTGATCGCGCTTTCCAGAGCGGCAAGGAAATCGGCGTTCGGCTCGGCGTTATTGCTAATCATGTCGATCAGCGTGTTGCGGGCGAGCGTGCGGCCCGCTTCCCACTTGTTGAACGCGTCGGTGTCTTGGGCGAGCAGGAACTCGCGATCCTTGTCTGACTGGTCCATGTGCAGCACAACAGGCGCCGAGAAGTCGCGCAGGACCGACGGGATCGGCTTTGCGCCCAGACCGTCAAACGTGAACGTCTGCTCTTCCTCGGTCAGTTCCAGAACGGTGGTCGGAACGACCTCGTCACCGTTGGGGGACAGGAGGCCAACGGCCACCGGAATAACCATCGGTTTCTTGGTGTCCTGACCCGGCGACGGCTTGTGTTCTTGGCGCAGCGTCAGCGAATAGGTGCCGTCTTCGAAGCTGTCGGTGACGTGGACGTGCGGGGTGCCCGCTTGGCTGTACCACAGCTTGAACTGGGACAGATCGCGGCCAGTGGAGTCTTCGAACACCTTGATCCAGTCTTCGATGGTCGCCGCCTCGCCATCGTGACGGTCGAAGTAGAGGTCGAGCGCCTTTTTATACGCCTCGTCACCCACCAGACGCTTGAGCATCCCGATAACCTCGGCGCCCTTTTCGTAGACGGTGACGGTGTAGAAGTTGTTGATCTCGACAAAGCTCTCGGGACGCACTGGGTGCGCGAGCGGGCCTTGGTCCTCGCGGAACTGGCGGGCACGCAGCATGATCGCGTCGTCGATGCGCTTGACCGCGTGCGAGCGCATGTCGCCAGTGAAGGACTGGTCGCGGAACACGGTCAGACCTTCCTTCAGGCACAGCTGGAACCAGTCGCGGCAGGTGATGCGGTTGCCGGTCCAGTTATGGAAATACTCGTGCGCGATGATCGCCTCGATCCGCTCGAAGTTCGCATCGGTCGACGTCTCCGGCGAGGCCAGAACGCAGGACGAGTTAAAGATGTTGAGACCCTTGTTCTCCATCGCGCCCATGTTGAAATCGTCAACGGCCACAATGTTGAACACGTCGAGGTCGTACTCGCGACCATAAACGTCCTCGTCCCATTTCATCGAACGCTTCAGCGCCTCAAGGCCGAAGGCGCATTTGCCCAGATCGGCTTCGCGGACCCAGATGTTCAGGTCGACCTTTTTGCCAGACATCGTGGTGAAGTCGCCGGAATAGTTGACGAGTTCACCGGCCACGAGCGCGAAGAGGTACGCGGGCTTCGGCCACGGGTCGTGCCATTCGGCCACGCCGTTATCCATCTTCACGGGGTTGCCGTTCGACAGCAGCACCGGCAGATCGCTTTCGATGCGGACGGTAAAGACGCTCATCACATCGGGGCGGTCGGGATAGTAGGTAATCTTGCGGAAGCCCTCGGCCTCGCACTGGGTGCAGTACATGCCGTTCGACATATAAAGACCTTCGAGCGCGGTGTTGGTCTCGGGGCTGATTTCGACCTCTGCTTCCCAAACGAAGGGATCGCTCGGTGCATTGGCGCGCAGACCCTCAGCGGTGATCTCGGGCGAGATGTCGGCACCGTTAATTTTCGCCGAAATCAACGTCATATTCTCGCCATGCAAGAAAAAGTCGCCATCTTTCGCATCAGGTTTGGGAGTGAACTTGATTTTGGAAATCACGCGGGTGCGAGTCGGGTGAAGCCGGAACGTCAGCTCGACAGCTTCGACATTGTAACCGAACGGTTTGTAATCGCTCAGATAAATGGTCTGCGGTGTAGCATCTTTCATTAAATTCTCCTGCTGCGATCTCGCACGAACGAGTTGATTGCAGTTCTTATTGTCCTAGCTAGGTAGGCCGTAACCAGATGGCCTTCAACGGGCCGGGATCATATGAATTAAAGAGGTCTATTCATGTCAGCTCCTGACACCAATCTCAAGAAACAGGAAAAGCGTCATAGCGGTCCGCTCATCGGAATGGGCATCGCAGTCGCCATCGTCGTCGTCGTCTTCTTCGCGTGGATGGGCGGCGTGTTCTCGGGCGGTATGCCCGCCGACACCGTAGCGCCGGGTACCGATACCGAAGCCACGACTGTCGATCCGGTCACCAACGGCGGCTGACACCATGGCGCGGATGCGCAAAAAATCCGACCTGCCGCAGAAGATCTGCGAAACCTGCGGCAGGCCATTTTCTTGGCGCAAGAAGTGGGCAAAGGACTGGGAAAACGTCCGTTATTGCTCCGACCGTTGCCGCGCCGAGCGTAAACCCAAGGCCTAGTCCAGCGTTTGCGCGTATTCGACCAACTGGTCGACGACCGTGCCCCAACCCTCGTAAAAACCCATGTCCTTATGGCGCTGAGCGGTTTCCGCATTCGCGTGGCGGGCCGTCGCGGTATAGACCGTGCCGCCGTCAGGGGCGTCCGACAACTCAATGATCGCGGTCATGAAACGCTCGGGCGAGGGTTTCCAGCCGCTCGTATAACCGTCGGTGAACACCAGTTTTTCGTTCGGAATGACCTCCAGCCAAACGCCGCCGTTCTCCATGACGGTACCGTCGATGTCGAACGTCGTGTTAAACGCGCCGCCAGGCCGCAGGTCGATCACGCAATCCAGCACCTTGTGCGGACGCGGGACGAAAAAGTGTTTGATGTGCTCGGGCGTGGTCCAGCAGGTGAACACCTTTTCGCGGGACACGGGCAGGGTGTGAGTGAAAGACAGGTCTGTATCTTCGGCCATCTTGGCCTCCATGAAATGTAACGCGCAAACTGTCGCACAGGTTGAAGATCTTGCAAACGAAACTTGCCGCTGGCGCCTGACGTCGGCGGTGATAGGCTCTCGCCAAATCTGATTGGAGGACCCGCATCATGACCGCTCTCAACCTCGCCGCTGCCCGTAAAATCGTCGAAGTGACCCTGCAAACCGCCCGCGATCACGGCTTCAAGCCGATGTCCGTCGTCGTTCTGGACGCTGGCGGCCACGTTATCGCGTTCGAGCGCGAGGATGGCTCCTCTGCCGGTCGTTTCGAAATCGCCCGCGGCAAGGCCAACGGCTGCATCATGCTCGGCATGGGTGGACGTGCGCAAATGGCCCGCGCCGAACAACAGGCCTATTTCATGGGCGCGATCAACGGCCTCTTTGACGGCAAAGTCGTTCCGGTTCCGGGAGGCGTTCTGGTCCGCGACGGCGAAGGCACCCTAATCGGCGCGGTCGGCGTGACCGGCGATACCAGCGACAACGATGCAACTTGTGCCCTCGCAGGCATCAAAGCTGCGGGTTTTGTGGGCGAAGACTGATCCACTCAGTGCTTTGACGCAGACTAACCGCGCATTTCAAAGTCCTTTTGCGTGCGCCGTTTCATGGTTATTTTTGCTGTAAGAGCGAAAGGACCACGTAAATGGCGCGCCCAATCATCGGGATCATCAGCAACAACGAACTCGTCAACGGCCAGTACCCCGCACACACCGGCGGGCAGATGAACAGTCAGGCGATCTCCAAGGTCGCAGGCTGCATCCCGTTCCTTATTCCTGCCGACCCCACGGTCGTCACGGTCGAGGAACTGCTGGAAACCTGTGACGGCTTTCTGCTGACGGGTGGTCGCCCGAACGTTCACCCCAGCCAGTACGGCGAAGTTCCCACGCCCGCTTACGGCGATTTCGACGAAAACCGCGATGCGATCACGCTGCCGCTGGTGCGTGCCTGCGTCGAGCGCGGCCAGCCGATCATGGGCATCTGCCGTGGTTTCCAAGAGGTGAACGTCGCGATGGGCGGGTCACTCTATCCCGAAATCCGTGATCTTCCCGGACGTGATAACCACCGGATGCCGCCCGACGGCACGCTGGAGGAAAAGTTCGCCCTCCGCCACTGCGTATCGCTCAGCGAAAACGGCCCGTTCGCCGCGCTGCTCGGGAGTCCGAAGGTGATGACCAACACGCTACACGGGCAGGGGATCAAGGAACCGGGTAGCCGCGTGGTCGTCGACGGTTACGCTCCCGACGGCACGCCCGAGGCGATCTATATCAAGGACGCGCCGGGCTTTACCCTATCCGTCCAGTGGCACCCCGAATGGAATGCCTCCAATGATCCGGTGTCCCGCCCGCTGTTCGAAGCGTTGGGCGATGCGGCCCGCAAGTGGCAGGCCGCCAAGTCCGCAGAGCTCGCCTCAGCCTAAGCCGCGTAAATCCCAGCCGATAGCTTCGGCTTCGCTGGCATGAGCAGCTGCGCTTCGTGACGCTTCAGGCAGCGACGCGCGGTATCGCCATAGGCATCGGGGCTCGCGCGAAGTTCGGGGAACAGACCAAAGAGTTCCTCGCGCGCGGCATCCGTGACAGCCGACAGACCGATTTCACCGGGATGAAAGCTCTCGCTCGCTGCGCCGTTGGCATAGACGATCTCGTGCTTGTCGAACATCATGTGGAAATAGGTGACGAAGCCGCCTTGCTGGACCGTCACATGCGCATCGTCGATCATGTGCTTCGCCGCGACCAGAACCTCGTCTTCGCCGAAGTGTATCTCTGTCTGGTAGCCATCAAGGAGCATCCGGTGCTGCGGTGACACCAGCAGGTCACGATCCAACGTTGGCAGAGCGTGCTTGCTGATGCGGATCGGCGCAAAATTGTCGAACGCGGGCACCGTGCGGTGCTGGATCCAGCGGATCGGCTGGATACCGTTGTCACGGGTGATGACCAGATCGCCTTGCTCCAGCGTTTCAATCGCCCGCGCACCAAAAGGCGTCAGGATCATCGTGCCGGGGGTAAAGCAGATGATGTTCTCGATATTGTCATAGGTGAGGGTCGAGCCGTTCTTGAGCTGGACCGAACCGCTGTAGCTGCCGTCGGGATTCTGGTTGCGGACCAGCGTCGACATATCGGCCATATCGCCGAGGTAGAGCGTATCGCCGTCGCCGTCGTCATCTTCGGACCCGCCGTAGATATGGATGTCAGCGGGGTCATCGCCGGTGTCGGTGACATAGAAATCGTCATTGCCGCGCTGGCCAAAAGCCTCATCGCCAGCACCGACGAAGATGTCGTCGTCATCGGCGTTACCATAGAGCGTATCCGCGCCCATGCCGCCGTAAATCGTATCCGCACCGGTGCCGCCGTAGACCACGTCATCGCCGACGCCTGCGTAAATGGTGTCGTCACCGCCTTTGGCTTCGATGGTGTCAGCGTTGCGCTCGCCACCTTTGAAGTTATCGTCGTGATCGACGCGGTCGCCGTCGGGATCGCCGGTATAGCTGAAGTCGATGACGTCCGCGCCGTCGGAGCCCTCGATCGTGCCGTCGGTGTCAGGAATGCCGACCGCGAGCAGCGCAACGGGGTCCTGCATCGTCGCAGGGCTGACGCCATAGAGTGTGAGCGACTCGCCGTTGGGGAAGAGGAGACGGGCGTTGCCGCCGTAATCCTCGACCGTGACATCCCAGATATTGACCGGATTGCCGTTGGCGTCGTGCATCCCCGAGACGTCGATCTTGTCTTGGGCGTAGTAGGTGCCGTCGGGCTGGAGCTGCGGAGAGGCGAAGCCGTAAATCAGGTCGTGGCCGTCACCATCGGCAAAGTAGATCGTGTCCGACGAATTGTCCGCAACGCCTGTGAGCGTGTTGCCGAGCTCGAAAATGTCATCGCCCGCGCCACCGTCGACATAATCGCTGCCCGCGCCGGTCGACACGTAGTCCGCGCCATCCGAGCCGTACACCGTGTCGTCGCCGGCCCCGAGGAGCAGGGCCTCGATTTCGGAAAAGTTCGCGTCATTCGTACCGTCAGAGATAACGCCGGTTTCGGGAGCCGAGAAATCGACCGTGACACCGTTTGACAGACCGGTGGCGTCGATGACGTCGCCGAAATCAACCTCGGCTCCTTCGCCGCCAACGAGTGTATCGTGGCCAAAGTTGTCGCTCAGGCGGAAGACGTCCGAGCCGTCGCCACCGTAGACGCGGTCGTCGCCTGTGCCGCCGTCCAGCGTGTCGTTCTGGCTGCCGCCGTCGATGTAGTCGTTGCCCGCGCCGCCCGTGATCGAGTCCGCGCCGACCTCGCCAAAGATGTTGTCGTTGCCGCTGCCGCCGTCGATGGAATCGCCGCCCGAAGTGCCGTAGACAAGGTCGTTGCCCGCGCCAGCGTAAATGGTCGACGCGGTGTTGTGGGCATAGCCGCCCACGTCGTCGATGGTGTCGTCGCCGTCACCGCCATAAACGGTATCCGCGCCTTCGCCATAGAAAATGCGGTCGTTGCCCGCGCCGCCATAAATCGTGTCCGCGCCATCGCCCGCATAGATCAGGTCGGCATCATCGCCGCCCGAAATCCAGTCGGCACCTGCACCTGCGTAGATCGTATCCTGACCGAGGCCGCCCTCGACCGTGTCGCCGATGGTGGTGTCGGGCAGGGTCTCGAAGTGGACATCGGTGATATAGATCGCGTTCTGGTCGCCCGTACCGGAGACCTGATTGAACTCGATCTCGATCCGGCTGACAGGGCCCGCGATTTCAACCTTGACCGAGCCAGTCCCACTCGATTGCGTGGTGCCCGGGTTGTTCGCCGTGACAGTCGCGGTCGTGCCGTCGGTGACGATGTGGCCCGAGGCGCCCGTCAGGTCGACGTGGACCGGATTGCCGTTCGCGTCATAGGCGCGGATGATCACCTGATCAGTGAATGCGCCGGTATCGATATCGTTGATGCGGAAGTTGACGTTGGAGACGTTATCCTGAAGGCCGGAGCCATCCTGCGCGTCGAACGTCAGCGTCGAGGTGGAGACGTTCTCGCCGCCCTGACCGCGGATGAACACGGCAGAGTAGGGGTCATACGGCTCACCGTTCTCGGTATAGAGCGGCGAAATGCTCCTGGCATCGTCGCCGACATATGTCTTCGTTTCCTGAAGGAAGCCGTCGTTCTTCTGCGTGAACGTGACATTCATCGAGCCGGTGTTCTGCGTGAACCCGCCCGAAATATCCTGTTGGGCGCCGGACTGATCGAAGTTGGTCCAGCTGAAGTACTCTTTCTCGCCGCCGGTATGTGCGTCGATCACGTCATTGCCAGCGCCGCCGTCGATGGAATCCTGACCTGCACCGCCGTAGATGGAGTCGTTGCCAGCTCCGCCAAAGATCGTGTCCTGACCGGCACCGCCGTAAACGGTGTCATCACCGTCGCCCGCAATTACGCGGTCGTTGCCGCCACCCGCACGGACAAAGTCGTTGCCCGTGCCCGCATTGATCGTGTCATTGCCCTTGCCAGAGAACACACGGTCGTTGCCGCCGTAGGTGTTAATGGTGTCGTTGCCGCCGCCGGAGGCTTGCTCGACCCCGCGGCCATCCCAGTAGTAGTCGGGGTTGTTGCTGCCGTTGAACGTATTGTTCGACGCATCACCCTTGGGAATGGAGTTCAGATAGTCCCGCGTCGCATCATCCAGCGTGATGTAAACGAGGTTCTGCGGGAACGACGATGAAGGGACGAAGACGACGTCGCCGGTCGAGGCCACATAATACGTGCCGCTGACTGTCGTTGTGACCGTGTCGCCGTTGCTGTTGACGTAATAGACCGTGACGTTGCCGGCATAGACAGGCTCGAGTGCGTCGTACGTCGCGTTCTTGAGGTTCAGATACGGACCAAGCGATCCATTATTGAGCTTAAAACCGGTAATATCGGCCATGCGTCTTCCATCCTTTGTGTGCCCGACGAAGGAGGTGGCACACCTATCCATTCGGATGGTTATTAAGCGCGAAAGGCGTAAATATGAGGCTAATGGGGCGATTCAATGGCGGCGGAAAGCGATCCGCCACCACAGGTTTTTATGTACAATCTTAAATAATTAGAGCGTATTCTTCAGAAAGCGGAAGGCTCCGCGCACGTTTGCCGGTCAGAGCGAAAAGAGCGTTGGCCAGCGCGGCGGCAGCAGGGGGCGTGCCGGGCTCTCCTACACCGCTGACGCGGCCCGCATTTTCCAGAATACGCACCTCGAAGGCGGGGGTGTTGTACATCCGCACCGCGTCATAGTCGGGGAAGTTATACTGCTGCGCCTCACCGTCCTCGAACGTAATCCGCCCGTGCAGCGCCGCCGAGAGGCCATAGATACAGCCGCCGGTCATCTGCGCTTCGATATTGCGCGGGTCGAGCGCGATACCCGGATCGCAGGCAATCCAGACCTTGTTCATCTTGATGCCGGAGCCCGTCTCCGCAATCTCCATCACCTGCGCGACGGGGGTGCCGAAGGAATAGGTAAACGCCACACCGCGCGCGGTGCCTGCGGGCAGGGCGCTGCCCCAGTTGGACATCTCCGCGACGGCCTCGATCACTTTGGCCGAGGGTTCATGCTCGGGCCGGACCATGTCCAGACGGAACTGGAGCGGATCTGCGCCAGCCGCAACCGCCATCTCGTCGATGAAACAGTCAGTGAAGAACCCGTTGTAGCTCGCGCCGACCGACCGCCAGAAGCCCATCGGAACGCCGATATCCGCGATATGCGCCGTGGTCCGGTAGTTGGGGATCGCGAATGGCTGGTCGTGCATCCCCGCCGTGATCTCCGCATCCGGTCCGCTCATGTTCATGCCCATCATGCGGCCAATCGCCTGGTGGGTTGCCGAAGGCGAGGACACCTTGGCGTCCAGCAGCACAGGCTTCCCGCCATCCACAACGCCGCGCATCCGCGCCATCGCGGCGGGACGGTAGTAGTCGTGGCGCATGTCCTCTTCGCGTGACCATGTGACCTGAACCGGCACATCCGGCATTTCGTGTGCGACGCGGGCCGCGATAACGGCATAGTCGAACTCGCCGCGCCGCCCGAAACCGCCGCCCATGAGCGTCGTGTGAACGGTCACCGCGTCCGAATTCAGACCGACGGCCTCTGCACAGCCATCGCGGATCTTGACGGGGGCTTGGTTCGGGGCCCAGACCTCCAGCGCGTCGCCGGTGTAGAGCGCTGTGGCGTTCATCGGCTCCATCGTCGCATGGGCGAGGAACGGCACGGTGTATTCCGCCGTGACTTCGGTGCCTGCCACGTCCTGCGTGACATCGCCTTCGTCGCGGCCGGTGTTGTTCGGCTCGGTATCGAAACCCGAGATCAGCGCGGCGATGTGCTGTTCGGTGCTGCCGTCATAGCTCGCATCTGCCCAAGTGATCGACACGGCTTCAGCCGCCTGAATGGCGAGCCAAGTGTTCTGCGCAACGACAGCGATGCCATCGCCGAGGTCGATAATTTTCTCCACCCCGTCCATCAGAATCGCGTCCGAGGCATCGAACGTCACCATGCCCGCACGGCGCGGGCTCATGCGGACGGTGGCGAACTTCATCCCTGGCACGCGAACATCGATGCCGAAGGTCGCGGTGCCCGTGGATTTGCCGACCATATCAGTGCGCGGCTGGGACGTGCGCAAGACTTTCCAATCGGACGGATCGCGCAGCGCAACCTCGCGCGGCTCAAGTCCTGCAACCTCGCCAGCCAGATCGGAATAGGGAATGCGTGTGCCATCAGGCGCAACTACAGCGCCGTTATCCGTGCCGAGGCGATCCGCCGCCACGCTCAAACGCTTCGCCGCGGCCTCTTTCAGCATCTCGCGAGCCTGCGCACCGGCTTCGCGCATCTTCACATAGCCGTCCTTGGTCGAGGACGAGCCGCCCGTGATCTGCATGTTAAAGAACTTGGCAGCGTTGCCGACGAAATGTGCGGCGTCCTCCTGCCAGTCCTTGCGCTTGTATTCAAGGACAGGGAACGCAGCGCCCATGATGGCTTGGTTGAAATAAGCCTTGGCGGGCGGGCCATGGATGACGGTCACATCCTCGACGGCAACGTCCAGTTCCTCGGACACCAGCGCGGCGAGGGTCGTCGAAATGCCCTGACCCATTTCAGCGCGCGGAGCCACGACGGTCACGCCGTTGCCATCCACGATGACATAGGGGTTCAGCGCTACGCCCTCGGTGGGTTTCAGCGGATTCGGGGGCGTTTCGACCAGTTTGTAATAGCCGAAGGCCGCGCCGCCGGTGACGGCGACAGCGCCGAAAAGGAACGTGCGGCGGGCGATTTTACCGATGCGGGACATCTTATGCCTCCTTCATGCGCTGGGCGGCGTCATGGATCGCGGCGCGGATGCGCGGGTATGTTCCGCAGCGGCAGAGGTTGCCTTGCATCGCGTCGTCGATGTCCTGATCGCTGGGGGCGGGATTCTCGGCCAGCAGCGCGGCGGCCTGCATGATCTGGCCCGACTGGCAGTAGCCGCATTGGGCAACCTGATGGTCGATCCACGCTTGCTGGATGGTCGCGACATTGTCGGGAGTGCCCACGCCTTCGATCGTCGTAACCTCGCCCCAGACATCGGCCACGGCGACCTGACAGGACCGCACGGCCTCACCGTCGATCTGCACGGTGCACGCGCCGCAAGCGGCAACGCCGCAGCCGTATTTGGTGCCGGTCATGCTCAGCTCGTCGCGAAGCACCCACAAAAGAGGCACGTTGTCCGGCGTGTCGACACTGTGCGTCCGGCCGTTGATCTTCAGCGAATGGGCCATCTGTCCCTCCGTTATCCGTTTCTGACAAAATGGTCGTGAAATGTCAGGGTGTCAATTGACAAAATAAACGTGAAATGTCAGGTGGTCAGTATGGACACGATATCGCTCAAATCAGATCCGCGCGTGCAGGCGATCATGGACGCCGCCATCGTCGCGTTCAGCCAGTACGGTTATCGGCGGACCTCGATGGAGGATATCGCCAAGGGCGCGGGCATGTCGCGGGCGGCGCTGTACCTGCATTACCGCAATAAAGAAGACATTTTCCGCTCTCTGACCGTGCTCTACCTCGCGCAGGGGGCGGAGGCGCTGGAGCGTGAACTGACCCCCGCACGCGATCCGTCCGAGGCGATCCTCGCGGTGTTCGAAGCTGCGGGCGGGCCTGCGATTGAACTGATGCTGTCCACGACTCACGGGCAGGAGCTGCTGGAGGCGAAAAGCTCCGTCGCGGCGACAGAGATCGCGGAGTGGGCGGCGCTCCTGCGCACCAAGGTCGCGGCGTGGCTCACGAAAGAGGCGGGCGCGAACCGCATCAGCCTGCGCGAGACGGACAACAGCGCCGAGGATATGGCGCTGCTGATCCAGCGTTTGTGGTTCGGGATCAAGGAGCAGGTCGATAGCTTTGACGCCTACAAAGCCTCGATCCGTCAGGTTGCGGGCCTCATCGGGCGCGGCCTGAAGGTTTAAGTGACCGCGGCGCGGGTCTGGTACTTCGCGTCTTTCCACAGTTCGTTATTCATCACGTCCGCGATGATCTCGACCGCTTTGTCGATGTCGTCCTCGTTCAGATACAGCGGTGTGATGCCGAAGCGCATGATGTCGGGCGCGCGGAAGTCGCCGATGACGCCGCGATCAATGACGGCCTGCATCGCGGCGTAACCATCTGGGAACGCGAACGACACCTGCGAGCCGCGCGCCTTTGGATCGCGCGGGCTGACGAGGGTGAGGGCGGGGCAGGCGGCCTCGACACCTTTGATGAAACGCTCGGACAGTTCGATGGACCGCGCACGCAGATCGGCCATATCCACCTGATCCCAGACATCCAGCGCTGCACCCAGCGCGGCGAGCGCCAGCACGGGCGGGGTGCCGCAACGCATCCGGTCGATGCCATCACCGGCGCGGTAGTCCAGATCAAAGGCGAACGGCGCTTCGTGGCCCAGCCAACCCGACAGCGCGGGGCGGCACTGATCGGCTAGATCAGGGCGGACATAGATGAACGCAGGCGCGCCCGGACCGCCGTTGATGAATTTGTAGGTGCAGCCCACGGCGAAATCGACGCCGGTGCCGCCAAGGTCGACCTCGATCGCGCCGGCGGAGTGAGCGAGATCCCAGATCACCAGAGCGCCTGCTTCATGGGCGCGTTCGATGATCGCTGCCATGTCGTGCTTGCGGCCCGTGCGGTAGTCGACCTCGGTGATCATGACGACGGCGACGGTCTCGTCGATATTGGCCAGCACGTCCTCCGGCGCGACGGTTTTGAGCTCGTGACCCTTGTCCAGCGTCCGCACGATGCCCTGCGCCATATAGAGGTCGGACGGGAAGTTGCCCGTGTCCGACAGGATCACGCGGCGGTCAGGTCGTAGCTCCAATGCAGAGGCCAGCGCCTGATGGACTTTGATCGAGAGCGTGTCGCCCATCACGATGGACCCTTTCGGGGCGCCAACCAACTTTCCAATGCGGTCGCCGATCAGACGCGGCTCTCCCATCCAGCCCGCGCGATTCCACGCCGTGATGAGCATTTCGCCCCATTCATCCTGCATTCTGGCTGCAACTTTGGTCTTGGCCGCAGTCGGGAGCGGCCCGAGCGAGTTTCCGTCCAGATAGATTACCCCGTCGGGCAGGTCGAAGGCTTTGCGGGTTGCTGCAAAATCGGTCATCGGGCGGCTACTTTCGTCATAAGGGTATTTGGCCGCACCCTCATACGTCTTTGATCCCGTGACAAGGCACACGTCGCGTTGCACTGTGCACGTATGAAGTGGATCGACATACCTCCGGTCTGGTGGGCCGCGTTCGTTGCCTTGTCTTGGTGGATCGGTCGCGCAGAGCTTTTCGGGCTGTCTTTCGGCGGTGACTGGATCGGCCTTCTGGCAGGCATTTTCATCGGCGGCGGCCTTATTCTTATTGCTCTTGCAGCATTAGAGATGCGCAAGCAGCGCACCACCATCATTCCGCATATGGAGGCCGACCGGCTCGTCCAGTCGGGTATCTTCAGGCGTACGCGCAACCCGATCTACCTTGGTGAC
The DNA here is from genome assembly GCF_015220045.1 of Marivivens aquimaris. Lineage (NCBI taxonomy): Bacteria > Pseudomonadati > Pseudomonadota > Alphaproteobacteria > Rhodobacterales > Paracoccaceae > Marivivens > Marivivens aquimaris. Next base: position 1,631,567 of record NZ_JADBGB010000001.1, on the reverse strand, counting down.
GCGCTGATGCTGCTGGGGTTCATCCTAAGGTTCGACGCGCCCTTGGCGCTGCCGCTTCTGCCGGTGTTCGTGTGGATCATCGAACGCCGCTTCATCATTCCTGAAGAGGACAGGCTGCGCCGGAAGTTCCGCATGGACTTCGCGCGGTACTGCGAAAAGACCCGCCGCTGGGTGTGAGCGCAAACATGTGACACATTTTGCGGCATACTAAAGAATACAGGTAAGCACGTTCTTGTGAAATATAATTACCTTCGCTAATTCGTCTGTGATGCAAATATTTTAAGGGGGACTGTCGTGAAAATCGGCGCACCTAAGGAGATACTCGAGGGCGAGAACCGGGTCGCAATGACTCCGGCCTCGGCCAAGGATCTGCAGAAACTAGGCTACGATTGCCTAATCCAGTCCGGAGCCGGTGAGAACGCGGGTTTTTCCGACGATCTGTATCGCGAAGCCGGTGTTGAAGTTGTCGACGGTGCAAAGGCACTGTTCGATGCCGCCGACGTCGTGGCCAAGGTCCGTATTCCGACCAACGAAGAAATCGGTATGCTCCGCAAGGATCAGCTGCTGATCACCTTCTTCAACCCCGGTGCCAACGAAGAGGGCCTCAAGCTCGCTTCGGAAAAAGGTGCCAGCGTTATCGCCATGGAAATGGTGCCGCGTATTTCGCGCGCGCAGAAAATGGACGCGCTGTCGTCGATGGCCAATATCGCGGGTTACCGCGCTGTCATCGAAGCCGGTAACAACTTTGGCCGCTTCTTCACCGGTCAGGTCACTGCCGCCGGTAAGGTTCCGCCCGCTAAGGTTCTGGTTGTAGGCGCCGGTGTTGCCGGTCTGGCCGCGATCGGTACGTCGACCTCGCTCGGCGCGATCACCTACGCATTCGACGTACGTCCCGAAGTGGCCGAGCAGGTTGAATCGATGGGCGCAGAGTTCGTCTACCTCGACTTCGAGGAAGAACAGCAGGACGGCGCAGCGACGGGTGGTTACGCTTCGGTCCAGTCCGAAGAGTTCCGCAACGCCCAGCTCAAGAAGTTCCGCGAGCTGGCACCGGAAGTCGACATCGTCATCACCACCGCGCTGATCCCGAACCGCGAAGCTCCCGAGCTTTGGACCAAGGACATGGTCGAAGCCATGAAGCCGGGTTCGGTCATCGTCGACCTCGCCGCCGAAAAGGGTGGTAACTGCAAGATGACCGTCGCCGACGAGAAGTTCGTCACCGAGAACGGCGTCACCATCATCGGCTACACCGACTTCCCGTCGCGTATGGCTGCGCAGGCGTCGACCCTTTACGCGACCAACATCCGCCACATGATGTCCGACCTCACCCCCGAAAAGGACGGTGTGGTTAACCACAACATGGAAGACGACGTGATCCGTTCGTCGACCGTGACCCATGACGGCGCGATCACCTTCCCGCCGCCGCCGCTGAAGGTTCAGGCGATTGCTGCCAAGTCGCAAGAAAAGCCGAAAGAACTGACGCCGGAAGAAAAGAAGGCCAAGGAAGCCGCCGTTTTCAAAGCCCAGACCAAGAGCCAGGTCACTCTGCTCGCCGTCGGCGGTGCGCTGATGCTGCTGGCCGGTCTCTATGCGCCTGCGTCGTTCATGCAGCACTTCATCGTGTTCGTGCTGTCGGTGTTCATCGGCTTCCAGGTCATCTGGAACGTTGCGCACTCGCTGCACACCCCGCTGATGGCTGTGACCAACGCGATTTCGTCGATCATCATCCTTGGTGCTCTGATGCAGATCGGATCGAGTTCGTTCCTCGTCATCATCCTCGCTGCCCTGTCGGTCTTCATGGCCGGTATCAACATCTTCGGCGGCTTCCTCGTGACACGGCGCATGCTCGCCATGTTCCAGAAATCGTAAGGAGTAGGGGACAATGGAATTCGGTTTCACCATCGCGGCCTACGTCGTCGCCGCTGTTCTCTTCATCCTGTCGCTGGGCGGTCTGTCCGGTCAGGAAAGCGCCAAGCGCGCTGTCTGGTACGGCATTGTCGGTATGGCTCTGGCCATCGCCGCAACGCTCGTCGGTCCGGGTTCGGGCTTCTGGCTGCTGTCGCTGATCCTCATCGCTGCCGGCGGTGCGATCGGTTATCAGGTCGCCACCAAGGTCCAGATGACCGAGATGCCGCAGCTTGTTGCCGCCATGCACTCGCTCGTCGGTCTGGCCGCTGTATTCGTGGGCTATGTTGCGCACTTTGAACTGAGCCACGTCATCGAAGTGATGGCGGGCATGTCCTCGACCCTGTCGGAAGAGGGCAAGCAGTTGATGCTGCACGAAATGGACCTCGGTGCGTTCGCGGAGCTTCTCGCGCATAAGACTTCGGTCGAGCAGAACATCCTGCGCGTCGAGCTGTTTCTCGGTATCTTCATCGGTGCCGTGACCTTCACCGGTTCGGTCATCGCCTACGGCAAGCTGGCTGGCAAAGTCACCTCGAAGGCCGAAAAGCTGCCGGGTGGTCACATCCTGAACGCCGCTGCGGCTGCGCTCTCGGTGATCTGCCTGATCTGGTACTTCAACACCGGCGGCTTCTTCCCGCTGTTCCTGATGACGCTCGCTGCGCTGTTCATCGGCTACCACCTGATCATGGGCATCGGCGGCGCCGACATGCCGGTCGTGGTTTCGATGCTCAACTCGTATTCGGGCTGGGCGGCTGCGGCTATCGGCTTCAGCCTCGGCAACGACCTTCTGATCGTTGTTGGTGCTCTGGTGGGCTCGTCCGGTGCAATCCTGTCGTACATCATGTGTAAGGCGATGAACCGCTCGTTCGTTTCGGTGATCCTCGGCGGCTTCGGTGGCTCCACCGGTCCGGCTATGGAAGTCGAAGGCGAGCAGATCGCAATCGACGCCGACGGCGTGGCCCAGTCGCTCGAAGATGCCGACAGCGTCGTCATCGTTCCGGGTTACGGTATGGCCGTTGCGCAAGCACAGCAGAACGTCGCCGAACTGACCCGTCGCCTCCGTGCGAAGGGCAAGGAAGTCCGCTTTGCAATCCACCCCGTTGCCGGTCGTCTGCCGGGCCACATGAACGTGCTTCTCGCCGAAGCCAAAGTGCCCTACGACATCGTGCTGGAAATGGACGAGATCAACGACGACTTCCCCGAGACCGACGTTGTGATCGTCATCGGCTCGAACGACATCGTGAATCCGGCGGCTCAGGAAGATCCGAACTCGCCGATCGCCGGTATGCCGGTTCTGGAAGTCTGGAAAGCGAAACAGGTGTTCGTCTCCAAGCGTGGTCAGGGTACCGGTTACTCGGGCATCGAGAACCCGCTGTTCTACAAGGAAAACACCCGCATGTTCTACGGCGACGCGAAGAAGTCGCTGGACGAACTGCTTACCAAAATCCAGTAAGGCAAGCGCAATCAAGACAGGAAAGCCCCGCTCTGGCGGGGCTTTTTCTTTGCGCGGGGGAAATTAAGGAGCCTTTACCATATGGGCGGAACAATCACTTCGGACTGTTGGTATTCATATTTATGAATTAGTGATTCCGTTCTGCTTGAGCGGTCAGTCCGAAACATTTGTTCTTTGCACGGCACTTGCGTGCCCGAAAGGATAGCCCTAGGTGGTCCTCCGAATTTTCGGAGAATACCCATGTACGAAACTCTGCCTTTCGAAAACTATACTCCCGCCGAACTGTCGGTTTGGCTTGGTCTGATTGTCGGTGTTCTGTTTGGTGCGCTGGCGCTGGTCAGCGGATTCTGTCTGCGTCGCGCAATTGCTGGCGACAAAGGCGAGCGTGCGTCCGCTGGCGCGGCTTGGGCGCTGGCCCTCGCGGTGGCTGTGATCGGTACGCAGTATGTTGTGTCCCTCGGTGTGCTGGACCTTGGCGGACACCGCTTCATGACCGGCGATCTGCCCATTGTTGCCATTGTGGGCGGCGGTCTGCTGTTCGGTATCGGCATGGTGCTGGCCCGTGGCTGTGCGGCCCGCCTGACCGTTTTGGCGGCATCGGGTAACCTGCGCGCCGCGACTGTTGTTCTGGTGTTTGCCGTCGTGGCGCACGCGACGCTGAAGGGCCTGCTGTCCTCGTGGCGCGTTGCTGCCGGTTCGGTGACGGTGCCTTACGGCGGCACCCTCCCACTGCCGGGGTGGGTATGGGGCGTTGCCTTCGCCGCGCTGGCTATCGCGCTGATCGTGAAATCGCGTGCAAGCTGGACCACCCTTGTGCCTGCCGCGCTGCTCGGTCTGCTGGTACCTGCTGCTTGGGCCGGTACGGGTTATGTGCTGAACGATCCGTTCGACCCGATCACCATCGAGAGCCTCGCCTTCACCTCCACCTGGACCGAGAGCCTGTTCTACGTCATCGCATCGACCGCCGTTGCGCCGACCTTCGGCACTGCGCTGATTGCCGGTACTCTGGTCGGTTCGCTGGTGATCTCGCTACTGACGGGCCGCTTCCAGTGGCAGAGCTTCGAGAGCGCGGGCCAGACCGGTCGTTACCTCGTCGGTGCTGCGCTGATGGGCTTCGGCGGTGTTCTGGCGGGCGGTTGCACCATCGGTGCGGGTCTGGCCGGTGTTCCGCTCCTGTCAGTCGCTGCGGTCCTCGCGCTGATCTCCATGATCGCAGGCGCACGCATCACCGCGGTCCTGCTTGAGCGCCGCGCGTCGGTGTCCCCCGCGCTGGTACCCGCCGAATAAGACCGCATTTCGGGAAATTCGATAAACGTGCTATGATCCTCCCCGCGATAGGGGAGGATTTTTTCATGAAGCGTAGACGTTTTGTGATGGGCGCCGCTGCCTCTGTTCTCGCTGGCTCCGCGCGCTCAGAAGTGGTTCTGAGGGATGACGGGCTGCACGATCAGCCGTTCTTCCTCGATAGTTTCCTTGAGCTCGAATACGACCTTGCCGATGCGCAGGCTGCTGGGAAGGGGCTGATCATCCTCGTGGAGCAGCGCGGCTGTCCGTACTGCAAGGAGCTGCACGAGGTGAACTTCGAGCGGCCCGAGATCACCGACTACCTCACCGCCAATTTCGATGTCTTGCAGCTCGACCTCTGGGGCTCGCGCGGGATGGTCGGGTTTGACGGCGTCGAGCGCGAGGAGAAGAGCCAGATCGCCTCATGGGGCGTGTCGTTCACCCCGACGCAGATGTTCTACACGCTAGAGGACGGGGCCCCGAAAGAGGTGTTCCGAATGCCCGGCTACTTCAAACCGTTCCACCATATGTCCGCGCTGGAATACGTGGCGACCGGGGCCTATGCCGACCAGCCGTTCCAGCGGTTCTTGCAGGACAAGTTCGCGGCCTTGGCAGAGCAGGGCATCGACCCCGAGGTCTGGTGATCAGTATTTGCGCTTGAACCGGCGTTTGGGCTGCGGCTTCGGCGCGGCCACTTCGACCTCGCGCCATTCACCAGGGGCGAGGCCCGCAACGCTCCATTCCCCGATCTGCCAACGCACGAGCCGCAGGGTCGGCAGACCCACGGCGGCGGTCATGCGGCGGACCTGACGGTTGCGCCCTTCGGTGATCGTCATCTCGATCCAGCGGTCGGGGATCGACTTGCGGAAACGGACGGGCGGGTTGCGCTCCCACAGGTCGGGCGGGTCGATCAGGCGCACCTTGGCGGGGCGGCAGGGACCGTCGTTCAGCATCACGCCATCGCGCAGCGGCTGAAGGTCGGCGTCGCTCGGATCGCCCTCGACCTGCACCAGATAGGTTTTCGGCTCTTTGTACTTCGGGTTGCTGATCGCCGCCTGAAGCGGCCCGTGGTCGGTCAGTAGCAAAAGCCCCTCGGAATCACGGTCGAGTCGCCCGGCCGGATAGACCGCCGGAATCGTCAGATGGTCGCTTAGCGTCGCGCGAGGTGTCGGATTCTTCGTATCCGTAAACTGCGAGAGCACATCGAAGGGTTTGTTGAACAGGATCAGTCTGGCCATACCATTCCTCTACACGGTGCCGCGGCCCTTTGGCGAGGGGATCTTTTGATCAAAACCGACGTGAAAATGACGGTTTTGATCATAAAAACCAGTGCGTTGGCGCCGACCTAAAAGTTTTTTCGAGGCGCACAAAAATTTTTGTTGAAAACGCACTAGGTTTAGATCAAACGCCCGCTCCAAGACGCCAACGCACGCGCCTCTGGCCGGTAAAGCAGTTACGCTGAACGTGTTACAGCAGCGACGGTAACGTCTCCATTGGAAGTGAGCGGTCATATATGGCCGGGTCTATAGGAGATGACCATGACTTTTGCTGTAGCAGGGGCGCAATCCGCCTCTCAGCACCCCATGTCCGCACGTCTGGACGCCTACGTCGCCAATAACGAATTCGACCGTCCGACCCTGATCGTCGACGTCGATCGCGTTGAAGAGCAGTTCAATGCTCTCAAAGCAGGTCTGGGCCGCGCTGACATCCACTACGCTGTCAAAGCCAACCCCGCTCTGGAAATCATCAGCCGTCTTGTGTCGCTCGGCTCGCACTTCGATGCGGCATCGCGCGGCGAGATCGAGATCTGCCTGTCGCAGGGAGCTCGTCCCGAGACTGTCTCGTTCGGCAACACCATCAAGCGTCCGGCAGACATCGCGTGGGCTTACAACGCTGGCATCCGCCTGTTCGCAGCCGACGCCGACGAAGAGCTGGAAAAGATCGCAGAGCACGCACCGGGCGCTGATGTTTACATCCGCCTGATCGTCGAGGTGAGCCAGGCCGACTGGCCGCTGACCCGCAAGTTCGGCTGCGACAAGGACACCGCAATCCGCCTGCTGGACGTTGCCAAGTCGCTCGGCCTGAACCCTGTCGGTTTCTCGTTCCACGTCGGATCGCAGACCCGCAAGGCAGAGATGTGGGAGCCGTCGCTCGACGCGCTCGCAGAGATCTGGCACGCAGGCAAAGCGGCTGGTCACGACCTGACACTTCTGAACATCGGTGGTGGTTTCCCCGCGTTCTACGGTGAGGCCATTCAGGCGCCGACCGACTACGCCGCTGCTGTCATGGAGATGATCAACGCCAAGTTCGGCGACGTTGCCACCATCATGGCAGAGCCGGGCCGCGGCATGGTTGCCGAAGCTGGCGTCATCGCTTGCGAAGTGCTGCTCGTGTCCCGCAAGTCGGACCGCGACGTGCACCGCTGGGTCTACCTGTCGATCGGCCGTTTTTCGGGTCTGGCAGAGACCGAAGGCGAGGCGATCCGCTACCAGTTCGAAACCCCGCGCGACAACGACGCGATGGGTCCGTGCATTATGGCTGGCCCGTCCTGCGACTCCGCAGACGTTCTGTATGAAAAGCGCCCGATGCCGCTGCCGCTGACCCTCAAGGCTGGCGACCGCGTTCTCATCCGCAACACGGGTGCCTACACCTCGACCTATTCGTCGGTCTGCTTCAATGGCTTCCCGCCGCTGGACGTGGTTTGCATCTGACCACCTGACATCAAAAGCGGCACACGGTATACCATCGTGTGCCGCTAAATATATAAAAACACTGCAAAAATCGTTTTGCGTGAGCGGCAAGCGCCGCTAGTGTCCATCGTTATAGACTGAGCGCTGATGACGATGACACCGATCCAAGACCACGACCTCCGCTATCCTTTGTCGAACGAGCTTCACGCCCGTCCGTTTCCTGTCATGTCCGCACCGGGCCGTGCGGCCTACCTCGCGATCAAGCCCGCGAACGGCAACAAAAGCCGCGACAGGGATGCCGAGCGTGCGCACCTCATTGCGCTCCTCGACCGTTTCGGCGCATCGCACCCGCAGCCGGGCGCGACCCATTACTTCGGCCAGATCGGAAAGCACTGGCTGAAGTGGGAAAGCCACACCGAATTCGTGACCTACACCATCATCGGTGAGGGCGTGGCCGAACGTCCGTTCGACGCGGGCACCTTTGGTCTGTTTCCCGACGACTGGCTGGCAAATGCGCCGGGGGTGCGGATCACGTCGGCCCTCATCCGGATCGAGGGGATGCCCTCCGAAGAGGACATGGTGCAGCGCATCGACGACTGGTTCGTGGGCGAAAGCCTCGCAGTGAGCTGGTGCCTCGACCGTCATCTGGTGATCGCGGGCGACTACCGGATCGACAGTGCGGGACATATGCGCTTCGCCGTTTTTGCCGCCCCGCACTGCGGCAAGCGCCGTATCGGACGCGTTGTGCAGCGGCTGTGCGAGATCGAAACCTATAAGACGATGGCGATGCTCGGCTTCGCGGAGGCGCGCGAGGTGTCACCCAAACTGGGCGACACCGAAACGCGGCTGCTGGACCTTGTGACGGGTATGACGTCGGACCAGATCGAACCGTCGGAGACGCTCCACGCACTGCTCGGCGTCTCGGCAGAGCTGGAGAAGATGGTCGCCCAGACCTCGTTCCGTTTTGGCGCAACGGCGGCGTACGAGAACATCGTCAACGACCGGATCGAGGTCCTGCGCGAAGAACGTTTTGGCGGGCGCCAGATGTTCAGCGAATTCATGAAACGCCGTTTCGATCCCGCGATGCGCACCGTCAAATCGACCGAAGCGCGGATGCGCGACGTGTCGACCCGCGCGATGCGCGCCGCCGATCTCTTGCGTACCCGTGTGGACGTGGACCGTTCGGCCCAGAACCAGGCGCTGCTGACCAGCATGGACCGCCGTTCGGACCTGCAACTGCGGCTACAGCACACGGTCGAAGGGTTGTCTGTCGTGGCGATCAGCTACTACGCGCTGAACCTCGTGCTCTACATGCTCGCCCCCGCAGAGAAGCTGCTGCACATCGAGAAATACTGGCTCTACGCGACTGTCACGCCGATTGTGGTGGTCGCGGTGTGGTTCATGCTGGCGCGCATCCAGAAGTCGATGGCCCACTAAGTAATTGTGCTTGCGGGCTTTCACGGCGCGGGGCAGCCTGCCCGTGGAGGCCCCGCCATGATTTTCCCGATTCACGCCAATTCCCCGATTGAACACGATGCACCGCTGCCTGATGCGGCGGACTGCGTTGTCATTGGCGGGGGCGTCGTTGGCGTCATGACTGCATGGGAACTGGCGCGAAAGAACCTGCGCGTGGTGCTCTTGGAGAAGGGCCGCGTCGCAGGGGAGCAATCCTCGCGCAACTGGGGCTGGATCAGGGCGCAGGGGCGCGATCCGGCGGAGCTGCCGATCGTCCTTGAGGCGCAGCGGATGTGGCGCGAGATGGCCGAGGAGGCAGGCGAGGATATCGGCCTGCGTCAAGGCGGCACCGCCTACATGGCCCGCACCGAATACGAGATGCAGGCCTTTGAGGAATGGATCGGCTACGCCCGCGATGTGGGGCTGGAAACACGCATGGTCACACTGGGCGAGGTCGGCGGGTTGATCCCGTCGAAACGCTGGATCGGCGCGATGTACACGCCGTCGGACATGAAGGCCGAACCGTGGAAAGCCGTCCCCGCGATGGCCCGCGCTGCTGTCAGGGCAGGGGTCACGATCATCGAAAACTGCGCTGTGCGCGGACTGGATATGGCGACGGGCAAGGTTGCTGGCGTCGCGACCGAGAAAGGCCGCATCAAAGCGGACGCCGTGGTGCTGGCAGGCGGGGCGTGGTCCTCGCTGTTCCTGCGCAAGCACGGTGTCTCGGTCCCGCAGTTGTCCGTTCGCGCCACAGTCTCCGCAACCAAGCCTCTACCCGAGGTTTTCGCGGGCGGAGCGGTGGACGACGAATTCGCGTTCCGCCACCGTGCCGATGGGGGCTATTCGCTGGCCGCGTCGGACAACCACACGTTCTTCATCGGGCCGGATGCGTTTCGCGCTTTGCCGAAGTACCTCAAGCAACTCGCCGCCGACCCCAAAGGCAACAGCTACCGCCCCAACGCGCCGAAAGGCTTCCCCGATGCGTGGACGACAAAGCGCAAGTGGGCCGATGACGAGGTCACACCATTCGAGCGGATGCGCATCCTGTACCCCGCGCCGGATATGGACCGTGTGGAGCTGACCCGCGCGCGTTTCGAGCGCGCGTTCCCGCAGCTTGGCAAGGTCGAGATCGCGACCGCTTGGGCGGGGATGATCGACACGATGCCGGACGTTGTGCCGATCATTGACCACGTTCCGATGCTCCCCGGCCTGACGCTGGCGACGGGGATGAGCGGTCATGGTTTCGGAATCGGACCTGGCGTCGGGCGGGTCACGGCGCGGCTTGTGGCGGGCGAAGACCCGCAGTACGACCTGACACGCTTCCGTTTTGGCCGGTTCAGCGACGGATCGCCCATCGAACTGGGCCCGAGCCTCTGATCTCGCTTGCGGCTAGGGCAGCCATGCTTCACCCTAGAGGCAAATTTTAAGAAATGGAGGGCACCTTGCCCGTCAAAAACCGCCTTGCCGAACTGCATTCCGAAATCACCGAATGGCGACGTGATTTCCACGAAAACCCCGAAATCCTGTTCGAGACGCACCGCACCTCGGCGCGCGTGGCCGAACTGCTGACCGAATTCGGCTGTGACGAAGTCACCACCGGCATCGGGCGCACGGGCGTGGTCGGCGTCATCAAAGGCAAGACCGACACGCGCGGCGCTGTCATTGGCCTTCGCGCCGATATGGACGCGCTACCGATCCTTGAAGCCACCAACCTGCCGTATGCCTCGAAAACCGACGGCGCGATGCACGCATGTGGCCACGACGGTCACACCGCGATGCTGCTAGGCGCTGCGAAGTACCTGACCGAGACCCGCAATTTTGACGGCACGGTCGTGGTGATCTTCCAGCCCGCCGAAGAGGGCGGCGGCGGCGGCCGCGAGATGTGCGAAGACGGCATGATGGATCGTTGGGGCGTTCAGGAAGTCTACGGGATGCACAACTGGCCTGGAATGCCGCTGGGCAAATTCGCAATCCGCCCGGGATCGTTCTTTGCCGCGACCGACCAGTTCGAGATCTTCGTTAAAGGCAAAGGTGGCCACGCTGCCAAGCCGCACGAAGGCATCGACCCCGTTGTGACCGCTTCGCAGATCGTCTCGTCGCTGCAATCGATCGCGTCCCGCAACGTCGATCCGGTGGAGCAGGTTGTTGTCTCGGTGACGTCGGTCGAAAGCAGCTCGAAAGCGTTCAACGTCATCCCGCAGCAGGTCCACCTCAAGGGCACCGTTCGTACGCTGACCGCCGAGAACCGCGATCTGGCGCAGGCCCGTCTGACCAAGCTGGCGCAGTCGGTGGCCGAAGGTTTCGGCGCAGAGGCCGAGGTCAAATACTATCGCGGTTATCCGGTCATGGTGAACCACGAAGAGCAGACCGAGTTCGCGGCCGAGGTCGCCAAGGGTATCTCTGGCCAGTGCGACGAGGCTCCGCTCATCATGGGTGGCGAGGATTTCGCTTACATGCTTGAGGAACGTCCGGGGGCCTATATCCTTGTCGGTAACGGCGACACCGCGCCGGTCCATCACCCCGAATACAACTTCAACGACGACGCCATTCCCGCAGGCACCAGCTGGTGGGCTGAGATCGTCGAGCGGCGGATGCCGGCAGCCTGACGGGGGAGCCATGCGGATCAAGGTCATCGGTGCGGGCTCCATCGGGCGCCGCCACCACGACAACCTTATATCGCTGGGCATAGACAGCACACTGGTGCCGTGGCGCGAATACAGCCCTGCGGTCATGGATGACGCGGACGCGGCGGTGATTGCCACCGCGACCGACGTGCGTGTCGGCCCGATCGGTGATGCGGCAGAGCGTAATCTGCCGATGTATATCGAAAAGCCGGTGGCCTTCCGTCCCGAAGACCTCGTGCGGATCGAGCATATGACCCGCGACGTGGCCGAAAAGTCCGTCGTCGGCCTGATGATGCGCTATCACCCCGCGTTCCGTCTGCTCGCCGATCAGGACGTCAGCGACGCCGTGCGTTTCTCGCTCGACATCGGGCATGACGTGACGCAGTGGCGTCAGAACTGGCTGTTTTCCGAAAGCTACGCAGCAAAGCCCAACGGCGGCGGCGTCCTGCTCGATCTCTGCCACGAGATCGACATGGGCACTGTGCTGTTCCCCGGACTGGCGCTTGAAGGCGTCTATAGCCTCGGCCATGACAGCTATCCCGAGGTCGATATGTCCTCGCGCCTGACGCTGGTGTCGCCCAAGGGTGCAGCGGGGAGCGTGGGAATGGATTATCTGACGCCGAAGTTGCACCGCCGGACGGTCGTCTACGGCTTTGAGCGGATGTATGACTTCGACTTTGCCGCGCAACACTATGTCATCACTGACGAAAATGGCCCGCGCACTGTTGGCCGCGAGATGGAGCGCAACGAGATGTTCGTCGGTATCACCGGCGACTGGCTGCGCATCCTTCGTGGCGAAGAACCCGAAAACAGGCTCGTTCCCCGACTTGACCGCGTGAGCGAAAGCACGGCACTGACGGCCACAGCATGGGCTGCGCGGCAGTTCTACGGGACGATTGAAAAGGAAATTCCATGATCCTCGGTCATATCGGCGTGCGGGCAGGCTCCAAGGGCGTGCCGCGCAAAAATTTCAAACCGATTTGCGGCAAACCTCTGATCGACTGGTCGCTGGAGCAACTGCTGGAACACGCGCAGGTGGATGCCGTTGTCGTTTCGACCGACGACGAAGAAATCTACGAACACGCGGTTGCTAAGGGCACGCTTGCGATTGGCCTGCGCCCCGACCACCTCGCCACCGACGGCGCGGGCAAGTGGGGCGTCTGGCAGCACGCGCTGGAAGCGTCCGAGGCGCTGGTCGGCAAGGTCGACGCGTTCCTCGACCTTGATGCCACCTCGCCGCTGCGTCTGCCGTCGGACATCACCGACGCGCTCGCGCTCTATGACGCGGAAAAGCCGGACATGGTGATGTCCTGCTGCGAGGCGCGCAAGAACCCCTATTTCAACCTCGTGGAGCCCGACGAGACCGGCGCGCTGCACGTGTCGAAACCGCTCCCCGGCGGGGTGGTGGCACGTCAGGCGGCCCCGACCGTCTATGAACACGCGGCGAGCACTTATGTCGTGAAACCCGACTATCTGAAGACCGCAAAGTCGCTCTACGAGGGCCGTGTCATCCCCTACATCATGCCGACCGAGCGCTGCGTCGACATCGACAGCCCGTTCGATTTCAAGCTCGTCGAATTCCTGCTGACTGAACAACTGAAAGAGGCCGCGAATGGCTGATCAACTCAAAGGCCGCACCGTATTCATCACCGGCTCTGGCGGCGTGCTCGGCTCGACCTATGTGCGCCGGATGCTGGACGAGGGCGCGCGCGTCATCGCCTCCGACCTCAAAGGCCACCGCGCCGATGCGCTGATCGAAAAGCACGGCGCGAACGAGAACTTCCGTTTCTATGACCTCGACGTCGGCGACGAAGACAGCTGCACCGAGATTTTCCAGCGCATCCTCAAGGATGGCTGGGAGCCGAACGTGGTCCTCAACAACGCCGCCATCACCGGCGAGCTGCTGATGGGTGCGGGCAAGCCGTTCCCCGATTTCGCCGACACCAGCGTCGAGGATTTCGAGCGCACGCTGCGCACCAACCTTACCGGCGCTTTCATGATCGCCCGCCAGATGGACCGCGATATCGTCGGCAAATGGCCCTGCACGCTGGTCAACGTCGCGTCGATGTACGCGCTGAACGGCGCGCACCACCCGATCTATGACGGGATGCCGTTCAAGAATTTCTCGGCCTACGGCGTGACCAAGGCGGGCATCCACGGCCTGACCGTCTGGCTCGCGGGCTACTGGGCGCCGCGCAAGGCGACCGTCAACACCATCGCGCCGGGGGCCGTGTTCAACAACCACTCCGAAGAATTCCAGAAGCGTGTGGGCGAGTTGATCATGGCGGGCCGCATGTGCGAACCGGACGAAATCGCGGACGTAATGCTGTTCCTCGCCAGCCCGCAGTCGGGCTACATGACGGGCCAGCTTGTGAACGTCGACGGCGGCTTCAGCGCGTGGTGAACTCTTTCACCGCTTGAAGCGTTTTCTCTACAGCGCCCGTATGGGCTGCGAAAAATGCGTTGATAGTATCGGGGCTGGCCTTTGGGCCGGCCTCGATTGCGTTGACAAGCTCGGCTTCGGTCTGGACGTGGGTGCAAACGCCCGCCGCGATGGCTTCGACCGCTGGGTATTCGATGGTCCAGATTTCGGGGCCAACGATGACCGGCTTTTTCAGCGCGAGCGGTTCGATCACGTTATGCGCGCCGTGGGGCGTGAAGCCGCCGCCGACAATCGCTTGGTCCGACATGGCGAGGTAGAAGTACATCTCGCCGAGGCTGTCGCCAAGCAGGACATCGATATCCGGCGCCTGTCCCGAATACATCAAATCAGCATCGAAAGTCGTTGATCTCTCGGCCACTTTCAGACCCGCCGCGCGGAGCATCTCGCCCACTTCAGCGAACCGTTCGGGCTTGCGCGGGACATAGACGAAGAGCGGCGCGTCCGGCCCACGGGTCGCTTTGATCGCGGCGATGTAGGTTTCGTCCTCGCTCTCGACGGCGGAGGCGATGGTAATCACGCGGCGGTTTGGGGCGAGCCATTTACGAGCGGTTTCGCCGCGCTCCACCAGATGCGGCGGGATCGGCTGTTCAAACCGCGTTTCGCCCGTCACTGCGATGTGCTCGACCCCGATGGAGGAGAAGCGTTCGCGTTGCAGGTCGGATTTCACGAGCGCGCCCGCAAAGCCGCGCATCAGGTCGGCGCGGGCCTTGGTTTTGGTGGTGTCGCGCAGATAGCTTTTCGACGGGTACTGGGAATTGCACATGAAGAGCGGCACGCCCTTGCGGCGGCACTCCATAATCATCACGGGCCAGATTTCGATCTCCATCACCAGCCCGTATTTCGGGGTGAAGGCTTTGAAGAAACGGCGGAAGGTCCAGCGGAATTCGAACGGCACCCAGACGGGGCGGAGGTTGCCTGCGTTGATGTCGGCGGCGAAGACGCGCTCCGCCTCGCGGCGACCGGCGGGGGTGAAATGGGTGGTGACGACCTTTTCGCCACGATCCAGCAGTTCGCGGATCAGCGGCACGGCTGAGCGAAGTTCGCCCAGCGACACAGCATGGACCCATACGGCATTCGGCATCGGGGCGTAGCTGCCGAAGCGTTCACCGAGGTGCTGACCGTAGAGTGCATCCTTGCGCGCGCGGCGCCAGAGGTAGAGCATGATCACCGGAAAGCCGACGATCCAGATCAGGCGGTAAAGCAGCATCCAGCGGCGCAGGCGGAAAGTCGGAAAATCAGCCATCGATCAGCTCCAACAAGCGGTCGGCGAGGGCGGCCTTGCGGTCGAATTCTGCGCTGCGTGTAGCCTCGGCCTTGGCGCGGGTTTTGGCGGTGTCGGCGAGGGCCGCCACGATCTCCTGCGGGGTGGTGGCCAGTGTCGCGCCGCCGTCCGAAAGGTCCGCATAGTCGCGGGCAAAGTTGGCCGTGCGCGGGCCGTGAATGACCGCGGAGCCGAGCGCGATAGCCTCCCACGGGTTGTGGCCTTCGATGTCCGAGAATGTGCCGCCGATCAGCGCGGCGTCGGCGAGGCGATACCACAGGCCAAGCTGCCCGAAGTTGTCTGCGACGACAACGTCGACGGGGTCTTCGGGCAAACCGCCCGACCAACGCGCGGCGGTCAGACCCTCGGCGCGGCAGGTCTGAAGGATATCATCGGCGCGGTTTAGAAGGCGCGGGGCGATGACCAAAGTGTGCTGGCCCTTCAACTGTTTCTGTGCGGCGATCGCCAGTGCCTCGTCAGCAGGATGAGACGGTGCATTGACCCAGTAGGGGCCGCGGTGGGCGAGCCGTTCTCGCTCCTCTGGCCAATCGGCGAGCGGCGGGGCGACGGGCTTGAGCGATCCGGAGACGGTCACCTCGGTCGCGCCAAGCTGGCGCAGGTTCTCGGCGGTGTCCTCTTCCTGCGCGTCGATCAACGACATGCAGTCCAGCGCGGCTTTGTAGAGCTTGTGCGCCCGCTGCCGCTTTGCCAGCGCCGCTCCGTTCAGGCGGGCGTTGACCATCGCTTGCGGAATGCCGCGCGCGGCGGCGTCCCAGACGATACCGGGCCAGAGGTCCTGCTCTGCCCAGATGCCGAGGTTCGGCTGCCAGTAATCCAGAAACGCGGCGGAGGCTTTGGGCGTGTCGAGCGGCAGGAACTGGTGGATCGTGCCTTCAATCGGGTTGTTCGCGAAAGCAGTCGCGGAGGACGCCGCCGAGGACGTGATGAGCACGTTCAGATCGGGCCGCGACGCGCGCATCAGTGACACCAGACCGCGCAGGGCCAGAACCTCACCCACGCCGACGCCGTGCATCCAGACCAGCGGCCCGTTAGGGCGGCCCGTAGACGGCTGGCCGAGCTTTTCGCGCCAGCGGTCAGGGTCCTCTTTGCCCTTCGCCAGACGCGACCGCAGGATGCGCGGCGCGAAGGGCTCGATCAGGCGCGTGGAGGTGCGGTAGAAACGCATCGCACGCGGCATGGTGCGGTGGGGGTCAGCCACGGTCCGCAAATGCCTTTTGCATGTCGAGCGCCCAGAAATCGGGATCGTTCAGGATCTCGACAAATCGGTCCGCCGCGCGGCCTTCGCCGAACGCATCGTGACGCGGGAAACGCTTGCCCCAGACATCCGACAAGAAGCCGCCGATCGTTTCGGTGTCGTAGGCGGACACATGCGTGATGCTGTCCGCGACCGAGCGGTTGGTCTGGCGCGTGCCCACATCGAGCGACGGGGTGCCGAGGAACGGCGCCTCGCGGACGCCCGCGCTGGAGTTGCCGATCATCGCGGATGCGTTCTTCATCAGTTCCGAGAAATGCGCGAACCGCATGGACGGCAGCACGTGGAAACGGTCGCGGGGCAGGGTGTCGATCACCGCGCGGATGTCGTCCGAGCCGGGATCGTTGTTCGGCGCGATCAGCACGAAGTTCCGGCCCGAGGCGGTCAGCGCGTCGTAGAGCGACTTTGCCTGCGCGCCCATCGTGTCGGCCTCCGACGTGACGGGATGGAAAACCACGATGCCGAAGTCATCGAACGGGATGCCGTAGCGGGTTTTGACGTCGTCCATCGACACGCCCGACGGCTTCGAATGGAAATCCAGCTCGGGCGAGCCGATGACGTGGATCGCCTGCTCCGGCTCACCTAGCGCCATGACGCGGCGGCCTGCGTCTTCGGACGACACGAAGTGATAGGTGGAGAGCTTGGAGTTACAGTGGCGGAAAATCTCGTCGATGGTGCCCGACACTTCGCCGCCCTCGATATGAGCGGAGCGGTAGTAGTTCGTGGCGCAGACGAGGGCGCAGGCCAGCGCCTCGACGCGGTCCCCGTGGATGACTACCAGATCGGGTTGGAATTCGAGGCAGTAATCCGAGAACCCGATGACCGTCTTGGCAAGGATCATGTCCTGCGGATCGCCCTCGCGCTGGTTCAGGAATTCGTGGACAGCGACGCCCGGAACGCGGTGGACCTCAATCTTGGTCAGACCGTACTGGCGCAGCATGTGCATACCGGTGACAAAGAACGACACGTCGAAACCGGCATCGCGGGCAGCGATTGCGAGCGGTTCGAGTTTACCGAAATCGGCGCGGGTGCCGGTTACAAACAGGATCTTACGGGTCATGGCGCCTCGGTCATCAGTTGCTTGGAACATAGGAAAATCGGGCAGCAACAGCAATCACTTGCGGTAGACAATCCGCCCCCTCGTGCCTAAGTTCGCCGCAAACCGGACGGAGGCGTTATGGAACGCGTAGTGATGTGCATGAAATGGGGTACGCTTTACGGCCCCGACTACGTGAACGTGCTGTACCGCGCGGCCAAGGCCAATATCACCGGCCCGTTCCGCTTTGTCTGTCTGACCGACAACACCGACGGCTTCCTGCCCGAAATCGAAGCCTTTCCGATCCCCGATTTGGGCCTCACCGATTTCGATTGGAAAAAGGGCGGCTGGCCGAAGATTTCAGTGTTCCAGCGCGACCTTTATGGTCTGACGGGGCGCTGCCTGTTCGTTGACCTCGACACGGTGATCTGCGGATCGCTGGACGAGATGTTCGACTACCCTGCGGACTTCGTCGGCATCGACACCGGCCCGACGTGGGGCAAGCCGACCTCGGACGGAAAGCCGCTGCTGGGCACGGGTATCTTTGTCTTCAACCTCGGCCAATACCCCGAGATCGTGGACGAATTCGTGGCCGACCCGCAGGCGGTCGTGAGCAAATACCGGATCGAGCAGATTTACGTTCAGGACCGTATCAAGGGCATCGCATACTGGCCCGCCGACTGGGTGCGCAGCTTCAAATACCATCAGCGCCAGCCCGCGCTGGTCGGCCTCGTCGTGCCGCCCAAAGCGCCGACCCCAAAGAACAAGATCATCGCGTTCCATGGCGATCCGCGCCCGATCGAACTGGTCAACGGCGGTCTGTGGGGGATCGCGCCGCACCTTGGCTATGGCCGCGTGAAGTGGGCCTATGACTACTGGACCGGCCACGGCGGAAAGCCTCAATGAGCAAGCTGAGCGCATGGCCTCGCCGCTATCTCTGGCAAGCGCCGCGCGGCTGGGTTCTGAAACTGACCCGCAATTCCGACGCGCGGATGCGCGAAGTGGTGCGCGGCAAATCCGTTTGCATCGTCGGGAACGCGAAGTCTCTGCTGACCACCGATTACGGCGCAGAGATTGACGCACATGACGTCATCATTCGCCTAAACAAAGGCTTCGTCACCACGCCCGCCGCACAGGGCACGCGCACTGATATGGTCGGCCTGACGCCCGAACTGACCGAGGCGGAGACGGCCGAGAAATTCCAGCCGCGCTATTTCCTGATGCTGATCCCCAAAATGCGGCACTACCGTTTCTACGGTCGCGACAACGTGCGGAACACGCTGTTCTACCGCTTCCGCGATTGGCTGGACGACCGCAATCATATCGGCCGCCGTCCGTCCTCTGGCTTCATGGCGATCAGCTGGATGGTGCGTCTGGGCACGGCGAAGTCGATCACGCTCTACGGTTTCGACTTCGGCGCGACGCCGACCTACTACAATCCCGAAGGCTACAAGACCCCGCACAACTACGATCGCGAGCGCGAAATCGTTCTGGGCTGGGAGAAGGAAGGGCGGATCAGGATCGTCCGCTCCGCCTGATTACTTGTGGAACGTCAGCGGCACGTCGCCCTTGAGCAGGCCGAGCGTGGTGCGTGCGACTTCCTCCAGATTTTCCTGAGCGTCGTAGCTTTCGGTATTCTCCAGATATACCTGTTCGATGACGCCGTGGTGGCAGCGGGCAAGTAGCGCGCCGGCTTCCTTGCAAAGCTGGTCGTGATCGAACGTCGATGCGGCGACGGCTTCGAAATCCATGCCTTCCTCGAAACGGTTAATGCCGGGCAAGCGCTTGTACCACGCGTTGCCGAAGACCACGGCGGGGCGGCCCTTGCGGATGGCCTCCCAAGCGGCGGTGCCGGTCACGGTGGCGACGAACTGGGCACGGTCCGACAGTTCATGCGTCGACAGGTCGGAGGGAACGAACTTCACACCCTTGATCCGGTTCAGGCGATGCCAGAACAGCGGACCGCGGGCATAGGCACCCTGACGCGGGTTCTCTTTGACGAGGATTTCCCAGCCATCGGGCAGGTGGCGGGCAAGCGCTTCGATCATCAGCACCTGATCGCGCCACGGACCGCCGAGCGCCGAGGTCGACATCTCCGGCTGGTTATGGAGCGGGACGTAGATGAACTTGCCCGACAGGTCGATGTCCTGATTCTCGTACTGCGCGAGGTGCTCGAAATAGGCCAGTTCGCTTTCGTGGAAGAACTTCGCAAAGGGATCGCGCCAGTCGGGCAGAGCGCCGTAGATGGCCTTCATCCGCTTGAGCGTTCGCACAATGTAGGCAGGGTTCAGCAGCTTCGCGGGGTCTTTACGCAGCATGTAGGTGATGAAGTTTCCGACGGCCTTGCGGTTCAGCTTGCCGCGCGTGGATTCCTTCTGCCAGCGGTCGTCCATGTAAAACAGATGCGGCTTGGAGCCCTTTTCGATCTCCATCGGGGCTGCGTCCGAGCCTGCGGCCTCGAAATCGCCGAGGTCCTCGATCTTGTCGACCGAGAAGTATAGCGACGGGAAAATCGTCTGGCAGAGGACGATGGTCTTCAGCCCCATCGCCTTCGCAACTTGATAAAGCACGGTGTCATAACCGAGGTGCGGGACGTTGTAGAATAGTGCGTGTGTCGCGCCGCTGTCCGCGATCTGCTGGGCCACGGCTTCGGTCAGGATGTGGTAGTAATCCAGATAATCCTGAAGGTTATTCAGGTCGTGTGAGCGGTACTGGTAGGCGGGGCCGGTGCGGTGGAACTGGTCGACGGCGGTTTCCATCATGCGGCGGAATTCGTCGGAGCCGAGCAGTTCGAAGTTCGCGCCTTTGACGACGTGATCCTTCATCAGATGGCCCATCTTGCCGTCGCGGACTTCCATCCGTTGCAGACACGGCGCGTGGAAATCGGCATCGCGGTCGCCAAAGTGGAGGGCGATTTCCACCTCTCCGTTCGACATCTCGACCAGCCGGTCCATGAAGGCTTTACGGTGTTTGCCGCGGGCGTCGCAAAGAAGTCGGATGGTCATATGTCACACTGCCGATTGTACTCGGCAGTGTGGATAGCACAGGTCCATTGACGAATGGACCACTTAATCGAGAAATTCCCAACGAAGTTGCTGGTTGCGCGTCACGGCGCGGTTCAGCTTTCTGCCGACGACTTCGTCGAACTTGTAGCCAGGGATTTCGCCCGAACCCGGACGGCGGGCCCAGATGTCTTCTTCGCCGATGACGTGCCCTTCGGGAAGGTCCTTGTCGGCGACGACTGATGCGCGGGCGAAGGCGTAGACGGGCTCTTCGGCCTCGGTACGTTGCTTGGGATTGTTGGCCGCGACCCAGATTTCCTTGGAGCGGTCAACGATGTGGCGCAGTTCCGACGGGTCCATCGAGTTGATGATATCGGGGCCTTTGCGGTAGCGCGTGTCGGTGTAGTGACGTTCGAGGATACAGGCACCCAGCGCGACCGAGGCCAGCGCCATTTCCGGTCCGATCGAGTGATCCGAGAAACCGACGACCGCATTCGGGAACGCGTTCTTCAGGTCGGTCACACCGCGCAGCGACACGATCTCTGCGGGCGAGGGGTAGAGGTTGGTGCATTCGAGCAGCGCGTATTCGACGCCCTCGTCTTCGAGGATCTGGACCGACGCGCGGATGGTCTCGATGGTCTGCATACCGGTCGACATGATGACCGGCTTTCCCTTGCGGGCGATGTGACGGATGAGCGGCAGGTTGTCCGCTTCGCCCGAACCGATCTTGTAGGCGGGCACGTCCAGCGTTTCGAGGAAGTCACACGCCGCGCGGCTGAACGGGGTCGAAATCCAGATCATGCCGAGCTCTTCGGTGTAGCGCTTCAGTTCGGCCTCGTCTTCCTGCGACAGGGCGCAGGCTTCCATGACGTGCCAGATCGAGACGTCGGCGTTCGGCGGGAAGATCGACTTGGCCTCTTCGGTCATTTCGTCTTCGATGATGTGGGTCTGGTGCTTGATCATCTCGCAACCGGCTCCGGCAGCGAGGCGCACCATTTCCTTGGCCACGGACAGGTCGCCGCCGTGGTTGATGCCGATTTCGGCGATAACGAGCGGGGGATGATCGGGTCCGATCTTGCGGCCTGCGATTTCCATGAAATGCCTCCATTCAATGTTGCGTTCAGGAGTATGTGCTAACTCTGCGCTCTTCAATTGCGATTTCGTTGCACAGCAGTTGCAATTGAATGCCATGTATCTCATGAGATACCGGCAACTGCAAAGAGGGGCCTCAATGGTCAAACAGCTCGTTCAGAGGATCAAGGCTTGGGAGAAAGCCAAGCACAAATCCTACCAGCGGCCTATCGAAACCGACGAGGACCGCGTTCGCGCGCAGTATTTCGCCAAGTGGATCGACCACGGTTTCCTGCGCACGCGCTGGACGAACTTCGTGCAGATTGCCCCCGGAGTGTACCGCTCCAACCACCCGCACCCCGAACGGGTCGAGGGGTTCAAGGCGCTCGGTATCAAGACCCTTCTGAACCTGCGCGGCGGCAAACTGATCCCGACCTCGCTGCTGTCGGCCGAGGCCGCGACGAAGTGCGGTATCACACCGATCACTGTCGGCATGTCGGCACGCGCCGCGCCGCGAGCGGAGACGGTGCTGGAACTGCTCGACGTTTTCGAGACCATCGAAAAACCGTTCGTGATGCACTGCAAATCGGGCGCGGACCGAACGGGGCTGGCCTCGGTGATCTACCTTTATGAATTCGAGAAGCTGCCCAAAGACGTCGCCATGAAGCAACTGAGCGCGCGTTACTGGCACTTCAAATGGTCGAAGACGGGCGTGCTGGACCTGTTCCTCGAGACCTACTTCAAGCGGCACGAGGAAACCGGCATTTCGATGCGGGACTGGCTGCTGACCGAATACGACCGCGAAGCGACCGACAGGGCGTTCCGGAAGGATTAACCGCCCGTGTGGCTCATGTGGCGGGACACGCGGCCATCAACGCTCTGGCGTGAGTAGTCGAAATCGTGGCCCTTGGGTTTCAGCCCGATGGCGCGGCGGATGGCGGCTTCGAGGTGCGCGTCATCGTCAGAGCCGCGCAGCGGGGCGCGCAGGTCAGAATGCCCTTCCTGACCAAGACAGGTGTAAATCTCGCCGGTGCAGGTGATCCGCACGCGGTTACAGCTTTCGCAGAAATTATGGGACAGCGGCGTGATGAAGCCGATCTTCTGGCCCGTTTCCTCAAGCCGTACGTATCGGGCAGGGCCGCCCGAGCGCTCGGTCAGGTCGGTGACGGTGAAGTTCTTCTCGAGTTCGCCGCGCAGATCGCGCAGGGACCAATACTGGCCAAGGCGGTCCTCGTTGCCGATATCGCCCATCGGCATGACCTCGATAAAGGTCAGGTCGATGTCACGCGACGCGCACCACGACTGGATGTCGAACAACTCGTCCTCGTTAAAACCCTTGAGCGCGACGCAGTTCAGTTTCACCCGCAGACCAGCAGCTTGTGCGGCGTCGATGCCTTTGAGCACTTGGGGCAGGCGGCCCCAGCGGGTGATGTCAGCGAACTTCTTTTCGTCCAAGGTATCGAGCGACACGTTGATCCGCTTCACCCCTGCGTCCGCCAGATCCTGCGCATATTTCGCAAGCTGGCTGCCGTTGGTGGTGACGGTCAGTTCTTTCAGCGCGCCCGAATCCAAATGGCGGGTCATCGAACGGAAGAACGTCATAATATCGCGGCGCACCAGAGGTTCACCGCCCGTGATGCGCAGCTTCTCGACGCCGAGGCCGATGAAGGTGCTGCACAGACGGTCAAGCTCTTCGAGTGTGAGCAGGTCTTTCTTGGGTAGAAACTGCATGTTTTCGGACATGCAATAGACGCAACGAAAGTCGCACCGGTCCGTCACGGAAACACGGAGATAGCGGATGGCACGGTCGAAGGGATCAATGAGTGGCTGCGTCATGGAACGAAGGTAGGGCCGCCCTATGTGGCGTGCAAGGAAGAAGATTGCACGATGGGCTGGACTTAGGTCGGGCGCGCCTCACATCTTGGCTACCGGAGGTTACATATTATGAATTTCAAACCTGTTTTTGCCGCAACTGCATTTGCACTCACCGTTGCCGGCTGTACCAACATGGCGGTCGAAGAGACCGCCCCCGCTCCCGCAGCAGAGCCGGCCCCCGTTCAGGAGCCGATGCCCGAGCCGCCCGTCATGACCGAAAGCGGTTTCCCGTCCCGCGCGCCGTCCGCATTGCCGGGCACCAGCGCAACGCCGGTCGGCAGCTTCGACACTGCATCGAACGAAGAGCGCGCCGCTGCGACGTCAGAACCGACTGGCAACGCCGCACTGGGCACCACTCTCGCCACGCTCGGCTCGCCCACTGAAACGGGCTACTGGGTGAAAACCGACCTTGTAGGCGCCACCCAGTCGGGCAGCGTTGCCTACAACGGCAAGACCGTGAACGTCGAACTTCGCCCGCTCACCGGTAGCGGCGGCAGCCAGATCAGCCTGTCGGCGATGCGCGAATTGGGCGCACCGCTCACTGATATCGTAGAAGTACAGGTTTACGCGGGCTGATCTTTTTTGATCAGGCGCAGAGCCTCCTTGCGGGCAAAGGCTTTCATGTCTTGCCCGTGCTCGTCGATAAATGCGCGCACCCGCTCAGGGTCGCGCTTCGACAGATCGCGAAGCCACCAGCCGATAGCCTTCTGGATGAACCAGTCGCGATCCTCGACATAGCCCGCCGCCCAGCCCAGAACGCGCTCGCGGATGGCGATGTCTTCGTCCTTCGGGAACTTGATCTTGGTCCAAGGCAGCGTCATCACGAGCGCGGCCCGCTTGGTCCAAATGTGATCCGAGGTCGTCCACGCTTCCAGATCGTCGATGCGAGACGGATCGGCGACGAGGCGCTTTTCGCCCGCTTTGCTGACGTGATCGGCAATCGCCCAGCCGTCGAAGTCAGGCACCCACGATTTGATCAGTTCCCACGCGCCGTCGTCCTCGGGACGGATGCGCGCCTGTTCCAGCATCTTGGCCGCCAGAATGCGGGCCTCGTGAATGTTCGATTCCCAAAGGCCCTGACAGATTTCCAGACGCTCTTCGAGCGTGACCTGTTCGCGGATTTCCTTCGCGATGTCCGACAGCAGCGGCACCTTCACAGCCAGAACATCGCGGTTCGTTTTGTGATAGGCTTTCAGCTCGGGCACGTCGGCAGGCTCGCCAAGGGCGCGCAGGCGGATGATCAGGGTCTTATGCATCACGCGGCTTTTCCAGTTTGTAGGTGAGGTGCTGACGGATCGTCGGCCATTCGTGGTTCAGGATCGAATAGACCACCGTATCGCGGATCATGCCGTCCTTGCCGATCTGGTGCGACCGCAGGATGCCATCGAGCTTTGCGCCGAGGCGTTCGATGGCCGCGCGGCTCTGGTGGTTCATGAAGTGGGTGCGGAATTCGACCGCGATGCAGTCCAGTTCCTCGAACGCGTGACCCAGAAGCAGACGCTTGGCTTCGGTGTTCATCGGGCCGCGCTGGACGGCCTTGCGATAGAATGTGTGACCGATTTCCAGACGGCGGTTGCCCGCGTCGATGTTCATGTAGGTCGTCATGCCGACGGCCTTGCCATCGGGCGTGCAGATGGTGAACGGCAGCATTGCGCCCGCGTCTTTGAGCGACAGGCGACGTTCGATCTCTGCGTCGACGCCTTCGACGGTCGGAATAGCGGTGTACCACAGGTTCCAAAGCTCACCGTCTGCCACGGCTTCGCGGATATCGTCAGCATGGTCGCGCGACAGGGGTGCCAGCACGACGTGCGTGCCGCGAAGCGTGACAGGTTGTGGCCACATCAGAGGTGTTCTTTCATTCCGGTGTCTTTGTTGTCGATCGTCAGGAGGTTCTTTTCCTCCCAGTAATCGTGAATGCCTTCTGGGCCCTTGGTTTCGCTCCATTTGTCCAGCGTGTCGCGCTGACCCTTGAAGTCGAAGTAGGGGACGGCATAGCCGCAGGAGGTCTGCACCATCTCCACGGTCATGTCATAGATCTGGCGCGCCCCGACGTGCGGTGTGAAGTACGCGTCGAGCTCCGTCCACTCCGCATCGTCGCGGTGGATCGTCTTGGCCGAGCCGTAGGCGCGCAGGATCAGTGGCTGGGTTTCGAACCCGCACCACATCACGGTCATGCGGTTGACGCCGCGCAGGTGCGCTGCCGTCTCGTTGCCCGAGCCGGTGAGGTTCCGCCAGATCAGGCGGTTCGGGCCAAGGATACGCATCGCGTCGCTGCCCTTGGGCGAGACATTCACACGTCCATCCACATCGGCGCTGCCGACAAAGAACATGTGCTGCTTTTCCGCGTACTTGCGGGTGTGGTCTTCGAAGCTGTCGAACTGTTTTGCCATTTACTCCACCGTGACCGACTTTGCGAGGTTACGCGGCTGGTCCACGTCGGTGCCTTTGGCGACAGCCGTATAGTAAGCAAGCATCTGCGCGGGCAGCGCATAGAGGATCGGCGATAGGAACGGGTCGACCTCGGGCATGACGAGGCTTTCCCACACGCCGTCACCGGCTTCTTCGATGCCCTTCGCGTCAGAGATCAGCAGCACGCGGCCACCGCGCGCCATGACTTCCTGCATGTTGGAAATGGTCTTGTCGAAGAGGCCATCACGCGGCGCCATGACGATGACCGGAACGTGCTTGTCCACGAGGGCGATGGGGCCGTGCTTCAGTTCGCCCGACGCATAGGCTTCGGCGTGGATGTAGCTGATTTCCTTGAGCTTTAGCGCGCCTTCGAGAGCCAGCGGATACATGATGCCGCGACCGAGGAAGAGGATGTCCTTCGCCTCAGCCAGCTTCAGCGCGAGCGCCTCGCAGCGGCTTTCGATGGTCAGGGCGGAGTTCATCAGACCCGGCAGCGAACGGAGCGCGGCGATGCGCTCTGCCAGTTGCTCTTCGTTCAGACGGCCACGTTGGCGGGCCGCTTCGAGCGCCAGAACCGCGAGGGTCATCAGCTGGTTGGTGAACGCTTTGGTCGAGGCAACGCCGACCTCGACGCCTGCGAGGATCGGCAGCACCAGATCGCTTTCGCGGGCGATGGAGCTTTCGGTCGAGTTCACGGCGGCAACGATCTTGTCCGCTTTGCCCGCACAGTAGCGCAGCGCGGCGAGGGTATCGGCGGTTTCGCCCGACTGGCTCACAAACAGTGCCACGGTGCCGTCGGTGATCGGCGGCTCGCGGTAGCGGAATTCGGAGGCCACGTCGATTTCGACCGGAATGCCCGCGACCTGCTCGAACCAGTATTTGGCGACGTAGCAGGCGTAGAACGCGGTGCCGCAAGCGACCATAGTCAGGCGGTTGATCGCGGTGAAATCGAGGCCCGCGTCAGGCAGGATGATTTCGTTGCGGCGGATGTAATGGTTCAGAACCTCGGTCGAAACGGTCGGCTGTTCGGCGATTTCCTTCGCCATGAAGTGCTTGTAGCCGCCCTTATCGATGTTGGTATTTGCAATGCTGACCTTCTTCACCTCGCGAGAAACCTGCTCGCCGTTCAGATCACGGATTTCAAGCGTCTCGCGGGTCAGGATCGCCCAGTCACCTTCTTCGAGGTAGGTGATGCGGTCGGTCAGTGGGGACAGCGCAATAGCGTCCGAGCCGACGAACATCTCGCCGTCACCGTGACCGATGGCCAGCGGGGACCCCTGACGGGCGGCGATCATCAGATCGTTCTCGCCCTCGAACAGCAGACAGATCGCATAGGCGCCTTCGAGGCGGCCGATGGTTTCCTTGGCAGCTTCGCGCGGGGCGAGGCCCTGATCGAGGTAATATTGCGCCAGCATCGCCACGGTTTCCGTGTCCGTGTCGGTCGCGTGGCCCATACCGGCCTTGGCGAGGAATTCGCGCAGTTCGCGGAAGTTCTCGATAATGCCATTGTGGACGACAGCCACCGGACCCGAGCGGTGCGGGTGCGCGTTTTCGATCGTCGCTGCGCCGTGCGTGGCCCAACGGGTGTGGCCGATGCCCGACTTACCCGCGAGCGGTTCGTGAACCAAGAGGTCCGACAGGTTCGCCAGCTTGCCGACAGCGCGGCGGCGGTCCAGCTGACCTTCACAGACGGTCGCGATGCCCGCGCTGTCATAGCCGCGATATTCGAGCCGCTTCAGGGCCTCGACTAGCAGAGGTGCAGCTTCGTGGTTACCCAGAACTCCTACGATCCCACACATATCAGGCTCCTTTGGTCTGCTTGGCTTTCTTTGCCAGCAGCATATCGAAAAGTTTGCTTGCGAAACCGGCTTTGTTTTCCTGACGGGTGCGGCCGATGGCCATCGCGTCGTCGGGAATGTCCTTGGTCACGACGGTGCCGGTCGCGGTCATGGCGCGGTTGCCGACGGTCACAGGGGCGACCAACATAGTGTCCGAGCCGATGAAGGCGTCTGCGCCAATGACGGTCTTGTGCTTGAAGACGCCATCGTAGTTGCAGGTGATCGTGCCCGCGCCGACGTTGGTGCGGCGACCGATGGAGGCGTCACCGATATAAGACAGATGGTTCACCTTCGCGCCTTCGTCGATGACGGCGTTCTTGATCTCCACGAAGTTGCCAATGTGCGTGTCCTCGTTCAGCTCCGCACCGGGGCGGAGGCGGGCGAACGGACCGACCATCGCGCCGCGGCTGACGTGACACCCTTCGAGGTGCGAGAACGCGCGGATGCGGGCGCCGGATTCAACGGTGACGCGGGGGCCGAAGACCACGTTCGGCTCGATGATCGCGTCGCGACCGATGACGGTGTCATGGGCGAAAATCACGGTCTCGGGCGCGTGCATGGTGACGCCGTTGTCCATCGCCTCAGTGCGCATCGCAGTCTGGAACATGAGCTCTGCGCGGGCGAGTTCCGCGCGGGTGTTCACGCCAAGCGTTTCCTCTTCGGGGCAGCGCACAACGGTCGCGTTGAGGCCATCCTCACGGGCGAGGCCGACGACGTCCGTCAGGTAGTATTCGCCCGAGGCATTGTCGTTGCCAACCTTGTCCAGCAGGCCGAACAGCGTCACGGCGTCAGCGCAAAGAACGCCGGAGTTACAAAGCGTTATCGCGCGTTGTTCGTCCGTTGCGTCCTTGAATTCCACGATGGCTTTCAGATCGTCGCCTTCGGTTTCCAGACGGCCATAGCGCACGGTCGGATCGAACACGTCGAAGCCCAGAACGACGACATCATGGGTGCGGCGCGCCCAGAGCATCTTTTCCAACGTTTCGGTCGTGATGAACGGGGTGTCACCGTAAAGAACAAAGACATCGCCTTCGAAACCGTCCAGTGCCTCGCGGGCTTGCAGCACGGCGTGGCCGGTGCCGAGCTGTTCGGCCTGAAGCGCGACAGAAGTATCGGGGTTCCAATCCTTGACGGCTTTCTCCACGCGCTCCGCGCCGTTTCCGGTCACAACGACGATGCGTTCGGGGTCCAGAGCCTCTCCGGCCTTCATGGCGTGTACGACGAGCGGGGCGCTGGCGACTTCGTGCAGAACCTTCGGCGTGTCCGAGTTCATGCGCGTGCCCATGCCGGCAGCCAAAACAATAAGTGAAATGCTCATATCGGCCTCTAAATAATTTTGCCTGTGTATGGCGTCAGCCATCCCATACCGCAAGGTTTTGGGGTTCACATCACCTTTCCGTTCGTTACACCTAGGAAAAAATACAGGATCATCATGCCAACAGTAGTTTTCGACCTCGATGGAACGCTGGCCGATACGAGCCGCGATCTGGTGAATGCGGCGAACCACTGCTTCCGCGGTCTGGGCCTTGGCGACGTTCTCGATCCTGTGTCTGATGCAGGAACGGCGCTGCGCGGCGGCCGTGCGATGCTGACGCTCGGGTTTTCCCGCACGCAAAGCCATCCGCCCGAGGAAATCGACCGCCAGTATCCGATCCTGCTCGAGGCCTACGGAAATGATGTCTGTACCCACACGGTGCTCTATCCGAATGCGATGCAGGCGGTATCTGAACTGAAGAACGCGGGTTTCAAGGTGTCGATTTGCACGAACAAACCGCAGGGTCTGGCGATTGATGTGCTGACCCAGCTTGGCGTGCTGAGCGAGTTCCATTCGCTGATCGGCGCGGACACGCTGCCGGTGCGCAAACCCGACCCCGAGCCGCTGCGCGAAGCGGTCCGCCGTGCGGGCGGAGATCCCGCGCGTTGCCTGCTCGTGGGCGATTCCGATACGGACTTCAAAACCGCCCGTGCGGCGGGTGTCCCGTCGGTGCTCGTGACCTTCTCGCCCGCTGGCCGGTCGGTCGCCGCGCTGGGGCCTGATGCTCTGCTGGACGATTTTTCCGACCTTCCGGCAATTGCGGCGCGGCTGATCGGCTGAGCCCTTGACCGTCTCGGGCGGATGATCCACCGTCCGCCCATGGACGAGATTTTCAAAGGTAAATTCACCCAGCAGGAGCCGATCCCCGATGAGGGCATCGCAGCCGCTATCGAGGTCATGCAAAGCGGTCGCTTGCACCGCTATAACACGATCGACGGCGAGATCGCTCAGGCGGCCCAGTTGGAAGAGGAGTTCGCCGCGCAGGTCGGATCCCGCTACTGCCTTGCCGTCGCATCGGGCGGCTACGCGCTGACCACGGCGATGCGCGCCTCGGGCGTGAAACCGGGCGATACGGTCCTGACGAATGCCTTTACTCTGGCCCCGGTGCCGGGCGCGATTGCCTCGATCGGTGCGACCCCGATCTATGTCGGCGTGACCGAAGGGCTGGTCATCGACCTCGACGATCTACGGGCCAAAGTCAGCCGGTCCAAGTACCTACTGCTCTCCCACATGCGCGGGCATATCTGCGACATGGACGAGTTGATGCGCATCTGCGGCGCGGCTGGCGTCACCGTGATCGAGGATTGCGCGCACACGATGGGGGCCAACTGGAACGGCACGCCTTCGGGCCGCTTCGGACATTTCGGCTGCTATTCGACGCAGACCTACAAGCACATGAACTCGGGCGAGGGCGGTCTTCTGGTCTCTGACGATGCCGAGGCGATGGCCCGCGCGATCATGCTGTCGGGGAGCTACATGCTGTTCGACCGCCACCGCGCCGCGCCGCCGCCCGAGACGTTCAAGCGGATCAAGTACGAGACGCCCAATATCTCCGGCCGGATGGACAACCTACGCGCCGCGATCTTGCGGCCCCAGTTGCGTCGGCTCTCTGAGCAGTGCGGCAAGTGGAACGCTCGTTATCGCGTTGTCGAAGCGGGCTTGAAGGCGACCCCCGGTCTGTCGCTGATCGAACGGCCAGAGGAAGAGGGCTTTGTCGCGTCTTCTTTCCAGTTCCTGCTGCTCGACTGGGATGCCCGCCAGATCAAAGAGGTCGTTGATCGCTGCGCCAAGCGTGGGGTCGAAATCAAATGGTTCGGCGGGGCGGAGCCGACGGGCTTTACCTCTCGCTACGACAGTTGGCAGTACGCGCCCTACGAACGGATGCCCGCCACCGATCGCGTGCTGAGCGGCATTCTGGACCTCAGGTTGCCGTTGACCTTTTCCCTCGATGATTGTGCAATGATCGCCCGTATCATTCGCGCCGAAGTAAGCGCTGTCTGGCAACAGGAGGCCGCCGACCAGTGACCCGTGAGGAGGTAGAGGAGGAAATCCGCGCCGATCTGGCGAAGCTGAACTGTGCCCAGAGCGACTTCAGCCTTCCCGATTGCGCGCCCGCCGATCCCCATGTGCTGGGGCAGGGGCCGGAGTTTACTTACGTCTTCCGCGATACGCAGCGCACTGTGGATGGGGCCGAACTGGTGTTTCTGTTCGTCGAGCAGCTGACGGTGAAGCTGGTGCGCGACGCCGAAGAGCTGACCCGCGCGGCCAAGAAAGCCGGACTGCTGGCGCGTATGCGCACGAAGCGCGGCGGGTTCGGATGCGGCGCCGATAACTACTCGCGCCAGACATGGATGGAGGGTCACGTCCGCCTGATGTCTGCCGTTCACGAAGGCTGGGGCACCCGTGTTGCGCTCAATTACGAGATGATGCTGCGCAAATTCCCCCTCACACAAGAAGAGCGGACGAACACCCGCAAGCTCGATCTGTCCGCTTACGGCGTCGAATGACGATTCGAATTGCCGCATTGATCGTGCTGGGTAATTCGCGGATATAGCGGCAACAGACCGAGAGGACGCTATGGCCAAGATGCCCGAAGAGGGCCGTTTCGAATACGGCAAGATGGACAAGCAAACCGGTGCGCAGTGGGTTCATGTCACGCCCGAAATGGCGCGTGCCCATCCGCAAGGACGCCTGAACCTCGCGCTGTGGCTGATCGTCATGGTCTTTGCGCTGATCGGTTTCACTTTCATCTATGGCTTTTTCGTCGCGGGCGGTGTCACGAGCCTGATCCAAGGGCTTCTCGCGCTTTTCACTGCGATCACATTGGCCATACGTGCACCGATTGCGGTTATGCTGGCTGCCGCTCAAATCTTCCTCAACATCCTGCTCCAGCTTCTGGGCGGCACGCTGAAGGACCTGAGCAACATGAGCCCCGAATACGGTATTCTGACGCTCGTGATCCTCATCTTTTCCGGCCTTTCGCTGTTCTACCTGATCGAGGGCGAACGTCCGAACCTGATCTATCGCCATCGTTTCCGGTCCTATCGCGGGAAGCAGGACTAAGCGGCCCTGTAGCACGCGCGCCCTTCGGATTTGGCGCGGGTCAGCGCCGAGTCGGCCGCGTTGAGTGCCTCGTCCAGCGTCGTGTGCGGGCCGGCGCGAGTCATTCCGACTGAAAAGGTGAGGGGCACGCGGCTCGATCCGCAGTTGATCGCGGTCCCTTCGCTCAGCCGCTTGGCCACTTTCTCAGCATCCGCCACCGATAACCCCGGCATGAAGATCGCGAATTCTTCGCCGCCGAGCCGTCCGATCTCGTCGGTGTGACGGGTAAAGCCGCGGATATGTTCGGCCAGCGTTTCGAGGCACATGTCCCCCACCGTATGCCCGTATTCATCATTGATCCGTCTGAAATTGTCGGCGTTCAGCAGTAACATCGTGCCCGTCGACCGCGTCAGCGCCTTTGCTGCGCGCTTCACGAACGTGGGGCGGTTGGGAAAACGGGTCAGCAGGTCGGTCCGGGACAGCAACTCCATCCGGTCGATCAGTTGCAGGTGTGTCGCGCGCTGCCAGACCACCAGTGCGACGAGGGGCAGGGCGGTCAAGGCGCATAATACCAGCCAACCGACCTCTCCTCCGCCGAAGATATGAGTGATCGCATGGCCCCCGCCGACCGTAGAAATGAACAAAGCCAGCAGGCAGAGCCCTGCGGCGATCGTGGCCATTGGTGTGCGCGGTGAGAGGAGGGTATAAAAGACTCGCAATTCGGTGGGCTCCGTCGAAACTAGAGCCGAAAGCATAGCAATTGTTCCTTAATGTCTGATTACCGGCAAGGAATCTGTGTTTAGGGATCAAAAACCGGCCCTCCGGAGCCGCGCCTTGGTTGACCCCCTGCCGCCCTAGCGGTAAAGCCATGACAAACATACGGACCCGCAGCGGTGCGGGGCGTGCCTTGAGAAAGGACAAATCGTGGAAGACATGCTTCGCGAATATCTCCCCATCGTCGTTTTTATCGGCCTGGCAATCGTGCTCGGCCTGATTCTGGTGCTTGCAGCGGTGATTGTCGCTGTGCGTAACCCCGATCCGGAAAAAGTGTCGGCCTACGAATGCGGCTTTAACGCATTCGACGACGCGCGGATGAAATTCGACGTGCGCTTCTACCTCGTCTCGATTCTTTTCATCATCTTCGACCTCGAAGTCGCGTTCCTGTTCCCTTGGGCGGTCGCATTCAAGGATCTGAGCATGGTCGGTTTCTGGTCGATGATGGTGTTCCTCGCCGTGCTCACCGCCGGCTTTGCATATGAATGGAAGAAGGGAGCTCTGGAATGGGAGTGATGACCGGCGCCAACACGGCTGGCGTGGACAAGGAAGTCGTCACGCAGGGCCTGAACCGCGAGCTGCAGGACAAGGGTTTCCTCGTTACCTCGACGGCTGACGTTATCAACTGGGCGCGTACCGGTTCGCTGCACTGGATGACCTTCGGTCTGGCCTGCTGCGCTGTTGAGATGATGCACACCTCGATGCCGCGCTACGACATCGAACGCTACGGCACCGCGCCGCGCGCATCCCCGCGCCAGTCGGACCTGATGATCGTTGCAGGCACGCTGACCAACAAGATGGCTCCGGCGCTCCGTAAGGTTTACGACCAGATGCCGGAACCGCGCTACGTGATCTCGATGGGCTCGTGCGCCAACGGCGGTGGTTACTACCACTATTCCTACTCGGTGGTTCGCGGCTGTGACCGCATCGTTCCGGTCGACGTTTACGTTCCGGGCTGCCCTCCGACCGCCGAAGCTCTGATGTATGGTATTCTCCAGCTTCAGCGCAAAATCCGCCGCACCGGCACAATCGTGCGTTAAGGAGCCGATATGTCCGAAGCACTCAAAGAGCTGGGCGCACTGCTCGAACTGAAAAAGACCGACGCCGTCGTGTCGTGGGATGTCACCCACGGCGAGCTGAACGTCGATGTCGCACCGTCGCAACTGGTGGCCTTCGTCGAGTTTCTGAAGACCGACGCGTCATGCCAGTTCTCGTCGCTGGTCGATATCACCGCTGTCGACTATCCGGGCCGTGCCAAGCGTTTCGACGTCGTTTACCACTTCCTGTCGATGTACCAGAACCACCGCATCCGCCTGCGCGTTTCGGTGCGCGAGGACCAGATGGTTCCGTCGATCGTCGACGTTCACCCCTCGGCCAACTGGTTCGAGCGTGAAGTGTTCGACATGTTCGGCATTCTCTTCTCGGGTCATCCCGACCTGCGCCGCATCCTGACCGACTACGGTTTCCGTGGTTATCCGCTGCGCAAGGACTTCCCGACGACCGGTTACACCGAAGTTCGCTATGACGAAGCGCAGAAGCGCGTTGTCTACGAGCCGGTAAAGCTGGTTCAGGAATACCGTCAGTTCGATTTCATGTCCCCGTGGGAAGGTGCTGAATACATCCTTCCGGGCGACGAAAAGGAAGGGGCCAAGTGATGGACGGCGCCAAAGGTTTCGAAGACGCCCTGACCGGCGAACAGAAAATCCGCAATTTCAACATCAACTTCGGTCCGCAGCACCCTGCGGCACACGGCGTTCTGCGTCTGGTGCTCGAACTTGACGGCGAGATCGTCGAGCGTTGCGACCCGCACATCGGCCTGCTGCACCGTGGCACCGAAAAGCTGATGGAAAGCCGCACCTACCTGCAAAACCTGCCGTACTTCGACCGCCTCGACTACGTGGCGCCGATGAACCAAGAGCACGCATGGTGCCTCGCGATCGAAAAGCTGACCGGCGTCGAAGTTCCGCGCCGTGCCTCGCTGATCCGCGTTCTTTACTCGGAAATCGGCCGCGTTCTGAACCACCTTCTGAACGTGACGACGCAGGCGATGGACGTCGGCGCGCTGACGCCACCGCTCTGGGGCTTTGAAGAACGCGAAAAGCTGATGATCTTCTACGAACGCGCCTGCGGTGCCCGCCTTCACGCGGCGTACTTCCGTCCGGGCGGCGTTCACCAGGATCTGCCTGACGCGCTTCTCGACGATATTGACGCTTGGGCCGATCACTTCCCGAACGTTCTGGACGACATCGACGGTCTGCTGACTGAAAACCGTATTTTCAAGCAGCGCAACGTCAACATCGGCATCGTGAACGAGCAGGAAATCCAGGATTGGGGCTTCTCGGGCGTGATGGTCCGTGGTTCGGGCCTCGCTTGGGACCTTCGCCGTGCGCAGCCTTACGAGTGCTACGACGAGTTCGATTTCCAGATCCCTGTCGGCAAGAACGGCGACTGCTATGACCGCTACCTCGTCCGTATGGAAGAGATGCGCCAGTCGACCTCGATCATCAAGCAGGCCACTGCCAAGCTGCGCGTCGAGCGCGGTGACGTTCTGGCCCGCGGTAAGATCACGCCGCCGAAGCGTAGCGATATGAAGACCTCGATGGAATCGCTGATCCATCACTTCAAGCTCTACACCGAAGGCTTCCACGTCCCCGAGGGCGAGGTTTATGCCTGCGTTGAAGCGCCGAAGGGGGAATTCGGCGTCTACCTCAAGGCTGACGGCACCAACAAGCCTTACCGCGCCAAGCTGCGCGCACCGGGTTACCTGCACCTGCAGGCGATGGACCACATCGCGACCGGTCACCAGCTGGCCGACGTTGCGGCGATCATCGGTACGATGGACGTCGTGTTCGGCGAGATCGACCGCTAAACAGTTTGCGCCGCCGGCCTTTCGGGGTCGGCGGTCTTCTGTCCTACGGAAAGGGCAGTGAAATGAGAAAGAACATCGCCGGTATCGCGCTTGCCCTCGTGGCGACTGCGGCGCTGGCCGGAAGTCAGGAAAACGTTGACGCGCTGGTCGTTGCGATAGAAAACGCCGGCTGTGTCATGACCAACGAAAACCGCGCCTCCATTCTGGCGGCATCGCGGTTGACCGAGGAAGAGGCTTTCGACGCGGAACAGACGCTTTATGCCGAAGGTCTCGCGGTTCTCGAACCAAACGGGAGCATGTCGCTCCAGACAGGGACGTGTAGCGCGTCCTGACACTTAGAAACCAAGGCTGTGCGCAGCGCGCCGCCGCCAAGACCGGAGCCAGAGCCTGATGCTTCGCCGTTTGCACCACGAACAGCCCGCTTCTTTTGCCTTTACGGCTGAAAACCAAGCCTGGGCCGAAGCCCAGATGACGAAATATCCCGAAGGCCGTCAGGCTTCGGCGATCATTCCTCTTCTGTGGCGTGCCCAAGAACAAGAAGGCTGGCTGACCCGTCCGGCTATCGAAGCCGTCGCGGACATGCTCGGCATGGCGTACATCCGTGCGCTCGAAGTCGCGACCTTCTACTTCATGTTCCAGCTCCAGCCGACCGGCTCGATCGCTCACATCCAGATCTGCGGCACTCTGTCGTGCATGATCTGCGGTGCGGAAGACCTGATCGCCGTCTGCAAAGAGAAGATCAACGCCCACCCGTTCACTCTGTCGGCTGACGGCAAGTTCACTTGGGAAGAGGTCGAATGCCTCGGTTCCTGCACGAACGCACCGATGGCCCAGATCGGCAAGGACTACTACGAAGACCTCACCGCCGACAAACTGCGCTGGCTGCTCGACGAGCTGGCCGCCGGTAACGTTCCGGTTCCGGGTCCGCAGAACGGCCGCTATGCAGCAGAGCCGCTGTCTGGCCTGACCTCGCTGACCGACCACGAAAGCGGCAAGCAACAGTACAACGCTTCGGCCCAGCTGGCTGTCGACATCGGCGACACCGTCAAGCGTATCGACGGCACCGAAGTTCCGCTGCTGACCCCGTGGCTCGGCAAGCAGGGTACCGCGAAGGCGACCCAGAAGCAGATCGAAGAAAACGAACCGAAGCCTGCCGAAGGCAAGCCTGTCGACGAAACCGGTGTGACCGTTCAGGAAGCCACCGTTGACGGCAGCGGCCATCCGGAAGCTGACGTTCAGGTCGAAGGCACCCAGCCCGAACTGCTCGACGCTCCGCGTGAGGGCGGCGCTGACGATCTGAAGAAGATCGGCGGCATCGGACCGAAGGCCGAAGAACAGCTGAACGGCATCGGTGTTTACCACTACGCCCAGATCGCGTCCTGGAGCGCTGACGAGGCGACCTGGATCAACACCCGCCTGAACTACAAAGGCCGCGTCGAGCGTGAAAACTGGATCGGCCAAGCCAAGGATCTGGCTGGTAACTGATTGGTAGGGCAGGGGAAACTCTGCCCCGTTCCATCGGGCCGCTTTTCACAGGAGTAGGATCATAACCCGTTCCGCATCGACCAATGCCTGCCAGCGCAACTGCTGGATCGCCGCTGCGGTGATCGGGCTGGCTGCTGCTGTCTTCTCGGGTTTGGGTCTGGTGATGGCGGTCATCGCTGGCATCATTGTTGCCGCGATTGCGGGCTTCCTGCTGAACTACTTCTTCTGTGACGGCGAAGGGCCGGAGCCCCAAGAGGCACATGTAGTCGTCGAACCCGAAGTAGTCGCCGAACCCGAGCCCGATCCCACTGACAGCGTCGAGACCGGCACCGCGCCCGAGGTTTCCGAAGCTGCCGAGACTGACCCGACCGAAGTCGAAGTCACCGCTGAACCGATGCAGGGTTCCGACGATGGCGAGGACGAGGGCACGACCGCCGATGAAGCGACAGGCGAGGGCGTTCGACCGCCCGCTCTGGACGAGCCGCGTGAAGGTGACGCCGACGACCTGAAGATCATCGAAGGTATCGGTCCGAAGCTCGAAGCGACGCTCAACATGAACGGTATCTATCATTACGATCAGATCGCCGCGTGGACCGACGAAGAAGTCGTGTGGATGGACAACAACCTTCCGCGCTTCAAAGGCCGCGTGACCCGCGATAACTGGGTCGAACAAGCTAAATTGGTGCTGAAACTCGGCGTTGCCGGTTTCCGCGCTCGTGCCAAAACTAACGACGTCGAAGGTCAGTAATGTCGAACGACCCGAAAAATGCTAATGGTGCAGACGGACGGCGCGCGGCGCTGTTCCTCGCTGGCGTCGGCATTTTCTGGATCGTCGCGACCTTTGTTGGCGGGCAACTGGGGCTGTCCCAAAGGACGCGCGCCCTTTTCGATCTCATAGCCCTTGCAGGTTTTGTCTGGGCTTTATGGATGACTTATGGCATCTGGCGGTCACGCCAGAATGATGAAGGATGAGCCATGCTCAAGGATCAGGACCGGATTTTCACCAATATCTATGGTATGCATGAACGCACTCTGAAGGGTGCGATGTCTCGTGGTCATTGGGACGGTACGGCAGGTATCATCCAGAAGGGCCGTGACTGGATCATCGACGAGATGAAGGCTTCGGGTCTTCGCGGTCGTGGCGGTGCGGGCTTCCCCACCGGTCTGAAGTGGTCCTTCATGCCCAAGGAATCGGACGGTCGTCCGTCGTACCTCGTCGTGAACGCCGACGAATCGGAGCCGGGCACCTGTAAGGACCGCGAGATCATGCGGCATGATCCGCACACTCTGATCGAAGGCTGCCTGATTGCGTCGTTCGCGATGAATGCTCACGCCTGCTACATCTACCTGCGCGGCGAATACATCCGCGAGCGCGAGGCACTTCAGGCTGCAATCGACGAAGCTTATGACGCTGGCCTTCTGGGCAAGAACGCTGCCGGTTCGGGCTACGACTTCGATCTCTATTTGCACCACGGTGCTGGCGCTTACATCTGCGGTGAAGAAACCGCGCTGATCGAAAGCCTCGAAGGCAAAAAGGGCATGCCCCGCATGAAGCCGCCGTTCCCGGCTGGCGCGGGCCTCTACGGCTGCCCGACCACCGTGAACAACGTCGAATCGATTGCTGTTGTTCCGACCATCCTGCGCCGCGGCGCGTCGTGGTTCTCGGGCTTCGGCCGCCAGAACAACGCGGGCACCAAGCTGTTCGCGATCTCGGGCCACGTAAACAACCCGTGCGTCGTTGAAGAAGAGATGTCGATCTCCTTCGAAGAGCTGATCGAAAAGCACTGCGGCGGCATCCGTGGCGGCTGGGACAACCTGCTTGCCGTTATTCCGGGTGGCTCGTCGGTTCCGTGTGTGCGCGGCGAGAAGATGAAAGACGCCATCATGGACTTCGACTACCTGCGGGGCGAGCTCGGTTCGGGCCTCGGCACCGCAGCGGTCATCGTCATGGACAAGTCGACCGACATCATCAAAGCGATCTGGCGCCTGTCGAAGTTCTACAAGCACGAGAGCTGCGGCCAGTGTACCCCGTGCCGCGAAGGTACCGGCTGGATGATGCGCGTGATGGAGCGTCTCGTTCAGGGCAACGCGTCGGTCGAAGAAATCGACATGCTGTTCAACGTGACCAAGCAGGTCGAAGGCCACACGATCTGTGCGCTCGGCGACGCCGCTGCATGGCCGATCCAGGGTCTGATCCGCAACTTCCGCGACGTGATCGAAGACCGCGTCAACGGCAAGAGCATCGCCGCTGAATAATTAAGCAGAACAGTGACTTAGCGTAAGGCAGCCTTCGGGCTGCCTTTTGCGTTTCTGTGCATTTTCGCAGGTGGGGAAAACCACTATCGTATTCACATGCCTTGATGTGTAGTGACGTCTGGTTCGTCTTGCGACGGGCGCTAGTCCACTCACGGACCAAGCGGCCTGCACTCTGGAAAACAGAGGCAGGCCGCGGCTCGTTTCTGCGAATGCAATCACGTTTTGGCGGGGTGATATTGAATAGCGGTGGGGTTCGCTCCATTTCATGCCCCGCATTCAACGAAAGGACGACCATGCGCAGACTCATTCTTCCGACCCTGCTTGCAGCGACTATCGCAACGGCGTCGGGCGCGCAGACGCCGCTCAAGGACGTGACCGAAATCAGCGAGGGCCTGATTGCTGCCGGTATGGCAATCGAGATCGCCGACAATTGCGACAACATCAGCGTTCGCCTGATCCGTGGATATTCCTACCTCAACGGCCTCAAGAGCCGTGCCCGCGAACTGGGCTACAGCGGTGACGAGATCGACGCCTATGTGGACGACAAGGTCGAGAAAGCCCGCCTCGAAGACATCGCTCGCCAGCGCCTTGCCGATAAGGGCGCGGTGTCCGGCAATGATGCGACCTACTGCGCGGTAGGGGAGGCCGAGATGGCCGCGAACACGACTGTGGGTTCGTTAATCCACTGAATCACTCGGATATGAGGCCCGCCCATTCGGCGGGCCTTTTTGTATCATTTCCGAGTCTATCGGTAACATCCTGAAAGTCGCATATATTTGCGGCAATCTGCTCGAAAGGCCGTTGCAAGCCATATTCTCGGGTATTTGGTGCGCTCTTTTCGGATATGCCGTGAATTTTCCACGCCTTTTGGTGTCGTAACGACTGGCGTAGCGCGGCAAGCCGCGTTAGAACGCCCGCGACCGAGTGCCTAATCGTGCATTGCGCGATCGGCATTGCGTCGGAGCGACAAGAACCAAAAGGCTGGCCATGTCCGATTTGAAAAAAATCATCATCGACGGGATTGAGCTGGAAGTACCGGGTGCCATGACGCTGATTCAGGCTTGTGAAGAAGCCGGAATCGAAGTCCCGCGCTTCTGCTACCACGAGCGTCTGTCCATCGCGGGCAACTGCCGCATGTGTCTCGTCGAAGTCGTAGGTGGTCCGCCGAAGCCTGCTGCTTCGTGCGCCATGCAGGTCAAAGACCTCCGTCCTGGACCGGAAGGCCAGCCGCCGGTCGTCAAGACGAACTCTCCGATGGTGAAGAAAGCGCGCGAAGGCGTGATGGAATTCCTTCTCATCAACCACCCGCTGGATTGCCCGATCTGCGACCAGGGTGGTGAATGTGACCTTCAGGACCAGGCGATGGCCTACGGTGTCGACTTCTCGCGTTTCCGCGAACCGAAGCGCGCTGTGGACGACCTCGATCTTGGCCCGCTGGTCGAAACCCACATGACCCGCTGCATCAGCTGCACCCGCTGCGTCCGCTTCACCTCCGAAGTCGCCGGCATCATGCAGATGGGCCAGACCGGCCGCGGTGAAGATGCAGAGATCACCAGCTACCTGAACCAGACCCTCGATTCGAATATGCAGGGTAACATCATCGACCTCTGCCCGGTCGGTGCGCTGGTTTCCAAGCCTTACGCTTTCACCGCCCGTCCGTGGGAACTGACCAAGACCGAAACCATCGACGTGATGGACGCTCTGGGTTCCAACATCCGCGTCGATACCAAAGGCCGTCAGGTCATGCGTATCCTGCCGCGCAACCACGACGGCGTGAACGAAGAATGGATTTCGGACAAGTCGCGCTTCGTTTGGGACGGTCTGCGTCGCCAACGCCTCGACACGCCGTATATCCGTGAGAACGGCAAGCTCCGCAAAGCATCGTGGGGCGAGGCTCTCGCAGCTACCGCTGCCGCGATGAAGGGCAAGAAGGTCGCCGGTCTGATCGGTGATCTGGTCAACGTCGAAGCAGCCTACAGCCTCAAGACTCTGGTCGAAGGCCTCGGCGGCAACGTCGAATCCCGTACCAACCGTTCGCGCGTGCCTGCTGGCAACCGTTCGGCTTACGTCGGTAACGCTGCTGTCGAAGACCTCGATACCGCAGAGAACATCGTCATCATCGGCGCCAACCCGCGCGTCGAAGCTCCGGTCCTGAACGCACGTATCCGCAAAGCATGGCTGCGCGGCGCGAACGTGGCTGTTGTGGGCGAGGGCGGTGATTTCACCTACGATTACGACAACCTCGGCAACGACCGTGCGGCGCTCCAGTCGCTGCTGGATTCGGGCAAGAACGCAGGCAACGGTGTCATCATCGTCGGCCAGGGCGCTCTGAACGAAGCCGACGGCGAAGCTGTTCTGGCTGCTGCGATGCAGCTGGCTGCGAACGGTGGCTCCAAGCTGCTGGTTCTGCACACCGCTGCTTCGGCAGTTGGCGCGCTGGACGTAGGCGCTGTCACCGAAGGCGGCCTCGACGCAGCGCTGAACGGTGCGGAAGTCGTGTTCAACCTCGGCGCTGACGAAGTTGAAGTCGGCGAAGGCGCGACCGTCATCTATCAGGGCTCGCATGGCGACCGCGGTGCACACCGCGCCGACATCATCCTGCCGGCTGCCGCCTACACCGAAGAAAACGGCCTGTTCGTAAACACCGAAGGCCGTCCGCAGCTCGCGCTCCGCGCTTGCTTCGCTCCGGGTGAAGCCAAAGAAAACTGGGCGATCCTTCGTGCACTGTCCGCCGAACTTGGCGCGACCCTGCCGTGGGACAGCCTCGCACAACTCCGCCAGAAGCTGGTTGCCGACGTTCCGCACCTCGCTCAGATCGACGAAGTCGTCGAAAACGAGTGGGCACCGCTGGAAACCGGCAAACTGGGCGATGCGACCTTCCGCAACGTGGTCA
Organism: Marivivens aquimaris; assembly: GCF_015220045.1. Lineage (NCBI taxonomy): Bacteria > Pseudomonadati > Pseudomonadota > Alphaproteobacteria > Rhodobacterales > Paracoccaceae > Marivivens > Marivivens aquimaris. The sequence goes on along the minus strand of NZ_JADBGB010000001.1, from coordinate 1,589,317 downwards.
AGGACTTCTACCTGACCAACCCGATTGCACGCGCATCGCAGCTGATGGCCGAACTTTCCGCGCAGGCCAAAGCCCGCGCTGCCGAGCCCAAGGTTGCGGCTGAATAAGACAATGCGGGCAGCGGTCATCGCATCGCTGTTACTCGCGGGGTGCACAGCATCCCAAAGCGCTATCGGTGGGGCAGGCGACTTTCGCCCGGACTACCAAGGGGTCGAAACACGGCTCCTCGACGGCGACCTGGTCAATTTCCGGGTCAGAATGTCGGGCGCTCGCGGGCCTTCGGACGTCACGAAGTACGCCGAATGCGCCGCTGCACAATATGCGCTGATCCGTGGTTACGGGTTTGCGCGGCACATACGCACCACGGTCGAAGAAGACTTTGGGATCTGGGTTGCGGATGCTGTCTACACTATCTCGCCGGCGCTTCCGCGCGGGCTCAGGACAATAGACGCCGAAGTTACGGTAGCCGATTGTGGCGTATCGGAAATACCGACGGTGTAAGGGGACGAATATGGTTGAATTCTTCACCACGACCAACCTTGGGATCCTGCTGCTGACTCTCGGTCAGTGCCTTCTGGTCCTCGTGCCGCTTCTGGTGGCACTGGCCTTCCTGATGTACGCGGACCGCAAGGTCTGGGCTGCGGTCCAGATGCGCAAGGGCCCGAACATCGTTGGCGCGTTCGGTCTGCTGCAGTCCTTTGCGGACTTTTTGAAGTACATCGTTAAAGAGGTCGTCGTACCGGCCGGCGCAGACAAGTTCGTCTTCTTCCTCGCGCCGCTGATTTCGTTCGTTATGGCCGTGATCGCTTGGGCGGTTATCCCGTTCAACGACGGTTGGGTGCTGGCCGACATCAACGTCGCCATCCTCTACGTCTTCGCGATCTCGTCGCTCGAAGTTTACGGCGTCATCATGGGCGGCTGGGCTTCGAACTCGAAGTATCCGTTCCTCGGCTCGCTGCGTTCGGCAGCACAGATGATTTCCTACGAAGTCTCGATTGGTCTGATCATCGTTGGCGTGATCATCTCGACCGGTTCGATGAACTTCGGCGACATCGTTCGTGCGCAGGACGGCTACGGCATCCTGTCGTGGTACTGGCTGCCGCACTTCCCGATGCTGTTCCTCTTCTTCATCTCGGCTCTGGCTGAAACCAACCGTCCGCCGTTCGACCTTCCCGAAGCGGAATCGGAACTGGTTGCCGGTTATCAGGTGGAATACTCGTCGACCCCGTTCCTGCTGTTCATGATTGGCGAACTGACCGCAGTCGTGCTGATGTGCGCACTCGTGTCGCTGCTGTTCCTCGGCGGATGGCTGTCCCCGATCGAGTTCCTGCCGGACGGCATCCTGTGGATGATTATCAAGATGGTGTTCTGCTTCTTCATCTTCGCGATGGTGAAGGCGATCACTCCGCGCTACCGCTACGACCAGCTGATGCGTCTGGGTTGGAAAGTCTTCCTGCCGATGTCGCTGGCTTGGGTGGTGCTCGTTTCCTTCCTCGCAAAATACGAAGTCCTCGGCGCTTTCTGGGCCCGTTGGACGATCGGAGGCTGATCCATGACGCAGATCGATTACGGCCGCGCCGCCAAATACTTCCTGCTGGCGGACTTCGCAAAAGGCTTCAAGCTGGGTCTGAAGTACTTCTTCGCTCCCAAGGCGACGATCAACTACCCGCACGAAAAAGGCCCGCTGTCCCCGCGTTTCCGCGGCGAGCACGCGCTGCGTCGCTACCCGAACGGCGAAGAACGCTGCATTGCGTGTAAGCTGTGCGAAGCGATCTGTCCGGCGCAGGCGATCACCATCGACGCGGAACCCCGCGAAGACGGCTCGCGCCGCACCACGCGCTACGACATCGACATGACCAAGTGCATCTACTGCGGCTTCTGTCAGGAAGCCTGCCCTGTTGATGCGATTGTCGAAGGTCCGAACTTCGAATTCTCGACAGAGACCCGCGAAGAGCTCTTCTACGACAAAGAGAAGCTGCTTTCGAACGGCGAACGTTGGGAAGCCGAAATCGCCCGCAACCTCGAAATGGATGCGCCGTACCGATGACCGACTCAAAGAACCCCTTTGAAGCCATGATGAAGGCGGGGCAGGACTGGGCCAAGTCGCTCAATCCGGCGCTGGAATCGTTTATGCCCAAGGGGTTCGAGACGCTCTGGCCCACCATGCCTTCCGAAATGATGGAAGCGATGATGGGCAAGACCTTCAACCCTGAAGGTCTGGATGCCAAGACACGCCTTCTGCTGACCCTGATGGGCCTGACCATTCTGGGCGCTCAAGCAGAATCGCAAATTCGCCTGACCGTCCGCCATGCGCGCGAGGCGGGGGCAACCAAACAGGAGATCGCCGAGACCATCGCACAAGCCGCGATGTTCGGAGGCGTCCCCGCAATGACCAAGGCCATGACACTCGCGAATGAAGCGATGGCCGAGGACACGAAAAAGGACCGCGACGAATGAGTGTAGCTGATATCGCATTTTACGCCTTTGCGCTGACGACTGTCGCGGGCGGGCTGTTCACGGTGCTGAGCCGTAACCCCGTCCACTCGGTGCTCTGGCTGATCCTCGCCTTCCTCTCGTCGGCGGGGCTTTTCGTCCTGCTGGGCGCGGAATTCATCGCCATGCTGCTGATGATCGTCTACGTCGGCGCCGTCGCGGTTCTCTTCCTCTTCGTGGTCATGATGCTCGACATCGACTTTGCCGCACTGAAGGCAGAGATGGCCCGCTACATGCCGCTCGCTCTGCTGATCGGTGTGGTCATCATCATCCAGCTCGCCATGGCTTACGGCGCTTGGGATTACTCCGCCGGGTTCGAGACGCGCCTCGCCGCGCCCGCCGGTGACGTCCACAACACCGCCGCACTGGGCCTGCTGGTCTACGATAAATACCTGATGCTCTTCCAACTGGCCGGTCTGGTCCTGCTGGTCGCCATGATCGGCGCCATCGTTCTGACCCTGCGCCACCGCAAGGACGTGAAGCGTCAGGACGTGCTCGCCCAGCTCTACCGTGACCCCGCAAAGGCCATGGAGCTGAAAGACATCAAACCGGGGCAGGGCCTGTAATGCCAAATTTCGCGAACAAGCAAAGCGAGGGACGGAACAAATGATCGGAATTGAACACTATCTGACGGTGGCTGCGGCCCTGTTCGTGATCGGGATCTTCGGCCTGTTCCTGAACCGCAAGAATATCATCATCCTGCTGATGTCGATCGAACTGATCCTGCTGGCTTGCAACATCAACTTCGTCGCGTTCTCGTCCTACCTGAACGACCTGGTCGGCCAGGTGTTCACGCTGTTCGTCCTGACCGTCGCTGCTGCCGAAGCCGCCATCGGTCTGGCCATTCTGGTTTGTTTCTTCCGCAACCGCGGGACCATCGACGTTGAAGACGTCAACGTGATGAAAGGCTGATCCGACATGGAAAAGATTGTCCTTCTTGCTCCTCTTGTCGGAGCCCTTATCGCCGGCTTCGGCTGGCGACTGACCGGTGAAAAGACCGCTCAGATCATTACGACCGGTATTCTGTTTCTCTGTGCGCTGCTGAGCTGGATCCTCTTCCTCGGCTTCGACGGAAACGCCTACCATATCAACCTGCTGCGCTGGATCGAATCCGGCGACCTCCAGACTTCGTGGGCGATCCGCATCGACCGTCTGACGCTGATCATGCTGATCGTCGTCAACACCGTGTCGTCGCTCGTTCACCTCTACTCGATGGGCTACATGGCCCACGACGAGAACTGGGGTCATCACGAGCACTACAAGGCACGCTTTTTCGCGTACCTGTCGTTCTTTACCTTTGCCATGCTCATGCTGGTCACCTCGGACAACCTCGTCCAGATGTTCTTCGGTTGGGAAGGCGTGGGTGTCGCATCGTACCTGCTGATCGGCTTCTACTATAAGAAGCCGAGCGCGAACGCTGCGGCGATGAAAGCATTCGTCGTCAACCGCGTCGGTGACTTCGGCTTCGCTCTGGGCATCTTCGGTCTGTTCATGCTGACCGGCTCGATCGACTTCGACACCATCTTCGCGAACGTTGGCACCATCGCCGACACCGAGATCACCTTCCTCTGGCGCGACTGGAACGCGGCCAACCTTCTGGCCTTCCTGCTCTTCGTAGGTGCCATGGGTAAGTCGGCGCAGCTCATCCTGCACACCTGGCTGCCGGACGCGATGGAAGGCCCGACCCCTGTTTCGGCCCTGATCCACGCTGCGACCATGGTGACCGCGGGCGTCTTCCTCGTCTGCCGCATGTCGCCGCTGTTCGAATACGCACCGGAAACCAAATCATTCATCATGTACCTCGGTGCGACCACCGCGTTCTTCGCAGCGACCGTCGGCCTCGTTCAGAACGACATCAAGCGCGTCATCGCTTACTCGACCTGTTCGCAGCTCGGCTACATGTTCGTGGCTGCCGGTGCTGGCGTTTACGGCGCGGCGATGTTCCACCTCTTCACGCACGCTTTCTTCAAGGCGATGCTGTTCCTCGGCGCCGGTTCGGTCATCCATGCGATGCACCACGAACAGGATATGCGGAACTACGGCGGTCTGCGTAAGAAGATCCCGCTGACCTTCTGGGCCATGGTTATCGGTACCCTCGCCATCACCGGCGTCGGCATCCCGCTCACCACCATCGGTTTCGCTGGTTTCCTCTCGAAGGACGCGATCATCGAAAGCGCCCACGCTTCGGGTAACGGCTACGCCTTCTGGATGCTGGTCATCGCGGCTCTGTTCACCTCGTTCTACTCCTGGCGTCTGATCTTCATGACGTTCTTCGGGAAGCCGCGCGGCGATCACCACGCTCACGACCACGCTCACGAGAGCCCGCTGGTCATGACCATCCCGCTCGGCGTTCTGGCTCTGGGTGCGATCTTCGCTGGTATGATCTGGCTGAACCCGTTCTTCGGCGATCATGACAAGATGACCAAGTTCTTCGGCATGCCGCACCACGAAGTGGCAGCTGCCGAAGGTCATGGCGAAGAAGCTGCGGCCGACGATCACGGCGCTGTCGCCACCGAAGAGCACGGCACCGAAGAGGTTGCTGCTGCCGATCACGGCGAAGAGGCTGCGCACGGCGATGCCGGTCACGAGGCTGCATTCGGCGCGATCTACATGTCGGAAGCTTCGAACGAAGTTCTCGACGAAGCGCACCACTCGCCGGTTTGGGTGAAGACGAGCCCGTTCTTCGCCATGCTGATCGGTCTGTTCGTCGCTTGGCTGTTCTACATCCGCGACACGTCGCTGCCGCGCAAGCTCGCTGCGAACCAGCCGATGCTTTACAACTTCCTGCTTAACAAATGGTACTTCGACGAACTCTATGACGCTGTGTTCGTTCGTCCGTCGAAGCGCATCGGTGCCTTCCTCTGGAAGAAGGGCGACGAGGCCACCATCGACGGCGGGATTAACGGTGTAGCTCTGGGCATTGTCCCGTGGCTGACCCGCCTCGCAGGCCGCGCCCAGTCCGGCTATGTGTTCACTTACGCCTTCGCGATGGTTCTGGGCATCGCAGTAATTCTGACCTGGGTGACGCTCACCGGGGGATCGCACTAATGGAAAACCTTCTCTCGATCGTAACCTTCATTCCGCTGCTGGCAGCAGGCATTCTGGCCCTGTTCCTGCGCGGTGACGACGAAGGCGCCCGCCGGAATGCAAAGTGGGTGGCGATGATCGCCACTCTCGCAACCTTCTTCGTGTCGCTGTTCATCCTTGGCGGCTTCGACAGCTCGAACACTGGCTTCCAGTTCGTCGAAGACCACGAATGGCTGATGGGTCTGCACTACCGCATGGGTGTTGACGGGATCTCGGTCCTGTTCGTGATGCTCACCACGTTCCTCATGCCGCTGGTCATCTGGTCGGCTTGGGATGTGACCCACCGCGTCAAGGAATACATGATCGCGTTCCTCGTGCTCGAAGCGCTGATGCTCGGCGTGTTCATGGCACTGGACCTCGTTCTCTTCTACGTCTTCTTCGAAGCCGGCCTTATCCCGATGTTCCTCATCATCGGCATCTGGGGTGGTGCGAACCGCATCTACGCTTCGTTCAAGTTCTTCCTCTACACCTTCCTCGGCTCGATCCTGATGCTGGTCGCCATGATCGTCATGTACGCTCAGGCCGGCACCACATGTATCGGTGCTTGCGGTGAAGGCACGACCGCGCTGCTCGACTTCGAGTTCGCATCGACCACCATCTCGGTTCTGGGCATCTCGGTCACCGGCGGTCTCCAGACCATGCTGTTCCTTGCGTTCTTCGCATCCTTCGCTGTGAAGATGCCGATGTGGCCGGTCCACACCTGGCTGCCGGACGCCCACGTTCAGGCCCCGACCGCTGGCTCGGTTATCCTTGCTGCGATCCTGCTGAAGATGGGCGGCTACGGCTTCCTGCGCTTCTCGCTCCCGATGTTCCCCGTTGGCGCTGACGTGCTGCAGGATTTCGTCCTCTGGATCTCGGCAATCGCGATTGTCTACACCTCGCTGGTCGCGCTGGTGCAGGAAGACATGAAGAAGCTGATCGCTTACTCGTCCGTTGCCCACATGGGTTACGTGACCATGGGTATCTTCGCGATGAACCAGCAGGGCCTTGACGGCGCGATCTTCCAGATGCTGTCGCACGGCTTCATCTCGGGCGCTCTGTTCCTCTGCGTTGGCGTGATCTACGACCGTATGCACACCCGCGACATCGATGCCTACGGTGGTCTCGTGAACAAGATGCCGGCTTACGCGCTTGTCTTCATGTTCTTCACCATGGCAAACGTCGGCCTTCCGGGCACCTCGGGCTTCGTCGGTGAATTCCTGACCCTCATGGGTACCTTCAAGGTCAACACCTGGGTTGCTGCGGTTGCTGCGCTCGGCGTGATCTTCTCGGCAGCTTATGCGCTGTGGCTCTACCGCCGCGTCGTCATGGGCGAGCTGATCAAGGAAAGCCTGAAGTCGATCAAGGACATGACCCGCCGCGAAAAACTGATCTTCGCACCGCTGGTCTTCATGACCCTTCTGCTGGGTATCTATCCGGCGTCCGTCACCAACATTATCAGCCCGAGCGTCGCTGCTCTGGTCGAGCAAGTTGAAACCGCAAAGGCCGATGCAGGCCTGATGCATGAAACCGCCGAAGCCGACCACGCCGCGCCGGCAGCCGCGCACTAAGGAGCAGGGAAAATGATCTCTCAAGACCTTCAGATCGTTCTGCCGGAGATTCTTCTGGCGCTCTACGCGATGGCCGCGCTGCTCATTGCCGTCTACACCGGCAAGGACAAAGTCGCCTCGGTCGTCAACTGGGCTACGGTTGCTGTCTTCCTCGTGCTGGCCTTCTGGATCGGCGTCTCCGGTTCGGGCGATCAGACCGCTTTCGACGGCATGTTCAACGACGATGCCTTCGCACGCTTCGCCAAGGTAACGATCCTTGTCTCGGCTGCTGCGGTTCTGGCAATTAGCCGCGATTACATGTCGCGCCGCGGCCTGCTGCGCTTCGAATATCCGGTGCTCGTCGCTCTCGCGACCGTGGGTATGATGGTCATGGTTTCGGCCGGAGACCTGATGGCGCTCTATATGGGCCTCGAACTGCAGTCGCTCGCGCTCTACGTCGTGGCTTCGCTGCGTCGTGACAGCGTGAAGTCGACCGAAGCGGGTATGAAGTACTTCGTGCTTGGCGCCCTGTCGTCCGGTCTGCTGCTGTACGGTGCATCGCTGACCTACGGCTTCACCGGCACCACGCTGTTCTCGGGCATCATTGCTGCAACCGGCGACGAAGTGTCGATCGGCCTGCTGTTCGGCCTCGTGTTCATGTTCTCGGCCTTCGCCTTCAAGGTTTCGGCCGCTCCGTTCCACATGTGGACCCCGGACGTTTACGAAGGCTCGCCGACCCCGGTCACCGCGTTCTTCGCAACCGCACCGAAGGTCGCTGCCATGGGCCTCTTCGCCCGTGTTGCTTTCGACGCATTCGGCGGCATCGTTGGCGACTGGCAGCAGATCGTGTCGCTCGTCGCGATCCTGTCGATGTTCATCGGCGGTATTGCAGCGATCGGTCAGCGCAACATCAAGCGTCTGATGGCTTACTCGTCGATCGCTCACATGGGCTTCGCGCTCATGGGCCTCGCTGCCGGTACGGCCGTTGGCGTCCAGTCGATGCTGATCTACATGGCGATCTACGTCACCATGAACATCGGTACCTTCGCGTTCATCCTGTCGATGGAGAAGGACGGCACCCCTGTCGCCGACATCAATATGTTGAAGATGTACTCGCGCCAGCAACCGCTCCGCGCCATGGCTCTGCTGTTCCTGATGTTCAGCCTTGCCGGTGTGCCGCCGTTCCTCGGCTTCTTCGCCAAGTTCGGCGTGTTCACCGCTGCGCTTTCGTCGGGCCTCGTCTGGCTCGCCGTTCTGGGCGGCATCGCGTCGGTCATCGGTGCGTTCTACTACCTGCGCATCGTGTTCTACATGTACTTCGGTGAAGAAAAGGACGGTCTGGACGGCACCATGTCGCCGGTTGCTTGGGCTGCTCTGATGGCATCGGCAGCGATCATGCTGCTGGGTCTGTTCAACCTCTTCGGTATCGAAGGCATTGCAGCCGCTGCGGCGCAGTCGCTTGTCAACTGAACTTGATGCTGGGCCGCACTGGCCCGAAGGCTACGACCTCGTTGTTCTGGACGAGGTCGACAGCACAATGGCCGAGGCTGCCCGTAGGGCGGCCTCGATCCGTGTTCCGACATGGATCATGGCGCTCCGTCAGACCGCTGGCCGCGGTCGCAGGGGAAGGGCGTGGGACAACCCCGCGGGTAACCTTGCCGCAACGCTGATTTCCAAACCCGACCTGACGCCAATGGACGCCGCCCTGCGGTCGTTCCTCGCCGCCAACGCGCTGTTCGAGGCGCTGGCGCTCTACGTCGACCGCACGCGGCTTGCGACCAAGTGGCCGAACGATGTGCTGCTGGATGGCGGCAAGGTCGCTGGCATCCTGCTGGAAAGCAGCGGGGCAGGGAACCGTATCAGCTGGCTGTCGATCGGGATCGGTGTGAACCTCGCCCACACGCCCCGTGCGGCAGAGGGCGCCACTTTCGCGCCTGTCAGCCTGTTTGAGGCCATCGAGAAAACCATCGAGCCCGAAGAGTTCCTCGCCACGCTCGCCAATGCCTACGCCACGCAGGAACAGAAACTGCTCTACTTTGGCTTCGAACGCATTCGCCGTGACTGGCTGGCGCAAGCCGCCCGCCTAGGCGAACAGATTACCGCCCGCACCACCAACGACGAATTTACCGGCACGTTCGACGGGATCGACGACGACGGCAACCTAATCCTTGTCACCGCGAAAGGCCCCAAGGTCATCGCGGCTGCGGACGTCTATTTCTAACGGAGGATCGCCGTGCTTCTGACGATTGATTGCGGCAACACCAACACTGTTTTCTCGATCTGGAACGGGTCGGAGTTCATTGCCACGTGGCGCACCTCGACCGAGCACCAGCGGACTGCGGACCAGTATTTCGTCTGGCTCTCGACGTTGATGGGCCACAAGAAGATCGACGTGAATATCGACGCGGTGATTATCTCGTCCACCGTGCCGCGCGTCGTGTTCAACTTGCGTGTCCTTGCCGACCGCTACTTCAACTGCCGCCCGCTCGTTGTGGGCAAACCCGACTGTCTGCTGCCCGTGATGCCCCGCGTCGACGACGGCACCACGGTCGGTCCGGACCGCCTCGTGAACTCTGCCGGTGCCTATGATCGATTTGGTGGCAACCTGATCGTTGTAGATTTCGGAACCGCCACTACATTCGATGTAGTAGCCGATGACGGCGCTTATGTAGGCGGGGTCATTGCGCCTGGTGTGAACCTTAGTCTAGAGGCGTTGCACCGCGCTGCTGCTGCGCTACCTCACGTCGATATCAGCCGCCCGCAAGGCGTGGTCGGCACCAACACCGTGAGCTGTATGCAGTCGGGTATTTTCTGGGGCTACGTTGGCCTCGTCAAAGAGATTTGCGCTCGCATCCGCGCCGAACGGGATGCGCCGATGAAAATCATCGGAACGGGTGGATTGGCACGGCTCTTCGAGCAGGCCGATCTGCTTTTTGATGAAATCGAAGATGATCTGACCATGCACGGTCTGACGGTCATCCATGAGTTTAATAAGGATAACACATGAGCAGTGAACGCTTGATTTACCTCCCCCTCGGCGGGGCAGGAGAGATCGGGATGAACGCCTACGTCTACGGCTACGGCAAGCCCGATCAGGAACGCCTGATCGTTGTAGACCTCGGCGTGACCTTCCCCGATATGGACAGCACCCCCGGTGTTGATCTGATTTTCCCCGATATGACCTGGCTCGAAGAGCGCAAAGACCGGATCGAGGGTATCTTCATCACCCACGCGCACGAAGATCACGTCGGCGCTGTCGGCCTGCTGTGGGAGCGTCTGGGCGCGCCGATCTATGCACGGACCTTCACGTCGAACATCGCGCGCCGCAAACTGGACGAAAAGATGCTGCCCGACGGCATCGTCCACGTCGTTGGTGCCTATCCGGCGGTGACCGAGCTTGGCCCGTTCAAGGTCTCCATCGCGCCGATCAGCCACTCGATTCCCGAAAGCGGCGGTCTGGTCATCGATACCCCTGCGGGCCGCGTCGTGCACTCGGGCGACTTCAAGATCGACCACACCCCAGTCGTCGGTGAGCCCTTCGACGAAGAGATGTGGGCGGAGATTGCCAAGGATGGCGTCAAGGCGCTCGTCTGCGACTCGACCAACGTCTTTTCGCCCAATCCGGGCCGCAGCGAATCCGAGCTGGCCGGTCCGCTGACCGACTTCATCAAAGACCAGCCGGGCATGGTGGTCGCGACCACCTTTGCGTCGAACATCGCACGTCTGAAGACGCTGGCGATTGCCGCGAAGAAAGCAGGTCGTTCGATCTGTCTGCTGGGCCGCGCCATGCGCCGTATGGTCGAAGCGGGTATTGAAACGGGCATCCTTGAGGACTTCCCGTCGGTCATCAGCCCTGAGGACGCGCATCACGTCCCGCGGGAAAACCTCATGCTGATCGTCACCGGTTCGCAAGGTGAACGCCGTGCGGCATCGGCTCAGCTGTCGCAGGGCAAGTACCTCGGCCTGTCGCTGAAAGAAGGCGACACGTTCCTCTTCTCGTCGAAGGTCATTCCGGGCAACGAGCGCGGCGTCATCCGCATCATGAACAACCTGTCCGAAAAGGGCGTCGAGGTTGTCGATGATCGCGGCGGTCTCTACCACGTCTCGGGCCACGCGAACCGTCCTGACCTGCAAAAGATGCACGAGATCATCCATCCGGAGATCATCATCCCGATGCACGGCGAACACCGCCACCTGCGTGAACATGCGAAGATCGCTGAAGCCAACGGCTATGCGTCGACTGTTGCTGTCAACGGCACGATGATTGACCTGACTGGCCATAAGCCGAGCGTTTGCGGTTTTGTCGAAACGGGCCGTACCTATCTCGACGGTACGGTGCAGATCGGCGCGATGGACGGCATCGTGCGCGACCGTATCCGCATGGCGCTGAACGGGCAGGTGACTGTCACCCTGCTGATCGACGAAAACGACGAACCGCTCGGTGATCCGTGGTGCGAACTGAATGGTCTGGCCGAGCTGGGCCGTTCGTCCGCGCCGCTCGTCGATGTGCTGGAAGAAGATCTGTCGCAGTACCTCAACCGCGCCGACGATAAGACGCTGCTCAATGATGACGCGCTCGAGAAAGAGCTGTCGCGCATCGTCCGCAACGTCTGCAATAACGAGATCGGCAAGAAGCCCGAAGTCACGGTGATCATCAGCCGTCTGGCTTAAATCCCGCAAGCAAAGGCGGCACCGTTGACAGCGATCAGCGCAACGGTGCCGGCTGTCGCCAATTCAGGCGCATTTAGCGCAGCGAGCATCACCTTGGACGCAATCGCGTTCGCTTGGCTCTGCGCAAAAGCTTCCGACCCCATGACCATCGTCGCGCCGAGCGTTTCCGCGCGGGCGATTTCGCCTATGGACGGCGGCTCTCCGAAGAGGTGGGTCAGGCGGCCAGAGATGTCGTTAAGTTCGTCCGCGGTGCCTTCGATGCGCTCGCAGACGGTCTTGACGCACATTCCCCGAAAATTGCGTTCTCCTGGCACTAGCAGGTAACCGACGTCGCTGTCCTCCAAGTCGAGGCAGTAGCCGTTCGGCGTATAGGTCTCGGTCAGGCTCGCCATAAACGTCAGGGTGACGTCGGACGTGCATGTTGGTTCACGGTCGGTGAGGGAGCGGAAGAGGTTGCCGGGCGCGCGATACCACGCCTCGCCCGAACTGACTTCGAGGTCATCATCGACAAACTGGTCGCTGTCGATGGAGATATCCATGCCATGGACGCGGACAGTGCAGGTTTCGGCCTGCACCGCCGATCCAATCAGAACTGCCAGCAAAATTGCCAGCCAGCGCATCATTAGCTCGCGAGAGCCCGACGCTCGGCAAAGCTCAGACGGATAAAGGTTGGAGCGTCGTCGCCCATACCGATGATCATGTCTTCGCGTTTGCCGCGACGATTATTGTTGTTGTGCTTCGGACGGTCGTTCTTGTGCTCGTGCTGCTTCGGAGCGTCGGCCTTCTTTTCAGTCTTCGGCTGCTCGGCTGCCTGCTGCGGCTTGGCCTCTTCGACCTGCTGCTGCGGAGCGTCGTCCTTCTTGGCGCGGCGCGAACGGCTGCGCTTGGGCTTTTCGCGCTGTTCCTGATCCGCGTTCTCTTCGACCTTGCCGGAGGATTCCGACTTGGCCGGATTTTCGATGCGCGGGATCTCCATCTGGACGAGCTTTTCGACAGCTTCGAAATACTTCTCGTCACGCGGCGAGCAGATCATCATCGCGGTGCCCTTGCGACCGGCGCGGCCGGTGCGGCCGATGCGGTGCACGTAGTCTTCGGCGTGCGACGGAACGTCGAAGTTGAAGACGTGGCTCACGGCAGGGATGTCGAGGCCGCGTGCAGCAACGTCGGAGGCACACAGGATGCGCAGATCGCCGGCGCGGAACTTATCGAGCGTATCCATACGCTGCTTCTGGTCCAGATCTCCATGGATCGCAGCGGCGTTGTAGCCGTACTTGCGCAGCGACTTGGCCGTGATGTCCACATCGGTCTTGCGGTTGCAGAACACGATCGCGTTGGTGCAGGCGTCGCCTTCGGCATCAATCAGCGCGCGCAGGACGCGGCGCTTTTCGCTACCCTCACGGTCGCGGCGGCTGGCTTTGAACATGCAGACGGACTGCTTGATGTTCTCGGACGTCGTCGCCTGACGGGCAACCTCGATCCGCTCGGGTGCCTGAAGGAAGGTGTTGGTGATGCGTTCGATCTCCGGCGCCATGGTGGCCGAGAAAAACAGCGTCTGACGGGTGAACGGCGTCAGCTGGAAGATGCGTTCGATGTCGGGAATGAAGCCCATGTCGAGCATACGGTCCGCTTCGTCGACGACCATGATCTGGACGCCGGTCAGCAGCAGCTTGCCGCGCTCGAAATGGTCGAGCAGGCGGCCGGGGGTGGCGATCAGGACGTCGACACCGCGGTCAATCGCAGCGTCCTGTTCCTTGAAGCTCACACCGCCGATCAGCAGCGCTTTGGTCAGTTTGGTGTTCTTGGCATAAACGTCGAAGTTCTCGGCTACCTGAGCCGCGAGTTCGCGGGTCGGACAAAGAACGAGGCTGCGGGGCATACGCGCACGCGCGCGGCCACGGCCAAGAAGGGTAATCATCGGCAGCGTAAAGCTGGCGGTTTTGCCGGTGCCCGTCTGGGCGATGCCGAGAACATCTCGGCCTTGAAGGGCGGGCGGAATCGCCCCTGCCTGAATCGGGGTCGGGCTTTCGTATCCGGCGTCTGCGACAGCCTTGAGAACCTTAGGATCAAGGTTCAGATCGGTAAATTTGGTCATGCGTGTCCATTGCTGCGGTCGGGCGGTCCAGACCGGCGGGTTAATGGGACGCAACTTGCCAACGCGCCCCGCGGCGTAAAATCCCCTTTGGGATCGTGCTCACTTATCGTTTTTGCGATGCAACGTCAATAAAACTGAGTTTTACCCGAGGTTAGGGGTAGCAATCGGCTTGCTACGCACCACTTTTAGAATGGTTGGTCTAATAGTGGCAGCAGAAAACTTCCCGTTTCAGTTGTCGAATTTTCAGTCAAAGGAGAGAAGCGAGGCCGGAATAGATGGGATTGGGTATAACGAAACCAGCTGGGTTTGCGATTGCTGCGGCATTCATCGCACTGGTTGGACTCGTGCTCAACATTTTCTTCCCGCACCATGCTTCGGCTCTGCAACTCCGCGCTGACTGGCCACCGTTCCTGTCGATTACCGCGTTCGGTTTGCTGCTGGCGTCCCTTGCGACGCTGACGATTTCGCGCGTGTCGATGCTGGACAACGTGATCTATTACACGTCTTCGATCTGGCTTGTGGTGATGGCGAAGTTGCGGATCATCCTGCAATTCGCCTATCCCGAGATGCCGTGGAATGCGGCCTATAGCTTTGACAACAGCCCGTTCGTGCTGATGTCCGTCACCTCGGCCATCGCGTTCCTGTTCCTTGCGCTGTCGCTGCTGATGTTCGCGCTGCCCTTCGTGCACCGCCTGTTCTACGCCTACGTCATGTCTATCCTGTCGTGCGTGGCGCTGACGGGATACGCGGTCGGGCGGTACATTGTGATGCCTGCGACTGGCGAGGAGTTCACGACGGGTCTGTCGCTGTGCGGGCTGGTCTGTTTCGTGCTGCTGTTCAGCGCTATCGCCGTTCAGGCCAAGCGCCGCCGCCGCGAGGACAAGAACAAGGCCAAAGAAAAAGCCGTCGAGGTTCCCGACGGCTTTGAGTGGCGTTAGACCATCATTTCCTTGGTCGCTGTCAGCTTGATGTCGGGATAGTCCCGCTCGACGCGGTCGATGTCCCACTGAAGGCGCGTCAGGAAGACCACATCGCCGTCGTTGTCGTGGCTGATGTGCTGCTTGTTGGCGCTGATGAATTTCTCCACCGCCATTTTGTCACCCTTTACCCAGCGGGCCGAGTTGAACTGCGATGGCTCGAAGCGGACGGGCAGGCCGTATTCCAGCTCGATACGGCTCGCCAGAACCTCGAACTGAAGCGCGCCGACGACACCGACAATGAAGCCGGAGCCGAATGCGGGCTTGAACACCTTGGCCGCGCCTTCTTCGGCGAACTGCATCAGCGCCTTTTCGAGGTGCTTGGCCTTCATCGGGTCGCCCGCACGGCAGTTCTGCAGCAGTTCCGGGGCGAACGACGGGATGCCGGTGACCTTGAGGCTTTCGCCTTCCGTCAGCGTGTCACCGATGCGCAGCTGGCCGTGGTTCGGAATGCCGATGATGTCGCCGGCCCAAGCCTCTTCGGCAAGCTCTCGGTCGGAGGCGAGGAACAGCACGGGGTTCGAAATCGCCATCGGCTTCTTCGTGCGGACATGGGTCATTTTCATGCCGCGCTCGAAGTGGCCCGACGCCAGACGCACGAAAGCCACGCGGTCGCGGTGCTTGGGGTCCATGTTGGCCTGCACCTTGAAAACAAAGCCGGTGACCTTGGTTTCTTCGGGCGCGATCTGGCGGGGATCGGCGGACTGGGGCTGCGGCT